>JANRJH010000041.1:0-46007 GCA_033764075.1 Saprospiraceae bacterium | reverse complement strand
GCTATGTGTCATTCCTGAAGTATTATCTGCAAGTCAAGTACAAGGATACTGTTCGGTGAACCGCCGTGTACCAGGCCGGTACGCACGGTGGTGTGAGAGGGCTGCGGTGGGTCATTTTGGCTCACCGCTCCCTACTCGATTGGCTGCTGTGCTACATTTTCTCCATGCAGAAGCAGGACCTCTTTTTCCAGGCACTTTTTCAATTAGCTCTCTTTTTTGTAATCTTATAAATACATCTTTCATTGAATTTTCGGACTGAATTCCAGTTAACTCTCTAGCTATTGAGTTTTTTATTTCCTCATGACTTTCTAAATAATCCATTACGATGTCTTCAGGGGATGCTAATCTTTCATGCCTTATAATTACCCGTACAGAGTTTTCAGTTTCTTCGATTATTGGAGGCTTAAGCCGTAAATTTTTCATAGCATCAAAGGCAGTATTTAAACCTTCACCAACATCTTTATTCGGAGGGTTAGGAAATTTGTTAACCAGTCGAACAAGCTTCCCATTTCTCGCTGCTTGCTCATTTAATATATTATTTACGGTTATATGACCAGGGAGTTTGCCGGGGCTCTCAATTTCAACACGGTTATCGAAAATTCTAATATGTATATCTGAGGCAATGCTATAATCTCTATGTAATACTGCGTTTGTGATAATTTCATGTAAGGTCTCTTCTGGATAATTCGTGGTTTCCATACCCTCAGGAGTTAGAATACTTATATTTTCGATTATTTCTTTTACCTTTTCGACAGCTTCATATATCATGTCATAGATAGGACCTTCTATAGTCAATGGTTGAAATGCTAAAGTTTCTCTTGTTGCTTCTTTATTGGTTACATATCTATATATTTTAATCGCACTTCTCTTAGGGAGGGCAGCTTGTGGTTCATCTGCAAAAAGTAAAACTCCAGCAACGATAGGTTTCCCTTGATGCAAAAGCAACTGCTTTTTAAGCCACGGTCTTGGTTCAGTTGTAGGTATTACCTGAATTAAGAATTCGAAAATTTTCAAAGAATCCGAAATAATCTCCTCCGAAGCATTTACTGTATTGTCTTCAAAGGAAATTATTCCTTTATCTAATTTGAGTCTTTCAAGTCCTTCTGATGTGTTTACGGGAAGGTTTTGGGCACCTCTTCTTTTATATGGCGTTCCATTAGATGCGTTTTTGATCTCTCTAGTTTTCAATATTCCAATCTGTAGAACTAGTCCCGTTTCAGTTGGGACAGATAAGAAGGTATAGGAAAATTCATCGCTTAGAGGAAAAAGTTCCTCAAATGCTTGAATGTGTCCGTTTGCTTCTTCTACATCTGTGAAACCATCCCATACTCGTTTTTTAACACCATCTCCTTGCTTCACTTCTTCAATTCCGATGAATAATTCACCACCTTCCGCATTAGCAAATGCTGATAACGATCTTGTTAATTTTCCCGGAGTAATCCTTTTTGATTTTATATCTTTATAATGATCTTCGCTGTATGAGAGGATCATCTTTAACTGTTCTGCCGTGATTTCTCTAGTCTCTATCATAAGTTTTATTTTTATAGCAGCCAACTACTGCTTTCCCGCAACTAACGACTAACTAAAAACCCACATTGCGTATAACCACCCAAAAAAGCACTTATCCCGCATTGCGTGTCTTACTTATCCGTTAGTTGCGGGAAAATCGACAATCGGCGAAGGCCGAATTTGCGTTTTCACGTACCACCAAACACACCCTGTGCTGCACAAGTGAACAAGCAAACGTATAAGCACTCTGCAAATATATACCCTTCTTTCCAAACAAACAACCCCTCTGCGCAAAAACACGGGTACGCAATGTTGGTGCTTATCTGTCCACGCCAATGTTTAGTGTCGTCTGTTCCCCCATCACTCCCCCAAAAACGCATCTTCCGCACCCAAAAATGAAGACCGGGTAATGAAAAGCACCATTGGCGCCCGAAAAACTGTCGTCTTTCTCGTTGCCAATAAGTTCGGGGGCTTTTGGGGTTCCTTGTTTTTGGGCGTTTTATGAACGGCTTGAACATGCGCCGTGCCGAGCATTTGCAAGGCATGGATGTCATGTACTTTGTTAGGCGGCGTGTGTTATTCCTTTCACCATTTTTCGGCATTCAGCTCTTCAATATGCTCGAAGTGGTTGTCCCGGGTGGCTACGGTCAATTCATTTTGCATAGCAATGGCAGCTATCCAGATATCATTCTCCGGTATCGGCGTTCCTCTATCTTTTAAGCCCTTCTTGATTTGTCCGTAGTATTTGCGGTAAAATCGTCGCAGTCCAGGACTGTAACTTGAGTACGCAGTTGATCGACACGATCTATATTGGTTTGCCGCTTTCCAGAGTTAAATGCTCCATAATACAATTCACCTAACCCTATCGATGGCACAAATATTTCAACAGCTTGCTCGATCTGATCAATAACAAGTTGGTCCCCATCGAATAGTGCGATTACAATGTTTGTATCCAGCAGGTACCTACCATTCATCTTTATCAATTTGCTCACAATCCTTCAGTGATGCTTCAAAGGCTTTCGTGTCTGAAGCATCAAAAATCCCGGCAAATTGTAAAATGCCCTTTGCCTTTGCCTTCTCCGCCCGTTGCACCACCAGCATAGCGTTGATGAACTCCAGCAGCTTGTATTGTTGATCCAAGGACATCCTGCTCAATAATTGGATGATGGATTGTCGAATCTCTAGTTCGCTCATGTAGTACTTGTTTAGTCAGCAGCTAATATAGCGTGCCGCTTTGTATTTCAGGTGAAATGGTGATCAGGTCTGCTAACATTCTGTGGTGCATATAGTCAACACAAATATAAGCATGATTCATTTAAAAAACAATCCAGCCGGGCAAAAATGTTGTCAAAACCAGCATGTTCGCCGCTAAATCTGCCTGACGCCCATCACTCCCCCAAAAAAACCCTAATCTCCGCGTTCACCTTTTCAGCGCTTTCAAACATCGCAAAGTGCCCCGTTTTGGGCAGCATCACCAGTTTGCAGTGGGGCATGCGGTTGGCGCCGGTTTGGCCCACGTGTTCGGTGGGGCCCGGGTTCAGGTAGCGGTTGGGGATGAGGTTGTCGTTTTCGCCGAAGAGGCACAGGGTGGGCTGTTTGACCTGGGGCAGGAATTCGTACACCGGCTCGTCGACCATGCCTTTTACGCTGGCGGACACGGCGTGGCAGTACGCGGGAAAGTCCTCGGCCGAGCGCATGGCGATGCGGTCGTCGATCATGAACTGGGCGTCTTTGGGCAGCCGGTAGAAGTTGTAGGCCAGGTTGGTGCGTATTTGCTCGACGGTGGTGAGGCGCACGGCGTCGGGCGGCAGCACGTCGCGGAACCACTGTTTCTGTCCCTTGTTGAAGGTCTCGAACCCGGCCGGGGCGACGAGGATGAGCCGCTCCACCAGCTCCGGGTAGGCGAGGGCGGCGGTGAGCGCGATTTGTCCGCCCATGGAGTGGCCGGCGAGCACCACCTTGTCGAGTTGTTTGGCTTGCGCGAAGTCGCGGATCACACGGGCGTAGAACTGCATGGAGCCCGGGTAGTTGCCCTTGCCGGAGTGCCCGTATCCCGGCAGGTCGATGGCGATGCAGCGGTAGCTCGTGCGCAGGTCTGCCACGTTTTTTTTCCACGCGGGCAGGTAACTGCCCAGGCCGTGGACAAAGATGATCGTTTGTGGGCCTTGTCCCTCCTCGACGTACGCCAGGGTGATGTCGTCCGGCAAATTGATCTTTTTGACGGCGAACGGGTAGGGTATCTCGTCCAGGCGGGTGTATTCCGGCAGTTTGCGGTTCATGGAGCAGGCGTGCAGGATCAGGGGCAGGGTGAGCAGCAGGAGGTATTTTTTCATGGCGTGCAGGGTGTTAAAAGATGAGCCATTTGAGGCACACGAAGGCGACCCAGGGGTCTGTGGGTCGTGTGGTGGCGTTGCCGTTGACGGCCGGTGCGTCGTAGAAATCGCCGAGGGCCAGGTAGGCGGCGTGGGCTTCCACGGTGAGGAAGGCGCCGAGGTCGTAGCCGATTTTGGCGTTTCCTTCGATGCCCAGGGCGTTGCCGCCGCCGGAGGGCGCCACAGGGGCCCATGCCGCAGCGCCGCCGACCTTGGCGTGCAGCTTGTTGGGAATGATGTCGCGCGCCACGTTCAGGGTGCCGCCGGCGACGCCGTAGCCCACGTTGGAGATGTCGGTGACCGCTGCCACGAACCGGTTGACCACATTGCCATGGGGGAACAGCAGGTATCCGCCGTGGCCGATGAAGATGGCGGCGGGGCTGCCCCAGGTGTTGCCGGTCATGACGCCGGAGTACCGGCCGTCGTCGAGCCCGTCGCTATCACCGGAGGTAAACAGGAGGTCGAGCGTGACGGCGTCGTTGGGCGTCTGCCCGTAGCGGTATCCGGCGCGCAGGTTGGCGCCGAGGCCGCCGATGTCGGCCGTTTTGCGCCAGCTGCCGGTGCTTTCGCTGCGCTGCTCCACCGTGCCAAAATTGTAGTTGAGGAATCCGGAAAGCAGCCAGGGGTCGAGCATAAAGTCCTCGTTGCGGCTAAAGAAGCCGCCGAGCCACAGCACATCAGCGCGGTAGGGGTCGCTGCCCAGCGGGAAGCGGTAGGCGCCGTTGTACACGGTGAGCAGGCTGGGCAGCCCCTGGCCCAGGATGCTGACGCCGCCCTTGCCCGAGGAGCGGTCGCGTACCCAGTATAGGGAGCCGCCGGCGTTCCAGGTCTGGGTCAGGTTTTGCTGGAAGGTGAGCTCGGTGAGCGACACGTCGTCGTTGAGCTCCACGTTGTTTTCATACAGCTTGTAAAAGCCGGCCTTGACCTTGGTGTAGTCCGTCTGGCGGCGCACGCTGATGCCGGCGCCGTCGGTGCCCCAGTAGGCGAGCCGGTATCCGGTGGTGGCCATCTTGTCGAAAACGGTGCGGTAGGCGTCGTGGGGCGTGTCGTACATGCGCTGGAGCCCGATGTTGACCGTCCAGTTTTTGGCCGGCACCCACTCCATCTCCAGGTTTTGGGTCTGGATGTTCACCTGGTCTGCAGCGATGGCGGAGCCGAAGTTGCCGCCTGCGCCGTAGGCCACGTCGCCGATGGTCCAGTCGATCTCGAACGAGGCGCGCAGCGTAGCCTTGCCGTCGAATATTTTGGGCTGGTAGACAAAAAACGGCAATGCGCGCTGTTCGGCGTACCAGCCGGTGATGCTGTCGGAGGTCGTGGTGGTGTTGGCGCCGAAAAGGCGGCCGACGATCTGGCCCTTTAGAAAGTCGTTCGACGGGAACCAGTTGGCGCCCACGCCCTGGGTGTAGAAATAGCAGTACATCTGGAGTTCCTTGTTGGCCTTGTCGGGCAAAACCTTGTCGAAGCCGCTGAAGCCCCCGGCTCCCGGGCTGTTTTGACCCCAAAGCAGTGCCGGAATCCCGCACAGCAAAAGCAGTAAGGAATAAATGGAAAAATGCCGCATGGAAGAAAGTTTGAGAAAAGAAAAACCGAATTTCGAATGTCGAGTGTCGAATGTCGAGTGTCGAATTAGTGTACGCTTGGTCATCCCGGATAATCAAGCGTACACGACACTCGACACTCGTCATTCGACACTCGTCATTCGACACGCCTACTGTCTGCGCACGTAATTCTGAATGTTTGCGGCGCCCAGGGCCACACCGTTAAAAGTGCTGCTGCCGAAGCCGCCGGCGGGGGTGGGCGGCGCGGCGCCGATGTCCGGCGTGGTTTGCACCACTTCGTACTTCATCTTGGTGTTGTTGTCGGTCACTTCGAACATGCCCTTGGAGGTCAGCACGGTGGGTGTGGTCTGGTTGAGTTCGATGGTCCAGATGTTGCCGGTGCCCGATTTGGTTTGGGTGTACGTTCCGGTGAGGGTTGTTTTGGCGCCCGCCTTGTAGCTGTCGACCACATAGGTGTTGTTGGTCTCGAATTTAGCGACGATTGAATCGGCGAAGTTGGCCAGAATGGGCGCCACCGGGAACGAGTACCAGGTGCCGTGCACGCCTTCGCGGCAGGCGGCACAGGGGCCTCCGCAGTCCACGCCGGTTTCACCCTGGTTCTGGATGCCGTCGGTGCAGGACGCGTTGTCGTCGTCCTCGTCTTCACAGGCGGAGAAGCTCAGGCCCGCCACCAGCAGACCCAGCATAAGCAAACGAAACATTTTCATACTGTCGAAATTTAGTTAAGTGTTTTTGGTTAAAAAATATTCAAGACACCGTGTCCCGGGCAAGGGTACGGAGTGCTTTTCGGTCTATCTTTCCGGAGTCGGTTTTCGGGAGCGCATCCACCACCACCACGTATTTGGGTACTTTGAACCGGGCCAGGTGGGCCCTGCAGAAGTCCAGAAACGCTTCGGTATGCCATGCTGCTCCGGCTTTGGGGGTAATGTACGCTTTTCCGACCTCCCCCCACTTCTCATCGGGTACACCCACCACGGCGACCTCTGCTACGTCCGGGCAGGTTTGCAGGACACGTTCCACCTCGGCCGGGTAAACATTTTCTCCGCCGCTTTTGTACATATTTTTGAGGCGGTCGACCACGTAGAGGTATTGTTCGTCGTCCTGTCGCATCAGGTCGCCTGTGCGGAACCACTGGCCGTCGTCGGAGAATGTTTTTTGTGTCGCCTCCGGCATGTTCCAGTACCCGGGCATCACCATAGGGCCGCGCAGCCACAGTTCGCCGGAGGCGCCGGTGGGTACGTCGTGCCCGTTTTCGTCTGTCAGCCGGGTTTCCACGTAAAAATTGGGTCTGCCGATGGAGCCTTTTTTGCGGATGGCGTCGTTCTGGTGCAGGGACGTGAGGTTGGGGCCGACCTCGGTCATGCCGTAGCCCTGGCGCACGGGCACCCCTTTGGCGTGCCAGCGTTCGATGAGCGGGATCGGCATGGGCTCGCCGCCGACGATCAGGTACAGCAGGTGCGGGAAGGTTGCCTGTTCGAACGCCGTTTCGTTGGCCATCATCTGCAGGATGGTGGGAACGGCCATGAATATGGTCACCTGTTTTTCCTGCAACAGCCGCAGGGCGGCGCCCGCGTCGAACTTGCGCTGAAGGCACACATAGCCGCCATGGTGCAGAAACGGGGTGAGCAACACGTTCCAGCCGCCGGTGTGGAAAGGCGGCATCACGTTGAGCGTCCGGCTCTCGGTATTCACGATCAGCGACATGGCGGTGTTGATGCTGTTCCAGAACAGCATGCCGTGGGTGTACAGGGCGCCTTTGGGGAACCCGGTGGTGCCCGAAGTGTACAGGATGAATACGGGGTCGAGCTCGTGAAGGCTTTCCGCCGGAAAAGGATCGACAGACACTGCGGCGGCGGCCTGGCGACAGGCAGCGACCAATTCGCCGAGGGGCAGCACCGTCGTGGCTGTCGTCGCCAGATGCGCGTATTTGGCGTCGTCCAGCACGAGCACTGTGGGCGCCGCATTGTCCAACAGGTACGCTACTTCCGGTGGGGCCAGCCGGTAATTGATGGGCACCAGTATAAAGCCCGCCTTTTGGGCGGCGCCGAACAGCGCGATGTATTCCAGGCCGAACTCGGCGAGCACAGCCACCCGATCGCCCTTTTTCACGCCGAACGCGTCCCGGAGCAACCAGGCCAGCCGATGCGCGCATCGGTTGAGCGCCGCATAGGTCATGGATTCCCCGCTTTCGCAGAGTTCGACAGCCGTTTTGTCCGGACTGTACAGGTTCCACTTTTCCAACCAGTCGTATTGCCGGCAATCAGCCATGGGCAAGCATAGTTTTTTTACAAATAAAACAGTGCGGCGCCAAATGCGAGTCCACCGCCGGAGCCAATGAACAACACCTTGTCGCCGGGCTTCACCTTGCCGGCCTGCATCCACTGGTCGAAAGCCATGGGGATGCACGCCGAGCCGGTGTAACCGTACTCGTGCATGATGGTGGCTGCTTTGTCGCGGTCGACACCCAGCCGGTCCATCGTTTCCCAGATCGAATTTATGTTGATTTGCGTGATGAAAAAATGATCAATATCACCGGGGGAGATGCCTTTCTCCGCACACAACCCGCGGGCGAGTTCGGACCAGATCTCCGGATTCAGTTCTTTGGGAAATTTGTGCACAAATTGCAGCTGGTGCGCGTGCCGGGCGATGGTGTCTTCCGTGACGGGCTCGTGCGCGCCGCCGGCGTAGATGCCCATCCAGGTATTGTACTCACCGCGGGTGAGCAGCCGGGAGGCCTGCAGACCCAGCGCGGGGTTGTCGGTGGCGCCCAGCAGGGCCGCTCCGGCCCCGTCGGCGAACAGGGTGACGGTTTTTTTGTCCTCCAGATTCAGGTATTTGCTCATGGCGTAAGCGCCCACCACCAGCACGCGGCGGTACCGGCCATCGGCCTGGATGTACTTGGCGCCGACGTCGAGGGCCGTGACAAAACCCGCGCAGGCGGTGTTCAGGTCGAACGTGCCGGCGCGGGTCAGCCCCAGCCGGTCCTGCACCACGGAGGCGGTGGAGGGAGAGATGAACTCCGGCGTGTCGGTGGCCACGATCAGCAGGTCGACCGCCTCCGGTGGGCAGTCGGCCCGCTCAAGCGCGGCGCGGCAGGCCCGTTCCGCCAGGTCGGCCGTGCTCTCCCCCTCGGCGCACCAGTGGCGGCGGTGGATGTGCACGTTGGTGCGCAGCCAGGTGTCTACATCCTCGCCCAGCAGCTGGTTGAACCAGGCGTTTTCAACCACCCGTTCGGGGGCACAGGAACCGGTAGACAGGATGGTGGCGTTGGGTTGCATGGCGAATCAGATCGGTTATGCGTTTTGAGTTGAACGGCGGCGGCCGGCCTGGACGAGCAGTCCGACCGTGAGCGCAGCCAGGATGGCCAGCGTGCAGGCGACCGCCGGGTTGCGCACGGCGCCGTTGGTGTAAGGAGTAAGTCCGCCATAATACACGCTAAAGTGCACCACGATGGCGGTGACGGAGGCGGCGGCCGGTGCGGCGGTGCGCACGTTTTTTCCGTAAATGCCCAACAGCACCGGCACAAAGGCGGCGGCAAAAAAGGCGTACACGCCGTTTTGCGCCAGTATGCCCACGCTCAGGTTGGGGTACAACAGCTGCTGGTAGCTCCACAGGCAGGTGGCGATGGCCAGCCCGCCGATCACCAGCCGGTTGACCCTTTTGGCCTGTGCCGGGTCGTCGCGCTCGCGCAAACGGCGCGACAGGGGGAAAAGCAGGTCGGTGGTGATGGTGGTGGAAAGCGACTGGATCAGCCCTTCGAGGGTGGATAAGCCCGCCGACACGAGGCCGAGGATGACCAGCAGTCCGACGTAAACAGGAAAGGTATCCACTACATACGCCGGAACGATGCCGTCAAGTGGCAGCGCCTGCCCTTCGCGCTGCAGCTCGGGGTACCGCAAACGCGCAAAAAAACCGGTGAGCAACACCATAAAAAACAGTGTTTGCACCACGATGGCGATGACCAGATAGCGGTTGACGTCCCCGTCGCGCCGCAGCAGCAGCGAACGCGTGATGATGTGGGGCTGACAAACGATGGCGATGCCCACCACTGCGTTGCAAAAGACCACCTCGAACCAGTCGCGGAAAAGTGGGCTGGCCGGATTATAAGTTGAGGTCAGCATGGGGTCGATTGCCGACAGGCGTTGCCACAACCCACCGGTTTCAGGAAGGCCGGAAGCGAGTAATATCACGGCAACGGCGATCATGAGGGTTGCCTGTATGCTGTTGGTGTATACCATGGCGTTGGCGCCGCCGAACATCATATACCCGTAAACAACCGTCACAAAACCGATGAGCACCCACAGTTCGGGCGCATCCAGTGCCTTGGCCAGCACCTTGGTAACCCCCACGCAGATCAGGACCATAAAGGTGATCAGCAACAGCGACAGCACGGCAAACCAGGTCTCCAGCCCGCGGCTGTTGTACCGCTTGCCCATCCACTGCGCCAGCGTGGCCGCTTTTACCGAGGCCCCGTAGCGCCGGAAGCTCTTGGTGAGCACGATCAGCGAAACAAACAGCGCAGCCGGCAACATCAGGCCCATGGCCAGAAAAGCGCTCCACCCAAACACGGCCACAAAACCCGGATTGATCACGAACGTGGCGGCACTGGTGATGGACGCTGCGAGGGACAGCGCGACGACGTACGCCGGAAAACCCTGACTACCCAGGGCATAATCGGCCATCGTGCGCGTCTTTCGTGCGCCGCGGATGGCTAAAAAAACCATCAAGCCGGTAAACACAAGCAGCAACAAGGTTGTGGCAACAGTATAGGACATAGCGCAGTGCGCGACTCCGGAGCAGTTCGGTTCGCTTGCCCAAAGATCGAAAAAGCACGCGCCGATGCATCCGGACAGGTAGAACTTGTACCCCTTGACGGAAAACAGTATTTCCAGATAAAAAATTGATCTTTATTCATTTGTATAAAAAAAAACGGCATAGACCGAGTATTGGCCGTTTTTCATTTTGACTTCGTCGGCCTGTTTTTACAGGCCCTTTGGCGTTAATTTTGCCCAAAAAGCAAACCCATGCGTTTCAAGAACAAAACGGTTGTGATCACCGGCGGCGCTGCCGGTATCGGCCACGCTACCGCCCTTCGTTTTGCCGCCGAGGGAGCGGCTGTGGCCATTTGGGATGTCGCCGCTGAACGCGGCAACGCTCTGGTAATAGAACTTCAATCGGACGGTCACCAGGCGTTGTTTGTGCCGGTGGACACGTCACAGGAAGCAGCGGTGGCCGCTGCCGTCGAACAAACCCTGGGGGCTTTTGGCCGCATCGACATCCTGATCAACAACGCCGGCATCACCCGCGACGCCACCCTGCTCAAGATGACGGAGCAGCAGTGGGATCAGGTCATAGACATCAACCTCAGCGGTGTATTTCACTGCACGCGGGCTGTGGCCGCCCACATGGTTGCACAGGGATACGGACGCATTCTGAACGCCAGTTCGGTGGTGGGGCTGTACGGCAATTTCGGCCAGACCAACTATGCCGCCACCAAAGCCGGCGTGATCGCCATGACCAAGGTGTGGGCCAAAGAGATGGGTCGCAAAGGCGTGACCGTCAACGCCGTGGCGCCGGGCTTTATCGCCACCGAAATGGTGCAGGCCATGCCCGAAGAGGTGCTCAACGGCATGAAGGACAAGGTGCCCGTCAAACGCCTGGGCACCCCCGAAGAAATCGCAGCGGTATACGCATTCCTAGCTTCCGATGAGGCAGCATACATCAATGGCGCGGTGATCAGTGTAGACGGCGGTATAACCTTGTAAATATGGCGTAACTTCGGGCATCCCCACCATGCGCCCGAAGCTGCACACTTTTCAGGCATTCGCCGACACCCTGCTGCCGTTGGAGATCGACTATCTCCTCGGTATTCAGCGTTTTGAGGACCCGGAGCGGGTGGCCATTCTGCATCAACTGGCCGAACATTCGCGCCGTCCGGTGGTTTTTTCCGACCAGATTGACAAGCGGAAATACTCGCACGTCAAAAAGTGGATACAGGAACACCTGGACGCCGTTGATGTCGACCGCCGTTTTGACTGGCTCAGCCGCATGGAAATGGCCGTATACACCGATAACATCGATGCTGTCGCCGAGAAACAACTGCTCAAGCTGTTTGAGCAGGCGGGGCCGGACTGGTTTCACTTTCAGAAACTGTACCTGCTGGCCCGTTCCTTGCGCCATTACCTGCTGATCCGCATGCGCACCGGGAGTATCGAGGCGGTAGAGTATTTTCTGGAAAAAAACAAGGAAGCATTCATCAGGGCCGAGGCCGTATCGGAAGCACTTTATCGCCTGACCAGGTGCCTGTCCGACCAATCTGCCCCGCCCGGCGAGCCGGAATGGAGCGCCTGGCTGGAGGAGGTTTTTTACGACGAAACCCTCGACGGGCACAACCGCATCCTGGCTTTTGTCCGATTGATCTTTTTCGCCTACCGCCGGCGCCGGTACGCATTGCTGCCCGACAAGCTGGACTACATGGAGCGCGCCTTTGCCGCCGGTCGCCTGTACTCGCGCCGTATTCTCACCAATTATTACAGCCAGCGTCTGTTGTACCATGCCCAAAAACAGGAATTTGAACTGGCGGCCACCTTTGGGTACCTGTCGTTGCGCAATGCCAACGCCGACCGCCTGTACTACGCCAATAACCTTGCCGGTGTGCTGCTTCGCCTGCGCCTGGGCGACGATGCCTTGCAGGTGCTGCGTTCGGTCGCAGCCGAGGCCAGGCGTTCCACTGCATTTCACAACAAGATCGGGCACGCGGCATACATGATCGGCGCCTTCAACCTGCTGGGAAAATACCAGCAGGCAGAGACCCATGCCGAGGTGGTGCTAAAGGCATACCGGAAGGAAATGTTGCACCACCGGCGACACCTGTTTTTTGCCAACTACTGGGAGGCCCTGCTGTGCGGGCACAAGCCGGACAAACTGCTAAAGTCGAACCACACGGCACCGGTACTGGAATGGGACGCCGCACGGTCGTTGGATCCCAATTACCTGCCAACCCTCCCCTGGTTGTGGACAATCGCTGCCCATCAGGAAGGAAAACTGGACAGGACCGAAGGCGCCGACGCCATTCGCCTGTTTCTCGGGCGCTTCGCCGGCCAGCCGCTACCGGCGGCCATACAGCACCTGCAAGAGATGACCCTTCGGCTGGCGCCCGAGCTGATGCCGGGTTGAACTGCCCGGGTCAATCACGCTTGTTGAAGCACTGGATGTCCACGTTCCGAATCAGCGAGTCCCGCAGCGCCTGTGGCAACCCCTGGTAGGAGATGTTGAACGCCATCCACTTGGAACCCTCTGCGGGGATCGGGCCGGGGTATTCCTGCATGACAACAGTAGAGTCCACCAGCGGATCCAGCAACTGGCTGTACCAGAGCTTGCCGTCTTTGCCGTACACCAGCGCTTCGAGGCAAGGGTGCCGGGCCTCAAAGGGCAACGGGTTGGTGACGGACACGCGGGTTGTCCACCCGGTTTCGCGGGGCTCGCCGCCGCCCTCCGGGTGCACCAGAATGCGCACACCGCTGATCTCGGCAGGGATCAGGATGGGGCCGGACTCGACCTCCGTGACCCCTGCGGTGCCCAAACGGCAGTCGGCCGGCGTACCGTCAATCTTGTCCAATGGAATGCTGGCAAAAAAGCTGCTGCGTCCCCTCGGTGGCACGGCGTCTGCCATCACCGGAACCACCACGCCCGGCTGTTTATCGACCGAAAGCGGCTGTCCGCCGGCGTCCAGCGGCGTGATGCGCACCCACATCCGGCGCCAGCGGTAGTCGGTGTTGTTGGCCAGGCCGACCACGTTAAAGTATCCGGCTTCGCTCCAGTAGTGTACATCGCTGAAGGTAAGCTGGACCGAATCGGTGGCTTCTTTGGGCATGGGGCGATCGGGTGCGTGCGGGCCGATGTGCGAAGCGCCCGCGTCACCGGAACAGGACGCCAGCCGGTAGGCGCCCAAAACGATCAACAAAAAAGCAATTATCGAATATCTCATGCCGCAAAGATCGGTAATCCGCTACTTTTGCGGCGCATTTTTCCTGCACATGAAATATCTCATCACCGGATTGGGCAACATGGGCGCGGATTACGACGGCACGCGCCACAACGTCGGATTCGCCGCCGTAGACCACCTGTGCCGCGATCTCGACGGCGCCTGGCGCACAGACCACCACGGCGACCTGGCCGAGGTCAAATTCAAGGGCCGCACCCTGGTTCTGCTCAAGCCCAACACCTACATGAACCTCAGCGGCAAGGCCGTGCGCTACTGGCTGCAAAAGGAAAAAATACCCAACGAAAACAGCCTGGTGCTCACCGACGACCTGAACCTCGACTTCGGCAAGTTGCGCCTCCGCGCCAAGGGGTCCGACGGCGGTCACAACGGCCTCAAAAGCATTCAGGAGATGCTCGCCACCCAGGAGTACCCGCGCCTGCGCATCGGCATCGGCAGCGACTTCTCCCGCGGCAAACAGGTCAACTTTGTGCTGGGCCGCTGGACGGTCGACGAGGCCGCCGAACTGCCCCTCATCCTGGAGCGCTGCGATGCGGTGGTGAAGGCGTTCGTGACGGTGGGGTTGGGCAAGGCTATGGAGTTGACGGGGAAGTGAGGCCCCCGGAGTCCTCCTGTTGTGCAACTCGTTGATAACAGTCCGCCAACATCAAAGCAAAATCAGGCGGATCATTCCGGGCGCTTTGGGCGTTTCCGAGAAATTGCTGTTCACTTGAACACCCGTGTAAACCATTTCTTTGTGCCCGGTGTTCAAAAATAAAATCACTTGCTTATGGCTGCTTACTTAATACGATGCGGGCAGATACTCTTCTTGCTGATCGCCGCAATCACCGGCACACGAGCACAGCATACTTCTCCCAAGGTTTTTGCCGACCGCCTACTCCTTGGGATGCACTACGGAATTGACGGCGATTATGTGGGCCGCCAAGACAACTTGTGGACGATTGAGCACTACCTCGGCACAAGGGCGGGCATATCCCTCGCGAACCGCGTGTACGCCGGCATTCAGGCGCGCCTGATACGCGCCGGCAACTCTGAGACACCATTAGACAACTACTACATGGCCGGGGTGTGGGGGCGTTATTATGTGGTGCACCCCGTTTTGCCGGATTCCCCCAAGCGTTTTGGGGCCTTCGTGGAAACGGGCTTCATGACGGGCAACTTCGCGTTTACCTCCCGCGATATGGTCCAGTACTACGAAGCGCAACCCGGCCAATGGTTCATCCCCACCATCCTGGGCGTCGAATACCGCGTCTTCCGCAACCTGACGGTTGAGGGCGGCCTGAACTTGTACTACAACGGCGCAGGCTCATGGGACGCCTACGGCATTGCTTACCCGAGCCTCGGGATCAACTGGCACGGCTGGTGAGTAGGGCGCGTGGTCGCGCCGGGGCGACCAGGTACAGGAGGGTATGACGGACGTCAAAGGCTCGTTATCACAAGTATGGTCAGAAAAACCAGTCAGACAATACCGAGGACCAGCCCGGCAATAGCCAGCCCCCGCCCTTTGCTTTTGGGATTGTTCCTTACGTTGCTCATACCAATCGCCCCAAAAACGATACCGAGCACACAAAACACAAGGCCAATGTAAATATTTGTCGTGGCCGGCATGTTGGGTTGCCTCCCTGGTTCCTTTCGGGTAGTGTGCAGCTTCCAGGCGTCTGGCGAGATTCGCCACCTGGACGTGACACGATGCTTCGGTTTAGGCAGGCAGGGCGGTGGACAGGAGCAGAAAAGCTGCCAGACAAGTCAGGCGGAAAAAGTGGTGCATTTTGGTTTTGTGTGTGGTCGTGGCATTTCGCGCCCAATTGCAAGTAATTTGCTGGTTATTTTTGAAGTAAAACAATTATGAAATGCCCAACCACTCCCCAAGCACCCCTGCATACCCCTCCTCCCCATCCAAGCCAGACAGCGGCACCCCCGTAGTTCCTTCCAAAGCCCTCAGCCCCTTTTCCAGGTCGAGCGCCGCCTGCGTCTGCCAGGCGAAGTACCCGCGATCCCCCAGCATTTCGGCGAGGTACTCCTGTTCGGTTTGCCCCGGCGTAGGGATGAGCAAAGCCTTTTTGCCCAGCGCCGCCAGGTCCATGATGCTGCTGTACCCGGCCCGGCACACCACCGCGCGGGCGGCCAGGATCAGGTCGTTGAGCGTGTCGGAGGTCAGGTAAGACACCACCTCCACGTGTTCGGCGGCGAAGTAATGTTGCTGGGACTGAGTCTTGCCTTGCACGATGGCGGTGCGGTAAGGCAGGGCCAGGGCCTCTTCCAGCAGGCGCTCCTCCAGGCGGGAGCGCTGCGGTTCCGGGCCGGAAAGCACCATGGCCACGTCGTATTCTGTCTCCCGCGGGTAGCGCCGCATCCTGCTCAGCAGGCCGATGTACCGGGTGTTGGGATGGATGTCGGTACCGTGCGACAACTCGCCCGACAAATTGCCCTCGCCCGCCACATCGGGCACCCAGACGGCGTCGAAGCGGTGAAGCGCCTGCCGGAGCATGGTGTGACCTGTCCACGACGCGACCCGCCCGGGGATACGCGGGCGCAACTGGTGGGTGATGAGCACGCTGGGGCGGTCGGGATGAAAGCAGCCGTAGCGGTTGTCCGAGAGAACGGCCTCGATGCCCATGTGTCGCACCATGCGCGCCACGGCCTGGTGCTCGGCGCGTATGGCCCATAAGACGCGGGGAAGGCGGCGCGCAACGTTCCAGGTCATGTTGGGCGTATCGTACCGAATGCCATAGGCGGGGAGTGCAACGGACTCCAGGTCGGGAAACTCCGCCCGAAGCAAATCAAGGGCCACACCATCGGACGCCAACACCGGCTCCACACCCGCTGCCTGCAGCGACCGGATGATGGGTATGCACCGGGAAGCATGCCCCAAGCCCCAGTTGAGGGGCGCAACCAATAGGCGTTTAACCATGCGGCGTACCAACACACCGGAACAAGCCTGCAATATCGGCTCCAGTGTGCCGTTTTTGTATTACCTTCGCTAAGGTAACACAAAACACTTACCTGTTATGAAAAAAATAAACTGGTACCGCCTCCTTTTCCTGGCCCTGATGACGGGCATGTTCCTCATCCAGGCTTGCGGCATTTTTAAGCCGAAGTGCGACTGTCCACACTTTTGATTTTCGAGTGTCGAATGTCGAGTGTCGAATGACTTGTACGCTTGATTATCCGTTATGACCGAGCGTACAAGTCATTCGACACTCGACATTCGACTGATTATCCGTGATGACCAAGCGTACAAGTCATTCGACACTCGACATTCGAAAATCGACACTCGAAAATCGACTGATTATCCGGGATGACCAAGCGCACAAGTCATTCGACACTCGACACTCGACACTCGAAAATCGACTGATTATCCGGGATGACCAAGCGCACAAGTCATTCGACACTCGACACTCGACATTCGACATTCGACTGATTATCCGGGATAACCAAGCGCACAAGTCATTCGACACTCGACACTCGACATTCGAAAATCAATTGATTCTTATCTCATCTTCCTGCCCCGAAAAGAAGCGATATTCCATAAGGGGGAATTCGGCGTGTGGCTCCAGGCGCACCCATTTGTTGTACTTGACGAACCAGCGCAACTGCTGTGAGGGGAACCCGCGCCGCAAGTAAGCTTCTATGAACGGGTGCACGCGCAGGGTGATCTTGCCTTTCGGTCGCGACTGCATGACGAATTCCAGGTCGCGTTCGATGTGGTCGGTCA
Source organism: Saprospiraceae bacterium (assembly GCA_033764075.1). GTDB lineage: Bacteria > Bacteroidota > Bacteroidia > Chitinophagales > Saprospiraceae > M3007. The sequence goes on along the minus strand of JANRJH010000041.1, from coordinate 28,850 downwards.
CGAGCAGGGTGGCGTTCACTTTGCCGGTTCCGCCGCAGGTGGGGCATACTTCACTGGTGTTGACCGACACCTCCGGACGCGCCCTTTCGCGCGTGATTTGCATCAGTCCGAATTTGGACAAGGGCAGTATGGTGTGCTGGGAACGGTCCTTGAGCATGTACTCTTCCATCTGCTTGAAGAGCACTTTTTTGTGGTCGGGGTTTTTCATGTCGATGAAATCCACAACGATCAGCCCGCCGATGTCGCGCAGCCGAATCTGGCGCGCGATCTCTTCGGCCGCTTCGAGGTTGACCTTGAGCAGGGCCTGGTCCACTTCATTGGAAGACACTTTGGGGCCACTGTTGACATCAATCACGTGCATGGCCTCCGTCTTTTCAATCACGATGTAGGCACCGCTGTTCATGGTGGTCGTTTTGCCAAAGGAGGCTTTCACCTGCCGCGTGACCCCGGTGGTATCGAACAGCGGTTTATTACCCGAATGAAGTTGCACAATGTTGACCTGGTCGGGGCTGATGGACTGCAGGTAAGCGCGGATGTCAGCGTACATATCCTTGTCATTCACCACGATTCGGCTGAAGGAAGTAGACAGCAGGTCCCGGAGCACGCTGGCCGGCTTGTCCAGTTCACTGAGCAATTTGGCCGGCGGGGTGACGGTTTTCAGTTGCTGATAGATTTGTTCCCACCTGCCCAGCAGTTGCATCACCTCTTCGTGCAGTTCCTGTACCTTTTTGCCGTCGGCGGCGGTACGGATGATGATCCCGAAATTCTTGGGCCGTATGCTTTCAGCCAGGGTATGCAGGCGCTTGCGCTCTTCGGCGCTGTCGATCTTTTTGGAAACCGACACCAGATTGGAAAACGGAGACAGCACCATGTACCGGCCGGGCAGGGTGAGTTCGCAGCTCAACCGCGGCCCCTTGGTAGAGATCGGCTCTTTGAGGATTTGCACCAGCAACGGATGGCGCTTGTTTATGACCTGGTCAATTTTTCCGTTTTTTTGGATCTCCTCGTCATAATCAAAGTTGTCGAGACGATGGGTATTAATACTGCCGCTGATCACCCCGTTGGTCCAGGTGGTCAGGGAGCGCAATTTTGGTCCCAGATCGGTGTAGTGCAAAAACGCATCTTTGCGGTGGCCGATGTCGACAAACGCCGCATTCAGACCGGGCATCATCTTGCGAATCTTTCCGATCATGATATCGCCAACAGAGAAGTTGGCATTTGTTTTCTGGTGGTGTATCTCCACCAACTTTCCGTCCTCCAGCAGGGCAATGTCGACTCCTGATGGTAACGAGTTGATAACCAGCTCTTTTTCCACGATTATGGCTATGGGTTTAATAAGAGCAACCCACCGACGATCGTTCGCCGGCAGCAATAAATGCCTGAATAGCCTTCAACAACAGCGGCCATCTGTGCGAGATCGCCGGGGAGAGGTGGGAACAAGGCCGCCGGTAAAGAGCGGGGCGGCAACACAACCGGGTGTCTGGTAAGAAGTCAGACAAAGAGGAGGAAAGGGCGGTTCTTAAGGGTGGGCCGAAAGGGTAGGGCGGCCAGGTTTCTTCAATGTGCCGGTTGAGCAATGAGCGGGTGTTCCCGGACTGCCGGCAAAGGCAATTCAGCAACGCATTTCCGGACAGGATGAGCGGCATTCGGAGAAAATCTCATTCTGTCAAAAAAAACAGCTCATCCTGTCCGAAAATGCAAGGCAGCACTACCGGTTTTTCTTCTTGTGCCGGTTTTTGCGCAGGCGTTTTTTGCGCTTGTGGGTTGCAATCTTATGTCGTTTACGTTTTTTTCCGCAGGGCATACGGCGATGATTTTATGAATTTTAAGAAAAAGCAGGATAAAAGCGCTGTTATTGGCGCTCCCTGCAGCGTTTGGCAAATGCTTCGGCCTTATCGGACTGTCCGGCGCCGGCATAGGCTTTGGACAGCAGACAAGGCGTGAACGGGTTTTCGGGATCGAGCGCGTAGGCTTTTTCAAGCCGCTGGACGGCCCGGTCCCATTGTTGTGTTTTGATGGCCAACCTGCCGAGTGCATTGTACACGGCGGGGGCATCGGGGTATTTGGTTTCGAGGTCGCGCAGGATTAAAACGGCCTGCATGGGATTATCCGGGGGCGGTTGCTCGGCGTACACCAGGGCAAGGTTTACCCGGTGTTCCACCACCTCCGGTTGCAGCGAGGTGGCGCTTTCAAACGCTTTCACCGCCCGTTTGGCGCAGAAGTCGCGCAGTACCGGATCCTTTTCGGCCGACAATGCTTGAAAAAAAGTGGCTCCGGCTACCGACCATGCGGCGTCCGTGTTTTCCAGTTCGGCCGCTTGTTGGGCCGCCAAACCAGAAGCAATCGGGGCATTGTTGCGAAACCAAAACGCTGCCAGTGCTTTATAGGCAGCGGCTTTTTGTGCATCGGTTTCCAGTGCGCGCAACTGTTGTTCAAGGGTCGACAAAACGGCTGCACTGTCGGAAGAAAGCTGTGCCGCGGATGCCGACAATATCTGGTCGGGACTGGTCGATTCCCCCTGTAATGCCCGGCTGCGTTCCACCACACGCTGGCGCGGCGGTTTGGTGCCAAAACCCCAGTACAAACCGGAGAAAAGCAGTACAGCCGACAGGAGTACAACGAGTTGGACCCTGTTCATCGATTAATCTTCACTTTCGTCGTTCGGGAGCGAAGTGACGTTGCTTTTCACCTGGTCCATGAAAACTTTGGCCGGCTTGAAAGCAGGAATAAAATGCTCGGGGATTTCAATCGAAGCCCCCTTCTTGATGTTCCGGCCAACCTTTCGAGCCCGTTTTTTGATGATAAAACTGCCAAAACCGCGGATGTAGACGTTTTCTCCTCCTTCCAGGGCGTTTTTGATTTCTTTCAGTAGTGCTTCCACAGACACCAGCACATCTACTTTGGCGATGCCGGTCTTCTCGGAAATAGCGTTCACAAGGTCAGCCTTTCTCATGCTTTATCAAGTTGATTTTGAGTCACTTACAAACAAAAAGTGAATGTCGCGAAAATGGAGTCGCAAAGTTCAGCTAAATTTTGGAATTCTGCAAAGATTCATGAAAATTTTATCCTGCACGGGTTTGATTTTCAAGGAAAATTAAACGGGGGTGTATATAAATAAGCCCAAAGACGACCAGAGTCCGTACTTTCGCCCCGCAACAGCCATAATAACCAACCGGTTTATTTTTTCATCGACATCCTCTTTTATATGCTCTTTTCCATGACAGGTTACGGCCGGGCCACCGGCAGCTACGGCGAAAAATCCATTTCGGTGGAATTGCGCGCCGTGAACTCCAAGTTTCCTGACATCAAGATGCGGTTGCCGGCCGATTACAAAGACAAAGAGCTCGAACTGCGCAAAGTCATCAGCGACCATGCAGACCGTGGTAAAATTGACCTGATACTCGACGTACAAAGTGCCGACGGCGCCACGCCGGTTTCCCTGAACGAAAGCTTGTTCAGGGGGTACCATTCAGCCCTTTCACGGCTCGCCAGGGAGCTGGATATTCACCAGGGGGACATGCTCCAGGCCATTCTGCGCATTCCCAACGTGGTTGCAGCCGGCAACGGCAGCAATATTGACGAGGAGGAGTGGCAGGCAATACTTGATACGCTTGGCCGTGCACTGGATGACCTGCGCGCCTTCCGGCTGGCCGAAGGAAACCGGCTCCAGCAAGAGCTGGAACTGCGGGCACGCAATATCCTGAATCTGCTCGGCAGCGTAGAGCCATTTGAAAAAGGACGGTTGACCCGCCTGCGCGATCGAATCAAAAACAGTGTGGAAGAAGTGATCGGTAAAGAAAAGATCGATCAAAACCGGTTTGAGCAGGAATTGCTCTTCTACTTCGAAAAAATGGACATCACCGAGGAAAAGGTCCGCCTCGAACAACATACGCTCTACTTCATCAGCCAAATAGTGGATGACGACCGCCCCATTGGTCGCACCCTGAACTTTATCAGCCAGGAAATGGGCCGCGAGATCAATACGCTTGGCGCCAAAGCCTACGACGCCGGCCTGCAACGCGTGGTGGTGCAAATGAAAGAGGAGCTGGAAAAGATAAAGGAACAACTGGCGAACGTTCTGTAAAAAAGTTCAGGGTTCAAAGCGTATGGCTGCGCTTCGAACCCTGAACCTTAACGATACCGCTGTTTATTGTTTCACAAAATTCCCCTCCAGACGGCCAAAGCGGCTGTGGAGTACCAGGTGGTACATGCCGGCAGGCAATTGTTCAACATCCAGGGTGAAGTAGTTACCGTTGCTCACGGTTGCCCATCGGGCCTGGCGGCCGTCGGGCGTCAGAATTTCCACGTCGGCCTGGCCAATCAGCGCGCCTCCGGGCAGTTGAACCTGTACCTGGATGCGGGCGTCTGCCGGATTGGGCGAAATGGTCATTTGCCCGTCGGCATTCTCTGGCTTGTCGGTAGCGGTGCTGCAGGAGATGACACCCACATCTTCGGCATCGCGGCAATCGGGGTCTTCCAGATCGACCACGGCGAATTCGTATTGGGTGGTGCCGTCACCATTGAATGGCCCGAGGATGATCGGCTGGGGGTGGTTGTACGGGAAGGTTCCGTAGTTGTTGCCGTTTCCGACGATTTCAAACCCGTCGGGGCCTCCGTTGTCGGACGCAAAGGTGATCACCGCAAAAAACTGCCCGCACAGGCACGGGGTGGTCAGCACCTGCAGGTCGTATATTTTGCACGGGTCGAACAGGCAGTGCGGTGCGTAAAAGGCGATCTCTTTGCAGCAGGTCGCGCCGGTGTTGCTGTTGTGTAGGCACACCTTGATCTCGTCTTTGGCGTTGCCACTCCAGGGGAAGTCGGAGATGGTCAGGGGCAGGGCGCTCAACGGGAACATGCCCAGGTACTGACCATTGGCCCAAAGGCCGAATTCGGTCGCCGGCCCGGGGTTCAGCACATCGAAATTCAACACGAGTTCATAGGTGCTGTCGGACGTACAGTCGCCGGTGTCTACGTGCAGATCAACGATTTTGCACGGGTCGTCTTTGAGGCAATCCGGCACCAGGAACTCCAGGGTTTCACAACAGATGAAGGGGTCGTTGGGCGTGCCCAGGCACACCTTGATGACGTCCTTACTGCCGCCGTCCCAGGGGAAGCTGTCGATTTTCAGCGGCAACTGGCTGAGCGAGTAGAAGCCGAGCAGTTGGCCGTTGGCGAAAACGGCGAAGGTGTTGCCGGGAACAGGGTTGGTTACCTGGAAGTCGACGTAGAGCTGGTACGTGCTGTCTGATGTGCAGGCGCCGGTCTGAACCGTCAGGTTTTCGATCTCGCAGGGCGGATCGATGAGGCAGTCCGGCACGAGGAAAGTCTTGTCGGCGCAGCAATCCATGGTGTTGGTGCCCGGCGTAACGATGCACACTTTGATGTGGTCGGTGCTGCCGCCATTCCAGGGGAAGCTGTCGATGGTAAGCGGCAACTGGCTCAGGTTGGAGAAGCCGAGGAATACGCCGTTGGCCCATACCCCGAAGGTGTTGCTCTGGTTGTTGGAAACCTGGAAGTTGATCGTTACTTCGTAGGTGCTGTCACTCCTGCAGGGACCGGTATGAACAGACAGGTCGGTGATCTTGCAGTCCGGCGGATTCTGCAGGCAGTCGGGCGCTTCGACGACGATCTTCTGGCAGCAGCCAAAACCACTGGAATTCAGGGTATCCAGCACGCAAACCTCAATGATATCTTCGGCGCCGCCTCCCCAGGGGAAGTAGTGAATGGTAATGGGCAATTGCCAGATCAGGTAGGTGCCCACGTACACACCGTTGGCGTACACGTTGAACTTATTTGATGTGGGATGGTCGACCCAGAAATTGATCTTGACCTTATAGGTGCTGTCGCTCGTGCAAGGGCCGGCCTCGGCTTCGTAGTCGGTGATCTCGCAGCCGGCGGGCGGGTCGGGCAGGCAGTCGGGCACGAGGAACTCGCGCGTAATGCAGCAATCAAAGCCCGGGGGAACGTTGGTGGTCTGCAGGCACACCTTAATCACGTCTTTCATGCCGCCATTCCAGGGGAAGCTGTCGATGGTAAGCGGCAGGCTGCTGAGGGGGAAGGTGCCGAAGAAGGCGCCGTTGGCCCACACGCCGAAACTGGTTGCGTTTCCGGGGTTGATAACGTCAAACCCAATTTGTATGCTGTAGGTGCTGTCCGATGTGCAATCAATGGCCTCCACATAGAAGTCGACAATGTCGCAGGGCAGGGGAAGCAGGCAGTCCGGCACGTCGAAGGCTTTGCTGGCACAGCAGGCCGGGCTGTTGGGCGACGGGGCCAGCACACAGACTTTGATCTCATCCACCGATCCGCCATTCCAGGGAAAGTCGTCAATGGTGAGCGGGAGGCTGCCCACCGGGAAATTGCCGATGAACACGCCGTTGGCGAATACGCTGAATTCGGAGGTGGCCGGCGCGTTTGTGTTGAAGTTGACGGTTAGTTCATAGGTGCTGTCCGACGTACAATTGCCGATTTCCACCTTCAAGTCGTCGATGAAGCAGGGTGGGGGAGGGCAGGAGGGCGCCTGGAAGGTTAACGTGGCGCAGCAGTCCGGGTTGTCGTTGATGCACACACGGATGACGTCGACGGTGCCGCCGCTGGCCGGGAAGAACGGAATGGTGACGGGCAACTGGCTGATCGGATAAATGCCCAGATACTGCCCGTTTCCGGCGTACACTTCAAAGAAGTTGTTGCCGGGGTTGTCCACCTTGAAATTGAGGAACAGGCTGTATCCGGTGGTGCCGGGAATGCAATCCAGGGGGTCGACGACCAGGTCGTAAATCGCGCAGCTGTCCGGAAACAGGCAATCCGGGGCGTCGAACTTGAACGTTTCGCAACAGGGCGCCTGTGTGGTATCCGTGACGACACAAATCTTGATGAAGTCGTCGGTTTGGCCGTTCCAGGGGTAGTTCGGAATGGTGACGGGGGCTTCCGACAACTGGTAGGGGCCGTATTGCTGGCCGTTGCTGCCGGTGATCACGAACGCGCCCAGGCCGGGATTGGTTGCCTGGAAGTTGACAAACAGGTTGAATGTGCTGTCGGAGGTGCAGGGGCCGGCCTCGATGTCGGCGCCCATGATCATGCAGGGGCCGAACGGCAGGCAGTCGGGCGCCACGATTTGCACTTCGCGGCAGCAGTTGGGTTTGCTGCGCAGGCAGACCCGGATGCGGTCGAAGACTTTGCCGCCCCAGGGGAGGTTCACGATGGACAGCGGCAGTTGGTCGGTGGCGTAAGTGCCAATCAGGGAGTCGTTGACAAAAACGTCAAAAGTGTCAATGACGGTGGCGGGGTTGGTGTAGTTGAAATTCAGGCCAACGGTGTAGGTGCTGTCTGATGTGCAGGTATCGGGCTTAACGGTCAGGTCGCTGATGTAACAGGGCAGGCCGGGCAAACAGTTGGGCGGCGTGATCGTATCGGAAACGCAGCAGGCAGGTGTGTTCGCCAGGCAAACGGTGATGACGTCGAACGCATTGCCGCTCCACGGGAAGTCGGACAAGGTCAGCGGCAACATGCTGGTAGAAAAAGTGCCCAGGAATATGCCGGTATCGGCAAACACGCTGAACGAAGTATTGATCGTTGCGCTCGTATTGAAGTTAATCAGCACGGCGTAGGTGCTGTCGGAGGTGCAGGTGTCGGGTACGGCTTTGAAGTCGGTGATGCTGCAGGGCGCGTTGCAGGGGGGGACCTGGATGGTCACGTCGTCGGCACATCCGGGGATGATGACGTCCGACACCAAAAAGGTGTACGTACCTGTGCCGCCGGTGTTGCTGATGGGGCCCACCGTCAGCGGAAGCATGGTGTAGGTGTAGTTCCCGTAGTCAACACCGTTGATTTTCAGGTTGAACTGGTTGGTGGTGAACTTGTGATCAAAATCGATCGTCGCCTTGAAGGAGCAGAAGTTCGGATCGGTTTGGTCAATGGAAACGGTCAGACCAAGGATCTGACAATTGTTCTGGCCGACAAGCGGGCCCATGAACAACATGAGCAAAAACAGTAATGGGATGCGCATAGGGATATAAAATTTGTGAGAGAATCGATTCGGGAGCGGATTAGACACGCAATGTTACGCAGAATAAAGATACTTGTTGCCCTGTTTTCGCTTCTCTGGTCTAAAAAATTGGTGCAAATACCGCTATTTTGTTAGCCAGCCGAGCAAGTAGGGCCCGAAAACGATCCCGCCAATCGCCAAAGCGCACACGGCAGCCACCAAAACGGCGCCGGCGGCCACATCCTTTACCTTGCCCGCCAGCGGGTGGTACTCCGGCGACAGCCAATCCACCAGATACTCCAAAGCCGTGTTCACCATCTCCAGGCCCACCACCAGCCCGATGCAGCCGATAACAGCAACCCACTCCCAGGGCGCCACATCGAAATATACGCATCCGCCTAAAGCCATCGCGCCCAGCACTATGTGCACCCGCATGTGCACCTGCGTGCGCACGGCTTCAATGATCCCATGAAAGGCAACAATGAAACTTTTGAGGCGTCGGTAAAACATGCGTCAAAAATACGACATCTTTTTTTTGTTCCCTATTGCGCTGGTTTTTCATAAAAGACTTACCTTTGCGTCCGTTTTTTAAAGGAGAGATGTCCGAGTGGTTGAAGGAGCGCGCCTGGAAAGTGCGTATACGCCAAAAGCGTATCCAGGGTTCGAATCCCTGTCTCTCCGCAATTCGGTGTGGGTGTGGGTGTGGGTGTGGGTGTGGGTGTGGGTGTGGGTGTGATACGCGCCCTCATTTCACTTCAATCTAAGGGATGAAATGCGCACGCGTACCACACCCACACCCACACCGAATTCCGGAATACCAAGCAGTGAAGTGAGCACGCGTACCACACCCACACCCACACCCACACCCACACCCACACCGAATTCCGGGTTACCAAGCAGTGAAATGAGCACGCGTACCACACCCACACCCACACCCACACCCACACCGAATTGGAGAGGTGGCAGAGTGGTTGAATGCACCTGATTCGAAATCAGACGTACCTTCGCGGGTACCGGGGGTTCGAATCCCTCCCTCTCCGCAATTCGGTGTGAGTGTGTGCGTGCGTGTGTGTGTGATACGCGTACTCATTCCATAGCTTGGTAATGCCACTTTCTCTTCGGTGGAATGAGCGCGCGTATCACACGCACACAAACACCGAATTGTGCGTGTGGTACGCGCACTCATTTCAATGTCTGGCTACGGGGTTTAGGCGTTACAGACATGCTCATTTCACTTCTGGGAATAAGTGAGATTGGGTGCAGGTTACAGGGACCTTTACGGGAAAATCGAATTCGTTTTTACGTAATTTTTGGGTAAAAACAGGTTTCCCAGCCGGCGGAACGCACCTTCACAGGCGTCGTTTCAGCAAGAAACGCCGGATGTCATCGAACACGTATACTTCAAATAATTCCCAGCCATTTTCATAGCAATAGTTGAGCGCGTCGGTCGTGCTGCGAAAGTCCAGACGCCGGCCCTCGGTATCTGTTAGGAAGTCGTTTTCGGACAGGCGGGCCCGGTGGTTCTGGCCGTAATCAACCACCACGTGAAAGCGCGATTCCTGGGTGCGCAAGGGTACTACCTCAATGTACTGGCTGGTGTTGTTTTCGGTCAGGCGAATGCCCTCCACAAACAATTGCGCCCAGGCTGCGGGCGCAGAACAAAGCAAAATGCAAGCAGAAAGGAAACAGCGAATTTTCATGGTCGATTCATTTTTTCAACAAAGAAAACCCGCCCAAAAGAAAAATAAAACACCATTAACGCCAATTTAACTTGATTAACAACGATTTAACCACCATTAGCCCACGGCTTCAGCCGTGGGCGTGGGCGTGGGCGTGGGCGTGGGCGTGGGCGTGGACGTTGGCGTTGGCGTGGACGTGGACGTTGGCGTTGGCGTAGCCACGCCAACGGCCGCCACCACCGCCACCGGCAGTTTATAAAGGTCAATTCGTGTATTATTCCTGAAAAGCCATAAAAAGCACAACGACACCCGTGTTGGGCGACAAAGGGTCGCGTAACGTTGTAGTATAAGAGGGGTTGCAATAATTGAGGCCGGCATCGCCCAGCAAAACGTCTTTTTCACCGACATATTCGTATGAAATGGTGGTGGATTTGGTCACGGAAGCCGAAAATTCGAATGCACCCGTATTGGGTGTGCCGTTCATCAGGCCCAACGAAACCTTGGTAGAAGCCGAGCGGCTGGTTGATATGGTATTGGTTTGTTTGACCGTCACTTCATCGTGTTCGGACATGCTAACCAATATGGAGTTGCCGTAATGGTTGCCGTCCCACTGGTTGGTTCCGGCCTGGTCAAGAAAGCGGACGATGAAATTGGAAGCAAATATGTCTTCGGGAATTCGAACGGTTTTGGGTACTAAAAACAGCCTGAGGTTTCCCAGTCGCCAGACGGCAAGGCCGCCGGGCGGTGGATTTTGTGCATTTCCAAAAACGGTGTGGAAGGCGGTGGTGGCCGTGAAGCCCACCTGCTTCGTCCAGGTATTGGACGGGCATGGGCTCGAAGCTGAGGGGTCACCACACATTTTGGCCGTTAAAAATCTGAAAACCAGCAGAAAAAAATCTTCGCCACCCGGCTGATTATTGACGATGCCAAAGCCGGACCCATTGGTAAATTCAAAACCGTCAATGTAGTTATACTCGTCCAGGCAATCCCTGTCACACACTTTTACGCAGGTTGAAGGCAGGGGAGAAGCGGGTAATGGGGGCGCGCAAACCGAAAAGGCCAGCGTCTGCGCTTCCAACACCGGGAACAACACATAACCGCCCACCGCTGGAAGCGCCCGGCCTCCAAAAGCGCCGGGATTTGCCATGAGTTGTGCGTGCCACTTCGTGCAATTGTTCCCTGTGAACCACGCTTCCAGGGAAGTACCGTTCCACAATCGAGGCGCTTGTTGCGCGATCAGTAAAGTATGTTCGCTTTCCTTGACCTGCAGGGGAAAATGTTCGAAGGGCGTGGAAAGATTGCGGGAGGTATGCCACTGCTGACTTATGCCATATCCAAACCAACGGTCAAAACCATTTATGCTCGTATATGCCTTTGATAAACAAGGCCATACGCCAATAGAGGCGCCCTCAGCCGCCAGATTTATATCAGGGTTGGCCAAAATTGGCCCCACCCAATCCGGGAAATCCAACACCATATTGGGCAGGATACTGGAGGCGTTTTGCAGGACGGACGCCCAGGCTCCCTCCGCCTCGTTGCCGCTTTGGATGGATTGCAACAAACGATCCTCAAAACGCTGTCCATTAAAAAGTTGCCTATCTTTCAAGTCCAGGTAAAATGCCTCCTTTGATTCGTTGGATTCTGTCAGGATATGCGACAGTAAAAAGGACGTGAATTGATGATCGTTCAGGTTTCTCGCAATCAGCTTGGCAAGTATAGCCTTCAACAGGTCCTGGTCTTCGAGCTGGGACAGGTTGTAGTCATCGGAGGTGTTGGATACCATTGCCCCCCCGCCTGCGTCAGGCGTTTCCGGGAAGAAGGGCCATTCTTTTGACTCGCGCCCACACGAAACCAACAGCAACAGCAAGGCAAAAGCAAAAAGAAAAGTTCTCATATTTAAAGGTTTTTTGGAGTGAACACTCTGTGGAAGCATAAGAATTGGTTGTAGAGGAGTACGATATACAAAAGTAAATTAATTTTCCATTCTATCAATCACTTCCATACAAAACACCGGCCCCAAAAAACTTGATTAACAACGATTTAACCACCATTAGCCCACGGCTTCAGCCGTGGGATTCGCGACCCCGCCCCGCCCCAAACATCCGAACAGCATTCTCCGTAGTCCGTTCCGCCACCACCGCCAACGGCAGTTCGTACACCTCCGCCAGGCGAGCAGCCACCTCGCGGATAAAAGCGCTCTCATTGCGCTTGCCGCGGTGCGGTACCGGCGGCAGATAAGGCGCGTCGGTCTCCAGTACAATGTGTTCGATGGGGATGTCCCGGACGACGTCGGCGACGCCGGACTTCGGGTACGTGAGCGTGCCGCCGATGCCCAGCATGAACCCGCAGTCGATCATCTCCCGTGCCTCCTCCGGGGTGCCTGAAAAACAGTGAAAAATACCGCGCAGGCGCCCGTCCTGACCGGCGCGCACCATATCCAGCGCCTCGCGGTTGGCTTCCCGGCTGTGGATGATCAGCGGGCGACCCAGGTCTTTGGCCCATTCAATGTGGCGCGCAAACGACCGTTGCTGGATGGCGAGGGTCGATTTGTCCCAGTACAGGTCAATACCTGTCTCACCGATGCCCGCCCAGGCGCGTTCTCCAAGCCATTTTTCGACGACCGACAGCGACTGCTCCCAGGTGTCGGGCTGCACCGACGACGGGTGCAGGCCCATCATGGCAAAGCAGTGTTCCGGAAACGCCGCTTCGAGGGCCAGCATGGGGTCGACCGACGCCGGGTCAATGTTGGGCAGGTACAGGCGGGTCACCCCTGCGGCGATGGCGCGCCCTACCATTTCGGAGCGGTCCTGGTCGAATTTATGGGAGTAGAGGTGGGCGTGGGTGTCGATGAGCATGTTGTTGCAGTTACACTTGACGGCTTTCGGGTCGCACAAACCCGGGCAATATCGGGCACTTTTTACCGAATTGATCAAACAGTGCCGACGCCGATGGAAAAACCGTGTACTTTTGATACCGTTCGTACGGCACAAAGGTAAACAATGGTTGGTGCCGGCGGGCAAAGCCGGTGACTTAAACAGACGCACATGCAGGTGCAATCCGGATTAAAAGAGAACATCGGGCAGTTTTTGCTACTGGTACTCGTCAACGCCTTTGTCGGCGGCATGGTAGGCATGGAGCGCAGCATCCTGCCCCAGATCGCCGAGGTGGAATTCGGCCTGGCTGCCCGCGCGGCGGTGCTGTCCTTCATCGTGGCTTTCGGCACCGTCAAGGCGGCAGCCAACCTGTTCACCGGGACGATCGCCGGACGCTGGGGCCGGAAAAAGTTGTTGCTGCTCGGCTGGGCGCTGGGGCTGCCCGTGCCTTTCCTCCTGATGTACGCACCTTCGTGGGAATGGATTCTCGCGGCCAACATGCTGCTGGGCGCCAACCAGGGTTTTGCCTGGTCTGCCACGGTGGTGATGAAGATAGACCTGGTGGGTGAGCGCAACCGCGGGCTGGCCATGGGCCTGAACGAGTTTGCCGGTTACCTTGCCGTTGCTGCTGCGGCGGCGGTCAGCGGTTGGGTGGCCGGCCGCTACGGGTTGCGGCCCTATCCTTTCTACCTGGGTGTTGTGCTGTCGGTTGCGGGGTTGCTGCTGAGCCTGATTTGGGTGAAAGACACGCACAGCCACGTGCAGGCAGAGGCGGTGACCAGCCGCACACCCCGATTGCAGAACGTGTTTGCCGACACCACCTGGCGACATCCGAACCTGGGCTCCGTAACCCTGACCGGTCTGGTCAACAACCTGAACGATGGCATGGTGTGGGGGCTGCTCCCGCTGCTGCTGGTGCAACAAGGGTTCTCCCTGTCGCAGACGGGCGTACTGGCGGCCGTTTACCCGGCGGTCTGGGGGGCAGGGCAGGTGTTCACCGGCAGGCTGTCCGACCGGGTGTGCAAAAAAGACCTGCTGCTCCTGGGCATGGCTTTGCAGGGCGTCGCTTTGGTGGGCATGGCGTGGATGAGCCGTTTTGAGCACTTTTTCCTGGCGCTCTCCCTGCTCGGCATGGGTACGGCGCTGGTGTATCCCACCTTTCTGGCGGCCATCGCCGAAGACACCCACCCGCTCGATCGGGCGAACAGCCTGGGTATTTTTCGCTTCTGGCGCGATTTGGGATACGCCATCGGCGCCCTCGCCTGCGGACTGCTCGCCGACCGGATCGGTATCCCGTACAGCATCGTTATCGTCGGCATATTGACCGTGCTGGCTGGCGGACTGGCCTACAGACGGATGGTTTGCCCGAACGGGCGGCCGGACCGTCGCTGGCGGATATCCATGACCACTACTAAAACCCGGACATTATGAACGTCTTGTTTATTGTCAATGACGCGCCCTACGGCAGCGAAAAAATGTACAACGCCCTTCGGCTGGCGCACCAGATCACCAAAGATGCACCCGACACCGGCGTTCGGCTGTTCCTCATGGCCGACGCCGTCGCTGCAGCACTGCCTGCCCAGAAAACACCGGACGGGTACTACAACATTTCCCGCATGCTCAAATTGCTGCTGAACAACCGCGCTGAACTGAAATTGTGTGGCAGCTGCGTGGATGCCCGCGGCATGCGCGAACTGCCCCTTCTGGAAGGCGCCGCCATCAGCAACATGCAAGAATTGGCGGCCTGGACCCTGACGAGCGATCGGGTGCTCGTTTTTTAATAAAAAAAACGCAACAGAATGATCATCATTCCATTGCGTCTTAGGTCGGGATGACTGGATTCGAACCAGCGACCTCGTCGTCCCGAACGACGCGCGCTACCGGTCTGCGCTACATCCCGAATTCGGTGTGGGTGTGGGTGTGGGTGTGGGTGTGGTACGCGTACTCATTTCACTGCTTGGCAATGTCACTTTTTTCTCGGCGGAATGAGGGTGAGTAGCACATCCTTACGCACACCGCTTGGTAATGTAACTCCCGGCGGTGGAATGAGAGCGAGTATCACACCCACACGCACACCCACACCCACACCCACACCCACACCCACACCCACACCGGATTGTTGAGCCAGACAAGGGATTTGAACCCTCGACCTGCTGATTACGAATCAGCTGCTCTACCGCTGAGCTAATCTGGCTTAAAATTTTCCTCTTTTGGAAAGCGGACGCAAAGATACGTCGTCAGACAGAAATTATGCAAGTGTTTACCTGAAATTTCTACACGGATTTTGTCTTGATCCAGGTTTGGTAGCCCGAACGGTCGGCTTCCGGCCGGTTTTTGGGCGTTACCCGCAGCGGTTCGCAGGGTCTGAGGGATTGGTAGCAGGCTTCCGGCAATTGCTGGTAGAGGCGGGTGCCTTCGGTTTTCCAGGCGATCATCTCGTCGCTCACTGCTCGGATGATTTTGCCGGGGTTGCCCACGACCATGCTGCGGGGCGGAATTTTTTCGCCGGCTTTAAGGAAGCACAACGCGCCGATGATGCACTCGTCGCCGATGTCCACCTCGTCCATCAGGACGGCGTTCATACCCACCAGGCTGTTGCGACCCACGGTGGCGCCATGCACCACGGCGCCATGGCCGATGTGGGCGCCTTCGCGCAGGTACACCGTGATACCCGGGAACATGTGCACCGTGCAGTTTTCCTGCACATTGCAGCCGTCTTCGATGACGATGGCGCCCCAGTCGCCTCGAATGGCCGCTCCCGGGCCGATATAAACGTCTTTGCCGATGAACACCTGGCCAGTGACGACGGCCTGCGGATGGACAAAAGCGCTTTCATCCACCACCGGACGATAGCCGTTAAATGTGTAAAACATGGCGCATGTGTGGTTTTTATGTCAAAAAAAGACGGATTCCCGGATGGACTCATCCTGACCGTTCAAATGTCCTACTTTTGGGTTTCTGTATAACCCAGCTAAAGTACGCCATCAGACATGCGCACTGTTCTTTTTTTGCCGTTTTTTTTTCTGCTCGCTTCCCTGCCTTCCGGGGCGCAGGTACTCCAGCAGTTTGAACGCTTGCAGGCTCCGGTGCTGGTGAACGGCCAGTTCCTGCGCGAGCCGTTTACCGGCGGCATGAATGCACCCCAGGCATCGGCGGCCGACCTGAATCAGGACGGGCTCCTCGACCTGGTGCTGTTCGATCGCGTCGGGTTTGTGGTGCTCACCTACATCAACACCGGCCTGCCCGGTGCCGACGCATACCGGTACGCCCCGGAATACGCCTGCAACTTTCCGACGCTGAACGACTACGCCATCCTGTACGATTTCAACCGCGACGGCGCGTACGATATCTTCTGCTGCTCCCACCAGGTGGGCACCCAGGAAATACAGGTCTATCAAGGTTTTTTTGACGGCGGGCAACTGCATTTTAAACCTTTTTATTTCAACTACCCGACCTGCGCTACCTGCAACCCCCTGTACGTCTACTACCCGGACACCGACCAGCCCGGTTTCTGGAACAACCTGGCCATCGCCCGCTCGGACATTCCCGGTATCGAGGATGTGGATGGCGACGGCGACGTAGACATTGTGGCTTTCGAGTTCGGCCTCAGCACCTCCCTGTTCTGGATGCGCAACACATCGGTTGAATCGGGTTTTGGGCCGGACAGCCTGCACTTCGTGCTCGAGGACGTCTGCTGGGGGCGCATTTACGAAAGCGGCATTGAGCGCTGCAGCCCGCTTATGAGCCCTAACCCTACCGTGTGCGCCTCTCCGCTCACCGGCCCGATGGAGGCAGAGGAACGCCACAACCTGCACCCCGGCGCCAGCCTCATGCTCTACGACCAGGAGGGCGATGGCGACAAGGACCTCGTGATGGGCGGCATCAATTTCGACTGTCTGGCCATGCTCACCAACGGCGGCACACCCGGCAACGCCTGGTTCACCCAGCAGGACACCGCCTTCCCGGGGTACGATGTGCCGGCCGAGCTGCCGATCTTTGTCGGCGCCTACTACGCCGACCTGAACAACGACGGGCGCAAGGATATGCTGGCCTGCGTAAACAACCCGACATCAGGGGAAGACCGCAACGGCATGTGGTTTTACGCCAACACCGCGCCTCAGGGACACTATTTTGAGCTGCAAACCCAGCGTTTTCTGATCGACCGCACCATTGACCTGGGTACCGCCACGCATCCGGCCTTTGCCGACGTGAATGCCGACGGCTTGCTCGATATGGTGGTGGGCAACAGCGGATTCTATACCCCGGCCTCTTCGAACAACGCCCGGCTATACTTGTTTCTCAACACCGGAACGGCCGGCGCACCGTCGTTTTCACTCACCGATGACGACTGGCTGGGCTTTTCCGATTTTGCACCGGACGAGTACGATTTTTCACCCGCCTTCGGCGACATCGACAACGACGGCGATGTGGACCTGGTGGTGGGCTCCTTCACCGGATTCTTCTTCGTATACCTCAACCAGGCCGGTCCCGGCAACCCCCTGAACCTGAAGCGCGACCCCAGCCCTATGTGGACGGACATCAACCCCGGGCTTTCAACTGCCCCGGCCATCATCGACCTGAACAAGGACGGTTTGAACGACCTAATCCTGGGCGAACGCAACGGCAACCTCAACTACTACCAGAATACCGGTAGCGCCGGCGCTCCGGTGTTTGCCGGCACACCGACCCTGACCAACCTGGGCGCCGTGAACACCCGGGCGCCAAACGAGTTTGTGGGTTTCAGCGTGCCGGTGCCGGTGCAACGCCCGGACGGTACGACCTGGCTGCTCGTGGGCACCCAAAGCGGCGTGCTCCAACTGTACCGCGATCTGTCGCCGGTGAGTGACCCGTTCCCCCTGGAATCGCCATCGTGGGGCAACCTCGACGAGGGCAATCGCAGCCATCCGGCATTGGCTGACCTGGACGGCGACGGCACCCTCGACATGGTAGTGGGCAACCGCCGGGGAGGGCTTAGCCTGTTCCGGACGGAGTTGGCCGACTGCACCACTTCGACCCAAACAGGACCGGGACCGACACCAGTGGTATTTACCGTGTGGCCCAATCCGGCAACCGACAAGGTCTGGGTCAGCACAGGCGCAGCCGAGCCCTTCCAGTGGCGGGCCGGCGATGGGCAGGGGCGCATCCGGGCCACCGGTCAGGGAGAAGGCCCGGTGGCCGAATTGTCGGTCGGCGAATGGGCGCCCGGTGTGTACTTGCTGGAGGTGCAAACCGCGCGGGCGATCGGCGTCGTGCGGCTGGTGAAAACCCCGGGGCCGTAATCAGAGGTCGAAAACATACCCGTCCGACACCAGCACATGATACTTATGGTGATCAAAACGGTACAACTTGGCCGGGCGGTGGGCTACACCGGCCTGCAACTCGTTCAGGTCGAATAACAGGTTGGTTGACAGGATTTTTTTTCTGAAATTCCGCTTGTCCAGTTCCGTACCCAGAATAGCCTCATATAAATGTTGCAACTCGGTCAGGGTAAACTTGGGTGGCAGCAGCTCGAATCCAATGGGCGCCATACGCACCTTGATCTTGAGCTGGCGCAGGCAGGCCTTTAGAATGTCGTTGTGGTCGAAGGCCAGCGGGCCTACGTCGGAAACCGTGTGCCACCGGGCTGTCTGGGCAAACGATGCGGGTGTGACGGTAAAGTCACTGATCTTGATCAGGGAATAGTAAGCAACGGTAATCACGCGCCCCAGCGGGTGGCGGTTGACGGCCCCAAAGGTGCGCACCTGTTCCAGATAGACCCTTTTGAGACCGGTGAGTTGTTCGAGCACCCGTTCCGCCGCCGTATCGAGATCCTCATTGGGATAAACCAGATCGCCGGGCAGCGCCCAGCGGCTTTTAAATGGTTCAGCGCCACGTTTTATCAGGAGCACTTTTAAGTCCCCTTCATCAAACCCAAATATGACATTATCGACAGAAAACGCCGATTTGAAGAAGGTTTGAACTTCGTCCATCTGATTTGTTTGCTTATCGTCTCGCCAAAATTACAGCAAATATTGAATATCCAAGGTAAAAATTAGAAACCTGTTTGGAGTTTGGCCCGTATTTTGACCATATTTATGCATCCCATGCGTCAATAATTACTTTTTTTCATAATTTTGTGGAATGTCATGACTGAACTTCAATTTCAATCCATTGCCTGGCCGGAGGGCCTGAAAACCGATACGTTAATGCCCATCGATGTTCCCGCTCATATCGAGAAGTTGATTTTCCTGCACGATACGGTCGTGCTGCCGTCCTTTGGCGCTTTTGTCGCCAAAAGGCGGCAGGCACAGGTTGACCCGGAGAAGGGTACGCTGGCTCCACCCACGCGCACCCTGGCTTTTGACGACGCCGTCCTCTCCAACGACGGATTGCTGGTCGCGGATATCGCCCGCACGCATCGCATCGATATGGCGGACGCCGAAGAGGAGGTCTACGCCTGGGTCAAGGATATGGAAGAGCGTTTGGACCGCAGAGAGATCGTGACCCTGCCCGGCATCGGACGCCTGTACAAAAATTACATCCAACGCGTGCAATTCATCCCCGACGCCAACAACTTCAACACCGAAACGTTCGGCTTGCCGCCCATTCAGTTTTCGCCACTGGGTAAATCGCGTCAGGTTTCCGAAGACACATGGGAGGCGCCCGCTGCCACTATGCCGGCGAAAGCGAGCCGGCGCCCCTGGCTGGGGATACTCTCTGCCCTTCTGTTGCTGGGGTTGGCAGCATCCGGCGTTTTTATGTGGTGGACCCGATCGCACGAGCCGTACACAGACATCATCAGCTTGCCCAATTCCATCCAGAAAAATACGCCGGGAGCCCAGGAGACGGCGCTGGAGCAGGCAACCAATGCGCAGGCGCCCCCTGCGGAGGGCGTTGCCGAAAGCAAACCCCGGAAACCGGCGGCTGCCCAGGACGTGCCTGCTGCGAAAAAACCGTCGAAGCCTATTGTGAATGCAGCGCCACCGGCAAAGGGCAAAACGTGCGTCCTGATCGTAGCCACGCTGCAGGATACCGAAAACGCCAACCGGCTAAAGAACCAACTGGTTGCTGCAGGGTACGACCTGTTTACCATGGAAAAAAACGGGCACCAGGTGGGCGTTCGCTTTTCGTATAATGACCTGAGCGAAGTACAACAAACTATTTTTGATTTGCAAAAATTGACCGGAGAGCGCGACATTTGGATCAAACAAAAATGACCCATCCTATGCGTCGCATCGACCACATCGGCATCGCCGTCAAAAGCATGTCGGAAAGCAACGAACTCATCCGCAAGCTGCTCGGAGAAGCCCATTACAAAGTGGAGACCGTCGAAACCGAAAAGGTAGCCACCTCCTTTTTTCACATTGGCGAAAGCAAGCTTGAATTACTGGAGGCGACCGACCCCGAAAGCCCCATCGCCAAATACATCGACAAAAGGGGGGAGGGCATTCACCACATTGCGTTTGAGGTGGACGACATCCACAGCGAGGTGCAACGGCTTGAACAGGAGGGGTTCATCCCCCTGAACCGCGAGCCCAAACGCGGGGCCGACAACAAGTGGGTGGTTTTCCTGCACCCCAAATCGGCCAACGGTGTATTGGTCGAACTTTGCCAGTCTATAGCAGAATAACCTTGGTTACCCAGGACCATAACGCGGCGTTCGAGGACTTTCTTCGGACGCTGAACCCGGAGCAACGACTGGCCGTCGAACAGATCGACGGCCCCCTCATGGTCGTCGCCGGGCCCGGAACAGGGAAAACCCAGGTACTGGCTGCCCGCATCGGCCGCATCCTTACGGAGACCGACACGCCGGCCGCGTCGATCCTGTGCCTGACGTTCAGCGACGCCGGCGCGCACGCCATGCGTCAGCGGCTGCTGCAACGCATCGGCCCGGATGCCTACCGGGTGACAATTTCCACCTTCCACAGTTTCTGCAACCGCGTCATCTCCGAAAACATCGCTTACTTCGGAAACCCGCACCTTACCCTGGTCTCCGAACTGGAACGTATTGAAATGGTGCGCGGCTTGCTGCTCGAACAACCTGCGGATCATCCGTTGCTCAACCAGCGCAAAGATCCCTACGCCTTTGAGAAACAACTGGGTGATTTGTTCTCCCTGATGAAAAAGGAGGGGTGGACACCCCGGTTCATGGAGCATCATATCGACCGCTTCGTGCTTAACCTGGAGCAACACCCCGATTTTGTTTATAAACGCAACTCCAAATACGGCCGCAAGGGCGAACCCAATCAGAGCCGCATTCGCGAGGCACGCGAAAAAATGGAACGCCTGCGCGCAGCCGTGCTGCTCTACCCGGCCTTTGAGGATGCCCTCTCCCGCCGCAATCGGTATGAATACGACGACATGCTGCTTTGGGTGACCGATGCTTTTTCCCGACACGAGGGGCTGCTGCGCACCCAGCAGGAACGTTATCTGTACATCCTGGTCGATGAATACCAGGATACCAACGGGGCACAATACCTGCTGTTGCAACAACTCCTCGATTTCTGGGAATACCCCAATGCCTTTATTGTGGGTGACGACGATCAGAGCGTGTACGAGTTTCAAGGAGCCCGCCTGCACAACCTGATCGATTTTCAGCGTAAATACTGCGCCGGCGCCTCCCCGCTGGTGCTGACACGCAACTATCGCTCCGGACAAAATATACTGGACGCCGCCGGCCGCCTGATCGCGCACAACAACCTGCGCGCGGTGCGCCAATTGTCCGTTCCGCTGGAAAAGAACCTGCTCGCCCAACGCGAGGAACAGGCCGAATTGCGCGTTTTGGCGTACGAAAACACGTTGCACGAATACGGTGGGGTAGCCGGACGCATCCAGGACCTGGTTCGCGAAGGGGTGCAGCCCCATCACATTGCCGTTTTGTACACCCGACATAAGTTGGGCGAGCCCCTGCTTCGGCTTTTACAGCACGCCGGCATCCCTTGCCGCTTGCGCAAACAGGTTGACGTGCTTCGCATCCCGGTGATCGAGCAATTTGTCGACATTCTGCGTTACCTGAACGCCGAAATACAACGCCCTTTTGAGGGCGAGGGCCTGCTGTTCAGGCTACTGCACGCCCCGTACTGGAACCTCCCGTCGCTCGATCTGGCGCTTCTCGCCTTGTACTGCCGCAAAAACCCTGCGTCTGAAGGTACGCTTCGTTGGCGCCGTTTGCTGCAAAATGCCGAATCCATGGCGGAAGCAGGCGTAGGGGATGCCGGTCGTTTGCTGGATGCCGGCCGGTTGCTGGAAACCTGGATACAGGACGCCGCCCACGCGTCGCTCCCCGGACTTACAGATGCTATTTGGGGGCAAAGCGGCCTTTTGCAGAACGTTATGCAGCACCCCGACCGGGTATGGCTGTTACAGGCGGTGGGTACGTTCCAGGATTTTGTGGGCGCAGAACTGATGCGCCGCCCCGAGTTGCAGCTGACCGATCTGGTGCGTATGATCGACGGCATGCTGGAGAACCGCCTGGAGCTGCCCATGCATGCCACTATTCAGGCCAACGATGGCGTACAGCTGCTCACGACCCATGCCTCCAAAGGGCTTGAGTTCGATTTTGTTTTCATGCCCTTGTGCACCGCGGAAGCCTGGGAGCCTTCTGCGCGGCAGGCTGGTACCCGTTTTGCGCTTCCGGGCAGCTTGTCGCCCGGGGGCGAGGAAGACGCGCTCGAAGCGCGCCGACGCCTCTTTTATGTGTCAATGACGCGTGCGCGCCGGGGCCTCTTTCTGTCGTACAGCCTGCACAACGACGCAGGCAAGGACGTCAGTCGGACCCGGTTCATTGACGAAACTGGTCTGCCTGTTGAGGTGGTGCCGCCTTTGTCCGATCAGGCATTGGCTACACGGCACACCTTGTTAAACGTGCCGACTCAACCGGTAATCCAACTGCCCGAGCATGCTTGGCTGGACCAGCGGGTTCAGCAGTTTGCGTTAAGCATTACGGCGTTAAACCGGTTCCTGCGCTGCCCGCTGGCCTTTTATTACGAGGACATCCTGAAAGCACCCACACCGGTCAGGTCGGCAGCGGCATTTGGTCAGGTGGTGCACGCCGCCCTGCAGCATTACTTCCTGAAGTACCCGTCCGGCGGTTCCGCCGACGCGCTGCTCCGCGACTTTGATGCTGAAATGCACCGCCGCCGCGGTTTCTTTGCCCCTGCAGCCTTCGCACAACAACTACAGACGGGTAAAAGCATACTGCAACGTTTCCACCAGGAGCGGTCTTCCACCTGGCAACCCAAGGCGGTGGTGGAGCGCCGCATAGACCGTTGCGCATTCCAGGGTGTACCGATTACCGGCGCCATTGACCGCATGGAGTGGCTGCCCGACGAATCCCTCGCCCTTATCGATTTCAAAACCGGCAAGCCGGACCGAAAAAAGGTGAAAGGACCTTCGGAGAAAGAACCTATGGGGGGCGAATTCTGGCGCCAATTGCTTTTCTACGCCGTCCTCGTGCGCGAATCGGGCATTTTCCCGGGCGCGATGATTCGGGAGGGCGCTATATCCTGGGTGGAGCCGGACCCCTCGGGCCGCCTGGTGATGGAAACGCTGGAGTACCGGGCTGCAGATCTGGCCTTTATGGAAAACCTGATTGTGGAGGTCTATTCAGCCATTCAGGACAAAGCCTTCGACAAAGGCTGCGGCCAAAAAGACTGCCCCTGGTGCGCCCTGTTCCGAAATACTGCGGCCACCGCCATGCCGGTCGGCGATGAGGCGTTGATGGATGACGACGGGTATTTGCGTACGGATGTCATTGGATGATGCCGTGGGATCGTGGGATCACGGGATCGTGCGATCACGGGACCGCGATCACGGGACCGTGGGATCACGGGACCGCGATCCCACGGCTGAAGCCGTGGGATCTAATGGTTCGGGTACGCACCGGCCGACACGTGCCGGTTGGGTAACACGATTAGCCCACGGCTTCAGCCGTGGGTCCGTGGGTCCGTGGGTCCGTGGGGTTGTGGGATCGTGGGGCCATGTGACCGTGGGGCCACATGGTGGGATTCCATCGTGGGGCGCCATCCCCAATCCATTCAAACCGCATTATCCCGGATTGAATCCACGACTTCAGGGTTCAGGAGGGTTGAGGTATCGCCCAAGTTGGATGTATCGCCTTCTGCGATCTTGCGCAAGATACGCCGCATGATTTTTCCGGAACGGGTTTTGGGCAGCCCGGGCACCACCTGGATCTTGTCGGGTTTGGCGATGGGGCCGATCTCACGGGTGACGGTTTGGAGCACCACCTGGCGGAACGCCTCCACGTCGGCCACCGGGCCGTCGGCGATGACATAGGCATAAATGCCTTGCCCTTTGATGTCGTGCGGATAACCGACCACGGCCGACTCCACAACGTGGGGAGCCTTGTTGATCGCGTCTTCCACCTCGGCTGTTCCGATGCGGTGGCCGGAGACATTGATCACGTCGTCGACCCGGCCGATGATGCGGTAGTAGCCGTCCGAGTCGCGCCGGGCGCCGTCGCCGGTGAAGTATTTGTCTTTAAACGTGGCGAAGTAGGTCTGGCGGCACCGTTCATGGTCGCCGTAGGTGGTGCGGAGCATACTGGGCCATGGGAAACGGATGCAGAGCATGCCCTCCACGTCGTTGCCCTCGATCTCGCGTCCGTTGGCATCGACGAGTACAGGCTGTATGCCGGGCAGGGGCAAGGTGGCGAAGCAGGGTTTGAGCGGCGTAATGCCGGCCAGGGGCGTGATCATGATGCCGCCGGTTTCGGTTTGCCACCAGGTGTCCACGATGGGGCAGCGCTTTTTGCCAACGCGTTCGTTATACCAGTGCCAGGCCTCCTCGTTGATGGGTTCGCCTACGGTACCCAACACACGCAGCGAAGACATGCGCCGTCCTTTGATCCACTGGTCTCCGGCGGCCATGAGTGCCCGGATGGCGGTGGGCGCCGTGTAGAAGATGTTGACTTTGTGTCGCTGGATCACGTCCCAAAACCGACCGGCATCCGGATACGTGGGTACCCCTTCGAACATCAGGGAGGTGGCGCCGGCCAGCAGCGGACCGTAAATGATGTAGGAGTGGCCGGTGATCCAGCCTACATCGGCAGTGCACCAGTACACTTCGCCGTCTTGGTATTGAAACACATTCCGGAAGGAGTACTCCGCGAAAACCATGTACCCGCCGTGGGTGTGCACCACGCCCTTGGGTTTGCCGGTGGAACCCGAGGTATAGAGGATGAACAGCATGTCCTCGCTGTCAACCGAGGCTGCCTTGCAAGATTTGCGTCGCCCTTTGATGGCGTCGTGCCACCAAATGTCGCGGCCTTCCACCATGGTTAGGTCGCCACCCGTGTTGCGGTGCACGATTACCCGCCCGACGGAGGGACAGTCGAGGGCCAGGGCATCGTCGACCACCTGCTTCACCGGGATATTTTTAGGGCCGCGGGCATTGAAATCGGCGGTAATGACCACGGAGGCGTGGGCATCGCGGATGCGGTCGGCCAGTGCCACGGCACTAAAGCCGGCGAACACCACAGAGTGTACGGCGCCGAGGCGCGCGCAGGCAAGCACGGCCACGGCCAGTTCGGGGGTCATGGGCATGTAGATGCACACGCGGTCGCCGCGCCGCACCCCTTCCGCTTTCAGGGTGTTGGCAAACTGGCAGACTTGCTGGTACAATTGCCGGTAGGTTATTTTCCGGGCTTTCTGTTTAGGGTCGTTCGGCTCCCAAAGGATAGCCGTCTGGTTGGGTCGTGTTTCCAGGTGTCGGTCCAGGCAATTTTCGGTGATGTTCAGGCGTCCGCCGACAAACCATTTTACGCGTGGCTCCCTGAAGTTCCACTTCAGCACCTGTTTCCAGGGTTTCGTCCAGCGAAATGAGGCCGCTTGCTCGGCCCAAAAGCCTTCCGGATCGGACACGCTCCGGTCGTATGCTGCCCGGTATTCATCAAGGGTTTTAATCTGTAGTGTCATAGGTAAAGGTGTTACAGGTTGAACGTACACGCAAATATATACACTTCTATATGTTTATCTATGTTTTTGAAAAAAAATTATCCGAAAGTGCATATTTCCCGAATAATTTGGATGAAATCTTCATTTTCGAAGGGTTTCAGCAGGTAATATTCACCACCGCTCTGGTATCCCTGGCGGCGATCTGCGGGGGTGCCTTTGGCGGTGAGGAAAACGATCCGGACGTTTTCCAGGCCCTTTTCCTGCCGGATTTGCCGGGCCACCTCGTACCCGTCGGTGCCGGGCATCATAACGTCGAGTACCACAATTTCGGGGCGTTCGGTGCGCACCTGTTCGAGTGCCTGGGCCCCATTTTCGGCGGTCAGCACGTTAAAACCTTCTTGCCGGAGCAAAAAATCCAGTGCCTGAAGGATGTGCGGCTCGTCGTCGACGATCAGGACGGTTTGGTTGAACGGATGCGTTTCGGGCACAACAGGCGGTTTTAGAAATGAAACAAACAGCGGCAAAAAAGGAAATTTGAAAAGATAACTGGACAAAAGTAGCCGTTTATCTTTGCCGGATATGAAAAATTATCTGGGACAGACGCTGGGGCTCACCGTGTTGGTCGTTGCCTTGCTGTTCGCCTTGTCGATGTGGCGTACGCCGGGGCAGGCGCTGGGGTTGGCCTTGAAGCCGATGGACATATTCGCTGCGGTTCGTCGCGACGTGCCGGCAACGCCGGAGAGCCTGCCTTACCTCCCGGCAGCCGGGGATACCTCCTGGATCGGCGATTCGACGCTGATGACCCCGGAGGTGTCCGACACGGTCGTGGGGGATGCGCAATTTGCGGTGGCGCCGCCGGTGGATACGGGCTACTTTGGACGCATCATTGAGGATTATACGCCGGATCGGCTGGGGCTGGCTGCCTTTTTTTCGGTGATCGACTCGATCGAGAGCCACCAGCGCAGCGTTCGCATTGCCTTTTTCGGCGACTCGTTTGTGGAGGGCGATCTGGTGTTGGGCGACCTGCGCGACACCTTGCAAGGCATTTGGGGGGGGCGGGGTGTCGGTTTTTTGCCGATCACTGAGGTTTCGCCTGGTTTCCGGCGGACTGGAAACATGCAATTCGACGGCTGGAAAACGTATTCCATTGTACAGAAGGAGCCGGTGCGCATGCCTTTCGGCATAAACGGTTACGTGTATGTACCCTCAGGTGATGCAACCTTCCACTTTGCCGGTTCGAAATGGTACCGTAACACCCGGCAATGGTCGAGGGTCCGCCTGCTGTACCAGACGCCCGCGCAACGGCAGGTCTATTACCGCACCAACGGCTCTCCGGAGTACAATCTGCCGTTGCCCGGTACAGGGGGCAGGGTAGGGCAGGCGCTCCTGCAGCAGCCCGGGATGTACGACGTGCGCCTGCGTTTTCCTGAAACCGACAGCCTCTGGGTTTACGGCATTTCCCTGGAGGATGGCCCGGGCATCTACGTAGACAATTTCTCGGTGCGGGGCAACAGCGGTATCGGGCTGCGCCGGATACCGGTGGAGACGGCCAGGCGGTTCGACGCCTTGTTGCACTACGACCTGGTCATCGTTCAGTTTGGCCTCAACGCCGCCACCGCCTACTGGACGCCTGCTAAGCTCGACTGGTACCGGAAAGAACTGCAACGCACCTACGCACACCTGCGCGCCTGTTTCCCCGGGCGCCCGATCATGGTGTTCAGCATCGGCGACCGCGCCGGCAAGGTCAATGGCGAGCTGATGACCATGCCCAGCGTAATCTCCATCGCCGGCATGCAGCGCGATCTGGCGCGCGAAAACGGTTTCTTGTATTTCGACCTCTTCCACGCCATGGGCGGCCCCGGCGCTATGGTGCGCCTCGCGGCCATGGAGCCGCCCGAAGCCAGCAAGGATTTCACCCACCTCTCTCACGCCGGGGGTCGACGGGTCGGGCGGCGGATCGCGCAGGTGCTGATCGAAACCTACCAACAATACCGTACCCAATGAAGTTTCTGCTCCCCTGGTGGCTGGTCTTGTCGGCAGCCAACCTGTGCCTGGCCCAGGCCCGGTCGCCTCTGGTGACGCCGGCCGAACCCGACACCGCGCGGCCTCCGTTCATCCGGGCGGACCTGAATCGCATCGAACAAACCGGGCCACTGGATCCCTTTTTCGTCAAATTGTACGAACAACGCATCCAGGGCCGGCACAGGATTCACATTGTACATCTGGGCGACTCGCACATTCAGGGCGACTTCCTCACGCGCGAGGTGCGCCGGTATTTGCAGGCTGAGTTCGGCAACGCCGGCCGCGGGCTCATCTTCCCCTACCGACTGGCAGGAACCAATGGCCCGAGGGACTACGCTGTGGCCAGTCCGGTGCGGTGGACCGCGGGCAACTGCGTACGCAACCGGGCGGAAAGCGCCGCGTTCGGCATTTGCGGGTACGCGGTGGAGTCGCCCGCCCTGCATGCCGAAATGACCGTTCGCCTGCGCGACACCACCGCTGCCTATGACGGGTTTTCCAAAATAGTCGTTTTCCAGCCCAATGAACCGGGATACGCCGCCGCACGTGTCTACGACCCGGCTACGGGCGAGGAAGCGCAGATGCTGATTGAGGGTGAAAACTTCCGTTCTTTTTACCTCAACCGCCCGGTGCACACGGCGGTACTGGGCGCACTGCCGGTGGGCGGCGCTCACCGTCCGCTGCGCATCGACGGCCTTTCGCTGGAGAACGAGCTGGCCGGCGTGCTGTACCACAGCATCGGCGTGAACAGCGCTACGGCGGCAGACTTCGCCGGCGCCGAAAGGCTGATCCAGAGCCTGACGGCCTTTTACCCCGACCTCATCATCCTCTCCTTCGGCACCAACGAAGCACAGACCGCCGCCGGCACCGCCGGCATCACCCGGCAACTGGACAACCTGATCCGGCAATTGCGCCTGTACTGCCCGGCCTCACCGATATTACTCACCACGCCTGCCGAATCGTACCTGCGCGGGCGAAGCCCCAACCCGCACCTGGCCGAGGTGAGCACCCACATCCGCACTTATGCGGCCGCCAACGGGTTGCCACTGTGGGATCTGTTCCGCATTGCCGGCGGTGAACGCTCGGCGCCGGCGTGGCGGGAGGCGGGACTGTTGTCCTCCGATAAAGTCCATTTTTCCGTAAATGGATATGCCCTACAGGGAAAACTGCTGTACGAGAGCCTGGTGCAGGCGTATAATGATTGGGTGATGGGCAGGTGAGGGGAGTGGCGATTTTCGAGTGTCGAATGTCGAATGTCGAGTTGTGTGTTCCTAAAATAGGTTGACAAGAATTAGTGAATTGTTAATTGAAGTCGAGTTTTAATTGGCGATCATTTTCAACATTTTGTTTGTATGAAAATATCTCCAACATGCCTCTCTTGTCTTCAGAAAGTTCATTGACA
>JANRJH010000040.1:0-15703 GCA_033764075.1 Saprospiraceae bacterium | reverse complement strand
AAAACGGATGTCGGCTATCGGATGTCGGTTGTCGGCCATCAGTCGTCGGCCCCTCCGTGGGTCCTCAGTGTATACACAGGGCCCCCCAGTGGTTCCATTTAAAAAAAACCCCAGAGGGGCACAGTGGATACACAGAGGAAGCACGGAGGGGCCGACGACTGATGGCCGACAACCGACATCCGATAGCCGACATCCGTTTTTATAGACAAATTAATTTATTAAAAACATAATAATCAAATATTTATAAAAATATTTATCTTTTTAAAGTTGGACTAATTGCGATAAGTGTACTTTTCTCTTGCCGGCATAAGCATCACTTTTGTACCA
Source organism: Saprospiraceae bacterium (assembly GCA_033764075.1). Lineage (GTDB taxonomy): Bacteria > Bacteroidota > Bacteroidia > Chitinophagales > Saprospiraceae > M3007. Next base: position 15,376 of record JANRJH010000040.1, on the reverse strand, counting down.
TCACAAAAAAGGTACTGGCTTACACTTCAGTTGCCGGACACTAAAACAGCCTTAGCCATGGATAAATTAGCCACCATCGAATTTCTCGCTCAATTGCCCATTTTGGCGTCATTACAACAGGACGACCTGGCGACGTTGGCCGATTACTGCCGGTTGAAAAAAGCGCCCCGATACCATTTTATCTATATGCCCGACGACCCGGTTGAGCACCTGTATTTTCTGGTCGGCGGCCGGGTGAAGACCGGCACCTTCACGGAGGAAGGCAAGGAAGTGATCAAAGAAATCTTGCAACCTGGCGCCCTGTTCAGCGATGTGGGCCTTACCGGTGCAGGAAAATACACCGACTATGCGCAGGCCCTCCATGATGAAGTGGAATACCTCTGTGTATCATTGTCCGATTTCCAGCAGCTCATGCAGACCCGTACCAATCTCGTGCTTTCCTGCATGGCCCACCTGAGCAAACGGCTGTGCCGGCTGGAAGAGCGCCTGGCGAACATGGTCTCCAAAGACGCCCGTGAACGCATCATCGAGTTTCTGGTGGAAACGGCCGGCAGGGAAGGCCGACGCATCGGTTTTGAAACGCTGGTCAAACACCACCTCACCCAGGCCGACATTGCCAGCCTCACCGGCACCAGCCGCCAAACGGTTACCTCCGTGCTCAACGAACTCAAAAAGGCCAACCTCATCTACTTCAAGCGGAACAGCATATTGATCCGGGATGTGGCTAAACTAGCCTGATCGAATGCGGAATGCGGAGTGCGGAATGCGGAATAAGAGGGCGCTTGGTCTTTTCGAATGCGGAATGCGGAATTCGGAATGCGGAATATACGGGCGCCAGGTATTGCGTTGGGGCCGGAAATACACTTACCGAAATATTTGCCATGGCGATTCGCACACCGCCTCTGGTTTTACGAAAAGACCAAGCGCCCTCATATTCCGCATTCCGCATTCGACCAGGCCAAGCGCCCTCATATTCCGCATTCCGCATTCCGCATTCGACCAGGCCAAGCGCCCTCATATTCCGCATTCCGCATTCCGCATTCGACCAGGCCAAGCGCCCTCATATTCCGCATTCCGAATTCCGCATTCCGCATTCGACCAGGCCAAGCGCCCTCATATTCCGCATTCCGCATTCCGCATTCCGCATTCCGCATTCCGCATTCGAAAATGCCAAGCGCCCTCATATTCCGCATTCCAAATTCCGCATTCCGCATTCGAAAAGGCCAAGCGCCCTCATATTCCGCATTCCCCATTCCGCATTCCGCATTCGATACGCTTTCCTTCTTCTGCGGCGATGGTTTCAGCGAACACCTCCCGGGCTTCCGTCAGGTGCTGGTCAAGGGTTTTATAACGGGCGGAAAAGTGCCCCAGGAGGAGTTGTTTTACGCCGGCTTTTTGGGCGATTTGCGCGGCCTGCGCAGCGGTGCTGTGGTATGACAGGCCGGCCTCCATGGCGTGTTCGTTCAGAAAAGTGGCTTCGTGGTACAGCAAGTCCACCCCCCGGACACATTCGGCGACCCGGTCGGATGGTGCGGTGTCGCTGCAAAATGCATAACTGGCCGGCGGCTTCGGGTCGGTGGTCAGCTCGGCATTGGGCACCGATTGCCCCTGTTGGGTAATCCAGTCTGCGCCGGCTTTGATGGCCGGGATGTCGGCAAACGGTATCGCGTATTTTTCCAGCGCCTCCTTGCGCATGTTGCGGGGTCGGGGTTTTTCGCGGAAGAGCCAACCGCAACAGGGTGTCCGGTGGTGGAGGGGTATGCTCCACACCGACAGTTGTTTGTTTTCAAACACCGGTGCGTGTATTTCGGGGTTCACCTCCGTAAAAGTCAGTGGGAATGACCCCGCCACCCGGCACAGCCGGAAGGTGTGCTCCACCAGCTCCTGCAACCCGGGCGGGGAGTAGATGTGCAGGCGCGTATTTCGCTGCTTGATGCAAAAGGAGGTGAGCAGCCCCACCAGCCCGAACACGTGGTCGCCGTGCAGGTGACTGATGAACACCTGGTTGATGCGGTCGTACCGGATGCGGTAGCGAAACAACTGGTGCTGGGTGCCCTCGCCGCAATCGATGAGGAACATCTGGTTGCCGGATTCGAGGATCTGCGCAGTGTAGTGTCTACCCTGAAAAGGGCCGCCGGCGCCGTTGCCGAGGATGGTCAACACCATGGGGAGTGGACATTTACGGGTATGGAAATTTTTCGCGGCTAAGGTAGGTTGATTGGTCTCTTGGATAGATTCCTCTTCAGCTTAAAATCCCTTATCTTTATCCCGATGAAATACCCGATCGGCATACAGGATTTTCGCAAAATTCGTGAAGAGGGCTTTGTCTACGTAGACAAAACTGAGCAGATCTTTCGCATATTGGAAAACGGACAATACTTCTTCCTCTCCCGCCCGCGTCGCTTCGGCAAATCGCTGCTGCTGTCCACCATAAAGGAACTGTACAGCGGGCAAAAGGCGCTTTTTGAAGGGTTGTGGATTGAAGACCAGTGGGACTGGGCAGATACCCATCCGGTCATCTGGTTGAAATTCAGCAGCCAGGGCGCCGGCACCCTCGGCCTGGAAATGGCCATCCACAACATGCTGGACGAAGCCGCCCAGGGTCTCGGCGTACGGCTGCCCGAAACCAGCTACGACCAAAAATTCAAATCGCTTATCCAGCAAACGGGCAAGGCGCAAAAAGTGGTGCTGCTCGTAGACGAGTACGACAAGCCGATCATCGATTACCTGGACAACCTCGAGCAGGCCGAGGCCAATCGGGCGGTACTGAAAAACTTTTACTCCGTCATCAAAGACAGCGACCCATATCTCGAACTGGTGTTCATCACCGGGGTGTCGGCGTTTTCCAAGGTGAGCATTTTTTCGGAGTTGAACAACCTGAGCAACATCAGCTTGCATCGATACACCGATACTTTGCTGGGCATTACCCAGAAAGAACTGGAGGCTTATTTTTCCGAACCACTCCGGCACATCGCCGAAGCAGAACAAATGCCCGTGGCATCCTTGATGGATAAAGTTCGGCTTTGGTACAATGGCTATTCGTGGAATGGTACCGATCGGTTGTATAACCCTTTTTCTATTCTGCGCTTCCTGGACGCACAAGCCTTTCAAAACTTCTGGTTCGAAACCGGCACCCCAACCTTCCTGGTCAAAGAGATGCGCAAACACCGCTACTACGATGTGGAACAGGTAGAAGCCACCCCCGAACAACTCACCAGCTTCCATGTCGACGCCCTGGACCCCATCGGCGTGCTGTTCCAGACGGGCTATCTGACCATTGACCATTTCGACAAGACCTTTCAGCAGTACATCCTCCGCTACCCCAACCGGGAGGTGCGCTTTTCGATGCAGCAGCAGTTGCTGCTGGTTTATCAGGAGAAATACCCGGGCAATGCGCTTTCTCCGGTGGTGGCCCTGGCCAAAGCGCTGGCGGTGGGAGACATTGAGCAGGTGGTGGCTACCCTGAACGGGGCCTTCGCCTCCATCCCCTACGACCTGTGGCAAAAGGAAAACGAGCACTTCTACCACGCGCTGGTCCACCTGATCTTTTCCCTGCTGGGCACCTACATCCGCTCCGAAGTGCACACCGCCCGGGGCCGCTGCGATGCGCTGGTAGAAAACGAGCATTACATCTACGCGTTTGAGTTCAAATTGGACGACAGCGCCGAGGCGGCCCTGCAACAAATCCATGAAAAGGGCTATCTGGCGCCTTACCAGGGTTCCCCCAAGGAAAAAGTGGCGGTGGGGATCAATTTTTCTACGGAGCAGAAGGCGGTGGAGGGGTGGAAGGTGGAGCGGGTGTAAGGCCGTCTAGAAAAGGTAAACAGGTTGATGAAAGCCCCAAATTGTACCCGAAAAACTCAGCCCCATACTGAACATGAAACCGTCCTTTCTGACCACCCAAGTCTATCTGGTCGTCCTGTCGCTGCTGGTCGCTACCATGCACCTCCAATGCACCGGCCAACAACCCCCCAACCCCGCCGACTCCACCCAGGTGCAACCGGAACTGGTGCGGCCGCCGCGTACCTATGGGGCGTATACTTTGAGATGGGATCGTTACACCCGAGGATTCTATCGCGACACCATCACCATCGATACGGTACAATTTATTGTAGAAGAACAAGCGCCTGGAATATTGGTGTTTGATCCTCAGTGGCCTTTTCCAGGACTGCCGTATAAAAAAATTGAGTATTACGACACTGCTACACATGTGCTTTTGAAGACAGTAGACCTCGAAGCCCTTTCTCCGTATTACAACGGCCAATATCCGGGTGTTACAGTTGATGGTATAGACATAGAATATATGATTTTACCCGAAGAACCTGATTCTAATTGTGTATTTTCAAAATTACCGCCGCCACAATATTATTCTACCTACAACGACATACGCCTGCTCTCCGATGCCGGGTATTACAAGGTGGGTAATTATTTAATTGGCTACCGGAAAGAGAACACATTTACGTATGTAGTCAGTTGGGAGAGTACAGTTATAATACTCAACCCACAAGGCGAAGAAGTGCTGCGTATCAACCCGGACTACACTTTTTATGCCGCATTGGTTACCGCTGATGGGCGCTATCTGTGTGTATCCTACGGAGGAAGGCAACAACAGAGTGACAGTAGTCCGTTTGATCCCTGTGCAGCCTATTTTGACCTGTACGACATGCAGGAGGACAAACGATTGATGCATTATTTGGGGATGAATAAGCTTCAGGGTATAACTCCCGGGTATATGAAGGTTTATGCCAATGGAATGATATACAGCTATTTTGAAGATTATGGAGATCCAAATACGGGCAAAAGGCTTTTTGAGCAATTGATTTTCGATCCGTATAGACGCGAAGTTAGAATTTATAATATTGGAGAAGACATGTCGCTTCATCCACAAAACAATGTAAACACTTTAATGGAAACAATGCCCCACAAACTCCGAAAATTTTAAGTCATGCCAAGCAAAACAAAACTTCTGGTTTTTCTACTAATGTGTGGTCTTGCCACCAACCTTACGGCTCAAGCGGCCAAGTACAGAAATTATCGTGGAATAGTGAATGGCGTGCATGCGTACGATACTGTTGCCGTTTTGTTTCCCAATGATCAGGTAGCCGATGATTATGGACCGAGGTTAAATAATCAGAATGATCACCGGTTCATTTCCCAAGGCAATGGATTGACGGGAGGGCAGGACAGCATACCCAGAGGTGTCATCACCGTGGAGTATTTCCAGGATAATGCGTATTATGTGTTTCATCGGGCCGATGGGAGTATTGTAAAGAGAGTCCGGTATGATTCATTTCCGGATCATTCACCTTATGCAAATTTAGATTATAAAATAGATTCTTATTCGACAAATACAAATACGTATAGTGTTAAAAACGCTTCAATAGACGAAAAAAAGGTGTTACTTAATTTAGCTGGAATTCATTGGTCAGATAGTTTATTGCTATCTTTCGAAGAGATTTCCCATTACACACCTTATGTAGAAAAACCGTGTGGCTTGGGTGATACACTGGATTATGTAATGAGTGTATCAGTAACTAGTCTATTTACTACAAGGGGAACATTAAATACATTAGTTTCAACATTATACAAATCTGATTTTGAAGTAATAAAACATTTTTATTTTAACTACAGCTTTTGTTCTCCATTTTGCTTGTCTTATGATTCCAGATTTGTAATTTTTTGGGTAGGGAATGAAGGATATGATTTCGAAGAACTTCCCTATGAACCGCTGGTTATTTATGACTTTATGCACGACAGTACATTTTCTATAAATCTCGAAAAAATATTTAACCTTAAAGCGGCAACTTCGGCAGGCACAGTTATTTCAGGAGTAATATTAAGGAGAGATGATTATTTCGAAATCTACGCTCCTTTTGAGGAAATAGAATCAAATACATTTTACATTGGCCATGTTGTCATAAATCCGAAATTTAGGGAAGTTTATTTTAAATCATTAAAGACCAATCCCGATTTCGCAGCATTACCGATACATTTAAATGAAGTCCGTTCTTTATTTAATCTTTCTGATTTATCTAAAATTGAAAACAATAAAAATTATACTAAAATACATTATTAGAAATGAAATATCTGCTATTTTGCCTCCCATTTTTCTTGAGTTCTTCTCTTGTTTTATCCCAACAGGAGACTATCCAGCTTCAATATGGGCTGTAGCCTCCCCACCCCCAAGCCTCACTTCGGCACCACCGATCCACCCAACCGGTTGAACAGTTCGTTCCGCACCTGCCGAATTTTTTGGTCTACGCGCAGCCAGGTCATCATGGCTTCGGTGTCGCCCTGCAGTTCGGCCTCTTTGATGCGCTGGAGGTTGATGGCGATGAGTTTTTCTATTTTACGAAACTTGAATCGATCCAGCGCGTTGCGGGTGTCGCGGTCGAAGTTGCGTTCGGGCACGGGCTGGTTTTGGAGGGGGTAGTTGTGTCGCTCCACCCAGTTGTTCGACATTTCCCAGGGTGTGCTCATCATGTCCACCGCCAGGCTGCGGATGGTGTTCAGCGGATGCTGGAGGAAGAAAGACTGGTCGGGCGCTGCGCCGTCGGCGTCCATCCGGCTTTTGTATTCCCGGATCAGAGAGGCGTACACGGCGTTGTCGAAGCTGTCGAGCAGGTCAATAACGTCGGCCAGCACATATTCGGCCACGCTTTGGGGCGGGTCGCTGAGCATCTGGTCGCCGAAGAGCACGAGCAGGCGGAGCACGTCGCGCTCGTGGAACTCGTCGCTGCGCAGCAGGGGTTTTTCCGCCGGTTCAGCCACGGGTTCTCCGGGCGCCGGGCGCTCCTCGGGCTGGTCGCCGGCGCCGGCGCCCCGGCGCTCGTCGCGGCGCTGCTGTTGGCGCATGGACTGTTCGATCTGTTTGTTGGTTTCGGCCACCAGCACCTGCTCGTCGACGCCCACCAGCGCGGCGCACTGCTGCACGTACACGCTGCGTTTGATGGGGTCGGGGATGCGGGCGATGCTGGCGACGATGTCCTTGACCAGGGAGGCGCGGCGGATGGGGTCGTGTTTGGTTTCGGCCAGCATCAGGTCTGTTTTGAACAGGATGAAGTCGCGCGCATGCTCGCCGATGTACGCGCGCAGGGCGTCCCCGCCGTGTTCCTGCACGTAAGAGTCGGGGTCGTGGCCCTTGGGCAGCAGCACCATGCGCACGTTGAGGTCTTGTTCCAGCGCCAGGTCGAGCCCGCGCAGGGCGGCGGAAATGCCCGCTGCGTCGCCGTCGTACAGGATGAGCAGGTTGGCGGCGTTGCGTTTGATGAGCTGGAGCTGCCCTTCGGTGAGCGAGGTGCCGCTGGAGGCCACGGCATTGTCGATGCCGGCCTGGTGCAGCGCGATCACGTCCATGTACCCCTCCACCAGGATGCACTCGTCGAGGCGGCGCATGGCGCGGCGCGCCTGAAAGGCGCCGTACAGGGTTTTGTTCTTGACGTAGATCTCCGTCTCCGGGCTGTTGATGTACTTGGGCACGGTTTTGTCGGCCGACATGGTGCGGCCGGCGAAGGCCGCGACCTTGCCCGAGAGGTTGTGGATGGCGAACATGACGCGGCCGCGGAAGAAGTCGCGCGTGCCGTCGGTGCTGCACAGGCCGACCTTTTTGAGCATGTCCAGGGCATGTCCGGCGGCGACGGCGCGGCGCAGCAGGAGGTCGCGCTGGTCGGGGGCGTAGCCCAGGCCGAAGTTGCGGATGGTCTCCTCGCGCAGGCCGCGTTTTTTGAAGTAGGCCAGGGCGACGGACTTGCCTTCGTCCGACTCGAACAGCTGCTCCTGAAAATGCCGGAGGGCAAAGTCATTGACGATGTACAGCGAGTCGGTCTCCTGCTGCTCGGCCACCTGCTCCGGCGTGCGCTGGGTTTCTTCGATCTCGATGTTGTACTTTTTGGCCAGCCAGCGCAGCGCGTCGGGGTACGAAAAGTGCTCGTGCTCCATCAGGAAGGTGATGGCGTCGCCCGCTTTGCCGCAGCCGAAGCACTTGAATATGTTGCGGGCCGGATTGACGTTGAAGGAGGGCGACCGCTCGTGGTGGAATGGGCACAGGCCGATCAGGTTGGATCCTCGCCGGCGCAGGGATACGAACTCTTCTATGACTTCTTCGATGCGGGTGGCATCTACAATGGCGTCTACCGTGGCGCGGGTGATCAAGACTCTTCTGGTTTGATGTGCGGATCAACCCTCAAAATGCAACGACAGGGTAAACGTCCGCGACAACACCTTTTCCAGCACATTGCTCTGTTCCAGTTCCGGGTTGTACAGCAGTACGTTGTTCAGGCCGTTGGAGATTTTGATCTCGGGCGAAAAGATGAAGTACGGAAAAAAGATCTGCACACCGGCGCCGTACTCGAACTGGAAATCGGTGGGCGCAATTTTCACCAGCGTTTCGGCCTGCCGGGTGCGCGAGTCGCTGGCCACATCGAAGGCGTATTTGACCCCGGCGATGACGAACAGGCGCATATCGCGGTATGGGGCGGACTTGTACCGCACGTGGAAGGGCAACTCGACGAACACGGATTCGATGGAGCGCTGCAGGAATTGGCTGTTGTTGTCCGGCAGGGTGTACTTCAGGTTCCGGGCGGCAAAGGAAAGGGTGGGCAGGAACCGGAGGTCGAAGTAGTTGCCGAGGCGAAGGTTGGACACGATGCCGAGGTTGAAACCCGGCCCCGTGACCGACTCGACGGTGGCGAACGAGTCATTCAGGATAAAATCCTCGGAGCGCTGAATCCGGTAATCGCTCCGGTTGATGCCCAGGGTGATGCCGAAGTAATAGGGTTTCTGCTGAAAGTCCAGAAAGTTGTAATTCCCCTTTGAACTTTGCGCGCACAGGGCGCCGGTGAGCAGGAGGAAAAAGCCCGAAAGGACTATTTGACGGCCGTGTACAAGGAGCATATGCCCAGGGTTAATGGTTTGCAAGTGGATTGCTTAAAACCGGTTTTGGATAAGATGCGGACGAAGTCGGCGCCGTCCGGAAACGCCTGAACGCTCTCGAACAGGTAGCCGTATGCGCGCGGATCCTGGCTGCTTAAACGTCCGATCAGGGGTAAAACGTATTTAAAGTACGCGTGGTATAGTTGTTTGAAGGGGAAAAGGGTGGGCCTGGAAAATTCGAGCACCACCAGCTTGCCGCCCGGGGTGAGCACCCGGTGCATTTCGGCGAGGCCCTTTTCCAGGTTTTCGAAGTTGCGCACGCCAAAGGCGACGGTAGCGGCGTCGAAGCGATTGTCTTCAAACCGCAGGTGCTCGCTGTCGCCGGTTTCGAGCACGATGCGCTCCTGGAGTCCGCGCTCGCGGATTTTCACCCGACCGATGTCGAGCATCTGGTTGGCGATGTCCACCCCGATGAATTGTGTTTGTGGCAGTACACCGGCGGCCATGATGGCCACATCGGCGGTGCCGGTGGCCACGTCGAGCACCTCCCTGGGCGTGCTTTCGGTCGCCAGCGCACGGATGGCGCGTTTGCGCCACTGCACGTCGATGCCGAGCGACAGAACGCGGTTCAGCAGGTCGTATCGCGGCGCGATGTTGTCAAACATGCGTTCGACCTGGGCTTTTTTGCCCTCCTGGGCGTTATACGGCTTTACGATACCGGTATTTTTCATGTCGGATGTGCAAAAGTATGAAAAGGGCGCTGCTGCGCGCGGGGTTAACCCGGGTGTTTTTCGGGTCAGGCTTCCTGGAGTTTGATGTTCTCCACGATCTCCAGACCGTAGCCGATGAATCCGGTTCGGGGCTTGGGGTGGTTGGTGAGCAGGCGGATGCGGGAAATGTTGAGGTCGCGCAGGATCTGGGCGCCCACGCCGAAGTCTTTCTGCCCCAGTTTGGAGTGCAGGCGGAAGCGCTCCAGTTCGTGGTTTTCGGCCAGTTGTTTGTACTGCTGGAGTTGTGCGCGGAGGTTGCTCTTGTCGCTCTGGCGCAGGTACACGAACGCGCCCTTGCCGGCCTCCGAAATGGTTTTCAGGGCGCCCTGCACTTGTGCGCCGTAATCGGACAGCAAGGTGCCCAGGATGTCGCCCGTTTCCGTAGAGGAGTGCACGCGCACGAGCACGGGCTCGTCGGCGCCCCACTCACCCTTTTTGAGCACGAGGTGGCAGTCGCCGCTGGTCTCGTCTACGTAGGCGATGGCCTCGAATTCCCCGAAACGGGTGTACAGGGGGGTGCGGACGTCGGGGCGCACAAAGCGCTCCCGGTTCATGCGGTAGGCCACGAGGTCATCTATGCTGATGATCTTGAGGTCGAGCTGTTGGGCGACCTCCAGCAGTTGGGGCAGGCGGGCCATGGAACCGTCGGGGTTGAGGATTTCGACGAGCACGCCGGCAGGGTAACACCCGGCGAGCCGGGCCAGGTCGACGGCCGCTTCGGTGTGGCCGGTGCGGCGGAGCACACCGCCGATTTTGGCGCGCAGGGGAAAGATGTGGCCGGGGCGGGCGTAGTCGGTCGGTTTTGCGGCCGGGTTGGTCAGGTGTTTGATGCCGGTGGCGCGGTCGTAGGCGCTGATGCCGGTGGTGCACCCCTGGCCGATGAGGTCGATGGAGACGGTGAAGGCCGTCTCGTGCAGGGCGGTGTTGGCGTTGACCATAAGGGGAAGGTCGAGCTCTTCGGCGCGCTTCTCCTCAATGGGCGTGCAGATGAGCCCGCGCCCGTGGGTGGACATGAAGTTGATCATTTCCGGGGTGACCATTTCGGCGGCGGCGATGAAGTCGCCTTCGTTCTCGCGGTCTTCGTCGTCCACCACAATGATCACTTTTCCTGCGCGCAGGTCGGCAATGGCTTCGTCTATGGTGTGTAAGGGCATATGGGTGCTTGTGTTTGCTTGGCGCCGGGCGGATGGCCGGCGGTCAATAGCGGTTAGTTCGTTGCCAGACGCTGCCGCGGATGCCGCGTTTCCACTGCACATAACCGGCGACAAGGGCGGCGTTCATGGAGATAAAATAGGCCAGATGGCGGATGGGGCCTCCCGGGATGCGGAGCCGCTCAAGCAGGGTGTGGAGCAGGGGCAATCCGGCAGCGACGAGGATCGACACACAAAACACATACCACCAAAATTGGTTGTAAATGCCCATGACGCCGGCCGAAACGATGGTCAGCAGCAGAAAAAAACCGCCCAGCCACCGCAACACCTTGTGCGAAAAAAACGCGAATCCGAGGGTGGTTGCCGGCGGTAATACCCATCGCCTGAACTGCGCGAGGTTCTGGAAGCTGCCGGCGGCGATGCGCTTTTTGCGCCTGAACTCGTCCTGCACCCGATGGGTAGCGCCTTCTGTGCACACGGCTTCGAGGTCGTTAATGGCTTTGTACCCCTTCTCCAGGGCGCGAAAGGCGAGGAAAAAGTCGTCGACCAGGTGCTTGTCCGGAATGGGCTCAAACAGATCCGAGCGCAGGGCATAGCACCCGCCAAACGGCCCCATCATCTGGCCCCAGAGCACGCTTTCCGCGTGTTTGAGCAGGGTCTCGCCGCCGATATAGGTCTGCTCGCTCATGCTGATGCCCTGTTTGCTGAGGTTGACGTTCTGCATGCGCGCGTCGACCAGTCCGATCTGCCGGTCGCGAAAATGCCGGACCAGGGTGTGGATCACGTCGGGCGACAGCATGACGCTGGCGTCGGTCAACAGAAATACATGCCCCGGGCCCGCCGGATGGCGCAGCAGCGCTTCGCGGGCCAGGTCGTTGATCACCGGCGGCTTTCCACGCCGCTGGGCGAAAGGGAAAAAGAAAAAACCGGAACGGCCGGCAGCCGCTTCCGTCACCAGCCGGTTTGTGGCGTCGGAGGAGCAGTCGGAACCGATAAAATACCACAGCTTTTCGGCCGGATAGGTTTGCGCGAACAGGCTGGCGAGCTTGTCGGCGATCACCTTTTCCTCGTTGTACAACGACATGAGCACCGACACCACGGGCAAATCCGGATCACCGGGCGCAAACACCTCCGCATGTGCCGGCAACCCGCGGGCAGCCTGCTGCATACCCAGCGGATACAACACATACGTATGCAGCAGGCCGGCGGCGCACACCAGAAAGCAGAACAGGGCAATCCAGAACATCGGGCGAAGGTACGGCGAATGTCGAATGTCGAGTGCGTGCTTGTCGGGTGCGCAGGGATGTGGTGGAAAATTTACACCGCTTTATTTAACGGCATTTTGGTTTAATTTTTTCATGTTTACGTACGAGAATATCGCGGTGATTCGAAACATCCGGGATTCAGCGTCGTTTTGACCCGCTATGATGCCCCCATAGGTGGTGTTGAGGTCGAGAAAGGGAAAGACCAGGTACCCTGCCGATATGCCGGCGCCCAGGTTGTTGATCAGGTTGTCGTCATCCACCCCGTCGGTGCTGGAGAGCCCACCATATTGGTAGCGTAGGTCGGCGCCGACCCAAAATTTCGGGGTAAGGTTATGGGTAAAGTGGTTCTCGAGCAAAAACAGGGGTGCTTGTTCCGTTTTATCGGCGGTTGGCCGGGCGGGGTCGTTGTTGTCTGTAAAAAACTGAACCGATGGATAAATTTCGAGCCAGGTGGCGCGTTTTGGATTGCCGTTGAGCGGAATGGCCATGGGAGCGCCCAGCTCAATGGTAAAGCGGTTGGTGCCCAAATTAAAGGTTTCCCCGGAATCGTACGTACCCGAATACCAAAAGCGGAAGTAGCCGTGCAAATTGTAGACCATGGGGTGATCGTAAAAATGGTTCAGATCAAGCGCCGGGGTACCCACCAGGCCCAGGCGAAAAGCGACAAACCCGTCGGACAAGCCGCCGGCACTGGCCTCTCTGATTGGGTTTATCGGTGCGTTGGGCGTCTGCAATTGGGCGGTAGCAGAGCCGGGGTTGATCATGAACTGCACCATGGCCGGTCTGCCCTGGATGCCGAAAGTGTGAAAAAGGGTAGTGGGAAAGATGTTAATGGAGAAGTCGGCCGAAGGCACAAAAAAGTTGCCGGTAGGCAACAGGTTTTGCTGCAAGTTCATGTATTTGGCCGACACGCCCCACACGCCGGTGGGCGCGGGTAAGTGGGTGCGCGGCCCATCGCCCTGTGCCTGGATGTTTACGGTCAGGAAGATGAAAAGGCAAATCAAAAGTGTACTGCTGGTTCTCATTTTGTAATGATTTAAATTGTTTGATGTTGAACAGGTGGGCTGCCGGAAACGAGGGCTGCCCGTTCCGACGATCCTTATTTGCTCCATGGACGCGCCAGGTGGAAACAAATTTGCGCAAAGAGAAATAAAAATTGTGAGGTTATCCACTTATTGCGGGCAAACAGTAAAAAGTTCAATCCAGACACGAATGGCTCCCGTGCTTTTCCGGATGCCGGCGGTAACTTTGCACGAAAATTAACCCAATCATTCGTTTATGGACAATACCGCTTCCGCCTACCCCATGCCCCGCATCGGCGATCAGGCGCCCAACTTCCAGACCATGACCACGTTCGGCATGCTGGACTTCCACGACTACATCAACGGCAAATGGGCCATCCTGTTTTCGCACCCGGCCGACTTCACCCCGGTGTGCACCACGGAAATGAGTGGTTTTGCGCTCGATAAGGCCTTTTTCGATGCCCACGACACCACGCTCATCGGCCTGAGCATCGACAGCATCCACGCACACATTGCCTGGGTGAACAACGTGCGTGAAAAAATGGGCGTTCAGTTCAACTTCCCCATCATCGCCGACATCGACATGCACGTGTCCAAGCTCTACGGCATGCTTCAGCCCGGCGAAAGCGAGACGGCGGCCGTCCGCGCTGTATTTTTTATCGACCCGAGCAAAAAAATCCGCCTCATCATGTATTACCCGCTCAACGTGGGTCGCAACATGGAAGAGATCAAGCGCGTGCTGCACGCCCTGCAGACGGCCGACAAGCACAAGGTGTCCCTGCCACTCAACTGGAAGGAAGGTGACCAGGTGATCGTGCCGCCGCCCAAAACCATGCAGGAACTGGAAGAGCGCCTGAACAGCGATCTGGAGATGAGTGATTTCTACCTGGCGAAGAAGAATTTGTAAGCGTCGGGGTTTCGCTTATTTCAGTATCTTTCCGGCTGTTTCCCTTTTTACCCGATACCCGATCGTATGAATTATTATCAGGAATCTCTTGATTTACACAGACAGCTGCGCGGAAAGATTGAAATCAGGGGCAAGATCATGGTGCGTAACCGTGACGACCTGTCGCTGGTGTATTCACCCGGCGTTGCCGAACCTTGCCGGGCCATTGCTGCCAACCCGGCAGAAGTATACGAGTTGACCATGAAGTCCAACACCGTCGCCGTCATCACCGACGGGTCGGCGGTGTTGGGCCTGGGCAATATCGGACCGCTGGCCGCCATCCCGGTGATGGAAGGCAAAGCCATGCTGTTCAAAAAATTTGCCAACATTGACGCCTTTCCCATTTGCCTGAATACCCAGGACACGGAGGAGATCGTGCGCACCATCCGGTACATCGCGCCGGTATTCGGCGGCATCAATCTGGAAGACATCGCAGCGCCCCGCAGCTTCGAGATTGAGGCCCGACTTCAGGATTTGGGCATTCCGGTGTTTCACGACGACCAACACGGCACCGCCATTGTGGTGCTGGCCGGCCTGATCAACGCCTGTAAGGTGGTGGAAAAAGACATGGCGTGCCTGCGCGTGGTCATCAACGGCGCCGGCGCCGCCGGCATCGCCATCGCCCGCCTGCTCCGGGGGGTTGACCTGGCGGAAGCGCCCATCTGTGTGGAAGACCTGATCCTGTGCGACTCACACGGTATCCTGCACAGGGGGCGGACCGATCTGAACGACACCAAACGCGCGGCACTGACCTATACCAACCGAAATAACCTAAAAGGTACCCTGCGCGACGCGTTGCGCGGGGCCGATGTGTTCATCGGCGTCAGTGTAGCCAACCAGCTCAATACGGAAGACATTCGCACCATGGCGCCCGACGCCATCGTTTTTGCCTTGGCCAACCCCGATCCGGAGATCATGCCCGACCTGGCCTACGCCGGTGGCGCCGCCATCGTCGGCACCGGACGCAGTGATATGCCCAACCAGATCAATAATGTGCTGGGCTTCCCCGGGGTGTTCCGCGGCGCCCTGAATGCGCGCGCCACCGCCATTACACCAGCCATGAAACTGGCCGCCGCACAGGCCATCGCGGGTTGCGTGGTCAAACCCCGCAAGAACTACATCATTCCGGCAACACTTGACAGAATTGTGGCCTCTACGGTGGCGGAAGCGGTGTATCGGGCCGCGAAGATGTAGTCGGTTGTCGGCTATCGGTTGTCGGCTATCGGTTGTCGGCGGTCGGTCGTCGGCCCCTCCGTGCTTCCTCTGTGTATCCACTGTGCCCCTCTGCGGTTTATTGTAAAAGGAACCACAGAGGACGCGGAGGTTACTCAGAGGAAGCACGGAGGGGCCG
>JANRJH010000038.1:0-6977 GCA_033764075.1 Saprospiraceae bacterium | reverse complement strand
GGCCGCGCCGTCGGGCGTGCAGTCGTTCGACGCGCAACCCAACCCGTTCAGCAGCGAGACGCAGATGCGCTTTGTGCTGTCGGGGCCGCAGGAGGTGACGCTGACGATCACCGACGCGCAGGGCCGGGAAGTGGTGCGCCGCCCGATGCGTGCGGTGAGCGGGTTGAATGTGGCCCGCTGGAACGGACGCACGGACACGGGCACCTGGCTGCCGTCGGGGGTGTATGTGGTGCGTTTGCTGACGGAAACGGGTAGTGTGAGTCGTAAGGTGGTGTTGCAGCAGACACCGTAGGCAGTTAAGGGCAACTTTTGTTTAAAACAAAAGTTGCCCTTAAATAAACATTTTAAAATTAATTTTTCAACTATGTCTAGTTGAAAGACTTAATTTTCTACTTTCGTACAAATTTTTGCGCGTCCGGCCAATTTTTTTGGCTTACAGCGCAGTTGAACGTCTTTTTTTTAAACACTTTTTGTCTCATGAAAAAGTTCTTCTACCTGAATGCTCCGCTGTTTTCCAAGGCTGCGGCTTTGATTACCATTGCTTTGGTCTTTTCAACACCTGCCGGCGCGCAAAACCCCAAGATTAGTATCCAAGGCACGCTTCGCGCTGCGAACGGCACATCCGTTGCCGACGGCACGTACAACGTGACGTTCAAATTGTATACCACAGAGACCGGAGGTTCTGCCCTTTGGCAGGAGACAGCTCCGGTAGAAGTAGTAGGCAGTATCTACAGCCACTATTTGGGCAGTGTGACCCCGCTGGTGCCGGCCAACTTCAGCCAGACGCTCTATCTGGGCGTTACGGTGAACAACTACGAGCTGATTCCACGAACGGAACTCTCTTATTCGCCATACGCCTTTTCGGTGGCCTTTGCACAAAAAGTAGTGTGTTCGGGCGCTGTTGGAGACGTCAAGTACTCAGTATTGAACCCAGCCCAATTCGCAGCCCAAAACGGTGACTGCTGGGTTCCGATGGACGGTCGCGCCATCAGCGGCTCACAATTGGCTGCAATCACGGGCTGGGCGAATGTACCAGATGCGGGTGGTTTGTTCCTGCGTTCACAGGAATTTTCCGGAGGGGCAGATAACGACCCGGGGCGGACTTCTGCTACTGCAATTGCAACGCTGCAGCAGGATGAATTTGAGAGCCATGATCACGACATGGAAACCACGGGTGAACATACTCACCCTATAGGTGTCCGTGGATTTGAAACTAACGGCTCCAACGGGGCGGATGGCTCCGGTGACCTTCCGAATATTTTTACCAAGCCTGCCGGAGATCACCAACATGATATTTACCCCAGAGGCGGCGATGAAACCCGTCCGAAAAACTTGAACCTCTGGATATATATACGGGTCAATTGACGAGAAAGGAACCAAATTTCATCAACTTAAATCGTCAATGAATCATGCAGAAGCATATCTATTGGTGCGTGGCACTGCTCGTGAGCAGTGTTCTGCCGTATACCATCCGGGCACAGCAGGATGATCCTATGTGCAACAACGTCGACCAGCCCATTACACAAGGCGACGTATTTTTAAATTACGGTAGTGCGGTGGATGCTTTCTCCATACGCAACCGATCCAGCTTTTCCTTGGGCCAGCCGTCGGTGGGCAATTCCGTCTCGCCCAGCAATGTGCTGCAATCCGGCTATTGGGCACGGTTTCTGGTGCCGCCATTGCCGCCAATCGTTACCGCCACGCAGGGTGATCTGCTTGACCGCATTCAGGTTTCCTGGGATGTCAACCCGCTTGGCGCCCAGGCAACAGACGGGTACAAGCTGTATCGCGACGGTGTTTTTCTCGCCCTTGTCGATAAAAACACCCGGAACTACAACGATTTCAACGTCATTGCCGGCCGTGCGTACAACTATGAGGTGAGCGCCATCAACTTTTACGGCGAAGGATCAACCGGAAAGGCTGTGGGCTTTCAAACCCCGAACGGTGTTGTTACCGGCTGGATACAGACGTCCAGTGGACGTCCAGTCCCGGATGCTTTTGTTGCGTTGACGCCCCTGCAAGGCTTTTCTGCCCGGTTCGGCCCCAACGACGGTGCATTTGCGCAGGCCGACATCGGCACGGCAGGGAACTTGCTGCCCGCTTCCCCCGGCGAATGGTCGATCACCTTTTGGGTTAAAACCGACAGTGCAGGTGCGAATGCGGGCATTCTTAGCCTGCACCCTTTCCCGCTTATCGTGCGTCCGTTTGCCAGCAACTCCGGACATGAAGGCGTTGACATTGTGCAAACGGCCAACGGAACGGCCTTTCTGTCTGCGCAGTTTCCCGACAGCACCAAAAACGACTGGCATCAAATTGCCCTTACGGTAGATGAGGCCAACCAGGGCCGCTTGTACCTCAATGGTGTCCTGGTTGCCATAGGTCCTATGCCACCGGTCACCTCGGCGGAAGAAGTGCGGCTCGGCGAACGCACCCTGGCCCCCGGCAACTGGGCAGGTTGCCTGGACGAATTGCGGATTTATCACCGCCGCCTGGACGAATTCGACCTGGGTGAGGTGATGATGGGTACTGCTTCTTCCCAAACGCCCGACCTGGCGTACTACTGGAAAATGGATGAAGAACGCGGAACCGGTTCCTTCGATGTGCTGCGCAGAAATAAATTATACTTCTGCGGCGCAACCTTCAAGCTGGACAGGCCGTACGTGCGCACCATGGGAAAAACCAATCAGGACGGATACTACCGCATCGAATCGGCCAGCTATGGCACCGGTACGACCTTTCTGGCCGAACCGATGAAAGACTTTTACAGGTATCGTTCGCTGAAATTTGTTCGGGGAGAACAGGACTTTGCGACGTTACCCGACTTTTCCCTGACGCCCAAAGCCACCCTGGAAATGTGGGTGAACACTGCCGGGCCGGATGGAACGCAGTGTCTGTTGTCCAAACGCTGGTCTGGCAATGATTTTCGCTTGCTGATTAAGGCAAACGGGCTGGATAACGAGTTGTGGTTTTACCTCAATGGACAGGAGCACAAGTTTGGAAATCTGGGTGTCGGGTATTGTCACCTGGCGTTTACAATAGACAGTGTGAGCACGGATCAGGTGGTGACCGCTTATAAAGACGGTGTATCAATGGGTAGCCATACGTTTAGCGGTATCACCGGCAACTGGTCGGACACCACAGAGGTCTGGATGGTCGGCGCTCGCCCCAGTGGTATGGTGCAGACGGATTTTTATGGCGGCCTGATCGACGAGATTGCCCTGTACGATACGACGTTGAGCCTGGCCAGCATTCAGGACCACGTCCAAAACGCACGCGACATGCAGGCCGCCGGTTTGCGCGTTTATTTCAGTTTTGATGAAGGAAACGGCAACCGCCTGAACAACAGCGGTTCGGTATTATTGCCATTCGGCACCAACAACGGTGCAGAATGGTCGTCTTTTACGGCCCGGCAACTCACTACACCACACATCTTTACACCCGCTACGCGTCAGGTGACGCTTAACCCTAGCGTTACCTCAGTGGACCAGGTGGATTTTATCGACCGTTCAACTATTCCGGTGTCCGGGTTTGTACGCTACAAGAACACGGACTGTTTTGCGCCCAACGTAGAGATTCTGGTTAACGGCGCGTCGTATAGTCCGGCTATCTTCACAGACTCCACTGGCAAATTTATCATTGATTTCGACCCGGGCGCATCGGCTATTCTGACGCCGGTTTTTGAGGACCACGTTTTTATCCCTGCTTCCTGGGAAGTTTCCAATGTGGTGAACCCGATTGCCGGTATCTTATTTAACGATGTGACCACGCGCAAAGTCACCGGAATCGTTGCCGGTGGCAGCAAGGAGGGGTGCAACAAATCCATCATTGACACCCTCGCTTTTTGCGTAATCAAGGTGGCGTCGACAGACGGATGCCTCGAGCGGTTTATACAACTGGACAGAAATACACAGACAGGTGAGTACGAATTTCTCGAGCTCCCGCCACTATTGAGCATGACGGTGGCTGTAGTGGAACACTCTAATCCGAACATCAAATCATTCTTCCAGGTAGAGGGAGGCAGTACGGTTAACCTAAGCCAAAACGATACGGTCATCAATTTTATTTATGTGGCGCCTCCGGAGGTACTCATTGCCTCCGGACTGGATACCTTGCCTGGTTGCAGCCCGGCAACCATTGTGCTAAATCAGACGGAACCGGTACAATTGGACATCAATTTGATCGAACGTTATGTGCCGATTTATACCACCGGAAATGTGTTGGTTGATGATGGTATATGCACCTTGGATACGGCAGATTTCAGCATCTTAAACGGCTTTGCAGATGAGGTGAAGGACACCTCCATGTCCGGCGGACTGCTGCGCTACCGGTTCGTGGTGGGCGATCCGAACCCTTCGCCCCCGTTTATCAAGACGCTGCAGATCATCGGCACTTCTGTGGCAGGTCGCTCGGGGAGCCTGGTCAAGGAGGCAATCATCACCGGTATCCGAAGCAAGGAGAACACCTTTACTTCCATGATGCCGGAAATGCCGACCATTATTCTGCGCGATCCACCGGGCGACGGCAGTTCCGCCTATTTGGAGAAAGACCAAAAAATATGCAAAACTACGGTCATTAAAAGTGAGAATGAGATAGGCTTCGAGAATACCCTGAAAGTGTTAACCGGACCCAAGATAACGTTGGTGCTTGCTCCTCTTGGTGTTGGTATTATCGAGGAGATTGAACCGAAAGTTCGGTTGAACACCGATGCCTCGCTGACCTACAAGCGAGTGTCGGACAATTCATTCGAGACCTGCGTCAGTTTTAGCACCAAAATATCCACAGATGACAATCAGTTGATTGTCGGAGGGGAACGCGGAGGTGATGTGTTCGTGGGTGAAGCGCTGAACCTGATCTTCGGCTTTGCGGACAAGGTTTCCTACGATACTTGTACGGTAACCGTCGAACAAGTACTGAACATTGAACCGGATACCTTCGCTACCACGTTTGTGTATTCCGAATTCCATATTCGCAACAACCTGTTGCGCTATCTGGGCAACCTGGCCGCAAACCCGGATGCCGACTCGTCTGACGTAGCCCGGTACCTGGAGTCCATCGATCGTTGGAATAACATTCTGGAACGCAATAAAATGCTGAAGGACAGCGCTGCATTTATACGAAATATTTCGTTTGACGCCGGCGCTGTTTATGAGTATAAGGAGAAAAGCGATACCACCGACGCGAATTCGATTGAGAACTATGTCAATTCCGAGTTTTCCATCGGGAAGGGTTATGGCTTTACAATCAAAAAGGTTGGTTTTGAAGGGGAAATAAAATTAATTAATAAAACCAGCAATACCGTTGATGCAGGAGGCGGCAGTACAGAAAATGGGCTTGAAATTGGTTACACGCTCAAGGATGATGATCCCGGGGACGCGTTTACCGTAGATGTCGCCAAAGACTCCGTTTATCTCACGCCGGTCTTTCGCCTCAAAGCCGGCCAGTCCTCTTGTCCCTGGGAACCGGGAACAGCCAACCGGGAAGGCCCCAACCTGGCGCTGGCGCCTGGAACGCCCTTCAAAGCCATCAACG
This sequence comes from Saprospiraceae bacterium, assembly GCA_033764075.1. Lineage (GTDB taxonomy): Bacteria > Bacteroidota > Bacteroidia > Chitinophagales > Saprospiraceae > M3007. The sequence continues at coordinate 1,448 of JANRJH010000038.1, read as the reverse complement.
TTCCTGCCCATGAACCGGCCGTGTTCCAGCTGAACCTGGGCAACTTGAGCGCTACAAACGAAGACTGGACCTATGGGTTTACGGCTGTGGCATCGAATAATCCCGACGGCGCAATCATCCGGTTAAACGGGCAATTTTTGAACAATAACACGATTAAGTACATCGTCCCGTACAACACGTCTACGCCGATCACCCTTACCATTGAGCGCGGTCCTACCGCTTATGAATACGACAACCTTTTGGTTGGTCTTGTTTCAGAATGTGAAATGGAGCGAAACTTTGCACTTTCGTTGCCACTATTGGGCAATCCGAATGATCCAACGTTTTTCTCGCCGTTATACCTGGGGGTTGACTTCATCCGCCCGTGCAGTGAGGTGGATATCAATGTGCCGGAACAAAACTGGGTCGTGCTCAACAATGATCCCTTGCAGCCAGGTACCCTGCGGCGTATTACAGCCTCCGGTTATGACCTGAGCTCCCCTGATTTTCAATTGGTACGCGTCCAGTACCGCCGCTCCGACGGCGACGGCGCCTGGATTAATTTGCCGACTTCAGACGGCATTTTTGAACGTTACAACCCCAATTGGTCCGGCTTTGGCTCTTTGCCTCCTGGTACCCCTGTTCTGGGACCGGCATTCTCACAATTTGTATGGGAGACCGCCGGCCTGGGCGACGGTGATTACGAGATCCACGCCTGGGCAGTGTGCTCTGGCGACGCCAGCGACAAGCCCGGGTTTTCCGACATCATCAAAGGCCGCATCGACCGGGAGCCGCCGAGCATCCTGGGCGTTCCGGAGCCAACCGACGGGGTGTACCACGTGGGCGATGAAATCTCCTTCACCTTTAACCAGGAGATCAACTGCGACCGGCTGATTCCGGCCGACCAGACGCAGTTGAACAACGTGGGGCTTTACGACGCCACCACCGATCAGCTGATTGACATCAGCGTGACCTGCTACGAGAACAAGCTTATCCTTGACCCGACGTTCGACAATAAATTCTTCGAAAACCGCCTCATACGCGCCGAACTGGCGGGTATCGAAGACCTGGTGGGCAATGAATTTAACGGTACGCGGTTCAACAAAGGCATCTGGGAATTCTACGTAGACCGCAACGAACTGGCCTGGCTGACCGACAGCCTGGGCATGACCAAGTATGAGGACGAGAACAAAACGGTGACGGCCAACATCCACAACCGGGGCGGGTACCCGGTGCCGTTCACGATCAGCGGGGTGCCCGACTGGGTGCGCGTGGTGCCCGATCAGGGCACGCTGGCGGCCAACGAGATCCTGCCGGTGAGCTTTTACGTGGACTCCTCCCTGGCCTTCGGCCGGTGGTCGGACTCGATCTTCATGACCACGGAAACGGGCCAAAACTTCTTCTTCCTGGGCGGCACGGAAGGCCTTCCGGTGGGCGTACGCGTGGGGTGCAGTCCGCCCTTCGGGCCG
>JANRJH010000035.1:0-94391 GCA_033764075.1 Saprospiraceae bacterium | reverse complement strand
CATTTATCGCGGCGAACTGAGCCACGACGAGCAGTTTTTCTACCCTTTGGATTATTACCCGCACGAAATCAAAGATTCCACGCTGCTCGGCGAGGCGCAGTGGCAATGGCTCGAAGCCGAACTCCGCAAGCCCGCCGACCTCCGCATCATTGGCTCCGGCAGCCAGTTCAGCATTTCTTTCAACGGCTACGAGGCTTGGGCCAACTTCCCTCACGAGCGCCAGCGGATGCTCGACCTCATCAAAAAGACCCGCGCCAGCGGCGTGTTGTTTATCACCGGCGACGTGCATTACGGCGAAATTTCCGTGCTGAAAGAAGCGGGACTGTACCCGGTATACGACGTGACGGCCAGCGGCATCACCTCCACCTGGCATTTCGCCACCCCCAACGACAACCGCATCGAAGGCCCGGTCATGGACAACCACTTCGGGCTGCTGCGCATCTACTGGCACCTCCCCGACCCCGTGTTGCAAATGGAGATAATCGATGTACACAACAACCAGCGGGTTGAGTACAGCGTTCTTTTGCGCCAACTGAACTGGTAACGAGCGGCCAAACGCCCAACTTCCTTCCCCGGGTTGAACACCGGAGGTCTTCCAGATGTTTTGCCCGCATGTCCAACACCGCCATCGCCATCTTCTGGCACCGTCGCGACCTGCGCCTGCACGATAACACCGGACTGTATCACGCCCTGCAGGGCCCTCTGCCGGTACTGCCCCTGTTTATTTTCGACACCGACATCCTGGACGCGCTGCCCTCCCGAAAAGATGCCCGGGTAGCATTTATTCACTCGGCGCTGGGCGAGCTGCGCGACGCGCTGGCCCAACACGGCAGCAGCCTGCTCATTCGACACGGCAAACCCGTCGAGGTGTGGCAGAGCCTGCTCGCTGAATACACGATTGGCGCGGTGTACACCAACCGCGACTACGAGCCCTACGCCCACCAGCGCGACCAGGCGGTGGAAATGCTGCTGTCCGGGCAAAACATACCATTTCATACGTACAAAGACCACGTGATTTTCGAAAAAGAAGAGGTTCGCAAGGACGACGGCACGCCGTACACCGTGTTCACCCCTTACAGCCGCAAGTGGCGCACCAGGCTGGATTCGGCGCACGACCCCGATGGCGAATCCTTGTTCCTGAAATCCTGGCCGACAGCCGATTTTGCAAACAACTTGTTTGAAACGGAGCCACTCCCCTACCCTGCCCTGAACGATCTCGGCTTTGAACCCGCCGGCATCCCGTTCCCGCCGGCCACGGTATCCCGGGGACTCATCCGCATGTACGACCAGACGCGCAACTTTCCGGCGATCAGCGGCACCTCGCGCCTGGGTGTTCATTTCCGGTTTGGCACCATCAGCATCCGCGAAAAAGCGCTCCACGCCCGGAGCCTGAACGATACCTTCCTGAACGAACTCATCTGGCGCGATTTCTACAGCCAGATACTGGCCCATTTTCCGCATGTGGCCGAACGGGCTTTCAAACCTGCTTACGACCGTGTGCCCTGGCGCGACGCGCCCCGGGAGTTGGAGCGCTGGAAAAACGGCGCCACCGGCTACCCCATCGTAGACGCCGGCATGCGCGAGCTGAATGCTACCGGGTTCATGCACAACCGCGTACGCATGATCACCGCCAGCTTTCTGACCAAACACCTGCTGATCGACTGGCGGCTGGGCGAGGCGTATTTTGCGGAGAAGCTGCTGGACTACGACCTGGCGTCCAACGCCGGCGGCTGGCAGTGGGCGGCGGGTTGCGGCACCGACGCCGCGCCCTACTTCCGCATTTTCAACCCGGCGGAGCAGGCGCGCAAGTTTGACCCGAAAAACGAGTACATCCGAAAATGGGTGCCGGAGTGGGGCACGGCGCGGTACCCTGAGCCGGTGGTGGAGCATAAGTTTGCCCGGGAGCGGTGTTTGGACGTGTATAAAGCAGCGCTCGGTTGATCTTACCCTACTACTGCATCACTTCATCCGTAACTGCCCCGCCCCCGCCCGACAGCAGCCCGATCAACTCACTTTTCAGCCCCAGGTGTTTGACCGGCTTGCTCACCACTGCGTGAAACTGGGCGGTGCCGGCCCGGTTGGCGAAGGCAGAGGTCGTCAGCAGCACAAATTTGGTATTTTTGAACAGGGCCTTGGCCGACAACGCCCGGTGCAGGGCCACCCCGTCGGTATCCGGCAAATCCATGTCCACCAGAGCCAGGTCGGGCCCTTTGTCGAGTTTTCCGAGGAGAGCATGCGCCTCTTTTCCACAGTTGACCGCGAGGGTGTTCATGCCCCACAAGCGCCCCAGCCCTTCCAGCATGTGCCGGTTCGCTTCGTTGTCGTCGATCACCAACATGGTTTTTCCGCTCAGCAGGCAGGGCGCCTGCTTTTGGGCGGCGGTTTGCGCCGCCCCGTCTTTTTCCAGTGAAAGGATGAAATGAAAGTCGGATCCTCTGCCGGTTTCGCTGACTGCGCGCAACTCGCCACCCATAACCTTCAACATGCGGCTGCTGATCAGCAACCCCAGGCCAATCCCTTCCGGTCGAATCGGCCCTTTGGGATATTTTTCGGTAAATATTTGGTGAAGGGTGTTTTGTTTTTCCGGGTTCAAGCCTATGCCCGAGTCCTTTACCCGAAACAGCACCTGCACGTGGTTTTCCGTATCGGCGAGTTGTTCCACGTGGACTGCCACGGCGCCCTCCTGGGTGAATTTGACGGCATTGCTCACCAGGTTCAACAAAATCTGCCGCAGGCGGGTCGAATCCAGCCGCACCATCTCCGGGATGCGTTCATCCCAGTGGTACAGGATATCCAGGTTTTTATCCGAGGCTTTTTGCGAGAGCAGGTCCAGGGTTTCTTCGACCAGCAGCCGCAACGGATAAGCGTGTATTTCGAGGCGGAGCGAGCCTGCCTCCAGCCCTGCATAGTCCAGCAGATCATTAATGAACTTGTGCAGGTTGTCGGCTCCGGCCCGAATGACGTGCAGGTATTCGCGTTGTTGCCGGTTCAGGGGGGTGTAGGCCATGAGTTCCGCCATGCCCATCACGCCGTTCATGGGCGTTCGTATTTCCTGGCTGATGTTGGCCAGCAGGTCAGATTTGGTGCGGCTTTCGGCTTCTGCTTCTTCTTTGGCGATTCGGTTGACCTCGGCAATCCGCAGCAACTCGTTTTCATAGGTCGTATTCCGGCGCAGGGAGTGCTCCAGTTTCACAAACAGTGGTCTGAAAATAAACGCCACTTCGAGGGCCAGCACCAGCAGGCCGGTTTCCCAGCGTTGCATCAGGCTTATTTTGGTTTTGGACTCCGCCGCATATCGAAAAACGATGGCGTCCATGCCATTCAAAAAAGCCTGTTCATAACGCATCACCTGCGCCAGCTCGGCGTCGGTATTTCCCCGCAGGCCTGCCTTCTCGCCGAAGCTGATGAGGGCGACTACCAGCGGCAGATAATGGCGGTCCAGTTCCTGGAACATGGCCTGCACCGTTTGGCTTGGCCGGGAGTACGGCCCCCATTCTTCGTTGCCTTCCTGGAGCAGCCGGTGCGAAGACCGGAAAAACGACAAACTTTCGGAAAACTCCTTTTCCCAGCTCCTGAACGGCTCGTCTGCCATGCCCGGTTGGAACTTCAGGGCCAGTTTCGACAGGCGCTGGCTCAACATGCGTTGCCGGCCGGCAATGTTCACCACCTGACTGTCGGCCTCCTGTTTGCGCAACAGCCCGGCCGCCACCCACTGGTTCAGGATCAACATCAGCGCGACGGTGGCGATGGCGATGATGTAAAAAAATCTCAGGTTCCGAATAACCGGCGGCATATTGCGATCATTAGCCCCGCAAGATAGGGGTATGCTAGCGTATATGCGCCAACAATTCCGGCAGCCAGTCCGTATCCGTTTGCCATTCGGAAAGGCACACCCGGGCCTGCCGGTAAAAAGGCAGTCTCCTTTGCCATAATTCGGCAATGAATGCACCGAGTTCGGCATCCGGAACGCCGGCGAGCAAAGGCCGCCGGTGTTTTTCGGCCGCAAGCCGTATGGATAGTTCCGCTACCGGCACCGGCAGGTAAATTGTTGTGCCATGGCGGTTCATCCAGTCCATGTTGTCAAAAAAACAGGGTGTTCCGCCACCGGTAGCCACCACTGTGGCCGGCATTTCAGCGGTTTTATGCAGGGCCAGACGTTCTTGTTCTCGGAAAAACGGTTCGCCCAAAAGCGAGAACACCTCACCCGTCGGCATATTCAGATCAGCCTCCACCTGTGTGTCCAGGTCTGCAAAGGGCAGCCCCGTCGCCAGCGCAAGCCGACGCCCCCAATGGCTTTTTCCGGCGCCCATAAATCCGATGAGGTAAATGTGTTTTGTCATAACCCGGTTGTTACCTGTATCTTTGCACCATTATTGAACGTAATGAACAGTATGAGAACGACAACAGTAGGTATCGTGTTTTGCATGTACGGTTGCCTGTGGACGGCCTGCCAGTCCGATGCCGGCGCAGAAAAGGTGCAGGAGATTAGAACCGGTGGCCCGAATTCGGACCTGGTACGGAATCCGATAAACGCCGACGGCACGATCGACTCGTCGCTTTTGGCCCGGATTACCTTTGAAGAGACCGAATTTGATTTTGGTACCGTGACCGAGGGCAAAGTGGTGGAACACCGGTACAAATTCACCAACACCGGAAAAGTGCCGCTCCTGGTACAAAATGCGCGCTCCTCGTGCGGCTGCACAATACCCGAATGGCCCGAAGAACCTCTTGCGCCGGGTGAAAGTGGCGAAATTGTGGCAAAATTCAACACCGAAGGCCGCACCGGCAGCCAAAAGAAACTGATTTACGTGTCGGCCAATACCTTGCCTGCCGAAACCAGTATTATGTTGAAAGGGGAAGTGAAAGGAAGAGGAGATTGACGAGTGGCGAGTGTCGAATTTCGAGTGTCGAATGACGTAACGCTTGGTATTGCGTTAGGCTAGCAGATTGGCGAGTGTCGAATTTCGAGTGTCGAGTGTCGAGTGTCGAATGACGTAACGCTTGGTATTGCGTTAGGCTAGCAGATTGGCGAATGTCGAGTGTCGAATGTCGAATGACGTATCGCTTGGTATTGCGTTAGGCTAGCAGATTGGCGAGTGTCGAATGACATAACGCTTGGTCTAACGCAATACCAAGCATTATGTCATTCGACACTCGAAATTCGACACTCGACATTTGTCCTTGGGGAGGATGATGGGATTCGAACCCACGGCCTTTGGCGCCACAAGCCAACGCTCTAACCGGCTGAGCTACAACCTCCATAAAAAAGCGACCGCAAAGATACAGCGCTTTTGAACATACGTGCAAGTTTAAAACGAAAAAATTGGCCAATTAGTTCAGTCTGGTTGTAGAACATACCAGTTTCGGAGTTTTTTCAAGAGCTTGTAGATTTTCAAATCCAGGGAAGGCCCTGCGGTAAAAAAGTGACCATTAATGATCAGGTGGTCGCGTTTTTTTTGAATATCAGCGAGTTGATCGTAGTTTGCGATTCTGGAACGGTCGAATGGCGCGCGCCAGTATAGTGCACGGTCGGTCATGGCAAACCCTTCGCGTGCATTTCTTTTAGCGGACAGGTCACAGATGAAAAACAGCTTCTCGTCGCGTCCGGCCGACAGGAAAGCTCTGCAGGCGTTTTCCAGCAATTCGGGCGCCATAGCGACAAAGTTGGTGTACAACGACACCTTTTCCCGGTGAAAAGCCAGAAAATCGGACAACATCACGCCCAGGTCGGTCGTAGCGCGCTCAGCCCGTTCGTATTGGAGGATGGCCTCCGGCAGGTGGATGCCGCCCAGGTCGGGGCAGTACTGGATGGCAAAATAGTCCAGCAGCCCGTCGAACGCGGCGTCCAGTCTGTTATCCAGTTCAGGCAGCCCCATCCGACCCAAACGCTCCCAATGCCGGGTGGCTTCTTCGACAATTTGTGCCGCGCGCACGGCGTACACTTCCCGGAACCGGGAGCGGTAAAAACGTTCCACAAACGCACTGTGCAGCGCGGCGTCGAACTCCTCCCCTACCCTTCTCCGCAAACTTCTGAAAAACAATGCATTGATCTGTTCTGTTATATCTCCCTGGTCAAAAACCAACGGATAACGGGGAACGTATGTGTCCTCCGTACCGATGTGCCCTTCAAAATGAAAGCCGCAATGATGACAAAAAACCGAAGCAAACGGATTTTTGCCGTGACAGGACGGGCACAGTTTGACACGCGCCGACAACTTGTCCCCGCATCGGTGACAAAAACGGGCGCCGGGAATGGACCTGGCCGAGCAGTTCGGGCAAAGCATGGCGTTTTTGACAGCTTGATTCACCGCACAAAAATACAAAACATTTTGTTTTTATAAAAATTTTGTTTAAAAAAAATGAAAAAAAATTCCGGGAAAAAACCAGCCAAGCAGGACCTGCCGGTGAAGGTGTGCGTGGTGTGTGGAAGACCTTTTTCCTGGCGAAAAAAATGGGAAAAAGTGTGGGATGAGGTGAAATACTGTTCCGACCGGTGCCGGAACAATCGGGCCTGAAGTTTTTTACGGCTTGTTTTCTTCACCCATAAAGCGGGCGTACAGGTCAGGCCTTCGGGTTCGTGTGCGTTCCAGGCTCTGTTCGTGCCGCCACTCTTCGATCAGGCGTTCGTGTCCGCTGAGCAATACGGGCGGCACCGGGCGGCCATCCCAGTCGGCCGGGCGGGTGTACACCGGCGGGGCGAGCAGGTCGTCCTGAAAACTGTCGAACAGCGCAGAGGTTTCGTCGTTGAGCACGCCGGGCAGAAGGCGCCCCACTGCGTCCACAATTATGGCGGCCGCCAGTTCGCCACCGGACAACACGTAGTCGCCGATGCTGATCTCCAGGGTGATGTACTTTTCCCGGATGCGCTCGTCCACACCTTTATAGTGTCCGCACAGAATCAGGAGGTTTCCGGAGAGGGAGAGCCGGTTGCACATGGACTGGTTGAGGGTAAGGCCGTCGGGCGTGGTGTAAATCACCTCATCGTAGGTGCGTTCGTGCATCAGGGATTCGAAACAGGCGGCGATGGGTTCGGGCCGCATCACCATACCGGCGCCGCCGCCGAACTGGTAGTCATCCACCTGCTGGTGTTTGCCCATGCCGTAGCTGCGCAGGTTGTGCACCTGTACGTCGAGCAGCCCCTTGTCACGGGCGCGTTTAAGGATCGAATGGGCAAACGGGCCTTCCAGCAGTTCAGGCAAAACAGTAACGACATCGATGCGCATGGTATGATTTTTTCGAACAATGCATACAAAGGTATGATGGCCACAGTAACTTTGCCATTTATGGCTTAAAACGAACCGGCCAAACCCGAACCACATGGTCGCCATTCACGCCGAGCTCCTGACCAACGCCCGAAACAGACCCTACCTGCGCGATGCAGCCCAATTTGCCCTGCGGCAGTTGAAAGGAGTAATCGTGCACCTGTCCACCCAGTCGTCAAGTGCCCCGGTGCGCCGGCTACAATATAACGACAGCGCGGATGAACACGCCGTGCATTATCTGGTAGACGACCGCACCGTAATCCAGTGTATTCCGGACAACGAGGTGGCATTTCATAACCACGACCGGCTCCCGGCGATGCCTTCCGGCAATCAGTCCTTACCGGCGGACTACTTTTTCATCGGCATGGAACTTTGCGCGCCGGCCGGCGCGGATTGGAGCAAGATGCTTCGCCTGGCAGCCGATGCGGCCGGTTTTTTGCTGCGCAAACACAGACTTGAACTCCGGCATTTGCAATACGACGGCGCACCCGGACAGTTGAATACGTCGGACAACTGGAAACAGTTTTTAGCGCTGGTGGACGAGGCCATAGCCGATATTCCGGAAGGGCTCGCCGAACGCGCGCGCGTTTCCGCGGGGCAGTCGCCCGTTTTCCGCGGCCCCGGACACGACTTTCCCGTTGCAGAAAGATTGCCGGAAGGGGCGCTTGTGGCTGTTTTCGAACATCAGGGCGACTGGCGGCGCATAGGCCGGCATTTGTGGATGGCTGCTGAGCATCTGCGCAGGGAAAAACCCGAATTACTTCACTTTGTGCGCGAAGCCGTGGGCGCCAACGTGCGCAGCGGCCCGGGGATGCAGTTTCCGGTGGTCGACGCGTTGCCTTGTCGCAGCATCGTGGATGCGTTGCGCAATGAAAACCAGTGGGTGGCCATCGGCGAACAACGCTGGGTGCACGGATCGGCACTCAGCCCGGTGCGACTCAGCCACGGTGAAGTGTTCGGCACCACCTCCCTGTACGTTCGCAGCGGCCCCGACACCACCTACCACATTGTACGCCAACTGCCTGCCGGCGCCCCCGTCGAAATCTGGGAGGAACACGGTGCATGGTTCCGGATTGGCGACGACGAGTGGGTTTACGGAAGTTTTATAGACCGGTCGTGACCTTAAATACCGCCCATAAACGCCATCACATCCACCCCGTCGGCGTAGTCGTTGAGGCCCGGCAACTGGGTCGTCCCGAACGGCAGCAAGGTCATGCTGTTGAGCGGCACCTTTCCTACACCGCATTGTATGCCAGATAACAGGCCGGAAATCCTGGCTTCCAGGTCTTCCGGGCCATCGTAATATTCGTAGTGCAGGGTAGCGATGCGCGCAGGAAGCGCCGTGTCCTCCCGCAGCAGGATGCACCCGTTGTTGCGGAAGGGAATGTTGTTCATGAGGAAAAGCGTAAACTGGTAGTCGAAGTTGTTCTTGTACTTGTTGTGCAGCACCATGTCGCGGTACTGGTGAAGGCTTTCGAGCAGGGGTTCAAAGTCGTATCCGGCCGGCACGTACAATTTACTGACGTTGCGGCAGCCCAGCCCGAAGTAACTGAACACGTCGCGACCCAAAGCCAGGAGGTCGGCCTCCGTTTCGGCGCCGTCCAATACGGCGATGCTGTTCCGGTTCCGGCGAATGATGTGCGGGTATTTGGCGAAATACTGTTCGAAGTAGCGCGCGGAGTTGTTGCTTCCGGTGGCAATGATGGCATCGAAATCGCGCAGGTGCGCATGCTCCTGCACAAACTCCGTGAAAGCCCAGGACTCAAACGCGATGTTGCCCAGTTTTTTTACCAGGAAGGGAAGCAAGACTTTGTCCTTGTCGGAAAGTTTAACCAGCGCCCGATGTCCGGCAGCAAATACACAAAGCCAGTCGTGAAAACCGGCCAGGGGAATGTTACCGGCCATGACGAGGGCTACCGTTTTGTTCGACGGGCCGTTCACCCACGGATACTGGTCGAGCCAGGCGCGCAGTTTACCCGCGTCGAGAAACTGATCGGCGATGGCGCGCATGGCGCGCCTGGTGTTTTCCGGGGTGAACCAGGGGTTATCGGCGTACGCCTGTTGGATGACCGAATCCCACTCGGCGTCTGCTTCGCGTGGCCATTCGGCGCCCCATTCGGCCAATGCTTCCAGGCGTTCTGCTACATTCATGAACCCAAACTTTCGTTAATGATAGTTTAACTTTTAAACCAGTGGCGTGTTTTCGGGTTTAAAGGTACAGCGTTTTAGAAAACATCTAAACTCATGGCAGAGTCGACTATTGCAAGCCTGACACCCTTCCAGCGGGCTGCCCGGTTGATGGGGCAGTACCGGGTAGAAATAAGGTATATTTTTTTGTACGCATTTGTTATTGGCCTCATCAACCTTTCATTGCCGTTGGGTATTCAGGCCATTATCGGACTTATTGCGGGCGGGGCCATCTCGGCGTCGTGGGGCGTGATGGTGGTGTTCGTTGCGGTAGGCGCGCTTTTTGCCGGGTTGTTGCGATATTTTCAGATCCACATGACCGAGCAAATCCAGCGCCGGATTTTTGCGGATTCGGCCGTGGATTTTGCGGTGCGCATCCCACGTTTGAATCTGGAAAACCTGGAACGCGAATACCTTCCGGATCTGGTCAACCGTTTTTTTGATACGCTGACCATCCAGAAGTCCGTTCCGAAGTTGCTGATTGAGGGCAGCACGGCCTTGCTCCAGATTGTGATTAGCCTCCTTTTTCTGTCTTTTTACCACAGCACGTTCGTGATTTCGTCGCTCATCCTGTTGCTGGTGCTCATCCTGTTTTTCTATTTTACCGCCCCGATGGGGCTTAAGACGAGCCTGAAAGAGTCCAAGTACAAGTACAACCTGGTATTCTGGCTGGAAGAGGTGGGCCGGGTGGCGCCCACGTTCAAGCTGGTGGGCAACAACCGCTTCCCGCTGACCAGGGCCGACGATTACGCCTCGGGATACCTCAACGCACGCGCCGACCACTGGCGCATTTTGATCACGCAATTCCTCAGTTCAGTAGTCTTCCGGGTCATTGTGCTGAGCGGATACCTCATTTTGGGTAGTTTGTTGGTGATGAACAACGAGCTCAACCTCGGGCAATTTGTGGCGGCAGAAATCCTTATTTTGTTTGTGGTCGACTCGGTCGAAAAACTCATCCTGCTGCACGAACATGGTTACGACATGCTGACGGCCACCGAAAAAATAGGCCAGGTAGCCGATCTGGAGTTGGAGCGGGAGGACGGCCTGACGGTTGACGAATTTTGCAGCAACGAACCTTTTGCAGTGGAAATGCGCAACTTGACCTACGTGAGCGCGGAGCAGAAGCACGTGCTGGACAATCTGAACCTGAAGGTGGCGCCTGGAGAGCGCGTTGCCATTGCCGGATACAGCGGGGCGGGCAAAAGTACACTCATGCAGATTTTGTCGGTACTGAAGCGCAATTATACCGGCAACCTCTTGTTCAACGGGCTGCCAAAAAGCAACATCAACCTGCGCAGTTTGCGGTCGCACATCGGCGACTTGTCGTCGGTGGAAGATATTTTCAAAGGCACCGTGCTGGAAAACATTACACTTGGACGCGAGTCCGTTCACCTGCCCGAAGTCTTACGGGTCATTGAATCCCTGGGCCTGGGCGATTTCATCCGAAACCTTCCCGAGGGCGTTAACACGCCGCTGATGCCCGGAGGGAGCAATCTGCCCCGCAGCATCATTACCCGACTGTTGGTAGCCCGTGCGGTGGTGGACGATCCGAAGATGTTGTCGCTCGAAAATCCACTGCAAAACCTGAACTTCCGCGATCGCCTGCGCATTTCGCAATACCTGACGGACAAGAGCCACCGCTGGACACTCTTTACGGTTACCGAGGACGCCCTGCTGGCTTCCATGTGCGACCGGGTGGTCGTGCTCAAAGACGGAAAGATTGTGTTTGACGGCACTTTTGATGAAGTGCAAAAAACAGAACATTTCAACTTTATCTTCCGGGTTGAACGGGAATTCGCCCTCAGTGTGGAAGACAACGCGTAACCCTGACCGACATGCTGAACATCACCGAAAACAAAGTTCATTGCGAGGCCGATCTTACCGGTCTGAAAACCCAGGAACTGGACCGGCTTGCCGGCAAACACCTGACCGTCCGCAACCTGCTCATCATCCTGCTGGTGCTGTTTGTGGGCTCCATGCTCCTACCCTGGACCCAGAACATTCAGGCCGACGGACTGGTGACCACCCTCCGCCCCGAACAGCGTCCCCAAACCATTCAAGCCACCTTTTCCGGGCGAATCGAGCGCTGGTACGTCACAGAAGGGCAAAGTGTCAGGCGTGGTGACACCATCGTGCACCTCTCCGAGATCAAAACGGATTACTTCGATCCCGAAATCGTCGACCGCGTAGGCCGGCAGGTGGAAGCCAAGGAGGGCTCTATTGATGCGTATGGCAACAAAGCGGAAGCGCTTGATACACAGATTGCTGCCATGGAGCGCGAATTGCGCAACAAAATCGAGCAAATCCGGAACAAGATCATTCAAGGGCGGCTGAAGGTGCAAAGCGACAGTGCTGATCTGGTGCAGGCCCGGGTCGATCTCCAGGTAGCCCAGCGGCAGATTGAAGCGGCCCAGGTGATGTATGAGAAAGGACTGTACTCGCTTACCCAGTTGGAAGCGCGCAAGCTCAAGAAACAGGAAGCAGAGGCCAAGCTTGTGGCGGCGGAGAACAAGCTGCTGACCAGTAAAAACATGCTCGAAAATTACGAGATCGAACTGCCACTCACCCAAAACGAATATGCCAACAAGATCGCCAAGACGCAGAGCGACCGGTTCAGCACCCTGTCCGACCAGTTCGACGCACAGGCAACTGTAAACAAGCTCCGGATTGAACGCGAAAACTACGCCCGGCGCATGACATTTTACTACATCATTGCCCCACAGGACGGCTACGTCGTCAAGGCCATTACGCCGGGCATCGGCGAGATCATCAAGGAAGGGGACCCTGTCGTCAGCATCCAGCCCGCCGACTACCAGCTTGCGGTTGAACTGTACATCCGCCCGGTTGATCTTCCGCTGATGCGCATCGGCAAGCAGGTGCGTTTTCTGTTCGACGGCTGGCCGGCTTTTTTCTTCAGCGGCTGGCCCGGCGTATCCACAGGCACTTTCGCCGGCCGGGTAGTGGCCATTGATCGCGACATCAGCGAGAATGGCAAGTTCAGGATACTGGTTGCACCCGACCCTGAGGAGCAGGCCTGGCCCGAGGCACTGCAGATGGGCGGCGGCGCAAAGGGCATCGCTCTGCTCAACACAGTACCCCTGTGGTATGAACTCTGGCGGGTGCTCAATGGCTTCCCACCGGATCTTTATGAACCCAAAAAATCACCCTCTGCTAAAAAAAATGATGGCCTGGTTCCCAAAGCGCCCATTAAAAGCGCCAAATAATCCTCGCGTATGAAGACCCCTGAAGGAATCAGGACGCCCTGGATACAGTGGGCCTCCACCCTGCTCCTGCTGACGTCGGCCGGCCTTTTGTTGTTGTTGACACCAACATGCGCCCAATCCCAGGACTCGCTGATGCAGTGGTTCAACTTCCGAACCTATGTGCTCCAGACCCACCCGCTGGCCCGCCAGGCAGATCTGTCGCTGGCCCGGGCCGAGGCTTCGCTTTTGCGTTCCAAGGGCGGCTTCGACCCCAAGGTTTTTTCCGATTTCTCTGAAAAATCCTTCCAGAACAGTCAATATTTCCGGTACGCCGAAGCCGGCGTCAAGTGGCCCTCCTGGATGGGCCTTGAAGTAAAAGGCGCTTACAACTGGGCCTCCGGCGTGTATCTGAACCCGGAAAGCAACCTGCCGCAGGTGGGACAGGCAGCCCTGGGGCTCAGCTGGACCCTCGGGCAGGGGTTGTTCATCGACGAACGCAGGGCCGACCTCCGACAGGCCAACATTGGCCTCCGGTTTGGCGCAGCCGAACGCGATGCCTTGCTCAATGAACTCCTGTTCCAGGGCGCCAAAGTGTACTGGGAATGGGTGCTGGCCAACACCCAGGTGGACGTGTTTGAAAATGCCCTACAACAGGCAGAGGTGCGCTTCATCGGCATCAGGGAAAGTTACCTCCAGGGCGACAACCCGGCCATCGACACCCTCGAAGCGTTCATCCAGGTGCAAAACAGGCAAATGGATCTTAACTTCGCCTTGGTCGACCGGCAAAATGCGCTCCTCGCCCTGAATACCTTTTTATGGAACGAGAACGGACAGCCGCTGGCGCCAGCGGAAATAGAACGCCCACCGCTCCTGCCGGATGCCCAGGCCCCTACCCTGCCACCCTTCGATTCCCTGACCCGCGCCTTGCCGGCACACCCGCTGCTACGCCAATACCAGGCTAAACTCGAAGATCTGGAGGTCGAACAACGCCTGAAACAGGAAAAAAGAAAGCCGGTACTCGATGTTCATTACAATTTACTCGGCAACGGATGGGAGTTTTTTCCTACCAACACCGTAGAGGGTGCAGCAGTGTTGGTCAACGACATCAAATGGGGGATAAACTTCGCCTACCCCATCCCCAACCGGAAAGCAAGGGGCGACTTCCAGGTGACCGCCATCAAACTGGCGCAAACCAGTTACGAACAACAGCAAAAACGCACGGACCTCGAAAATAAACTGCGCAGTTACGCCAATGAATGCGAAAACCTGCGCCGGCAGATCGATCTGTACCGGCAGATGACCGATAACTACCGGGCATTGCTCGACGGTGAAAATGAAAAATTCCGGTTCGGTGAAAGCAGTGTTTTCCTCGTAAATGCCCGCGAACAACGGTGGCTGGATGCCCGTATTAAACTGCTCAAGTTGCAAAGCGAATACCGAAAGGCCGAAGCCGGCCTTTTGTGGATTGCCGGAGTCATAAAAGATTATTAAACAACTAAATATCATTTAATTATTAAAAAAAGAAGGAAAAGTCAGCCTAATTGGTTTTTCCTGTACTTTTACCCCCGTTAACCAAGACATACCTTACCTAAAACAACAAATTTAGTCATGACAACCAACAACCTTTTTCAGCCGCTCCAGTCCGAATCGGGTGTATTGATTGCCGATAACGAACTGGACATTCCGGTGTACCTGCTGGGTGACGACGACGACGACGAAACAGACGATGACGTAGACGACGACGATGATGACTTCGACGACGACTTCGACGACGACGACTTCGACGACGACGACTTCGACGACGAGGATCCCGAAGATGACGCCGACATGGATGACGACGATCTCGAAGAGGGCGAGGAAGATGAAGATGAGTAGGCATCCTGCCGGATGACTTCATCCTGATTGAGCGCGTTCAAACTAAAGAGCTTGTTCCGATTGCGTATTCCGGCTCATTCCGGAATGCCATCGGTACAGGCTCTTTTTTTATCCTACGGCTTTTGGATGAAGGCTGGCAACTCCGGCAACGGGACGAAAACCCTGATTTCTGTTCGCCGGTTCCGGGTCCGACCCTCCGGTGTATTATTGCCGGCAACCGGGTAAAACTCACCCCTGCCCGCCGGGGTTAGCTGGTTCCCGTTCACGCGAAGGTCGCTGATCAATACCCGCACAAGGTTCGTGGCCCGGTAGAGACTCCAGTCCCACGTATCCTTTAACTGTTTGTTTTTAGGAAGCTGGTTGTCGGTGTAAGTGAGCACCTCCGCATCCAACTCCGGTTTTTCCGTCAGAAGCGCGGCCAGCGGGCGCAGATTCTCCTTGCCGGCAGCCGTAACATCCGTTCCGTTTGTCCCGAAAAGGCTTTTGTCGGAAAATGTCAGCACCAGGTGATCCTGATCCACAATGATGGAGATATCGTTACCCGTTTTGCCGGAATACCGTTTTTTCAAATCTTCAAACAATTGATTCAAAATTCTATTTCGCTCCTGCTGGGCTTCGGTGATCAGCTGCAGGGCGGTATTCATCCTGGCCAACCGGGTATTCCGGTCGCCCAATTCACTTTGCAGCCGGGCGATATCTGTATTCATTTTTTCAGATGACTCACCCAACTGACGGTGCTTGGAGGCCAGTTCGGATTCCTGGTCGGACACCGTTTTTTCGAGGGTACCCACCTTGCGGCTCAGGTCGGCCAGCTGGGTGGTCAGTCGTTCGCGTTCTTGCCGTTGTGCGGCCAACTCCTCTGTCAGCACCGCCTCCCGGCCCTGGCATTCCAGGCGGGCACTTGCTTCCACGGAATATTTTTGGGAAGACACGCAGCCGGAAAGTGCGGAAAAGAGGAGTACGAAGGCGCTTAAAAAGATATTTTTGGGCATTTAATCATTTTTTCGGATCAACGAATCACAATGGTGTTCACCACCTCGCCGCCCAACGCTTCATTCAGGGCCAGGCGAATACGTTCCTTATCAAAGGTCAGTTCCTGTTTCAGTGGCGCGGACACGATGGTGAGGGTCAGCACGCCGTCTTTCAGCCGGATGGCGCTGGTGTAGGTGTCCACGCCCGGGCCCATTAACGCTTGCCAGACGGACTTTATTTGGGTTTCCTGAAGCTTGTTCTCGAGTTTGAACTCTTTAAACATGTCCTTCATAACATCCTTTAGCGTCTGATCCGCTTTCTTTTTCATCACCAAAAACTATTTTTTAGGAGGGGCATTGTTTAAAGGGTCAGCCAATCGATGCCTTTTTTCAATCGCAGGAGGGTATCGGCTTCCGGGGTGCCTGCTGTCGGCTGGTGGTCGTAGGCCCAGGCAGCCAGGGGGGGCATGCTCATCAGGATGGACTCTGTTCTTCCATTGGTTTCCAGGCCGAATTTGGTGCCTCTGTCCCACACCAGGTTAAACTCCACATAACGGCCCCTGCGCAGCAACTGCCACTGCTTTTGGGGTTCGTCCCAGGGCCGGTTTTGGGCGCGGTGCATCAACTCCTCGTACACAGGCGCGAAGGCGCTACCCACCGCCATGGAAAAATCGAACAGCGTTTCGCGGCTTTTCCCGCTTTTTTCGTCCAGATAATCGTAAAAAATACCGCCCACGCCGCGGGTCTCGTTACGGTGGCGGATAAAAAAATAGTCGTCGGCCTGTTGTTTGAACGCGCTGTAAAAGGTTGGATCAAATGTATCGCAGGTGCTTTTGAGTTGCTGGTGAAACCACTGCGCGTCGGCATCCACCACATAGTGCGGCGTAAGATCAATGCCCCCTCCAAACCACCAACGGCCGCTGTCTGTTTCAAAAAAACGCACGTTCATGTGTATGATGGGGGCCATCGGGCTGTGCGGGTGCAAGACGATGGAGACGCCGGTCGCAAAAAAATGGGTTTGTTCGAGGCCCATGCTTCGGGCGATGGCTTGTGGCAGGGGGCCGTGCACAGCGGAGAAGTTCACGCCGCCCTTTTCAATCAGGCGCCCTTCCAATACACGACTTCGCCCTCCGCCGCCTTCCGGTCTGCGCCAGTGATCCTCCCGAAACCGCCCCCCATCGTCCAGCAATTCAAGCCGGGCGCAAATGTCGTCCTGCAACAATTGAAAACGGGCGGCTATGTACTCAGCAGTCATCATGCCCACAAATGTCGACATAATCACCGCGATACCGCAGCCCCCGGCGAGAAAAAAAAAGCAAATGCCGGCGGATGGGAACGATAAAGTCTATACATTTACGCCGTAATCATTAAATTCTTAGGACACATGCCGATGAAGTCGTCACCATTCCTATCGTTTTGGCGGATATTTCTTTTTGCGGGCCTGTTCCTATCTGCCTGTATTTCGAACCCCTACGATCCGTCCGCTGTTGAAAACACCAAAAACCTTCGAAACAGGACTACGGAGCTCATGAACAGGGGAACGGAGGCGTACACACAGCACAGTGCCGCCATAGACGTGCTGCTGACCGACCTAAAAAAAACGCAGGACCAGGCAGCTTCCAGTCCGAAAAATGTCGAGGTAGCCAAATCCTGGGAAGCCCTGAACAATGAAGTGGTAGGTCCTTTTTTTGCCAAATGGCAGCGCGACGCCACCCTGAATCCTGTCTTCATCACTCAATCGGTACAGATTACGGAGAGTAGCTTTAATGCCATCCTCCGCGCCGAGGAAGAAAAGCCAAAAAAATAATCCTTTCCAAAAAGATTGCCACACATGAGTAAAGAAACCAAAATACTGGATGCCTGGAACAGCGTGAACGGACAGATCAAAGACATTGTGTCCGATTACATCAAGGTCCGCCGCGCCTATTACGAGAAACAGGTAACCAAACTGCAGCAGCAAATGGCGGAAGACGCCAAACGATACACCCTGCTGCTCTCGGAAGGGCAAATAAACAAAGACGATTACGAAGCCCTGATAAAAGCCCGGTACGGGCAATTGAAAATCGAACTGCTGAGCGAGATTTCCGTTTCCAAGTCCAAATTTGAGGAAATCACCAAAAAAATACTCAACATCGCCATTGCGGCGATGCTGGCTGTCATTTGAAAACAATTTAACATTTCAATTTTTCAAACATGATCCAAAGCGTAAACACCAATTTCATCTCCCGCATCATGCTCGTTGTGATGCTGCTCGGCGCCAGCCTGAGCTTCCAGTCTTGCGGCCCGAAACTGCCGACAGACGTAGTGAACATCGTGGGCAAACTCGGCACCGACGTTCCCAAGCTGTTCAACCAGGCCAAGAACTTGTTCAAGCCGGAATACCTGCAGGAAGCCACCAAGCTTCTGGGCATGGTGTCCGATGCGCAAGGCATGCTCGCCGGCAGCAAGATCCCCGGCATCAGCGATCTGTTCGGCAAGTTGGGCACTGAGAACATCACCAAGTTCATGGACAGCTGGAAAGCCAAAGGCAAACTGAGCCCGGAGGAGATCAAATCTGGCATCGACGATTTCAACGGCGCACTCGGCGAAATCAAGAAAGCCGGTAAAATGAAGTAATCACAGGTTATTTTTTCCTGAAGGCTGTATGAAAAGGACCTCCTTGTCATGCAGCCTTTTTTTATGATGCACCACAGCGCTACCCCACCCTCCCGGGTTTTACTGACCACCGCTTACTGGCCTTCGGTCCCCTGGATGCATTTGGCATCCGACGACCGGGAGCTGTATCTGGAAGCCTGCGAGCACCACCAGAAAGGGTCGTTCCGAAACCGGTGCCTGATCGCCGGGCCCAACGGCGTACAACAGCTTAGCGTGCCTTTGGCGAAAGGCAAGCACCAGCAAACACCTATTCGCGACGTGCGCATCGCCTACACCGAACCCTGGCAGCGCCTGCACTGGCGCAGCATCCGAACGGCGTACGGAAGTGCGCCTTTTTTCGACCACTATGCACCGGAACTCAGTGTTTTTTTTCAGAAAAAATACACTTTTCTTTTCGACCTGAACCATGCATGCCTGACGTGGCTGTTTGCCAAACTTGGTGTCCAAAAAATCGTTCATCTCACTGAGCAGTACGAAAATCCGGCGCCAACGGGCTTTTTCGACGCCCGGCAGGCAGTGGTTCCGGGCCGCATATCGTTCCAGGCGCCCCGTTACGGACAGGTATTTGAAGACCGCCACGGGTTTTTGCCCGGCCTCTCTTCGCTGGATACCCTGCTGTGCGCCGGGAAATATGCGACAGAAGTCATCGCAAATACGGTTGTTGTACCGTAAGTTTGTTCCAAATAATCGAAAACACCATGATGCTGAACCAGCGCACGCAAGCCCTCCGCGTACAGGTGGAAGACCTGATCAAGGACTTACACCAGCTTACACAGGAGATCGGTCACCAGGAACTCACGAATACCGTCAGCGACCTGCGCATCCGAATGACCGAGCCGTACATGTTCGTCATCGTCGGCGAGGTAAAAGCCGGCAAAAGCAGCTTTGTTAATGCCCTGCTTGACGCCGGAAGGGAAATTTGTCCGGTGGCGCCGCAACCCATGACCGACACCATCCAACAGATCCTGTACGGTGATCCGGAACAGACCATCGTCGTCAATCCCTATCTCAAAAAGGTGCATCTGCCGGTAGAGATCCTGAAAGACATCGCTGTTGTCGACACCCCCGGCACCAACTCTATTGTCGAAAAACACCAGGAAATCACCGAGCGGTTTATTCCAGCGAGCGACCTGGTTATTTTTGTTTTTGAGGCCAAAAACCCGTACCGGCAGTCTGCCTGGGATTTTTTCGACTTCATCCACCAAGACTGGCACAAGAAGATCGTCTTCGTCCTGCAGCAAAAAGACCTGCTTTCGCCCGAAGACCTGGCCGTAAATGAAAAGGGGCTCTTCGATTTTGCGCATAAAAAAGGGGTCGCACAGCCGCTGATTTTTTCGGTGAGCGCCAAGGCAGAGCTTGAGGGCCGCTACGACGCAAGCGGGTTCTCCGGCATGCGCGACTACATACGCACCCACGTTACCGGCGGCCGGGGCGCCGCGCTGAAATTGCAAAACAACCTGGACACCTGCAGCAACATCCTGAGCCGTATCCGCCAGGATCTGGACACCCGTGCCGAGCAGTATCGCACCGACGTCCTGTTTCGGGACGACATCAAGCAGACCCTCGACAACCAGGAGGCCAAGTCGCAACACCAGTCCAATATCCTCATCGAAAACCTGCTCAACGGGTACGACCGCATCACGACCAACATCGGCAAGGAGTTGTCCACCGGCCTGTCGTTCCCTTCCATGTTGCGACGCTCGTTCATGGGCATTTTCAGCAAACAGGCGTCGATCACCGACTGGCTGAACGAACTGACCCAAAAGCTCGAGCTAAACCTGAATGCCGAGATTAAAACCAAGTTAAACGAAGGGGTGGTTGATCTGGCAGACAGCATCCAGCAGATGGCCAAAATGATTGACCTGAAGATCAAAAGCTCCAACACCCTGGTGCGCAGTGATTCCTACATCTTCGAGGACATATCGGACAAGCGTGCATCCGTGCTCAAGGAATTGCAGGAGGCCTTTGCCCGTTTCATGACCCGTTCCGACAGTTTTACCGACACCCGCCTTTTCCCGGAAAATGCCCGGGTGTCGCCCAATATCGCCGCCAGCAGTGGCCTGGCGGTGGTGGGCATCATCCTCGCTGCTGTGACCAATATGGCGGCGCTGGACATCACCGGCGGTGTGCTCACCGGAATCGGTCTGCTCTTCGCCGGCATCTCTGCCGGTGTACAACGCCGCAAGATTACCAACGGATACTACGCAGAGATCGGCGAAGGAAGGCGAAAGATGGAGGAGACCCTGCACGAAAAACTCAAGTCGTACATCCACACCATCCGGCGCCGCATTGACGACAACTTCCTGGAACTGGACGCCCTGCTCGCCAATGAACACAAACAGATCGACCATTTCGAGGTGGAATACACCGAACTGGAATCGCGCTACCGCGAGTTGGACAAGCAGGTGGAGGTGCCCGCGACAACCGCTCCCACACCAGCCTGAGCATTTTTCGCCTATTGTCGCTTGCCGGTCATGCCACACCATTTACCCGTTTGCCGGTATGGTGCGGGCTCAACTGCCCGTTACCTTTGCCCTGTAATCGGTTTTTGGGGTGGCCTCTCTCAGCGCAATGCCGGGGGAGGCTTTTTATTGCCGCGCGCCGAATCGGCGGCGCTCAAAGGTGCAGTTTGAGCCAGGCGGCAAACTCCCGTTGCCACAGGATGCTGTTTTGCGCCTTGGTAATCCAGTGCCCTTCGTCCGGAAAATATAAAAACTTGGAGGGAATGCCACGGACCTGGGCGGCCTGGAAAGCCTGGATGCCTTCGCTGATGGGCACCCGAAAATCCAGCTCGTTGTGGATGACCAGTATGGGGGTATCCCATCGATCAACGTACCGATGCGGGCTGTTGCGGTCGTATTCGCCTTTGAATTTCGGGTCCCAATACGGCCCCTTGATGTCGTGGTTGGCAAACCACAATTCCTCTGTGGTGCCGTACCAACTTTCCAGGTTGAACAACCCACAATGGGAGATGAAGGCTTTGAATCGCTTGTTGTGGTGACCGGCCAGCCAATATACTGCGTATCCGCCGTAACTGGCGCCCACGGCGCCCAGCCTGCCCTTGTCCACCCAGGGTTCCCTGGCCACATCGTCGATGGCGTCCAGCAAATCCTGAATGGGTTTTCCGGACCAGTCGCCCGTAATGGCGTCGCACCACCCCTGACCGCTGCCGGGCATGCCGCGCCGGCAGGGGGCAACCACCACATATCCGTTGGACGCCATCAGTTGAAAATTCCAGCGATAGGAGAATCCCTGGCTGAGTGCCGACTGGGGCCCTCCCTGGCAGTACAGGATGGCGGGATATTTCCGGGAAGGGTCGAATCCGGGAGGCAGGATTACCCACACGTTCATGTTTTCCCCGTCGGCGGTGCGCACGGTGCGGCGCTCCACGCGGCATTTTTCGATGGTGGCCCAAGGGTCGTTGGTGGCGCTGGTCAGTTTGGTCGCTTCACCCGTTCGGGCGTCTATGCGGTAGAGTTCGGCGGGGGCATCCATGGCTGTCCGCGTGGCCACCAACGCATTACCGGCGCATTTGAATTCCTTATAATCATACTGGCCGCGGGTGATCTGTCGGGGCTTTGTTTCCGCCAGTCTCCATTCAAACAGGTGATAGGTAAAATCGGTGCTGCTGGAGAAGTACAGCGACTTTCCGTCGGCAGCCCATTGCGGATGCAGGGCCTCAAAAGACCAGTTAAGGGTCAGTTCCCGCATCTCGCCGGTCTTCATATCAAACAGCATGATGCGGGTGCGGTCGGCTTCAAACCCGGCGCGCTCCATGCTGGTCCAGGCCAGATAGCGGCCGTCCGGCGCGTACACCGGGTCCATGTCATACCCGGGCATGCCTTCCGTCAGGTTGCGGGTTTTGCCGGTGCCAGTGTCGAACAGAAACAGGTCGGCGTTGGTGCTCTGGGCCTCCTCTGTGGGGGGCAGTTTTCGGCAGGTGTACACGATGTGGCGGCTGTCGGGGCTCCAGGTAATCTGCTCCATGCCACCCATGGGCCTGAGCGGACTGTCAAATCGTTCGTTCATGATATTGACGGGGTCATCCGTCAGTTTGCCGTCGTCGTAAGGAGCGTAAAACACGTTACTATATTGGTAATCGTGCCAGCTTTTCCAGTGGCGGTAAAAAAGTCCGTCAATGATGCGTGCATTCGTCTTAGCCAGGTCGGTGTATACTTCGGCGGCGGACTTGTCCAGCTTGACGTCGGCAGCAAACAAAATCGCTTTTCCGTTGGGCGCATAGCGAAAGCCGTTCATCGCCATTTCCGACACCTGGGCGATGGCGCCGCCACCCAGGGGCACCTCACATAGTTTGCCGTCGCGCAAAAAACCGATCCTGTTGCCATCCGGGTGAAAAAGCGCTCCGGAGCAGGAAGCATTCGCCGGCGTCAGGTTCACGGATGCCCCGGTTTGCACATCCAGTTGGTAAAGCACCCGATTGCTTTTGTTGTCGGCGATGTTGAATCGCTGTACGCCATACACAGCGTACCGCCCGTCGGGGGAAATGTCATCGAGCCCCACCCGTCCTATGCTCCAGAGCAATTCCGGGGTAAGCCGTTGATTTTGAGCAGTTGAAAGGGGAGCGAGGGACATAAAAAGGGCCACTGGAAAGATGAATGTGCGCATGGTGAAAAAGTTCATTGCCAAAAATGCCGGGCAAAAATGCAATTTTGCCCGGCAATAAAAGGAAGATCGAGATGAAAATGTACATTTGGGAGGCGTTGATGGCGTTTCTGTTCACGCTTTTGGCGTTGCAATTATGGCATTCGGACGCAACCACGCTGGTTCCACTGGCCATCGGGCTGGCGTGGTTCAGTGTGTTGTCCATCCGGAGTATGGGCAGTGCGCCCTTCGGCAATCCGGGGTATCTGGTGGCGGCCTTGTTGCTCGATCGCGTAGAAGACCGTCGCGAAGCGCCATACCGTTTTGTGGCCATGTTCGGCGGCAGTGCCTTTGCCGTGCCGTTTTCGACTTTCTTATTGGGTTGCACGCACAAGATGGCGGTGGCCATGGTGCATCCGGACGCTTTTTGCGCATTTTTTGCCGAATTTTTGGGGTGCGGTCTGCTCACCATGGTCTTCCTGCGCACCCGGGAACAATCGCCTGTTGTTCAGGGCGCCGTGTTGGCCGTATTGTTGTACGCTTTCTCCGGACTGTCTGCCGGCGCCTTTCATCCGGCGCTGGCGTTTGCTTACGCCTTGTGCG
Organism: Saprospiraceae bacterium; assembly: GCA_033764075.1. GTDB lineage: Bacteria > Bacteroidota > Bacteroidia > Chitinophagales > Saprospiraceae > M3007. The sequence goes on along the minus strand of JANRJH010000035.1, from coordinate 71,033 downwards.
GGCGCATTCCCTGGGGAGACTTCCCATTTACCCTCGCCGCCAACCTTTTTGGCGCGGCTGCCGCGGCAACCCTGGAGATGGGTATACGCCAAGACCTGGACTGAACCTTACACGCTAAAACAGACAAAAATGCGCATTTTAGGATATGTAGATCATCCGGTGTACAAAATCACCGTGTTCAAAATGGACAACAGGATCGTGGTCAAACTGGAAAATGAACGGTACGAACAAGTGTACAAACTGGGCGATGATGAGCGACTGAGCACCCTCCAACAGGTTAAAACCTTGATTGACACCTCGTTTTTGCAACACGCCACACAGATCTTTCAGTTGATGCACCAGAACAGGATGGCCCGGCTGGCGCAGATGGCCGGCGAAAATACCGGAGGGCCGGACTTCCCGGTAATTGTCTGAACCGGACGATTTGAACTAAAACCGGCAAGTAAATCCCAAACTCGAAACACTTTGCGTATCATTGCACCCGAAAAAAAAGAACACCTAACGTAATCAACCATTGATACATTGTCATGAAGAACTACCTGCTAGTGGCATTGATTTCCCTGCCGTTGTTTTTGGCCGCTCAAAACCCTCGTCCTGCTACACGCGATTTGTATGACCTCAAAAGCATCACCGAAGTGCGGTTGCAGATGGAGGAAAAAGACTGGGGCGGTACGCTGGACTCGCTGCGGATTGAGGGCGAAACTTTTCTCGCTGCCGAGGTGAACGTTGACGGTACCCGATACAGCCAGGCCGGGGTCCGGTATGTGGGCGACAAGTCGTACATCACCGGTCAAAAACGCAACCCTATGCTCGTGAAACTGGACCATCGGAGCCCGGGGGAGAATTACCAGGGTTACAAGTACCTGTACCTGTCCTCCGCCCTGCGCGACCCCAGCATGATCCGTGAAGTATTGTTCCACGAGATTGCCGGCAAATACATGCCCTCGGCCAAGGCTAACTACGCCAAATTGTACATCAACGGGGAGTACATCGGCCTGTTTGTCAACCTGGAACTGCCCATGGAAGTCTTCCAGGAACGCTATTACAACGATTCCGGGAACCTGCTCGCCCACACACGGGTGTACGCCCGGGAGACGGAAGGGGTCAACTGCAAAAAGAACATCCTGGGTTCGATGGACTACGAGCCGGACGTCACCTGCTACCGCTCCAACTTCCGCATCCTCAATGGCGACAACTACGGCAGCATCCAGGAACTCACCCGTATCCTGAACCTGGAAACCAAAAAAACTCCGGACATCCTGGATGTCGACGAAACCCTTTGGATGCATGCCATGAACAATGTCATGGTCAACCTCAGCAGCTACGCGGGTCTGGGCTCCAACTATTTCCTTTACCAGGATGCAGAAGGCCGTTTCCACCCCATTTTGTGGGACCTTAACCTCTCGTTCGGCAGCTACAAGAACATCGGCAGCGGCAGCGACATCGACGTGCGCAACCTGTACAAGCTTGATCCGTTGCTTCACCTCGATAACCCGCAGCGCCCCCTCATCAGTCAATTGCTGAAAGAGCCGTTGTACAAAAAAATGTACCTGGCACACATGCGCCAGATCGTTGAAGAAAATTTCTCCAATGGCCTGTATGAGAAGCGTGCCAAGGAACTGCAAGCCCAGATAGCGGTGCTCTACAGCCAGGATCCCAACAAGGAATACTCCCTGGATGACTTCCAGAACAGCCTGCGCAGCACCATTGGCAAAAAAAGCAAGATACCCGGCATCGTTGAACTGATGACCAAACGCGTGCAATTCCTGAAAAGCAACGCCGATATGAGCGCCCTGCCGCCCACCATCTCCGACGTTAAACTGGAAAGCCGCCCGAAATTCCAGTCCGAACGCCTCTCTACATTCAACATCAGCGCGCAAGCCGACCGTTTTCCCCAACGCATTTTGGTCTATTACCGGTTTGCCAAGACGGAGCCCTACCAATCGATCGCCATGGACGACGATGCTTCCGGCGGCGAATTGAAAGCAGGGGCTAAAAAGTACAAAACGGCCATCAAAGCGCCCACGCCCGACGCCCAAATGGAGTACTTCATCGTTGCAGAAAATGCCGGCGCGGCTTCCTTCCATCCGGTGAATTACACCAAGGCGCCCGCCGTTGTGGCGCTCAACGACTTGAATAAATAATTGCCGGTGAAATTCAGCACTACCCTGCTCTTTTTCCTGTATGCCGTTTCCCTGTTCAGTCAATCCTTCTACAGAAACGGTATACAGGAAATTCGGCTGGAAATACCCGCCAAAGACTGGGACACCCAGTTGGATATGCTGAAAAACAACGATCCCGACGCGCGCATGGCCGCCACAGCCTTTGTCAATGGCCTTCGGTTCGACAGCGTGGGGGTCCGCTACAAAGGCAATAGTTCTTATTTCAGAACCCGTAAAGAAACCTATAAAAAGCTGCCTTTCAACATCAAGTTGAACCACCGGATCAAGTCACAACTGCTGGAAGGCACGTACACCAACCTGAAGTTGTCCAACGGCTTCTTGGATCCCAGTTTTGTCCGCGACCCCCTGGCTTACGAAGTCGTCAGGCAGTATATGCCCGCGCCGGAATGCAACTTCACGCGCCTGTACGTCAACCATGCGTTCTGGGGACTATACATCAATGCGGAATCTATAGACAATAAATTCCTCCTGAAGCACTTCAAAAGCAACGATGGTTGTCTGGTTAAATGCGATCCGGACGACTGGAAAAAAACGCGCAGCGCCGATGGGTGCGCCAAGGGCGCCAATGCTTCACTGGTGTATCTGGGCGACAATCCGGCGTGTTATTTCGCCTTTTACGAAGTGGAGGAAGAGTACGGCTGGCCTCTCCTGATGCGGCTGATCAAAACGCTCAACCAAAAGCCGGAGGAGGTAGAGTCGGTGCTGGATGTCGACCAAACACTTTGGATGTTGGCCCTGAACAATGTTCTGGTCAATCTGGACAGCTATAACGGGTCACTCTCGCACAACTATTACGTCTGGTTCGACAGCACGGGGGTTGCACATCCATTGATCTGGGACTTAAACCTCGCCTTCGGCGGTTGGCGGCGCGACCAGAATTTCCGGAAAATGAGCGACGAGGAGCTGATTCGGTTTCACCCCCTGGCAGACATCTCCAATCCCCAGCGCCCCCTCATCAGCCAGTTGCTCAAGGATCCGCTGTACCGCAAAATTTACCTGGCGCACTATCGAACGATTGTCCGGGAACAACTGGAGACCGGCGCCATCCTCCAGCGTGCCGAGGCCCTGCAACGCGAAATCGACCCCTGGGTGCAAAAAGACAGCCTTAAACTGTATCCGTATGAGGCTTTCAAGTCTTCCATGACCAGCACCTGGACGGCCGGGCAGGATCAAGTCATCGGCATCCGCCAGTTGATGGAGCCCCGGGCAAAATGGCTGAAAAACCTGGATGTTTTGCAGGCAGCAGGTCCGGTCATCGGAGAACCGGTATTGGTCTCCACCGACTCTTGCGTTACGGTGAATGTCACCGTCGAGCAAGCCATTTCGGTCTGGTTGTATTACCGTTCCAATCCGGCATTTTCGTTCAAACGCCTTCTGATGAATGGTGCGGACGGGGCCACGTACACGGCGACCTTGCCTGCCGGGTCCATCCGGCACTACTATCTGTTGGCCGAAGGGCCGGATGCGGCTGCAACCTTGCCGGAAAAAGCGTCTTTTGCGTACCGAACAGTCGACCCGGTGTCAAATTAGTTCAACAATGGTTACCCCGTTTCCGCCGGCATCGGTTGCCGGGTGGTGCACGTTGGCCACGTTGGTTCCGTATTCCCGGAGTTTTTCGCGCACAATTTTGCGCAATATCCCGTCTCCTTTTCCATGCAGGATGTGCAAGGAATGGAGGTTGGACAACAGGGCGTTGTCCACAAATTTTTCCAGTGTGCGCAGCGCCTCTTCCTTGCTCAGTCCGCGCAGGTCGAGTTTGTTTTCGGCCACTGGCGCCAGGACGATATCGGCCTTAGCTGCTCTTGCCGGCGCCGGCGCCGGCTCAGCCATCGGTACCAGGTCGCGCACCGGAATGCTCACCTGCATGTGCCCCAGGGTTACCAGCGCTTTTTGGCCCTCCACGCGTTCGATGCGACCGCTGGCGCCGCCGGTGCGCAAGCGCACGTAATCACCCACCGCAAGCGTACGTGTCGAAATAGCCTTTCCGGTTTCCAACTGGAGAACCTCTGCATAGGCATCATCAACAGCCTTGGCCTTTTCCACCCTTTCCGTTTGCAGGCGTTTGGCCGTCTCCCGGGCACGGTCGAGGCTGTTGGCGTCTTTCAGTTCCCGAATCAGTTTTTCGACTTCGTGGCTGGTTTTTGCCTTTTGCAGCAGGTCGAACTCGCGTTGATCGAGCTTCAGACGTTTGCGCTTGATCTCCAGTTCCTGGTGCAGGGCCTCGTAGTTTTTGATCAGGCGATCGAGCGACTCCTGTTTGTTTTTGGCTTCGCGCAGTGTTTCCTCCAGTTCCTGCTTTTCGCGTTGCAGCTCGATGAGGATGTCGTCTACTGCCGTTTCGCTACCGGTACGGTTGCGCGCGTAGTCGATCAGGGGTTTGGGTAGTCCGCTTTTGGTAGCTATCTCGAATGCATAACTGCTTCCCGGTCTGCCCACCCGCAGCACGTAGGTTGGCGACAGGGTGTCTTTGTCGAACTGCATATTGCCGTTGATGATTCCGGGGTTTCGGAAGGCAAACACTTTGAGGTTGGAGTAGTGGGTGGTGAACACACCGAAAATGCCGCGCCGGTGCAACTCGCGCAGCACCGCTTCGGCGATGGCGCCCCCGGGTTTGGGGTCGGTGCCGCTGCCCATTTCGTCGATCAGCACCAGTGTTTTCGGGTTGGCGCGGGCGATAAACGCGCGGGCGTTTTGCAGCCGGGACGAGTAGGTGCTCAGGTCGTCCTCCAGGCTTTGCTGGTCGCCGATGTCGGCAAAGATCTGTTCAAAAATGCCGAACTCGCTCAACTCGTGGCAGGGGACGAGCAGGCCGCATTGCAACATAAGCTGCATCAGGCCGACCGATTTCATGGCCACGGACTTGCCGCCTGCGTTGGGGCCGGACAGGATCAGGATATGGTTTTCCGGCGTCAGTCGCAGGTCGAACGGAACGGTTTTTCGGCCCAGCGCTTTGTTTTTCAGGTATAACAGCGGGTGATACCCTTTTTTAATGCCGACCACCGGTTTTTTTTGCAGTACGGGCATACCGGCGCGCATGGACACCGCCAGCCTGGCCTTGGCCTGGATTACGTCGTACTGAACCAGGGCCATGAGGTACTGGCGTATCACGCCGGCGTAGGGGCGGATGGTGTCGCTGAGTTGGCGTAGTATCCGGTGTATTTCGCGTCGCTCCTCCTGCTCGAGGTTAAAAATGTCGTTGTTGACCTCGATGACGGCTTCCGGTTCGATGAAGGCGGTGCGACCGGTATCGCTCTCGTCGTGGATGATGCCTTTGATCTTGCGTTTGTGCTCGGCCGGAACGGCCAATACCCGACGGTTGTTGCGGAAGCTCTCCGGGTTGTCGGCGAGCCACCCTTTTTGGCGGTATTCCTGGATTACCTGACGGAAACGCGCATCCAGATCGCGCTGCCGTTGGTGCATTTCGCGGCGGATGCGTTGTAGTTCAGGGGAGGCATCGGGGCGCATGTCCCCTTTGTCGTCAAAAACAGCGTTGATGGCCTGGGCCAGCGATTCATCATAGGACAGCGGCCGCAGGATGTCGTACAGCTTGGGGTAAATTTCTTTTTTGACGCCGCTGAAAAAACGGAACAGATCCCGCATGTTGGTCAGGATGCTCAGAATGTTCCGGAAAGAGTCCGCCAGGAGGGTATACCCTTCGATCTGAAGCATGCGCAGTTCGGGACGCAAGTCGGCGAACCGATTCAGCGGGAAGCGGTCATTTTTCTCCAGCGTCAGCTTGAACTCCCTGGCCTCGCGCAAACGCAGGTCGATCTCATCAAAGTGCACGGAAGGAGACAACTTTTGCAGTACCGCTGCAGCGATTTCAGTAAGCGCCTCTTTCTCAAGCAGTTCAAGAACTTTGTCGAATTCCAGCTTCTGTAAAACGTCTTTGGGTTCAAACAACATAAACCAAATTGGGTATCCCACAGGCAACCTTAACCAGGAACCGGGAATGATCGAAACGTACGAAACAAACAGAGGCAAAGATAAGTTCCGGAGCATACCGTCCAAAACAGGAAAGCCGTTTGGCCGCTGCGTTCGTTAAAATGCTCATTTTTGCCGATTGCGTATTTTTTCGCAACAAACAATGTATATGATTAAACAATGCCATAAATTTGAGCAAATTTTCAAACCGTACACTAAAAATCTAACCTGATGATTAAGTTTACACAAACATTATTTCTTTTGTTCTTGTCCACAGCCATGGTGAACGCACAAGTTGTGCTGTGGTCGGAGAATTTTGATGCCTCCAACAGCTTGCCGGCCGGCTGGACTCAATCCACGCTGGCCACCGACGGCGGCTGGAAAGTGGGTACCACCGCGGCACTGGAGTCCGATTTCTTTCCCATCGCACCCCGCTCGGGCAATGTCATCGGCACGAACGACGACGCTTGCAACTGCAACAAAAGCAACGACTTATTGAAACTGCCGGCTATTGACCTCAGCACAGCTGTAGACCCGTACCTGCTTTTTGACCTTTACTACGCAGGACTGACCTACCAGGGTGCAACAGAGAAACTGACGTTTCTGGTGTCTGAAAACGGCACCGATTATACGGCCGTTTCCGACCTGGCCGGTACCGGCGCCTGGACGCTGAACAGCCTGTCGCTGAAAAACTGGGTCGGCAAATCTGCCGTCTACGTGGCTTTCCGCTACAACGATGCAGGCGGTTGGCTGTACGGCGCTTGTTTTGACAACATGCGCATTGTGGAGCGCGACAACATCGTTCGCGCCAGCCTGACCACGGCCCGCACCTTGCGTCGCCTTGAAATCATCCCCACCAGCCGTGTTTACAGTACATTCATGGCCGACAGCACGATGCGCGTAGGTGGTGTGGTAGCAAACCCGTCTTTCGAGCCCATTACGTCTTTTGATGCCAGCTGGACCGATGGACAGGATACGTTTACCCAAGCCTTCACGGGCCTCAACATAGCCATCGGCCGCACGTATGCTTTCGAGATTAACACGGCCCCCCTCACCCTGAAAGAAGGCGATAATACGGTTGAAGTGACCATCTCCAACGTGAACGGTGTAGGCGACAACGATCCATCGGACAACACGCGATCGACCTCCATCGAGGGTGTACGTCCGGCAGCAGGCCGCAAAGTGTTCTTTGAGGAGGCTACGGGCACCTGGTGCGTGTGGTGTCCGCGTGGCGCCATCATGATGGATCACATGGCCGCTTTTTTCCCGAAAACGGCTGTGCTGGTAGCGGTACACAACGCCGACCCGATGGTGGTTACTGAATACGATGCGTTGGTGAGCGCTTCAGTCGGCGGTTATCCCAGCGGCATTGTGGATCGCGCTTTTGAAGCCGACCCGATTGAGTTTGAAGAAGCTTATGCGATCCGCATTGCCGAAGAACCGGCCGTACTGGTTAGTCAGGACGTAGCTTGGGACGATGCCACCCGCACCGCCACGGTAACCAGCAAGCTCAATTTTGTGGAAGAAACCAACGGCAACTACCGCATCGCGGTGTTTTTCACGGAAGATGGCGTTAAGGGCACGGCCACCGGCTATGCCCAGCGCAATGCCTATGCCGGCGGCGCTGCAGGCCCCATGGGCGGCTACGAAAACCTGCCGGCCACTGTTCCTGCCTCGCAAATGGTGTACGAGCACGTCGCACGCGGTGTTGTAGGCGGCGCAAATGGTGTGAGTGGTATCGCAGGCAGCGTTCCGGCCACCAACCCGGCCGGCTCCAGCCATGAGTACACGTCTACCTTTGTAGTGAACGCCAACTACAACATTGACAACATGCACGCCATCACGGTGCTCATCAATAGCACCACAGGTGAAGTGTTAAACGCCGAACAAACGCCCATCCCCTTCTCTTCGGTTTCGTCCAGCGAACCGCAGTCGAACCTGATCCAGGCGAGCATCTTCCCCAACCCGGTCGCTGAGTACGCTACGCTGTCGCTCAACCTCCTGGAAAGCGCCGATGTGCAAGTGCGCATCATCGACGCCATGGGTCGCATCGCTGTTGAACGCAATTACACCGGCGTTCAGGGCGAACACTACCTGCCCTTCCAGTCGGCAGGACTGGCCAACGGCACCTACCTCCTGTCGGTATCGGCCAACGGTCAGATGATCACCAAACCGTTTGTGATCCAACGCTAAGCGAATGCGAATCTGTTAATCGCATTCCGACTGTTCAACGAAATTATGTCAAACCGCCTCGTAAGTTCTACTTATGAGGCGGTTCTTTTATCTTTATGCGCCTTTCGGTACTTCATAACATGAGCGAAACACCAGCATACTCCATTCCCCGAAACGATCCCCGAACCATACGGGCCTGGGCCATGTACGATTGGGCCAATTCCGCCTACATGCTCGTAATGACTTCCGCCATTTTTCCGGCCTATTACAACAAGGTGACCCGGGTGGATGGATCGGGAGTGTTGGATTTTTTCGGGTTTTCCGTGCAAAATACAGCCTTGTATTCCATTACCATGGGCATCGCATTTGGTATCGTGGCCCTGGTCTCGCCCCTGTTGTCGTCCATTTCCGACTATTCGGGCAACCAGAAGGGCTTCATGCGTATGTTTTGTTATCTTGGGGTGTCTGGATGCCTGATGCTGTACTGGTTCGACGGGCGCGACCAGGTGCTGATCGGGCTGGCCGGCGTGCTCATCGCCGCTGTGGGCTACTCCGGAAGTATCGTGTTCTACAATTCATACCTGCCGGCCATCGCCACCGAGGATCGGCAGGACAAGGTGAGCGCACTCGGTTTTTCATATGGCTATGCAGGCTCGACGATTCTCCTGCTCATCAACCTGACCCTGATCATGAACCAGAAAAAACTGGGTGTGACCGACGGCACTTTTTTGCCCCGGCTGGGTTTTCTGCTCACCGGGTTGTGGTGGTTCGGGTTTGCGCATGTGACCTTTGCCCGGCTACCCAACCGAAGCGCAGCCAGGGCCATGGAAAAAGGCAAGCTGTTTCACGGCTACCGGGAACTGCGCAAAATCTGGAACCGGCTAAAGCACGAGCGGCTCATGCGGATATTTTTGCTCAGTTTCTTTTTTTACATCATGGGCGTGCAGACGGTTTTGTTCATGGCCGGGTCTTTCGGAGAACGGGAAGTGGGCGTCGGCACCACCCAACTGATTATTACCATACTCCTGCTGCAGTTTGTGGGTTTTGCCGGTGCTCAACTGTTCGCCTGGCTGTCTAAAAAAATGGGCAACCTGCCGAGCCTTACCGCAGCGGTGGTGATCTGGATGGGCATCTGCCTGGGCGCCAATTACATTGTTACACCGTTCCATTTTTACATTGCCGGTGTATGCATTGGACTGGTGATGGGCGGCATACAATCGTTGTCCCGCTCCACCTACGCCAAACTGATGCCGAAAACGGGCAACAACGCCGGCTATTTCAGTTTTTTTGACGTCAGCGAAAAGGTGGCCATGATGTGTGGTCTGATCATTTGGGGGTACACAGATCACATTACAGGTAGCATGCGCTATGCAATTTTGTCCTTGATTCTCTGGTTTTCTATCAGCCTTGTTCTGCTGATTTGGCTGCAATGGATTCGCCATCCCAATGTAACGCCTCATCTGGAATCATGAAACTGTACATTATCTCAGGAGAAGCCTCGGGCGACCTGCACGGGAGCAACCTGGTAAAGGCACTCCTCCAAAAACGACCCGGCACCGAAATACGCGCCTGGGGCGGCGATCTCATGTCCGGGGCCGGGGCTACCGTGGTTAAACACTACCGGGATCTTGCCTTTATGGGTTTTATGGAGGTGTTGCGCAACCTGCGCACCATTTTCCATAACCTGGCATTTTGCAAAAAAGACATCCTGGCATTCCAGCCCGATGCCCTGGTGCTCATCGACTATCCGGGGTTTAACCTGCGCATCGCCAAATGGGCTAAATCCCAGGGTATCAGGGTTTATTATTACATCTCGCCGCAGGTATGGGCCTGGCATCAGTCGCGCGTTCACGATATCCGGCGCGACGTGGACGAGATGATCGTCATATTGCCGTTCGAAAAGGATTTTTTTGCACGGCACGGGGTAAATGCGCACTACGTCGGCCATCCCTTACTGGATGTTATCGATGCCGGCCTCCGCTGGAAAGGCGAAGGTGCTGTGGAAATAGCGCTCTTGCCCGGCAGCCGTAAACAGGAGGTACTGCGCATCCTGCCGGTGATGGCCGCCGTGGCCGCCCGTTTTCCGGAATATACGTTCACGGTTGCCGGTTCCCCTACCCTGCCAGACGCACTGTACGGAGAAATTTTGTCGCAATACCCCAACATTACCCTGCGCAAAGGAGAAACCTACGCCATATTGCAACGTGCACGAGCGGCATTGGTTAAATCGGGGACTTCCACGTTAGAAACGGCGTTGATCGGAACACCGCAAGTGGTGTGTTACGCCGGAAACCCCTTGTCTTTTGCCATCGCCAAACGGATCGTCCGTGTGCCGTATATTTCCCTGGTGAACCTTATAGCCGATCAACCCATGGTGCAGGAGTTAATCCAGCATGACCTGACGCCCGATAACCTGGAAAACGCACTCAAAAAAATTCTCCAGCCATCGGAAACGACCCGGCTCCAAACAGGCTACCAGCACCTGCGAGAATTGCTGGGTGGTGGCGGGGCTTCTGAGCGGGCGGCTGGGATTGTTCTTGGGGGATAGTTTCTTTTTTAAAGGAACCGCAGAGGACACAGAGGCTTCACAGAGGGGCACAGAGGATGCCTTTGTGTGCCTCTGCGGGCACTCTGCGTCCTTTGTGGTTTATTTAAAAATTTGAAAGAAACCGCAGAGAACACAGAGGCTTCACAGAGAGACACAGCAGATTATTTCTTCATTTCCTTAGCCCAGGTATCCTTCAACGTCACCGTCCGGTTGAATACCGGCTTTTCCGGTGTGCTATCCGGGTCCACACAAAAATAGCCCAGTCGGGTAAACTGAAACTGGGCGCCCACCGCCACATGGGCGAGTTCCGGTTCAATATAGGCATTTTCAATTACTTGTAACGAATCCGGATTGATCACCTGCAGAAAGTCTTCCGCTTCCGCGGGGTCTTCTACAGAGAACAGGCGATCGTAAAGACGCACTTCGGCGACCTGGGCATGGGATGCACTAAGCCAATGGATAACCCCCTTGGGCTTGAGACCGCTCGTGTCTGAGCCACTGCGGCTGTCGGGGAAGTAAGAGCAGACCAGAGTTGTGATATTCCCTGCTGCGTCTTTTTCCACGCCGTCGCACTGAATGATAAAGGCAGATTTCAGTCGAACCATGCCGCCGGGCGCCAGTCGAAAGTACTTGGGTGGCGGCACTTCCATGAAGTCTTCCCGTTCGATATACAGTTCGCGACTGAACGGTACGGTGCGGTTGCCGGCTTCCGGATCCTCCGGGTTGTTTTCCGATTCCATCCATTCAACCTGATCTTCCGGATAGTTGGTGATGACCACCTTAAGCGGGTCAAGCACCGCGAACCGACGCAGGGCGCGTTTGTTGAGGTCTTCCCGGATACAGAATTCAAGGAGCGACAATTCGATGATGTTTTCCCGCTTGCTCACGCCGATGCGGGTGGCAAAATCGACGATGCTCTCCGGGGTAAATCCACGCCGGCGCAGGGCAGAGATGGTGGGCATGCGCGGATCGTCCCAGCCGCGCACATGGCCCTCTTTCACCAGTTGCAGCAATTTGCGTTTGCTCATGACGGTGTAACTGAGGTTAAACCGGGCAAACTCGTATTGTTTGGACGGAAAAATGCCCAGTTGCGCAATGCACCATTCGTACAGGGGCCTGTGCGGGGCAAACTCCAGCGTACAAATGGAGTGGGTGATGTGCTCGATGCTGTCGCTTTGTCCATGCGCCCAATCGTACATTGGGTAGATGTGCCATTTGTCGCCGGTACGGTGGTGGTGCGCGTGTTTAATGCGGTAAAGAATGGGATCGCGCAGGTGCATGTTGGGCGACGCCAGGTCTATTTTCGCGCGCAACACGCATTCGCCTTCGGCGAAATGCCCGTTTTTCATTTTTTCAAACAGGTCGAGGTTGTCTGCCACAGACGAATCCCGGAACGGACTGGGCGTGCCGGGTTCGGTCGGTGTCCCTTTTTGGACGGCCATCTCTTCGGGCGAGGAAAAATCGACATAGGCCTTTCCGTTGCGGATGAGCAGGACTGCCCAGTCGTACAACTGGTCGAAGTAGTCGGAAGCGTACAAGATGGCGGCCGGCTCGAAGCCCAGCCAACGCACATCGCGGATGATGCTGTCTACATACTCCTGTTCTTCCTTGGCGGGGTTTGTATCGTCGAAGCGCAGGTTGGTTTTTCCGTTGTATTTCTGTGCCAGGCCGAAATTCAGGGCAATGCTCTTGGCGTGCCCGATGTGCAGGTACCCGTTGGGCTCAGGCGGAAATCGGGTCATGACCTCGGTACGACGACCGGTGCGCAGGTCCTCTTCAATGATCTCTTCGAGAAAATTCAGCGATTCGCTGCTCATGCTGTAATGCTGTGGTTAGAAAAATGAAAACTTACCATATTTTGTTTAAAAAAACAGGCGGCGCAGACTATTTTACATCCGCTCCGGCATGTCTATGCCCAACAGACCCATGCCGCTTTTCAGCACCTCCCCCACCCCTTTGCTGAGTTGAAGCCTGAACGCTTTGGCTTCTGGCGAATGGGCGTTGAACACCGAGAGGTCGTGCCAGAAGCGGTGATAGCTTTTGGCCAGGTTGTAGCAGTAGTTGGCGATCAGCGAGGGGTCGTATTCGCGGGCAGCGTTTTGTAGTACGGTTGGAAATTCGTGCAGGGCCACGAGCAGCTCATGTTCCTGGGGTTGAATGTCCGAATATTGCGTTGATATGGTCAGGTCAACGCCTTCTTTCTGCACCCGCTTCATCAGCCCGTTGATGCGCACGTAGGAGTATTGGATGTAGGGCCCTGTTTGCCCTTGCAGGTCGACCGACTCCTCCGGGTTGAAGATCATTTTGCGTTTGGGGTGCACCTTGAGTATGAAAAACTTGAGGGCGCCCATACCGATGGTGTGCAGCATCTGTTCTTGCTCTTCGGGGGTAAAGGCGTCAATCTCTCCGCGCTCGGCGGCTTGTTCGCGGGCGATGCGTTTTACCTCGGCGATGAGGTCGTCGGCGTCCACCACCGTTCCCTCCCGGGTTTTCATACGGCCGGTGGGCAGCTCCACGAGACCGTAAGCGAGGTGGTACAGTCCGTCGGCGTACGGCTCTTGCAGCCGTTTGAGCACCTCAAACAACACGGTGAAGTGGTAATTTTGTTCATCCGCCACTACGTACACCATGCGTTTGGCGCCGAAATCTTCGTAGCGCATACGCGCCGTACCCAGGTCCTGGGTGATGTACACGGAGGTGCCGTCGGCACGGAGCACCACTTTTTGGTCCTGCCCCACATCGGTGAGGTCTACCCAAACAGAGCCGTCGTCCTGGCGATAAAAAACGCCTTTGGCCAGGCCCTCCTCCACAATGTCCTTGCCAAGCAGGTAGGTATCGCTCTCGAAATAGAGCTTGTCGAAAGTCACGCCCAGGTCGGCATAGGTTTGGTCGAAGCCCTGGTACACCCAGCCGTTCATTCTGCGCCAGAGGTCCAGGGTGTCCGGGTCGTGGGCCTCCCAGCGCAGCAGCATGTCGCGCACCTCGGCGCCGAGGGTCGAGTGGTCATTGAACCACTTGTTTTTATAGTCCTTGAAAAACTCCTTTTCTGATTGTCCGGACTTGTGTTTTTCTGCAAAAATGGCCTGTGCAGCGGCTGTTTGTTGCCACGCCTCGTATTCGGCTTTGCTTTTTTGTTCGAAAAGCACGTAGTAATCGCCCACAAAATGGTCGCTCTTGATGCCCGCAGATTCCGGGGTGGCGCCGTTGCCGAACTTGAGCCAGGACAGCATGCTTTTGCAGATGGCCACTCCGCGGTCGTTGATGACCTGCACCTTGACCACGTCGTAACCGGCCGCCTCCAATATCTGGCTGCACGACCAGCCCAGGAGGATGTTGCGGATGTGTCCGAGGTGCAAGGGCTTGTTGGTGTTGGGCGAGGAGTATTCGACCATTACCTTTTCCCTGCGGTTGGGCTGGCGGCCGTAATGGGCATTCCCGACGTTTTTTTGCAAAAAAGCATGCCAGTATGCACTGTCTATTTCCAGGTTTAAAAAACCCTTTACTACGTTAAACGCGTTTATTTCAGAAACTTGTGCAAGCAGGTGCGCGCCAATTTCGTTGGCCACGGCGTCGGGCGCCTTGCCGGCCAGTTTGACAAACGGGAATACCACCACCGAATATTGACCGGCGAATTCCGGAGGCGTGGTGTTGACCAAAACCGATTCGGAAGGTACGGTTGATTGGTAAAGCGCTTCGACGGCTTTGCTTACCTGGGATTGAATGGATTCGATCAGTTGCATGTGGTTGTTAACAAGGGTGGTCACCCAAAAAGTTCCGAGACACTACATCCGCGCCCCTCTGTGAACCCGCTGTGTCCTCTGCGGTTCCTTTAAAAAAAACAAACCGCAGAGGACACAGAGGGCTCGCAGAGGGGCACAAAGTGGGCTTATGCCAGGGTAATCGATTGATCCAGGTAGACATCCTGGATGGCGTGCAGCAGTGCCGCGCCTTCGGCCATGGGTCGCTGGAAGGCTTTACGGCCGGAAATGAGGCCCATGCCACCGGCGCGTTTATTGACCACGGCGGTAACCACGGCATCCTGAAGGTCGGACGCGCCTTTGGACTCCCCGCCGGAGTTGATGAGGCCCACACGCCCCATGTAGCAGTTGGCCACCTGGTAGCGGGTGAGGTCAATGGGGTGGTCGGAGGTCAGCTCGCTGTACACCTTCGGGTGGGTTTTTCCGTGTTTGGTGGCGTTGTAGCCGCCGTTGTTGGTGGGCAGCTTTTGTTTGATGATGTCGGCCTTAATGGTGACGCCCAGGTGGTTGGCCTGTCCGGTGAGGTCGGCGCTGGTGTGGTAATCCACGCCGTCTACCTTGAATGCATTGTTGCGGGTGTAGCACCAAAGGATGGTGGCCATGCCCAGTTCGTGGGCGCGCTCGAATGCTTCGCTGACCTCCTGGATCTGGCGGCTGCTCTCTTCGGATCCGAAGTAGATGGTTGCGCCGACGGCTACGGCCCCCATGTTCCACGCGTCTTCCACGTTGCCGAACATGACCTGATCATAGCGGTTTGGGTAGGACAGGAACTCGTTGTGGTTGATTTTGACCACAAAGGGAATGCGGTGTGCGTACTTGCGGGCCAGGATGCTCAGCACGCCGAATGTGGAGGCCACCGCGTTGCAGCCTCCTTCAATGGCCAGTTTGATGATGTTTTCCGGGTCAAAAAACGCCGGATTGGGGGCAAAGGAGGCGCCGGCGCTGTGTTCGATGCCCTGGTCTACCGGAAGGATGCTGACGTATCCGGTATTGGCCAGCCGGCCATGACCGAGTATTTGTTGCAGGCTGCGCAAGGTCTGCGGGTTGCGGTCGCTGTGGTACCACACCTCCTCGATGTGGTTCGGCGACGGGCTGAAAAGTGCGGACTTATCGATGGTCTTGCTGGTGTGTTCCAGCAGGTAGCCGGCTTTGTCGCCGAGGATGTCAAGAATTTTTTGATTGGCCATTGTGTAGAGTTTAGCTGTTGGATGGATGGAGGATCAAAATTTCCAGGTGATCATAAACCGGAATTCCCAGGGTGCTTCGTAGGCATCAAGGTCGTTGGCGATGGCGATGTTGTAATGGTAGCTGAGCTCGGTTCCCACCTTACCATTGCCGCCGTTCCAGCCTCCGCCGATCCACTGGTTGAATCGCTGGGTTTTGTACTTGGAAATGGTGTTGTTGCCGGCGGGTTCCCCGGGCTGCTCTTTCCAAGTGTTGGACAGGTCGCCCTGTAGGAAAATGCTGCGCCACACTTTCGCCCGTAAAAATCCGCCGAGTTCTACGTTGAACAGGTTGAGGTTTTTGTAACCGACATATTTCACGGAGTTGTAAAAAATACTCATCCGGGGCCCGAAGGAGATCATGGGCGAAAACTTGTAACCGGCCTGTCCGAACACCCCGATTCCGAAGGTGCTGCTGCCGTTGGCGCTGGAAAAGCCGAGGTTGGGACCGAGCCCCCACCAGACATTATCCCAGAACGGAGTGCTTTTTTCCGTCGTATTGGCGTTGTTCTGAAAGGATTGTGCGCGTAAAACCATCCCCGGCAGGAGAATAAACAAAAAGACAAATGGAACGATTCGAAAAAACATGTGTCGTGTTGTGCTTTACTGTGCGCGTCAAAGGTACGCCTACTTGGCTTTAATTTTCACCGGCATTGTGCAGCGCGCGTTTCCGGGAGGATGCAATCTGCGCATGGAGCGCATATATGTCAAAAGAAGACAATTTAGTGAGACCTCCGTTTTTTATTTGGTAAGTATTGTATTTTCGCGCTGCGTTTTTGCATCATTCTGTCTTTTCAATAGGTCAAAACGAATCATCAGATGTCCATTCCCGTACGCTCTGTTGGGTTGCTCGTGTCAATCCTGCTCTTTCCTTTAGGTGTTTTATTTTCACAACGATTTGACGGTCAGCTTCAGGGTGGCTACACTGCGCCCGAACTGGACGCCGTCATGACGCAATATGAAGTTTATCGTATTGACGCCGACGCCATCGATCAGTATTTCCGGCAACGGCCGAATGGTGGACTGCTCACGCTCCAGTTGCACAACAGGCGCTGGGAAATGGCGCTGGTGCCCAGCCGCATATTGCCGGATCACTATACGGTGCGTATGGGCAATGCCGGTGGCGCATACACGGTCTCGACCCCCCGCCCCACCACCTGGCAGGGTACGGAAAACCAGTCCCAGGCGCAAGTGCGGCTCACCTTTGCCGACGATTTTATGCACGGGTACGTCAAGGACGCTCAGGAGCGCTGGTGCATCCAGCCGCTGCGCGATCTGGTGAAAGGCGCCGACATGGACCTTTTTGTGGTGTACCCGGAAAGCGCGGTACTCGACGACCATGGCGGCACCTGCGCGGTGGTCGAAGAGGGTAAAATATACGAACAATACCTGCACGCTGCGGAGGAAAAAGTGCAGGAAAAAGGCGCCGGGCTGGCCTGTTACGAACTGGAACTGGCCATCGCCTCCGACAACCTGATGATTACCAAATATGGCAGCCCAAGCGGCGTGGAGGCCCACAACGTTGCCGTGATCAACGACGTGGAAGGCGATTATACCGGCAGCTTCAACCATGACATCGAATTCAACATCGTCACCCAGTTTTTTCCCAGCGGCGCCGACCCCTGGACCAGCTCCACCAATGCCGGCACCCTGCTGGGCAGCTTTCGAAACTGGGGTCAGAGCGGCGGCTTCGGCGTCAGTTTTGACCTGGGTGAATTGTGGACCAACCGTGATCTGGACGGCGGCACCATCGGCATTGCGTACTTGAACGGCGTTTGTAACAGCCTGAAATATCACGTTTTGCAGGATTTTAGCTCCAACAGCAACCTCCTGCGCTGCCTCACCTCCCACGAGATCGGGCACAATTTCAGCATGCAGCACGACAACTGTCCGCCCACTTTCATCATGTGCCCGTTCGTGAGCACATCAAGCACCTGGAGCAACGCATCCATCAATTCTTTCAACAATTTTGTACAGCCGCTGATCAATAACGGCTGCCTGTCTCCCTGCAATTCCGGGCCGCCGCTGGCCTCCAATTTCGACTGGAGCCCCAACCCGTCCTGCGAAGACACCCCCATCCAGTTCGACGACCAATCGCTGGGCAGCCCCACCGGCTGGCAATGGACCTTTCAGGGTGGTTCGCCGGGCACCTCAACCCAGCAAAATCCTGTAGTGCAGTGGGCCAACCCGGGCACCTACAATGTGACGCTGACCGTCACCAAGCCGGGTGCAAGCAGCAGCACCCTGACCAAACAGATTGTGATTGAGCCCAAACCGGTAGCCAATTTCACCGCCAGTGTTTCCAACCTGACCGTTACGTTCAACAATACCAGCACGCCTGCTACCGGCGTTTCCTATTTTTGGGAATTCGGCGACGGGAATGTCAGTGTGGAAGAAGACCCGGTGCATACGTACGATTTTGGCGGTATCTACACCGTGACCCTCACGGTAACCGGTATCTGCGGCTCTTCTGTAAAAACCTTGCTGGTCAATACAGCCCCAACGGCGCAGTTTGTGGCCCTGCCGACCGACGGTTGCGCCCCGCTGGATGTCCAGTTCGTTAACCAGTCGTCGCAAAACGCCACCAGCTTTCTATGGCAGTTTCCAGGCGGCAGCCCCAGTTCCTCCAACCAGGAAAACCCCAACGTGACGTACAATCTGCCAGGTACTTACACGGTGACCCTGACCGTTTTCAACAGCCAGGGGTCAAACGCCATCACCCGTACCAACTACATTACGGTAGGCACCATCCCTAATACCAACTTTACCTCCAGCGCCAACGGCAACACCGTTACCTTCACCAACCTGACCGCCGGCGCCGGCAATACCTACCTTTGGGAATTTGGCGACGGCGACACCAGCACCCTCACCAGCCCCGTGCATACCTATGCCGTGGGCGGCACATACACCGTGACCCTGACAGCTACGAATGCTTGCGGGCCGGACACGTTCACGCAGGTAATCAGCCTCATTCCACCTCCTTCCGCTTCATTCTCCGCCGGGGATACCATCGGATGTGCGCCGCTGACGGTTGAACTCATCAACCTCACCGTTGGCAATGTGGACAGCATCCGCTGGCAACTGCCCGGCGGCACACCGTCCACGGGCACTTCGGATACGATTCAGGTGACCTACAACACCCCCGGAGACTACGACGTAACCCTGATCGCCTATGGGCCTGGCGGCGTGGACACCACTACGCTGAACGACCTGGTGACCGTCAACGGAACACCGGATGCCGGATTCACCAGCAGCATCAACGGCGCCACAGTCAGTTTCACGAATACCTCCACCGACGCTACGAGTTACAACTGGACGTTTGGCGACGGGCAGAGCAGCACACAAACCAACCCGACGCATACCTACACCAGCGACGGCACCTACACCGTGCGGCTCATCGCCACCAATACCTGCGGCAACGACACTTTCACCCAGCAAGTGGTGATCGTCACCCTGCCCAATGCCGGGTTCTCGGCCAATGTGACCAGCGGTTGCGCACCCCTTACGGTGCAGTTCAACAACCTGTCATCGCCCAATGCCACCAGCTTCAACTGGTCGTTCCCGGGCGGAACACCCGCCACGTCTACCCAGACCAACCCCGCCGTGGTGTACAATACGCCGGGCACGTACAGCGTGACGCTTATCGCCACCAATGCCGCCGGCAGCGATACAACCACGCTGACCAACTACATCACCGTAAACACCGTGCCGGCGGCGGGTTTCACCAGCAGTATCAACGGCGCCACGGTCAACTTTACCAATACTTCCACCGGCGCCACGAGCTACAACTGGACGTTCGGCGACGGGCAGAGCAGCACCCAGGCCAATCCGACGCACACCTACACCAACGACGGCACCTACACCGTGACACTGGTGGCCACCAACACCTGCGGAACCAACACCTTCACCCAGCAGGTGGTGATCGTCACCCTGCCCAACGCCGGGTTCTCGGCCAATGTGACCAGCGGTTGCGCACCCCTCACGGTGCAGTTCAACAACCTCTCTTCGCCCAATGCCACCAGCTTCAACTGGTCGTTCCCGGGCGGCACACCCGCCTCGTCCACCCAGACCAACCCCACCGTGGTGTACAACACGCCGGGCACGTACAGCGTGACGCTTATCGCCACCAATGCCGCCGGCAGCGATACGACCACGCTGACCAACTACATCACCGTGAACACCGTACCGGCAGCCGGATTTACCAGCATTACCAACGGCGCAACGGTCAGCTTCACGAATACGTCCACCGGCGCTACGAGCTATAACTGGACATTCGGCGACGGGCAGAGCAGCACGCAGGCCAATCCGACGCACACCTACACCAACGACGGCACCTACACCGTGACGCTCACGGCCACCAACAGCTGCGGAACCAACACATTCACCCAGCAGGTGGCCATTCTGACGGCGCCGAATGCCGCTTTTTCGGCCAATGTGACCAGCGGTTGCGTGGCGCTGACGGTGCAGTTCAACAACCTCTCTTCGCCCAACGCCACCAGCTTCAACTGGTCGTTCCCGGGCGGCACACCCGCCTCCTCCACCCAGACCAACCCCACCGTGGTGTACAACACACCCGGCACGTACAGCGTGACGCTCATCGCCACCAACGGCGTCGGCAGCGATACAACGACCCTGCTGAACTACATCAACGCAGGAACCGTACCCGGTGCCGGCTTTTCGACCAGTGTGAGCGGCGCCAACGTGACCCTGAGCAACACATCGAGCGGCGCATCAAGCTACCTGTGGCTGTTTGGCGACGGCAACACGTCCAACAATGCCAATCCGACGCACAGCTATGCGTCAGACGGTGTGTACACCATTACACTGATCGCCGCCAACGCCTGCGGCAACGACACGACCAGCCAGGTGGTGACCATCACCACACCGCCGACAGCGGGCTTTACCATGAACGGCAACAGCGGCTGTGCGCCCCTTACCATTCAGTTTAACAACACATCCAGCGCAAACGCTACCAGCTACGCATGGACCTTCGAGAACGGCACGCCGTCCAGTTCTACCGAGCAAAACCCGTCCGCTACCTGGAACACACCTGGCGTCTATCTCGTCCGGCTCACGGTCACCAACGCTGCCGGCAGCAGCCAAATGACGGATACCGTGGTCGTGAACGGACTGCCCACCGCCGGCTTTAGCTTCCAGTACGCAGGAGTGAGCGTGGTGTTTGCCAACACCTCCAGCAACGCCACCCAGTATTCATGGGATTTCGGCGACGGCAACACCAGCAGTGAGACAGATCCGACGCATACCTACGGCGCACCGGGTCCGTACACGGTGGTGCTTACGGCCACCAATGCGTGCGGGCAGCAGCAGTTCACGCAACAGATCGAGATCAGCGGCGCGGCGCCCCTGGCTGCCTTTAACGCAAGCAGCGCCAACGGCTGCATACCATTTAACGTTCAGTTCACTGACCAGTCGGCCGGAAACCCGGACTCCTGGAGCTGGACTTTTGAAGGCGGCAATCCGGCTACGTCCAAGGAACAAAACCCGTCGGTGAGCTACACCAAAGCGGGCGTTTACGACGTCACGCTGATCGTCACCAACCAATTTGGGGCAGACACCATGATGTTCAATAACATGATTACGGTGCAAACTTTCCCCACGGTTCAGTTCAGCTACTCGACCAGCCAGGCTACCGTGACCTTTACCAACGGATCGCAAAATGCCGGCAGCTACCTGTGGAACTTCGGCGATGGCAAGACCAGCACCGAGGCCAACCCCACGCACACCTACGCCCTGCCCGGCACCTACACCGTCAGCCTGACCGCAACCAATGAATGCGGTGCATCTACCCTGGAGCAAATGGTGCAGGTCATCTTTGTCGGCACCAATGAAGCGACCTGGCTGACCGGGTTCAAGCTGTTCCCGAACCCGACGACGGGCGATTTTACGGTGGAATTCAGCACCCAGGATGCCGACGAAGTGGAGTTCATCTTGCTGAACAAACTCGGACAATTAATCGTGCGCGATGTGGTGGGTCTGAACAACGGTTACCTGCGCCATCGGTTCAGCTACCCCGAGCTTACGGCCGGCCCTTACCTGTTACAGGTGCGCAGCGGGGCCCATGTTCATCAGGAAATCGTGGTATTCCAGCGTTAATTCCTCCGATTGGCATATTGGTTCCAAATACGCAGGCGCCCTCCGGGATATATCCGGGGGGCGCTGTGTTTTCACCTTTATTTTTAAGAGAAACCGCAGCGGATCCGGAATAATTCAGGTGGGCGCTGCGTTATCACATCAAAAAAAATTCTTCCATGAAAAAATCGCTCATTTCCCTGCTGTTGCTGGCGGCGTCCTTTACGCCTGCCTTTGCCCAGGAAGTCAAGGCCGTGGACCACACCCTCAATGCCGGCAAAGTGGAATGGCTTGCCCGACAGGCGAGCCTGGGGGATATTCCTTTTGGCAAGCCCAAGGTGGCTGAATTTCCTTTCAAGAACATCAGTTCTGAGCCCATGTACATCAATTGGGTGCGCACCAGTTGCCACTGCACCGCCACCAACTGGCCCAAAGAGCCCATTGAACCCGGACAGGTCGGGGTCATTACAGTCGAATACGACGCCCTGATTGCAGGACCTTTTTATAAAATTGTATCGGTACTCACCACCTTCGATCCTAAGAACGGCGTGCCGCTGGTCATTTCCGGAAAAGTGGTTAAAGAAGAAGTGACCGGACAGTAAGCGAATCCTGCGAAAAGCATACCTTTGACCCGAAAACCCTTTCGAATTCAACTCAACAATTACGATCAAAATGGCTAAAAAACGCATTGCCATCAACGGCTTTGGACGCATCGGACGACTGACGTTCCGTAACCTGATCAAAGACAGCAACGTAGAGGTGGTTGCCATCAACGACCTGACCGACAACGCTACCCTCGCCCACCTGCTCAAGTACGACACGATGCACGGCAGGTTCGAAGGCGAGGTGTCTGCCACCGACGAGCACCTGATGGTAAACGGCCAAAAGATTCTGGCCACCGCCATAAAGAATCCCGCCGAATGCCCGTGGGGAAGCCTCGGTGTCGATGTGGTACTCGAATGCACCGGCATCTTTCTGGACAAAGAAAAAGCGGGCTTACACCTGCAGGCAGGCGCCAAACGCGTGGTATTGTCCGCTCCGCCCAAAGCCGACGACGTGCCCACCTTCGTGATCGGCGCCAACCACGACAAGATTACCGCTGCGGACACCATCATCTCCAACGCTTCCTGCACCACCAACTGCCTGGTGCCCATGATTATGACGCTTGATCAGGCGTTCGGGGTGGAGCAGTTTTTCATGAACACCATTCACGCCTACACGGCCGACCAAAACCTGCAGGACGGCCCGCACCGCGATTTGCGCCGCGCCCGCGCCGCTGCCCAAAACATTGTGCCCACCAGCACCGGCGCCGCCAAAGCGGTGGTGCTCGTGGCGCCCCACCTGAAAGGAAGGATTGCCGCCCATTCCATGCGCATCCCAGTCGCTACCGGTTCGGTAACCGACGTGGTGGCCATGATCAAAAAAACAGCCAGCGTCGATGAGATCAATGCCGCATTCAAAGCTGCCGCCGAAAGCCACCTGAAGGGCATTATGGAATACTGCACCGACGAGATCGTCAGCAGCGATATCGTCCGCAATACCCACTCCGTCGTTTTTGACTCCCTGCTTACCCAGGTGAACGGAAACACCTGCCGCATCGTCGGCTGGTACGACAATGAGGCCGGGTACTCGGCCCGACTGGCGCAAATGGCGGCCATGGTGTAATGGAATGGGGCGTGGGGCTTCCTTTGTCTTGTGTTACATGGCATATATATCCCACGCCCCATATG
The DNA here is from genome assembly GCA_033764075.1 of Saprospiraceae bacterium. GTDB lineage: Bacteria > Bacteroidota > Bacteroidia > Chitinophagales > Saprospiraceae > M3007. The sequence continues at coordinate 47,405 of JANRJH010000035.1, read as the reverse complement.
GCGCCTCATGCCCGGCGCTCCATGCCCGGCGCCCCGCACCCGGTACCCCACGGCTAAAGCCGTGGGCTGATGGGTGGCGGGCGCTGATGCTCTCGAAAAATTAACCCACGGCTTTAGCCGTGGGACGTCCATACTCACCCTTTAGCCGTGGGACATTAATCCACAGCTTTAGCCGTGGGACATCCAAAAAATGCCAACCATGAACCGTCTGCAAACCATCAACCTCTCGAACCAGCGCGTCCTCATCCGCGTGGATTTTAACGTGCCGCTGGACAAGCAATACCAGATCACCGACGACACCCGCATTCGCGAGGCGTTACCCACCATCCAGTACGTGCTTGATCAGGGCGGCTCGGTCGTCCTCATGTCGCACCTGGGCCGTCCGCTGGAGAAACTGAACGCCGACGGCAGCATCAACCGGGAGAAGTTTACCCTGCGCCATCTGGTGCCCCACCTGGAAACGTTGTTGGGGCGCCCGGTGAAGTTTGCCGCCGACTGTGTGGACGAGATACCCAACCTGCTCTCCGCTGCCCTAAGTCCGGGCGACGTCCTGCTGCTGGAAAACACCCGTTTTCACCCGGAAGAAGAAGCCGGCGACGAAGATTTTGCCGAGAAACTCGCCCGTCACGGGGAGGTATACATCAATGATGCGTTCGGAACAGCACACCGCGCCCACGCCAGCACCACCGTGGTCGCCCGATTCTTTGAGCCCGGGCAAAAAGCGTTCGGCTTCCTCATGGAACGCGAAATCACCAACGCCAACAAGGTGCTACACGGCGCCGACAAGCCCGTGTGCGCCATCACCGGGGGCGCCAAGGTGAGCGATAAAATACTGCTCCTGGAAAAGTTCCTCGACTCGGCCGACATCATTATCATCGGCGGAGGCATGGCCTACACCTTTTTCAAAGCCCGGGGCGGCAACATCGGCAACTCCTTGCTCGAAACAGAACGGCTGGACACGGCCAAATCCTTTCTGGATAAAGCAAAGGCCAGGGGGGTAGAAGTGCTCCTGCCGGCGGACTCGATCTGCGGGGACAAGTTTGCTGCAGATGCCGCCCTGAAAACAGCCCCGAGCAATGATATCCCCGACGGATGGATGGGGCTCGACATTGGGCCGGAAGCCATCAAAGCCTTTTCGGAGGCCATTGGCCGCGCCAAAACCATCATCTGGAACGGCCCTATGGGCGTTTTTGAAATGCCCGCCTTTGCTGCAGGGACCAAGGCCATCGCCGAAGCGGTTGCCCAAGCCACCGGGAAAGGTGCATTCTCCCTCGTAGGCGGTGGCGATTCTGTGGCTGCCGTCAATCAGCTGGGCCTCACCGATGCGGTCTCCTTCGTGTCCACCGGGGGCGGGGCCATGCTCGAATACCTGGAAGGAAAGGAACTGCCGGGGATCAAAGCCATCGGTTGACCGCATCAGACAGGTTTCATTAATCTACGCATCCCTTACCTTACATGAAAAACACGTATTACGATCTCGTCGATCAAACCTTTGACTTTCCGCAAGATGGGTTCCGGCTGCACAATGGCCATTTGTTATTCAACGAGATCGATATTTACGAGCTCATTCATAAGTATGGCTCCCCGCTGAAGCTTACATTTTTACCCAAAATCGGGGAAAAAATCCAGTTTGCCCGCAAGTTGTTTCGCGACGCCATACAGCGCTACAATTACAACGGCAAATATGTGTATTGCTATTGCACCAAAAGCTCCCACTTCGCATTCGTCCTCAACGAAGTGTTGGAGAACGGAACCCAACTCGAAACATCTTCCGCTTTCGACATCGACCTGATCTGGCGCCTGTACAAACTGGGCAAAATCAACAAGCAAACAACCATTATCCATAACGGATTCAAACCCAAAGCCTATCTGGAACGCGTGGCGCGCCTGATCAACGAAGGGTTCGTCAACACCATTCCGGTGTGCGACAACCCCCAGGAGATCGATGCCTATGATGCCCTGATCAAAACAGGCAAGGTGAATATTGGCATCCGTATGGCTACGGAGGAGGAACCGAATTTTGAATTTTACACATCCCGCCTGGGAATCCGGCAAAGCGAAGTGCTGTCTTTCTACCGGGACAAGATCGCCGAAAACCCCAAATTCGAGCTTAAACTTCTGCACTTTTTTGTCGACACCGGCATCAAAGACACCCTGTATTACTGGAGCGAACTTAAAAAGGGCATCAAAACCTACTGCCAGCTCCGCAAAGTGTGCCCCACCTTGTCCGGCCTAAACATCGGCGGTGGCATGCCCATCCGGAACTCCCTCGGGTTCGAATACGACTACCCGTACATGATCAACGAGATCGTCCGCCTCATCAAAGAACAATGCGACGATGAGGGCGTGCCCGAACCGGACATCTACACCGAATTCGGGAAGTACACCGTGGGCGAAAGCGGCGCTGCCATCTTCTCCGTCATCGGCAAAAAACAACAAAACGACGCCGAACAATGGTACATGCTAGATAACTCGCTCATCAACACGCTGCCCGACTCCTGGGGCATCAAGGAGCGGTTTATCCTGCTGCCCATCAACCACTGGGATAAACCGTACGATAAGGTGAACATCGGCGGCATCAGCTGCGACAACGCCGACTACTACAACTCCGAAGCCCACATCAACCAGGTCTACCTGCCGATTTACGACGAAAAAACCGACGAACCGCTTTACCTCGGCTTTTTTCACACCGGCGCCTATCAGGAATCCCTCAGTGGCTACGGCGGACTCAAACACTGTCTCCTGCCCGCACCAAAGCACATCCTGATCGATAAAAACTACTACGGCGAATTCACCGACTGGGAGGTGTTTCAGGAGCAGGATGCCGACTCCATGCTGAGCATTCTGGGGTATGACTCGCCCTACGCGTCTTGACGAATGCGGAATTCGGAATGCAGAATGCGGAATAAGGTAGCCCTTGGCTGTCCGAATAGCTTGTCGCTAAGTCAACTGTAAAGCCAAGCGCTAATTTATTCCGCATTCTGCATTCCGCATTCCGCATTCGACTACCGCACCAGGGTCACGTCCCCGGTAAACCATTCAATGGTGCCGTCTCTGAACAGCACCTCGGCGTACCACATGAAGACGCCCGGGTTCATTTTTTCGCCGTTGGTTTTACCGTCCCAACCGCTCAGCGGGTCGTTGGGTTCAATGTTTTGCCGTTGGAACACCTGATTGCCCCAGCGATCGTATACGGTCAGGTTTTTGACGGTCTGCACCTGTCCGGGCTTGGCAAACAGCAGGAATTCATCGCCCAGGCCGTCGTCATCGGGTGAAAAAGCATTGGGTACGAATACACGAATCTGGCGAACGACCGCCACCACCAGGCTGTCGGCGGATACGCACCCCTTGTTGTCCTGCACCCGGATGAGATACGTAGTGGTCACGGCGGGCGCCACACGCCGGGTGAGGCACAGCGGACAAATGGCGGTGTCGGCGGGCGTCCAGACGACCGAGGTGAGCACATCGGGCGGATGGTTGAGGGTGGCGCCGAGCAGGATCTCGTCGCCGAGTTCAATGGAGCGGTCGGGTCCCAGGTCAACCAGCACCGGCACCAGTTCCGGGATGAAGGCAGGCACCGTGAGCAGGCACCCGTTGGCGTCTTCAGTGCTTACTTCGTACGTGCCGGCTTGCAGTCCGGCAAACAGGCTGTCGGACTGCAAGCCGCCGTTTTCCAGCGCATACTGATACGGGTCGACGCCCCCCGAGGCCGCCACGGCGATGCTGCCAGTGGGGTTGTTCACACAATCGAGCTCGGTGATGGTCAGCTGGGCATCGAGCGGTGACGGCGCTGTGACCTCGAAGGCGGTGGTGTCGCGGCAGCCGTTGGCGTCCGTCACCGTTACCGTGTAGGCGCCAGCCGCCAGGTTGCCGGCTACGGACCCCGGGCCATCGCCCTGCGACCACGCGTACGCGAATGGCGCCACGCCGGCGGTGGAGGCCGTGGCGCTGCCATCGGCACTGCCAAAACAGGAGACGCCGTAACCCAGGAAATCGGACACCACGACGGACACGATGGGCAAGGGCGCCAGGGACACATCGGTGATCACCGTGCTGTCGCAGCCGTACTGGTTGGTGAGCGACTGCACGTAAATGCCCACACTGTCGGGCAGGCAGGTGAGCGCGTTGAGGTTGGTGGTGTTGCTGGGCAGCAGGATGGTGGTGAGCACGGTCACCGTTTCACAATTGCCCAGGAAGGTTTTGGCGGTGTCGCTGCCCGCCAGCGCCGGGTCGCAGGTGTCATCAAACAGGCGCACGGTGTCGGACACAAACGGCTGGTGGAAAAAAGCAGTGGAAGACGTACTGTTCCCGCAGGCGTCGGTGGCGGTGAATGTCACTTCCGTGACCAGGGCGGTGGAGTCGGCGCCGCTGAAATCATTCGACCAGGTCAGGGCGCCGCAGGGGTCGGTCGCCTGGGCCCCGCCGTTGACGGATAGCCAGGCGGCCAGAGCGGCGGCACCGGCGTCGGTGCAGAACACCGTGTCGTTTTGGGCCGGACGGGTCATTTGCGGCGGCGTGATGTCTTCAATGATGAACGATGCCTGGGCCGTTTGAGCGTTTCCGCAGTTGTCGGCGACGGTGAAGGTCACCAGGGTGGCAGTGCAGGCCCCGTCGGGTGGCAGGTTGAAAGCGGCCGACCAGGTCAGCTGGGGCGAGCAGTTGTCAGTGGCCGATCCGTTGCCGTGGTTGTTGAGCCACTGGGCGAACAGGGCCGGATAGTCGTCGCCACAAGCCACGGTCAGGTTCGCGGGCAGTTTGTCGAACACCGGCGCCTGGGTGTCCTGCACCCGTATCTCCTGGGTAGCGGTGGCCGTGTTGCCGCAGGCGTCGGAGACCACCCAGGTGCGCAACAGGGTATACATACAGGTGTCGGGCGTCATCTGCTCGGAGAAAAAGGTGGGCGCCACGGGGTTGGAGCAGTTGTCGGCACTTGGCGGATAATCAGTACCGGGCAGCGTGTCACTGCATTCCAGCACGAGGGGCGACACGGGAAAGGCGGTGATCTGGGGGCTGATGGTGTCTACAGGGCAGGCCCACAGGGCGATGTCGTCGAGCAGCATGCCGGCCATGGGGTGGTACTGGCCATCGCCGGTGAGGCGCAGTTCGGCGTCGGGCGCCTGGGCGACGAAGGTGAAACAGCGCTCGAGCCAGAGGACGTTGCCGGGGTTGGTGGCGATCCAGTAGTCGTTCACCCAAGCGCCGCCGGCGACCGTAAGGGTGCAGCCGGCAGTGTCGGCGGCGGGGTTGAGGGCGTACCAGAGCACGAGGGTGTAGGTGAGCCCCGGCGTCATGCCGGTGATCGTGGTGGCGATCACCCCCGGGCTTTGGCCGTTCAGGTCGATGAACTGGCTCTTGCCATTGGGGTTGCCCTGGGCCAGGTTGAAATAGTTGGGGCCCTTGAGGTCGAAGGTGCCGTTCACCACGGTCCAGGAGGCATACTGCTCACCGGTGAAGAAGGTGCGCAGGGTGCCGGGCGACACCAGGGGCGAGTCCTGAAACGTGCCGGAAGGCACACCCAGGTTGGTCACGTCGTCGCAGCAGCACACGTCGCGTACGCAGGCCGGCTGGGCGCGCAGGGTGGGGAGAAGCAGGATGCCGGAGAACAACAGGAGGAGAAATCGCATGCGAAATCGGTCAAGGTCGGTGTGCAAAGGCTTTTCATGAGACCTTGAGACGCGATTAATGGGGAAAGGCTACGGCGTAAAGATAAGGATTTGTGGTGTCATTCAACTGACTTGTTTATCTTTGCTCAAAAGCCGGACGTATTAAAATCAACAAAAGACATGTTCAGGAAAAAAATCGCCATGCTGGCGCTCTGGGCGCTGTGTGCAAGTGTTTCGGCACAAACAGACACCATTAAAAAGCTGGATGAAACCCTGCTTTTGATAAAAAAATCAGACTCCCTGCGCATTATCGATTCATTTCAAAGATTGGCGCTGCAAAACCAGCTTGGTGAATTGCAAAATTATGAAGTAACCAAAAGAAAGGAACTCGAAAAACAATTGCTGGAGCTGAAACAAAAAGACTCCTTGAACAGGGTCTTCATGGCAAATGAGATTGATTCACTGAAGAAAATTGTAACTGGCTATCCGGTTGCCCCCTATGAAGACACCATTTTTTATGTGTACACTAAAATAGGAAAAATTGAACCGGAAGAAAGAGCCGAGCTCATCACCAAAAGGTTACAGTATTTATACAAACACTTCTCATTGAAAACCGATTCGCTGAATATTATTGATTATGGCCAAACGGTAGATGTTGTTTACAAAGAAAAAATACTGATAAGTGTAACGGAATACGATGAGATGTGGTATGGAAAACCGAAGACCGACATAGCGAATGAGTATAAAAAAATAATTACCAATGATTTAAATGTATTTAAAAAGAATATTAGCACATTGACTGTTTTAAAGCAAATTGGATCGGCTGCCTTAATCATTGCGATTCAAATCATCCTTATTGTGCTGGTAAATATTTTTTTCAAAAGAAAAGTGGATAAATATATAGTCGAACAAAAAGGGAAAGCAATAAAGGGCATTAAAATAAGAGATTACCATTTTCTGGATGCGGAAAAGGGCGTAAAGGCGGTATTGGGATTCTCTAAATTATTGCGCGGATTTGTAATTCTGTTACAGCTTTACATTACCATTCCCATGCTATTCAGTATTTTTCCGCCGACACAGCGCCTGGCAGAAACCTTGTTTGGATACATTTTTGAACCGGCAAAGCAGATTTGGTTGGCGTTTGTAAACTATTTACCCAATCTGTTCGCCATTATTGTCATTGTTTTCATTACCCGGTATGTAGTCCGGTTTTTGCACTACCTATCCCGCGAAATTGAGCATGGCAAGCTTAAACTGGCCGGGTTTTACCCTGATTGGGCGAAACCGACATTCAATATTGTCCGTTTTCTGATTTATACCTTTATGTTTATTGTCATTTTCCCCTATTTACCCGGATCCGACTCGCCGGTATTTCAAGGTGTATCTGTCTTTTTGGGGATCGTATTTTCGCTCGGCTCCTCTTCTGTGGTCGGCAATGTGGTTGCAGGCCTCGTCATGACTTACATGCGACCGTTTCAACTGGGCGACCGAATAAAAGTTGGGGATATCATGGGCGACGTTGTGGAGAAAACACCTTTCGTCACCAGAATAAAAACAACAAAAAATGAATTCATTACCATTCCCAATTCCAATATTTTATCTTCCAATGTGATCAATTACAATACGTCAAAGAAAACCGATGGCATCATTTTGTACACAACCGTAACCATTGGCTATGATGTTCCCTGGAAGAAGATGCATCAGGCATTGATTGACGCGGCATTGCGAACCGATCTGATTTTAAAGGAGCCCTTGCCTTTTGTTTTGCAAACCAGTCTCGACGATTTTTACGTGTCGTACCAATTGAACGCCTACTCGATGGAGCCCAACCGGCAGGCTTACATTTATTCACTTTTGCACCAAAACATTCAGGATGTTTGCAATGAACGGGGGATTGAAATCATGTCCCCGCATTACCGCGCCCATCGGGATGGCAATGCGACAACCATTCCGCAACAATACCTGCAGGATGATCAAGCATCACCTGCATAACCGGCAACATAAACAAACCAGAAAAATACCATGAAACAAACAACCACCTTGGGACACAGCGCGCTCCACGTCAATCGAATGGGCCTGGGCTGCATGGGCATGTCGGAATTTTACGGATCATTTAACGAGGAGGAATCCATCAAAACCCTGCATAAATCCCTCGAACTGGGCGTCAACTTCTTCGACACCGCCGACATGTACGGCAGCGGCGAAAATGAACGATTGCTGGGCAGGGCGTTTAAAGGGCGCTGGGACAAGGTCGTTCTGGCCACCAAATTCGCCATTATGCGCGGACCCAACGGAGAATTTTTGGGGATAAACGGGAAGCCGGAATACATCCGGCAGGCCTGCGACCAAAGCCTTTCAAACCTGGGAACCGAAGCCATTGATCTGTACTACATGCATCGAAAAGACCCCGCCGTGCCGATCGAAGACATTGTGGGCGCCATGTCCGATCTGGTCAGGCAGGGAAAAGTGAAGCACCTCGGGCTGTCCGAGGTTGATCCGGAAACGTTGCGGAAGGCGCACAAAGTCCACCCCATAACCGCCCTGCAAACGGAGTATTCCCTGTGGAGCCGGGAGCCGGAGCGGGAACTTTTCGACGTCTGTCGGGCGTTGGGCGTTACCTTCGTCGCCTACAGCCCGCTCGGCCGCGGATTCCTCACCGGCGCCATAAAAAGCCGCGAAGACCTGGAAAAAGGCGATTTCCGGCTCAACAATCCGCGATTTACCGACGAGGCCATACGGGAAAACATGCGGTTCGTCGACGCGATCGAACGCATTGCCCAAAGGAAAGGCGCCACCAAAGCGCAAATCGCCCTGGCCTGGGTACTGGGTCAAAACGATGACATTACCACCATCCCCGGCACCCGAAAAATACACCGACTCGAGGAAAACCTGGGCGCGTTTCAGGTGGAACTGACCCCGGAAGACCGGTCGGAAATCGATGCGCATACGCCGGGTATGACCGTGGGTGAACGCTATTGAGTGTTTGGGCCAAGCGGCCAAACTCACCGCAACAACATCACCTTCCCCTCCGTCTGGCCCGGGCTGCCGTCATACGACATCCCCTGCCACAACCGCCCATCCACGTACCGTCCCCTACCCTTCCACCAGTACAACCCCTGCGGCAACGCGGCGCCCTCGAACGTGCCGTCCCAATACTCCACCGGCATGCCGTTCTCCAGCCGGGTGGAATGCCACACCCGCTGTCCGTTGGACGCAAAAACGGCGATCTCAAACTCCGCCAGCCCGGCGCCCCGGGGCTGGAAATACCGCGCACCGGGGTCGCCGGCGTCGGGCGAGAGCGCGTTGGGTATGTACAGGGCCCCGAACACCTCGGGGACAATCTCCACCCGCGCCGTGTCCGTGCAGCCGGTGCCGTTGGCAGCGATCAGGGTGACGATCCTGGGGCCGTTCACCCCGTAGCGATGCACCGGATGTTGCAGGTTGGAGCTGTCGCCGTCGCCAAAATCCCAGCGCCAGCGGGTGGCGTTGACGGACATGTCCAAAAAGCGAATGATCCCGTTCGGGCTGACGGTGGTGTCCGTCAATTCCTCGTAACCGAACCCGGCGGTGGGTGAAATCAGCACCGTCGCCAGGTTGTCGAAGCGCAGGGAATCGAAACAAACGGAGTCCATACTCGCGTACAAGGTGACCGGATACACGCCCGGTTGTTCGTACACGTGCAGGGGCTGCGCCTCGCCCGACGTGCTGCCGTCGCCGAAATCCCAGGCGTAGCGGTTTACCCCGAAGGAGGCATTTTCAAAAAGCACGGCCAGCGGACTGCACCCGCGCGCATCCTCAACGCCGAAATCGAGCGCGGGCGCCGTGTACACTTCGAGGTCCTGCACCACCGTGTCCCGGCATCCAAAGCCCGTGGCGGCCACCAGCCCGACGCGGAGGGTCGTGCGCTCCGGCACGCTGATGGACGGATGGACCAATGCGGAGCCGCCAAACGGACCGAAGTCCCACACGTAACTGTCGGCGTCGAGCGACTGGTTGTCGAACCGGATCACAGCGGGTGTGGTGCACAGATCGTTTTTGTCGTACCCGAACCGGGCCTCCGGCCGGGGGTACACGTTCACCGGCGCGTACGACCAGGTGTTGGTGCAACCGAAGAGGTCGGTCATCTCCAGGCGCACCGTAAATAAACCGGCCTCCGCAAAGGTATGCGTCGGTGAAAACTCGGTGGAAAACCCACCGTCGCCAAAATCCCACACGTAAAAGCCCGTGCCGTTGCTCGTGTTCACCGCCCGGAAGGTGAAGGGCTGACAGCCGAAGCTGTCCAGCACGAAGGCCGACGGCGCGGGCAGGGGTTTCACCTCGATTGTCTTGCTGGTGCTGGCGGTGCAGCCGTAGGTAGCCGAGACGCCCGTCAGCGTAATGGTGTACATGCCGGTATCGGCGTACACGTGTCCCGGCGAGGTGCGCGTCGAGTCCGAGGCGCCGTCTCCGAAGTGCCAGACGCTGCCCGCCAGGTCCGGCGACGTGTTCTGAAGCCACAGCGTATCGCCCTGGCAGCCAAAAGCGGTGTGCGCGAACGACACCTCGGGGCTGGGCAGCACCGTGACCGCCACCGCCGTGGTGTCGGCGCCACAGCCGTTGCCGGCGAACGCCCGAATGGTGTACTGCCCCGGCTGGTCGTACACATGCAGCACGGTGTCGCCGGTGGCCAGGTTGCCGTCGCCCAGGTCCCAGTGCACGGTGGCGCCCGGGGTGCTGTAATCGGTCAGGCGCACAGGCAGGGGCCGGCAGCCGCTCAGGGTGTCGGTGTTGAAAAAGGCCCTTACCGTGTTTGTTTTCACCAGTATGGACTGGGTGATGGTGTCCGTCCCGCATTCGTTGCCGGCCACCAGCGTGATGTAGTGGGTAGAATCCTGGTTGTTGGCGTAAAAAACCTGTTGGGGCAGCTGGCTGTCCGTGCCTGCCGGGACGCCGTTGATGAACCAGCTGAAAAAGTCGGGCTGCCCGACCGTGGTGCTGTTGAAATGGACCTCCAGGGGCGAGCAGCCGTTGCTGAAATTGGCGCCGAAGTTGGCCTGCGGCAGGGGATGCACGGTGATCACCTGCGACTGGGTGGCGGCGCCGCACTGGTTCACGGCCCTCAGCACGATGGTGTAGGTGGTATCGTACCAGCCTGTGCCGAACACCACGGGGTCCGGCTGCTCCGCGGTGTCCAGCGTCCCCTGCCCAAAATCCCAGATGTACAGGGCCCCGTACGAACCGATCTGGTTGTTGATCTGCACGGTCAGGTCGGCACAACCCTCGGTCCGGTCGGTCACAAAAGCGGCCGTGGGCCCGGGCATCACCACCACGCTGCCGGTGGCCGTGTCGCGGCAGCCGGCGGCGTTTTCAACCGTCAGGCGCACCAGGTAGACGCCGGTGGCCGGGTACGTGTGCACGGCCGAGCAGGTGTCGGACGTGCTGCCGTCGCCGAAATCCCAGCGGCACAGGCTCGCGCCGGTGCTGCTGTACGTTGCGCTGAAGTCGATGGCTGTGCCCCGGCAGACGGCGGGCAGGCTGTCGAGCGCCACCGTCGGCAGGGCATACACCTGCGCCGCCACCGTGTCGGTGCTCACGCAGGCGCCGCGCTGCACGGCGTACACCAGCCCGTGCAGTCCCGCGCCGGCCGCCACGGGGTTAAAAACACCCGCCGCCGTCACGCCGTTGCCCGACCAGCTGCCGCCGGCCGGCGCGCCCGCGAGGTTCGCCGCAGGGGCGTCGAGGCAGAGCGACAGATCCGGCCCGGCCAGCACCACCTGGCCGTTCACCTGCACTACTAGGGTGTCGCGCACCAGACAGTCGCCCGTGCCGGTTTGAAAAAACAGGGAGATGGGCCGGTTGAGGAGGCTGTCCGGCAGGCTGCCCGGGCTGAACAGTCCGCCCGCGCTCACCCCGGGGCCCGACCAGCCGTTGCCCGCCGGCGTAGCCACGAGTTGCAGCGGCGGGTCGCTGTTGCACAAGTCGGCCACCGGCTGCAGGCTGATCGTCGGCAGGCCGGTGATCAAAAACGTGTCCGATTGGGTGACCGCGCCGCAGCCCGCCACGGTGACCGTGGCCGACACGACGTACTGGCCGATGCCGCTGAACGCAACGGCGCCGGGGTTGGGGCCCGTGCCGGTGGCGGGGCTGCCGCCCTCGAAAGTCCAGGCAACGTCGGGCGCTGTGCCGCCGATGGTGGCCTGGGGCACGTACACGTAAGGCTGCCGGTCGCACCCGTCCGGTATGGCGGGAATGCTCAGGCTGGGCGGCGCCAGCACGGTGATGGTTTCCTGCCATTCGGGGTTCCCGCAGCCGTCCACGGTGAGGCGCACCACGTAATCGCCGGGGGCGCTGAACGCCACGGCCGGCTCGGCCGACAGGCTGTCGGTGCCGTTCACAAACGCCCAGCCCGTGCCGGGCGTGATCGTCCAGCTTTGGCCGGCGGCATTCACCGAGCTGTTGGAGAAAAATACGGTGTCCGGGGCGCACACGTTGTTCGCCGAGGCGGCGGCGACCGCTTCCGCCGGACCGGCGCTCGTAATGCTGATGGCCGTACCGCCCTGGCCGCAGGCGTTGGTGACCGTGAGCGCGACGTTGTACATGCCGGGGTTGTCGAAAATGTAGCCCGGCACGTCCGGACTGGTGATCGTGTCGCCCCCGATCACCCACTGGTAGGCCACCACCCCGTTGGCGCACACCGCGCTCGAAAACGAAATTTCCGAGCCCGTGCAGGCACTCGAGTCGGAAGCGGTGATGATCACCAGCGGCTTGAAGCGCACGGCCACGGGGAAGGTGATGAAGTTGAAGCTGTTGCCCGTGCCGCAGCTTTTCTCCACCCCCATGCGCACGGTGAAGGTGATGAGCCCGCCGTTGTAGCAGGTATCGGTGGGGAAGGTGTACACGTGCGAGAGGTTGGCCGGCATGCCGGGAAAGGACTCGCAGATGCCGTCGTCCCAGTCGATGTATGTCGCCGTAATCTCGCCGGCTGGACTGGAGTTGTTCTCCACGTTCACGATCTGGCCGGCGCAAAAAATGGTGGGCTGGTTGGGCGCCAGGCCGCCGAACGCCTGGATGTCGCCGCAATCGTTGTTGAGCACCCAGGTGGGGTTGCCGCATTGGGCGTGGAGGGTTTGGGCGGCGAGGGTGAGGGCCAGGAAGGCCCCTGGGATGAAGGTAGAGATTAAGGTGTGCATGATTTTTGGTATGTTGTATTCACGGTGTTTTGTGCCGTTGTTGGCGTCCTCGCCAACAACAAACGGCGGAGTGAGCGATCAGGCGAAAAACGCCAACAGTGTTCATGACAAGTCCATTTGTTTGGCCCCTCACTCCGCCGTAACTTGTACATTGAAAATTGAACATTGGACATTGAACATTTTCATTTAAAACTTAAATATTATAAATTTTTAATTTTTAAGTTTTTTAATGTTCAATGTACAATGTTCAATTTTCAATGTACAAGTTTTAGGGCTCAGTAAAACCCCCGATACCCCTTCCCCGCAAACTTGAAGCAACTGGTGCGCCCCCGGCTCCTGGCGTTGGAGCCCAGGCCGGAGAAGATACAAGCCTTGTCGAACCGAAAATTGAGCATGAGCTCGTGCGCGCCGCCGGAGGCGGTGTGGTCGAGCCCGCTGAGGGCGCCGTCGAATCCGTACTGCAGGGTGCAATCGGCGTCGCCCAGCTTGAAATCGAGGCCGAGGGTGAGGGTGAGCGCGTTGGTGTTGCCCAGGTTGAGCGGGCCCTGGTTGTACTGATACAGCAGGCCCAGGTGGGCGCCCTCGTACTGGGCGATCACGCCTGCGGTGCTGCGCTGCAGGGCCGACTCCCATTCGAGGCGACCCAGCAGGTGGAGGTACAGCACCGATTGGCGCATGTACTGTCCGGATACGGGCGCCGTAGCGGCGAAGTGGGTGGTGATGCGCGGTGGCCGGCGGTAGTCGGGGTTTTCAAAGCCCACGTTCCGGCTGCCGCCCGCGTGGTGCACGGCGGCGCCGGCGCTCCAGGGCCATTCGCGGCGGCCGAGGCGGGCGCTGCTGCGGAACACCAGTCCCCCGCCCAGGTCGAAACTCTGCATGCGGCTGCCGTCCTGCTGCCAAAACGGATCGGCAGCGCCCTGGATGCCGAAAACGGGGTCGAGCTGACCCGAAAACACCAGCTGGTCGTAGTCGACCCGCTGCTGCCCCACCCCGGCCTGCAAGGCGCCGTGCAGCGACCAGCGTTTGGGCGCGCCGATGAAGCCGCCGAGCTGCACCCCGGCCTCTTGCTGGCGGTAGTTGAAAAAGGATTCGCGGACATCGCTGGCGTACACCCCGAAGCCCAGCGGCAGGGCGCAGGTGCGCAGCGAAACGGCGGCAAAGGAGGTTTGGAGGCCGTCCTGAATTTGTCCCCACTGGCGGCGGAACCCGGCGCTGCACTCCAGGCCGGCGGTCGCCGACACGTAGGCGGGGTTGAGGGAGGGGCGGTGGGCGTAGAATTGGGCAAAGGAGGCGGATTGCCCGGAGAGCCACGTCGTCGGCAACAGCGCGAAGACGCACAGGAAGTAAAGATTATGCATCGGTCGAAAGCGGAATAGTTTGAAAAAACCGGATTAAAGGCGGACGCGGCAGACTGCTTCATTCCACGCCCTGAAAACACTGTAACGCAAATTTAACCGTTGTGGGGGTGCGGGTGGGCGGTGGGCGACAAATTTTTTGGAAATTTAACCTTTGTGGCGTAGGGTTGGTAGGGGGCGGAATTTTCTTGGGTGGGTTGGGGCGGTAGCGGGGGGTGGGTACGGGAATGTTTTGTGGTGGTGGTGGTGGGCGGTTCAGGGTGATCGTTGGTGGTGGCGGAGGGTGTATTTTGGGCAGAATCCTTGGAATAAAATTTTGGGTGGTGGGTGAAATTTTGCTTTAAATTTTTTTGGGATTTTTTGGTGATGTGGTGGTGGAGGGGGTATGTTTGTGGGGTGAATTGGTGGTCCGTAAGGGGGGAGAGATGCCCACTTATGAAACGCGGAGCGTGTTTGAATTTGAACTTACTGGTAAATGGGGTAGCTGCTAACATTGGTGGTTTTCCCGCAACTAACGGATAAGTAAAACGCGCAATGCGGGATAAGTGCTTTTATGGGTGGTTATACGCAATGCGGGTTTTTGGTTAGTCGTTAGTTGCGGGAAAACAGTAGTTCTGCGTAATCAATAAAGAAAAAAATATACAATAATATGCCCAAAACAATAGAAGAAGCATTTGGGGTTTTTCATACACGACTAACCCCATACACGACAGAAACAGAAGCAGTTAAGAAGCACCGTACTTCGATAAAATCGTGTTTAGTGAGTAATTTCGGAATGACAGATTTTGTAAGAACTGGTTCAACTGGAAATGCAACGGGAATTAGTGGATTTAGCGATACCGATTATTTTGCAGTGATACCATCCGAAAAATTAAAAACAAATTCGGCATCCTCACTTGCAGAAATACGAGCAGCACTTGAAACCCGATTTCCAAAAACAGGAATTTATGTAGATAGTCCAGCAGTCGTGTGCCCTTTTGGGTCAGGCGGAGCAGAAAATACAGAAATTGTTCCTGCGGACTACGTGAAAATATCTAATGGTTATAAAGTTTATGAAATTCCAGACAGAAATGGTGGTTGGATGCACGCAAGTCCTCTTGCACATAACACTTACGTCAGCGCCGTAAATGATAAATTAGGGAAAAAGGTTAAACCATTAATCAGGTTTTTGAAAGCGTGGAAATATTACAATAATGTCCCAATTTCATCTTTCTACCTTGAAATAAGAGTAAGTAAATATGCAGCGGGTGAATCAAGCATCGTTTATGCAATTGACATTAGAAATATTTTTAAGTACTTGGTTGATAATGATTTGCCAGCGGTAATTGACCCAACAGGGATTTCGGGCTATATCTATCCATGCTCTACAGATGCTAAAAGGTTAGATACCTTGTCCAAATTGAAAACAGCCCTTTCGAGAGCAGAGAAAGCCAACGAAGCAGAAACAAACAAAAAGATTACCGGTGCTTTTGATTGGTGGAATTTACTCTACAATTATAATTTTCCCAAATATTCTTAACTTCTCCAAATGAATAATATACTTGCTGAACAAAATTCTGAAACATCCTTAAAGTTGTTAAAAGCACAAAGGATTGCTTATGACAAAGCAAAGAATTATCAAATTGTTGATTTGATAAGTATTCTCATTGCTATTATACCCCCGATTCTAATTCTAAATAACCTAAATTACGCAAATTATCTTTCAGTTATTGGAGTATTTTGGACAGGGATTGCAATCTTTTCTGAAATAGCAAGGAAAGAAATTACTAAATTAGGCGCAACAATACAAGAGCAATTTGATGTGGAACTATTTAAGTTGCCATGGAATAAGGTACTTGTAATGGATAAAATTGAGGTGACTAAAATTATCGAATTGAGTAGAGAGTACAAAAAAGAAGATTTGAAAGATTGGTACTCAAAAGAAGTCGATAATAGTATTGAACATTTAATTGCAGTACTTTTGCACTACAAAACGAATATCATTTGGGGCAGTTCATTGCGAGATAAATACAATAATTTTCTTGTTTTTTGTTTAATTGTGTACTATGGTGGCTCGATAGCGATTTCTATCTATAAAAATACGGGCATTTTTGATTTTTCTGTTTGGATTGCACCTTCACTACCATTTTTAGTTTATTGCATTACAACAATTAAAAATCAAAAAGAAATAATAGAAAGATATAAAGACATAAGCAAGTCAATTAACAAGTTTATTGAAAACCATATCGCTAAAAAAGACCCGCCAAGTGAAAATTTACTTCGTCAAATTCAAGACCTATTTTTCATCCAAAGATTGAACCCGCATAAAGTTCCAAATTGGTTTTATTCTATGCACAGAAAAAAAACCGAAGGAGTTGCAGATGAAGCAATACGGTTAATTAAGGCTCGAATAACATAAAACGCAGAACAACGGATGTACGTCCATGCCGCCGAAAGCCAACGCTCAAAGCCAACGCACGGCGGCACGGGCGTACATCCAACCGTTGGGCAATAAATGGATAAAAAACAACCGCATAATGAAGATAAGTCCAAAATATTCAAGTGAAAATTGGAAATCGATATGCCTAAACATCAATTCACCTTTGGATGATTGGAAAACGGCAATAAACATTTTTGAGGATAGAATTAGCGGCAGATTTTTAAATCAAGTTAAATTGATTGAAAATAATACCTTTAGCGGCTTTGCAGTTATGGCATTGGATTGCTTACTGATTGAAACATTAAACCAGTTTTGGTTCGGAATAGATGATACCAATGAATGCTATAGAGGACGTAATTGGCAGTCATTCAGAGACTTTTTTAAGCGTAGTAATCATTTCTATACCTTTTTTCCAGATGATGTTTCAAAAGTATTTTATGACCAAGTGCGCTGCGGGCTTCTTCACCAAGCAGAAACAAAACAGGGAACACTTATTAACTTTAAAAAAAGTACAATGGTTAATAAAATTGACCCTTTAGATATAAATAAAGGACTTGAAGTTAATCGAAAATTATTTCATGCTGCTTTAATCAAAGAATTTGAAGATTATTGCAAAAAACTTCTTGACAGTAATGAAAGTACGATGCGAGAAAATTTTATCAAAAAAATGAACTCGATTTGCCGATGCTAACAATTTTTTGCTACGGGTCTAATCTTCCCAAACGAAGACTATCCAATAGAATTGGGCAAGTAATGCATTTAGGCAATGCATTACTGCATGGCTACAGCCTTGGTTTTAACAAAAAAAGTAAAGACGGTTCGGGAAAAGCAAACATAAATTTTGTAGATAAAAGTGAAGATTTCGTTTGGGGAATAGTAATACAAATAACAGAAGTGCAAAAAGAAAAATTAGACCGATTTGAAGGCAAAGGGAAAGGGTATAGTGAACAAGAAGTTGAGGTCATTCTTCAAAATGGGACAAAGATAGAAGCATTAACATACGTTGCTGATACAGATTGGTTAGATTCATCACTAAAACCATTTGATTGGTATAAGGCATTGATAATTTTCGGACTAATGGAAAATCAAGTACCTATAAATTATTTAATGAAAATAAAAAATTTTGAGTGCACACCTGACACTAATATTGAACGAAGTGATGAAAATTGGAGTATTATTAAGTCATCTTTGATTGCTAATGAGAATCCGCAATGAAGATAAAAACAGGGGCTGGATAAAGGCTTGCTCTGCCAATGCCGCCGAACAGCCGGCCCGCAAACCCAATGCTCGGTTGTAAGCCAACTATCAGACTGTGCACAAATTCCAAAGCCACTGAATGACAAAATATAAACAACTCATAAACAAAGCTGATTTTAATTAACGTTGAAGTTTTTACACGGACTGACGCCCGAAAAAAAACGAAACGAAAAAATCAATACTGGATTGGCTGAAAACTGCCCAAAATGCCTTACATTTGTATTATGTACCGCTGCGGAGGACATGGAGCGGTTGTTAAAAACATACACAAGAACACCTTACAATCCAAATAACTGGTTGAAATCACGGGCAGATGAGCGAATTCGTTTGTAACCTATCTGGAAGTTGAACTTTGGGCTATGCGTCTCCAACGTTAAAATTGCCAAAAAAATGGAATCGTTATCACTTGAATTAAGCGGTGGAAAAAAAATAGGAATCAAAGAATTCCTATTGTTGTTCAACCAGTTTTCAAAGGAAGAGCAAATTAAAATTGCAGAAAAGATTGCATTGCAAACCTTTGCAGATCGCTGGGTTTTACTGGACAAAGAATTGCCGGATACGGATGAACTTAGCCAGGAAGATATTATGGCAGAAATAAAAGCCGTTCGATATGGCCAATGAAATTCGAAAAGTTCATTCGACCGGAACAGGTGAGCCGGTTTATTAATCTTGTTTTAACCAGGTTAAAGCCGGTAGAAATAAAAACGCTTGTCAGATTGAGCAGAGACGCCAAAGATAATTTCTTGTTTCGATGGCTATAGACTGTGGCGCTGATTATTTGGTTACCGGCGACCCTGATTTACTAGTAATCAAGGTGTTCGGAAAAACAAAAATTATTGACATGACAGAATTCGATAAGTTAATTGAATAAGAGCTTGTCAATCCATACCCTTTGAAACCC
The DNA here is from genome assembly GCA_033764075.1 of Saprospiraceae bacterium. Classification (GTDB taxonomy): domain Bacteria; phylum Bacteroidota; class Bacteroidia; order Chitinophagales; family Saprospiraceae; genus M3007. The sequence continues at coordinate 28,701 of JANRJH010000035.1, read as the reverse complement.
TTTCTGAACACCCTCATATCGAGATACCTTCCACTACCGCCCCCAAACACCCCACCCCACTACCACAAACGTCAAAATCCAAACCCAAACCACGTACAACTACCCACTGGAAAGGGCTTTTAAAGCACCCATCCTGTGCGATGTCACCAAAGTGCATACCGGATTTGGACTGATGCCCAAGGTCACAAAAACAACCCATGACGAGGATTGGGGTAACCCCCGATAGATATAATCAAGCAGCCCGTATGTGCCAGATACACAATATGATTGGTTCACTTAAAACGATCAAAACGTATTTGCATAAGAAGAAGATACATGACTTTAATACCTTAAAAGACATAATTGATTTCCGAAATTCATATTCAATATTTCGGCAGCAAGTTATAGCTCATCATGAACAATTGATTGAGCAAGAGCGAAATATGCTCGACGCATACTTGCCACAATTAGAAATTTCTATAGATGTACAAAAACAACAATCGGAACAACAACGAATGGAGGAAATTGACAGACTGAAGCAGCAATTACTTTTTTTAAAAACCGCTTCCAGAACGAACCTTATTCAAAGGTTGACAAACGATTTAAAACAATGGAATTATAAAAGAAAAATAAAACAAAAATACCGCTATTTTTACGATGGAGTAAATAAATCAGTTAAAAAACTTGTTGAAATTCAACAAGCTAAAAGTCACCGCTACCAATTTATAATTTCACAATTTAATGATGCAGTAATGCAGAGTGCCCGATATACATTGTCTGAACTAGAAAGAAGAAAAACCGCAATTGATGAGTTGAGCGATTTTATTTCTGGCGCCCTGGGTGAGCAAAAAGTTGTCAAGACACTGGAAGCCCTGTCAGATAAATATTTTTTGATTAATGACTTTGCCGTTTCCTTTTCGCCCCCGCTCTATAACAGACAGGAAAATGAATACATACAATCACTGCAGGTCGACCATATACTTGTAGGTCCAACCGGTGTGTTTCTCATCGAGACCAAGAACTGGAGTGAAAAATCATTGGAAAACACGAACCTGCGTTCGCCGGTTCAGCAAATCAGAAGGGCTGGCTATGTATTGTTTCTGTTACTTAACAATAAAATGAGCAGGTATCAACTACACCTGGGCAAACACCATTGGGGCGACAAAAAAGTGTCCATTAGAAACCTGATTGTATTGATTAATACAAAGCCAAAGGAAGAGTTTCAGTACGTAAAGATTCTGACTTTAAACGAACTTATTGGCTATGTAACGTTCTTTAATCCGATTTTTTCAAGCATGGAGACACAAAAAATCGCAGAGTTTTTAATAAACGTGAATAACCAAAGGACTATAATGACAGACAGGAATTAAAACATTTTAATCCGATAACTCAGGAAGCAACAGCATCGCAATTTCTATTTTATAGCCCACCATGTAGAGCCATATAAAAAACGATCCGGAATGTGTCGAAAAACCGATACCTTTGCGTAAAAATCTCCGGGTTAATGGATCAAGAACTTCAAGCCAGGATAATTCATTACTTGTTGCCCTATCATCCGGCGAGGGTTGGCGTTTTTGGCTCTTTTGCCAGAGGAGAAAATAAAAAGGGCAGTGATTTGGACATCCTGATCAAATTTCATGATCGGATCAGTTTGTTAAAGCTGGTTCAAATCGAGCAGGAGCTAAGCGACAAACTTGGCATTCCGATTGACCTGGTCACCGAGAATAGCCTGAAAAATGCTCGCCTTAAAGCATATATTGAGCGAGATCTAATTACGATCTATCAATGAGAAAGGTTACCGAATTTTCCTGGAGCACATGATGGAGAGCTTTTTAAAGGTTGGCCAATACCTGAAAAATGTGGACTATGAAACATTTCTGGCTGACGAAGAAAAGCAAGACGCGATTATTCGGAAGATTGAGATTGCCGGTGAGGCCTCCAAGCGCTTGAGCCCTGAAATACGTGACAATTTCACCCTAATACCCTGGCGTGCCATCGCTGGTATGCGTGATAAGTTAATTCACGACTACTTCGACGTTGATCTGGATACTGTCTGGGAAACAGCAACCAAGGATATTCCCAGCCTGATCCCCGATATTGCAGCCATCATCCAGGAAATGAAATAAACGGAAATGGACTACCGTGTCCACTACCACCCCCCAAAACACCCCACCTCACCACCACAAACGTCAAAATCCAAACCCAAACCACGTACAACTGCCCACTGGAAAGGGCTTTTAAAGCACCCATCCTGTGCGATGTCACCAAAGTGCATACCGGATTTGGACTGATGCCCAATGTGACAAAAACGACTATACGAATCACAGAAAAGCATTAACTTTGTAGCGTATTTCTGGAGGAAAGCTCCTTCACGGCAAACAGATTCAACATGACAACCACACTTAGGGTAAATCTGAAGGATATTAACCTCGACTTTTTCAAAGACCTGGAGGATATGGCCGGTCCTTCTGCGCTGGTTGAGATCAGGGTAGAGAGCAATAAGCATGGCGAGGGGCTGTTCACGGAAGATGAATTCTGGCAGATCATCGCCTTATTTGATTGGCAGCAAAAAAAGCGTGAAGATATTGTACGGCCAGCCGTGACGGCCTTAGCCCAAATGCCGGTTTCTGCCATTTACCTGTTTGAGGACTTCTTATCGGAGAAGTTGTTCGATATCGATACCAAAGAACATGCAAAAGCTTACATGAACCAGCAGCATGATGATTTCTTTTCAGTAGATGATTTTTTGTATGTTCGATGCGCAGCAGTTGCTGAGGGAAGGGACTATTACGAAAAAATCAAAAATAATCCATCAGCATTATCGGCCGATATCGACTTTGAGCATATTTTATACCTGGCTGCGGATGCCTACAAGCTTAAGACTGGGCGGGACTTCGAATATTCGCCACGCTTTAATTATGAAACCAGGAGCAACGTAGAAAAATGGAAATGAGCGACAACCATGGCACACAAAAATTCTTATGAAAATGAGGAATTGCATCATCTTTATGAGATTATAGATCGCGGAAAAGATGATGATGTTTTCAAATATGGAATATGCTGTAAGCCAATTGATGCAGATGGAACATCAAGTCGCATGCGGGAGCAGGTAAATAGCCTGAATCGAATAGATAAATGGATGCGTTTTTTTGCTCGTATACTTCTTCGCGACATTCCTGGAAAAAGAGAGGCTCGAAGGCTTGAAAAACAACATATACAAGAATACATACAGAAAAAGGGTGAACGCCCAAGGGGAAATCCGAAGGATTAATAATAAAAATATCCGGTTTTTCTGATTGATCACCACCGACCCAAACACCCCACCCCACCACCATGAACTTCAAAATCCAAACCCAAACCACGTACAACTGCCCATTAGAAAGGGCTTTTAAAGCACCCATCCTGTGCGATGTCACCAAAGTGCATACCGGATTTGGACTGATGCCCAAGGTCACAAAAACAACCCATGACGAGGATTGGGGCAAAGTGGGTTCGATAAAAATTATACATGCCGGAAAATCACTCACTTTCGGTGGTGGTGAAGTTGCAACGGATAAGGTTGTTGCGCGTATTGAAAACCAGTACTGGAAAGTAGAAGTGGGGAATTTCAAGTCCTGGATGCTCAATATCCGGCAATTTACTTTTGAGTGGACAACAAGAGAGATTTCGCCCAATAGAATACAAATCAATTACGACTACACGATTCACGGAAAAGGCATTTTTTTTATACCCTTACAATGGCTTTTTGCGAAAGTATTTTACAAAATGTATATGCAGCAAGTGCTCGAAAATGTCCGAAAAATGGCAGAAGGTGACGAGCCATTTCTATACGACTGAAAACAGGAACAGCCGCTGACCACCGTCAGACCGTGAGAAATCCCCTGTCTTTACCTGGATGCAGGCACGGATGGATGAATTTTTAAACCAAACGCGGGGAAAAGTGTCTAACCATAAAAAAAAGAATGAAACCGATACTTATTGTACTACTTGCTTTCCATTGTGTGACTGACGCCCCGGGTCAATCCAGTTTCTGCCCCAATGACCCGCCGCTTAATCCGTGGCTAGCCGACTCGCCCTACCCCATCTACCACAGAAACAGCTATGCGCAGGCTTCTACCTGCATTCAAGGAATAATGCCTGATGACAGCATCTCGATAAAAATGCGAGGTGATATTACGGGCGGTACCTCACCCTGGATTTACTTCTCTGAGAAATATCCTGACGGAGCGCGGACAATTCTATACTCCAATGCCACCCACGTATTCAAGTTCATCGACAACGGAACTGACTTGATAACCATTGACAGCCTTCGCATTGATTTTGAATCATTTAATTCATTTGGCTACAACTTTTTGTTATCGAAAAACAAAGTTTGGTTTACGTACGACCCCAAATACAATCCCGCCAATAATCAGTATACACGGTTGTTCAAACTTACAGATGCAGACACAACCGACCCGTACGCTGATATAGTGGTGTTGGACACTTTTAATTTCGGGGATTATGGCATTAACAAAGTGAATATGTACAACCTGAACTATAACGGCGAGATTGTCTGGTACGCTGAGGAAGATGTGGTGAACAACATCGCTTTTGCAGGCGTGATTGACCAAAATTTCAATATGCTGGATACCCTTGTATTTAGCAGGTTGCCAAATGAAAGAATAAACCATAATTCCATAGCCGTAGATGAAAACAATACTTTTTATATTGTAACATCGCACAGACTAATTGCATTTGATTGGGACGGAACGGAGTTGACCATCGGTTGGCAAGCGCTTTATGATTTCGTAGATGATGGGCCTACAGGCAATTTTGCCTATGGTAGCGGTACCACACCCACGCTCATGGGCTGGGGAACCGGAAATGACAAGCTGGTGGTCGTAGCAGACGGACACGCCAATAACAACCTTGTTGCTTTTTGGAGGGAACTGCCGCCCGGTTGGGCCGGCATCCCGGGAATGCCGCTTCGATTTGCCGATTCCATCGCCATCCCAAACGCGCAATCATTCAGCAATCTGTTTCAATCCATTGAGAATTCGCCCACTGCTTATGGATACGATATTGCTATTGCCCAATTCAATGGATTTTTGGGTTACGACTGCGATAACTTCAAAGGGGTGTCTAAATTCAGATGGGATACCAATACCAAGGAGTTCAACCTTGAATGGACAAATGCCAGTGTGAATATAAATGGCGTGCTTGCCTATTCTTCGGGAAGTAACCTCGTTTACGGAACAGGAAAGGAGCTTGACTGCAACTATTACTATTACGGATTAAATTGGGATAATGGTAATCTTGAACTGCGCTATTTATTGGGTCGCGAAGAAAATTTTCCGGATGACCCTTTTTATGACCAAGGGGTAAATCACATAATTGATGAAGATGGCAGCATTTATTATTCAGGTTCAAAATCATTGATAAAATTGCAAAGACATCCAGAGCCGGTATCGACTGGTGATTTTGGGAACACAGAATCCGCTATCTCCCTTTACCCAAATCCAACAAGCAACCAGATAAGCATAGACGGTGTGTCTTTGGATGGAGCGCCTTATTACATCTACTCAATAGATGGGCGATTATTAAAGCAGTCCATAATTTCAAATCAACAAATTGACCTGGAAGATTTGCCAAATGGAATGATGCTTATAAAATTTAGCCACAACGATCAGTGGATAACCAGAAAAGCAATTAAAAACGGCTGGTAACATGGCCCAACCCGTCAAGTTTACCAACAGGCCAAATAATGCCCATCTTTGCTCCCGCAAAAAAGACCACGCATGAAGAAAACCATCCTCCTGCTGCTCGTCCTCCAGGTTTCGGCACCTGCTTTCGGGCAAATCGAATGGCTGAAAACCTACGGGTTGCCGAATATTGATGAGTCATTCCGTTTTATCTACCCCGCTGCCGAATCGGGCCATTTCTGGGCAGCCGGCACCACGGGCGCGGTGGGGCACGACGACTGGTTGGTGGCCAAACTGGACTCCACGGGCCGCATGCTGTGGGCCGACACCCTGGGCTCCCCCGCACACAACGAACAGCTCTTCAGCTTTCACCGGGAGCCGGCCACCGGCGACCTGTGGCTTTCCGGAAGCCGTACGAACTTTGCAGACACGGAAACCAGCGGCCTGCTCATGAAATTATCGGCCGACGGCACTTTTCTTTTTGAAAAAATCTCCCAAGCCGTTCACCAAACCGCCGGATATGTGAGCATTACCGGCCTGCCGGACGGGGGCGGCGCTGCCCTGCTCCACGTGGGCGCCTATGGCAGCGGCCGGCTCTTGCGCCTGGATGCCACCGGCGCTGAAACCTATAGCGAAGTGCTTCCGGGGGGCGGAGCGCCCACCAACTATTCCCAATTGCTCTCGGCCCTTCCCGATGGCCGGTTTTATGTGTTTCAAAACACCGGCAGCGACTGGAATGGTACCGCGCTGGCCGAATTGTCGCTGCGCAACACCGCCGGAACAGCGATCTGGAAAAAAGGGATCGAGGCGCCAAACAGCCAGGGAAACACCACGGTGCGGAACATCGTGGCCGACCCGGCGGATGGATCCGTGTACACCCTGGCTCGGGTGTCCAACTTTGGAACCCAAATCATTGCCAAAACCGCAAGCGACGGTTCTTCTCTGTGGTCCGGCGGGCCGGGGATAATATCGAATGATATCCGTTTGAAAATTACCCCCACCGGATCGTTGGCGTGTATCAGTCCTCGACATATTGAACTGCGCAACGCAGCTACGGGTGACCAGGAAGCCGTGCGTGATTTTGCAAACGGCGTTTTTTACTGGGACCGCCGTTTGTACGATGCTGATTTTGGGCCCGATGGACGGGGGGCTTTAGTAGGCCAGACGGTGTTGGCCAGCAGCAGCTACGACGGATATTTTGGGTTCTTTGAAACCCCCAGCCTGGCGGTGCTCACGGAAAGTATCATTGGCTCAGTGGGGCCGGGTGGAGATGACCAAAACCCGCAAATCGCGGAAGCGGGCGGCCATCTGTTCCTGGTCAACAATTTCGAAGGACCGGATTCGCTCAGCATCGAAATTATGCTGCGCAAAATTGACCCGGTCGATGGCGCCGAACGGTGGTCCATGATGATCAGTGGCCCTGATCGCGATCTGGCAAACGCGCTGCTGTCAGCGTCCGACGGCACGCTGCTCCTGCTGAACGACACGCGCCAGGTCAACATCGGATTGATCGACGACGAGGTGGTGATCCGCAAAATCGATCCTGCCGACGGGGCAGTGCTTTGGGAAACCCATGTGCCGAACCCGGAAGTGCAATACCCGTTGTGCGCTGCGCCAACCACAGACGGCGGTGCGGTGGCTGTTTTCCACGGAAATGTATCCGATCCCAATGGCATTAAGATCGGCTACCAGCATAAAGCCTTGCGTGTTTCGGCCACCGGCGACATCTTGTGGCAAACGTGGATCGAACCGGTTTGGTCGCCTACCCTTGCTACAGGCCAGCGCGCCATTGATCAGGTTATTGCCCTCGCGGACGGTGATTTCCTGGCAGTCGGCATGGAAGATGAACGCACGGGTCTCGTGCTGCGCATCAACGGGGCTACCGGCGCCGTGCAGTTGGTTTCCCTGCTCGAACCCATAGCAGCCAACGATAATCGCCGGGCTACCAGCGCCGTGCAAACCGCCGCCGGCGATTATTTGGTGGCAGTACCCAATGCCTCGGGTGTCGCCCAGCAAGACTCACTGTTGTTGTACCGCCTTGCACCCGACGGCACCATCTTGCTGCGCAAAAGCATACGACTCGCCCGATGGCATACGTCTTCCAGATTGTTAAAATCTGAGGATGGAAGTCTTTTTTTACTGCTTGCCTACCATAACAACAATCCCTTTGGCGAACTGACGATCCGCCACATTGATGAAAACTTTGAAACCCTGGCTGAAGCACCGTTATTTACCGAATCGTGGGGTCCGTTCTCCGTCGCGATGCTGTCCGATGGCGGCCTCGCCCTGGTGCGCACCGTATTTCCCGCCAACTCGTATGACTTGCAGGTCGCCAAAACCGGCGCCCTGCCGACCGTGGCTACCGGAGAATCCGCCGGAACGGGACCCGAATTTACGGTGTGGCCCAACCCTTTGGGCGACGACGATGTATTGCGGATTGTGCTGGACAGTCCGATTACCGGTAACCTGCGCATTGATCTGCTGGCGTCCGACGGAAGGCAACTGGCGCAGTTTGAACGGAAAAAAACAGCGCCGCGTCAGGTCTTCGAACTGGAACAGTTGCCACAGGACAAGGTATTTCTGATCCGGGTTACCGACGGTGTGCGTACTGCAGCGCAATGGGTTATTCGGAACTAATTGGACAAGGGATCGTAAACAACAAAAACAATAAAAAAAATGCAGAAGTTTTACCAAAAAGGCAATTTCAAATTTGCGGCAGGAATCATCGTTGGCATTTTACTTTACAGGATACTCATGGAGGTATTCTTTAAGTAGTCGATTCCAAGCCTTTGGAACCCTTTCTGTGCATCTCTATCCCGCTTTTCTGATGGAGATTGGTGGGTTATTTTGGTTTTTAAGGATCGACTCATTAGAGTTTGTCCGGATTTTGATTGCTGGAATAATCAAAAAAGCTGTTTCAATTCCTGTTCATTACACTGGACCCAGTCCTGACCTACCAGCTGACCGATCCCAAAGTGATGATTTATGAAGACCTGGAACTGAGTCGGAAAATTGGATCAGTAATCATACAACCGCCCGTAAACGGGCAAAACACTGACGTAAAACACTGACGAACTGTTATGCCAAGTTCAGGCTGACACCAGCCATGGACATAAAAAAACGAAACTACATGAAAAACTATTGGCTGACAATTTTAAAGCCCAAACAATCTTTTGAAAGACTGCTGAAGGACGAGAACTATTTTTCGCTCGGCTTTTTGTACATTTTAGTACCGATATGCTGCTATACTTTAATGTACGTTTTTCTAACGATTGGCCAGGGGGCGCCTTCCGTGTTCACCCCCTGGCTCAACATTCCAAAAGAATCGTATTATGCCATGAACAGATTTTTATTAGCCCCAAGCATGATTATTTGCTGGTGGGTTTCCACTGCCTTTATTCAAGTAGTCAGCCGTTTTAGTAACGGCACAGGAAGCTTTGAACAAACGCTGTCGACCATAGCGCTCAGCATCAGCATTTCTATGTGGGGGGCACTCATACACGATTTGCCAATGAGCTTTTTTAGTGCAGTTGGCATCATTGATGCAAGGCAACACGAAATCGACATGAATTCGCCAACCATATTCAGGACATTGTTGTGGATCTGTTATTCACTTTACTTCATTGCCTTTATTACCCTGTTTCCCCTTGCGGTCAGGGTTGTTCACAAGCTCAATTGGACAAAAAGCATCCTCATAGGCGTGCTGGGCTTTGTCATTTTCCAAAGCATGTTTTTAGTGTTTAACAGATAAGCGGCCGACCCTGAACATCAATGCCAAACCACCACCTTATACACACCGATACCCGCTCCGGTAACCACACGAACGGAATACAGGCCATTGGACAGGCTTGCTAATGACAGGGATGCCCGTTGGGTGTTTGGCAGGAATTGGCGCATGACCAACGCCCCACGCTGATCCACCACCTCCACCCGCTCCATCGCCTGCTCCGCACTCTCCACCCAGACAACATCCCGGGCCGGATTGGGGAACAACCGAACACCCGGCAACACGCCGGCCACGCCCCCTACCCCACTCGCCTGCCTTTTTACCACCACCTCCACCGGAGCACCGTTCAGGCTGCCGGGGGTCTCACCGGACACGAGGGCGCCAATGCCGCTGAAAAACAGCCTGGATTTTTTCAGGGAATCAGGATCCGACACGCCCTTTTCCGCCCAGTCGTCGTCCGACTGGAAAAAAATGTTGTCCTCAATCACAATGAACATATCGCCGATGATGCCCGAACCGCTCACCGCCCGCCCGTCGGTGCGTGTGACGGCCACGTCGAGCCGACCCAGCGCGGGGTAATTGCGCTGGATCCAGATCAGGTTGGAGTCCGGATCACCGAACCACGATGCCTGGGGGTAAAAGCGCACCGAGGCGGGTACGATGATGTCCGGATCATAAGAAATGCTGAAGGCCAGGCCGTAAAGGCTGTCCACCGGCGCCTGCGGGGTGCCGAGGGCCACTGGCAAGTAGGCCTGCTGCCCGGGTTGCAGGGTGTCGATGTGCAGGGTGATGACCGGCATGTTGAGGTAGCCGGTGTCGGAAAGCGGCATGTCGAACGGGGTGTCCGACGCCGGACGGATCACGCGACCCCAGTTTTGGAGGATGGCGATGGTGTCAAGTCCATTGAGCACCCCGTCGCCGTTGCCGTCGATGTTTTTGAAGTTCACGTGTCGAACGCCGGTGTTTTGTGGCCAGTCGGCTGCCGACTGACCGAGCCAGTCGAGCGATGCGCCGGCGCGCGGGGCGCCTTGCGTGCCGTAGGCGAGCCCGAGGTAGAGCAGGTCGTACTGGTTCACGGCGTTGTTGTTGTCGAAATCGCCGGGCCATACGCAGTCGCCGGCGTTGCCCGCACCCGGAATGTGCACGAGGATGTGCCGCGCCGAGGCTCCCCAGCCGGCATAATTGGCATAAACGATGTACGTACCCGAATCAGCAAACAGCAAGGCTTCTTTGGCAACCGTTTGCCCGTTATGGCTCACCCAGTACAGGTTGAGCACAGAGTCCGGATGGCAGGGCGACAGGTGTACGCGGCTCAGGTTGTCGGTGGCACAATCCGGCACTTGAATACCGCCCGTACACACGGCTGGTTCGGGCGGAAAGTACAATCCGTACAGCACCGTACCCTGCAAACCCATGAAGCCCAGTTGATTCTGTTGCGCGTCGATGAGCCGGGGCGTCAAGGGCTTATCGGTGAATCGCCAGGTGGTGTAGGTCTGGCTGGACTTCGGCGCCGTGCACACTTCAAACAGGAGCGAGCCGGCAGGCAGGAAAACCGGGGTCCCGCCCGGACTCACCCAGTCGAAGGTGAGTACCCGGCCGATGGAGTCCCATACAAAGGCGCCGGGCAACTGCACATTGCGAATGGTCTTGAGGGTTGTACCGGACTGAACAGACAGCGAAAACGCCACCTCGGTGATGCCGTACAGGTGGTCTGCGTACACGCCCATGCAGGAGTCCACGGCAAATTGGGCATTCAGGTAGCTGTCCTCCACATAAAAAACGGGCAGGCTGTCGGGCAGCGGCGTGTCTTCTGCGCAGTATAAAATGGATTGCACGCTGTGCGAGCACCCTTCGGCGGTGGTCACCGAAACGCCGTAATGACCGTAGGGTACCTGGAGCAGGGTGTCGAGAAAAGCGGCGCCGGGCGGCGCATCCACCTGGCGGGTGGTGCCGTCGCCCCAGGAGACCACCAGGGGAAACGCCAACGCAGCGGCGCCCGGCTGGTAGGCCAGCACCAGATCACCGGCCCCGGTAGCGCCGTTGCAGGGAGAAGGCAGCAGTTGGAGATTCCAATCGGCAACAAACCCGGTCTGAATGACACCGGATAGCGCCAATGAACAGAGGGGGCCGGCAGAAACCGTCACCGAGTACGGTCCGGCAGGCAGGTTAAGGGCAAGCGCGGTGTTGGCGCCGTTGTTCGACCAGTTATAGGTATAGGTTGCGCCGTTGCCGTTGTTCACCACGACGCGGGCGGCGCCGGTTCCGCCGCAGGAGTCGATGTCAAAGTTCTGCAAAAAGGCATTAAAGTTGGACTCGCTGGGCACCGTGTACGCAAATACCTGAAAACAACCGCTGGCGCTGGTCACCGTCACCGTGACAGGACCGGGTGTCAGGTTGCAGGCTTGCGCACCCTGCTGGCCGGTCGACCAGGCGTAATCGTACACCGAAAAGCCGTTTTTGGGGCTTAAACGCACACATCCGGTGGGCTGGTTGCAGGTAGACGGGGTGATGTCCACGTTCACTTCTATACTGTTGCCGTACTGGGGTACCTGAACGGTCACCTCCCGCACCAGACCGAAAGCGTCCGTTATGGTGGCCGAGTACAAACCGCCGGGTACGTCCTGGATGTTCACATCGTTGGAGACAAATCCGCCAGGCCCCTCCCATATGACCGAATAAGGCGGCGTGCCGCCCACCATGGTCAGGTTCGCCCAGCCGCTGCTTTTGCCGCAGGTATCGACACCGGTGCAACCCAGCACGTCGAAAGTGGGGTTCGACGAAGCGCCCACCCACACGCCGCCGGCCTGGTGCACAAACGGCAAAAAGGCATAGGCAGAGCTTCCATAAACCATTTCAAAAATAGCCGGCCGGTTTGCGGGATCAATAAAAATCGGCTTCAGTCCCGGCGTAGCGCCGGGTTTGACGACAAAACACAGCTCGAACAGAATGCCGTTTTCCGGCACGTCGACACCCTGCAGTTTAGGGTCCGACCAGGCAATGCGCATCAGGCCGCTGCCCAGAAAATAATCAGACGGCTTAAGCGAGGCGATGGCCGACAAGTCTGTCTTCACCCCGATGCGCTGCAACGACACCGTATCGTGAAACAGGGTGAATTGGGTCGTCAGCAAGTCATCGACCGCGCTCACGGTTACCGGCACACAAACCGTGTCGCCGGGCATGGCGTTGTTCCATTGATCAACGCTGATTCGGAAACACGTTGGCTGCTGCGCGCCGGCCGCCACCGGGGAAACAAGCGCGACCAGCACACACCAAACCACAGCCAAGGGGCTGTAAACCGTTGGATTAAAGACGTTCATCAGGCGAGAGAAATAACTTTTCATGATCAGAAAGACATTTTTACGTTTTTGGAATGAGACAAATATAGGGGCGAACAGATGGCATTTCCGGGGGCATTTTTTTTAGTTTATAGAAAAATAAAAATAAGTTTATAAATTTTAAAATACTGCTAAACAATTTTTTAAGACAAATATTTCTTTCAAAATATAACCTTTCGGATATTTGCTGCCAGGCGTCATTTGAACGACGAATGCCATGAAAAAGACCAAACTGCTGCAAACCCTGCAATCGCTGAACCCCGAAGAGCGCAAAAAATGGCCGGCCTTTCTGGAATCGCCGCTGGCACATGCGCACCGGGACGCCGTCAGGTTGGCACAACTGATCAGCACTCAAACGGGCGCACCCGGTGGCCCGGCGCCCGATAAACGGGCCGTGTTTGCAGCCGTGTACGGCCCGGATGCGCCATACGATGAACTCCGGTTCAACAACATCGTCTCCGACCTGTACGGGGTGTTGCTCGACTTTTTGGCCCACCTGGACCGGGAGGCGAACCCGTTGCAAAAACAGGCCGAAAAAGTGTGGACGCTGCTGAACCGGCATCTGGATAAACAGGCGGCACAGGAGCACAAAAAATGGCGGACTTTACTCGACCAGAACCCGGAGAGAGACGCCCGCTGGATGCGCCTCGAAGCACAATGGTGGGAGTGCCTCGACCTGCTGCACCACCGGCAGGCCCGGCAACCCACGGGCGAGTTTCTGCAACGGCAGGCCGAAACCACCTTCACCACGCACCGTCTCGAAAACATGCGCCTGGCCATCGCCGCCCTCAACCGCGGAACCCTGGCCATCACCTCCGATGAACAGGCGCCAGACTGGTTCCGACGCCTGCAAGCCGGCACCTTTGGCGATCCGGAGGCCCCGGCGCCGCCCGCCCTGGCCCTCTACACCGCCACCCTCATCCTCCTACAGGAACCCTCGGATGCGCATTTTTATGCCCTGACCCGTTTGTTGGAAAATCACCCGACGGTCGTCCCCCGCCCGGAAAGACTGGCCCTGTACCAGTGCGCCATCAACTACTGCATCCGCCGGATCAACGACGGAAAATCCGAAGCCTACACCGATATACTGCACTTGTACAAACAACTCATCAACCAGGATTTGCTGGTCCAAAACGGCGTCCTGTCGCAGTGGACCTACAAAAACATCGCCACCGCCGGCCTGCGCAGCGGCGAATACACGTGGACCGAATCCTTCCTCACCTCACACAGCCGGCACCTGCCGGAAGCCGATCGCAACAGCGCCCTGGCCTTCAACCTGGCTAGCCTCCAGTTCGAAAAAGGCGCATACCCCGACGCCCTGCGCACCTTGCAAGGGGTCGACTTTACCGACATCACCTACCACCTCGGTGCGAAAATCCTGCAAATCAAAGTGTTCTACATCACCGACGAGCCGGCCATCCTCCGGGCGCTGCTGGCCGCCACCCGCCAGCTCATCCGGCGCACCCGCAGCCTGTCGGCCTTCGGAAAAACCACCAACCTAAATTTTTTGAGCGCCTTGCAACAAATCGCCAAACTGAAAGAAAACCACCACCGGAAAAACAGCCCGGCATGGCGGGAATTGCGCCGGAAAATCGAGGAAATGCACCCGCTGGCCAACAAGGATTGGCTTTTGCGGATAACGGCTATCGGCTATCGGTAGTCGGTTGTCGGTTGTCGGTTGTCGGCTATCGGTTGTCGGCTATCGGTAGTCGGTTGTCGGTAGCCATTCAACCACAATCTCCTGGGCTAGCTCGCCCACCTGTTCGGGCACAGGCAGCATTTCGGAAAAGGTTAGATTCGCATCCGGCCTTTGTTTCAGCTTTCGGCGCAATTGTTCCACCAGCACCGGACTGTCCAAGTCCAAAAACTGCGGTTTTTCGCGCTCCAACCGGTAAAAAACGCGGTCGGGCATGCCGGCCGCCAGCGCTTCCCCCCGCAACTGCTGAAAAAAGGTGAATCCCGACAGGTCTGTCCAGCGGGCGACCTGCGCTGTTGTTGCCTGCCAGCTTGCCCGGCGAAAAACAAGGTCGGCCTGTTCGACGCGTTTCCGGAAGCGCCACGCGCCGCGGTATTCCGGTTCGTCGTCCACAGGCCAGCATGCCGACACCGACACGTAGGGCGTACCGATCAGCCAGAGCAGGCGTTGTACGAAGGGGCGGGTGCGGGGGTCTTCCAGGCCCAGGTCCACCAACCGGATGGGCGCCCCGCCCGGTTGGCCGCACAACACCAGTTCATTGGCGCGGCGTTCAACGAGCAGTTCCTCCAGTCGCACCCGCAGCCCGGGCCCGGAGGGCTGCGTACGGCCGCCGGGCGCCACCACGAGGTGGGGCATCAGGGGCGGCTGCATATTCGCATTGGACCAGCCCTGAAAGGGAAAAGCAAAAGCGTGGGGCTGCTGCCACCGGGCCAGGGCCTCCTGTACCTGTGCCGGGAAAAGGTGCAGCCAACGCGCCAGCAACTTGCCGCCGCCCGGAAACAGGGCGTTCACCACGGCTTTCCAGCGTCCGTCCTCCTGGTAGGGTTGCAGCAGGGCGCCCATCGGACCCGCCCAGGGAGCGGTGAACAGCCGGGCGTCCTGCTGCGGGGACGCCCGCCGCAGTCGGTCGCACAAAGCCTCCAGGGTCAGGTGTTCGCCCGCCTGCACCGCCGCGCACAGCCGCGCGCGGGCCGGGGGCAACGGGATAGCGCCCAGCCCCATCCACGCCGATTGCAGGGCGGCGGCCAGGCGTTGAAGCGCGTCGGGCGGTACGGCGGCCACATGCCCGGCGTCTACATCTTCATAGAAAAGCGATTCGGCGGGGACAGGTTCCGCTTCGACCTGCAAGTCATCGAGCACCGACCGTACGTGCGTACCCAGCTGTACCAGGGCAGCCATGGCTTCCGGCACCGGCTGATAGGCCAATGCCCTGCCGGCGTTGCGCCCGTGTTGCAGCAGTTCGGCGACCGCCGTGATGCGCGGGTCGGGCGGAAAAAAACCCAGTTTTTGGTACAAATTTCCGGGCCAGGACGCCGACAATCCGGACTCCGGAAGCACCCACTGCAGAAAACCGGCGTCGAGCAGGTCGAGCAGGAAATCTGCCGCTTTTTCGGACGTTTCGTCGGTCATCGCCTGTAAATCCCGGCACAAGACCTCAAAGACCACCGGCTCGGCAACCCTGTCGAGCAAGGCCGCCAGCGCCGGCTGCGCGGGCGCTTCCCGCCAAAGCTCGGAATCACCGTCGGAGGCCAGCCACCGGTAGCCCGAAGGTGTACGCCACACGGCGCCCGGGCACACAGACAGGGTGCGGTAAAAGGCTGGCACGCGCAGCAGCCCGTCGTACAGCATGGGCAGCAGGCCGACGTTCAGGGTAACCGCATTTTTCTCGATGGGGAACGGCAGGTCGTCGTCGGGCCGGTCCAGCGGCCGGCAGGCGACGGTGGTCAGGCGGCTGAACGGCGACGTTTTGGTGGCGGCGCGCGCGGCGTAGCGCAACACAGCCAGCAGGGTTTTGCGCTGTTTTTTGTTCCAGCCGCCGGGGGGCGCCGCCGGCGGCAGCTCCCGGATGCTGTTCAGCAGGTCGTGGCTGGCCAGGAGCAGCGACCGCTGGAGCACGGGCTCGTCGGCCAGCCGGCGCAGGGTGTCGAAGCCGGCGCGCAGGGCATCCTGCCACGCGTGCTCGTCCCGGATGTCCGGACTACCGAGGGGAAAAAGCCGGGAAAAAGGCAGGCCGGCGGTGCGGGTGAGGATGTAGGGGAACAGCAAGGCCGGTCAGGTTTCGTCTGTCTGTGCCAGCAGAAAACCCGCCACGGCGTCCAGTTCTTCGTAGAACTCGGCGCCGTACTTGCGCACGATGGCGTCTTTTACAAATTGGTACACCGGAATTTGCTCGGCAGCGCCGCGCGCGCAGGCGGCCGAGCAGATGTCCCAGCGGTGGTAGTTCAGCGCTTCGAAGCCCAGTTCATCGTTTCGGCTCACCCGCACCGGGTAGAGGTGGCAGGAGATGGGTTTTTGGAAGTCAATCGCCCCGGCTTTCCAGGCGGTTTCGATGCCGCACTGGGCGATGCCGCCCGGGCCGAGGGTCATGTAGGCGCACGGACCGTTGTCCACCAGTGTGGTGCCCCACTCGTCGTCGTAGCGCTCATACAAGCCCCGCGTTTCGAGGGCCGCGATGCCGGCCGGGCTGAGGAACGGCTTCACCCTTTCGTAGATGGCGTCGAGCACGGGCAGCTCGGCGGGCTCCAGCGGCGCGCCGGCGTCGCCCTCCCAGCAGCAGGCGCCTTTACAAGCCGACAGGTTGCAGGCGAACTGCGCCTCCACCAGGTCGTCGCTGACCATCTTGTCCTGCACAATAATCATTTTTCGGTGAGTTTTTTGATCAGTTCGGCCACCCGCCGCCGTTGGTCCCGGCGCTCCAGGGCGATCGGCGGGGCGGCGCGCTCGGCACAATCGGACAGGGCGCAGCGCTCACAGGCTACATTGACGGTGATCACAGGTATTGCCGGGTCGTTCCAGAAGCGGATGCGCGCCCGGGAGTCGTCGTCAAGCTGGATGCCCAGGGTGACCGAGGCGTTCCGGTCGGGAGAGGGCATGCCCGACTTGGCCACCGAGAAACACAGGTACTCATCGCCGGTGTTGAGAAAAACGGCTCGCTGTATGCCGCTGATCATTGGCCCTTTGGCGGGCGTGGCGGCCAGCTCCTGCAGGAGCCGGATGCCGACCCAGCGACGGCAATAGTGCTCGTTCAGTCCCGACGCGTGGGGCTCGTGGCGGCGGTTGAGGTGGAGTTCCTTGTCGATGTCGAACGCATTGCGCTCCAGGCGGTGCACGATGCGCAGGAAAAAGGTTTTTTGCAGGTCAAACTCGCGGGTCAGCAGGTTGAAACGCTGGAACAGCACCTCGGGACTGACCTGGTATTTTTCCATCATCTCTTTGAGGATGAGCGGATTCCACCGGGTTTGTCCCAGAAACTGTTGCAGGTCGCGGCGGAATGCCCGGCGTCCGACGAGCAGGGCTACGGCAAAATACCCGGCCTTGAAGTTGTTGAGCACCTTTTCAAACGATTCGGCGCGCACCAGGCTGGAGCTGAGTGGTCGTTCTTTCAACTGGAGGGCCTGGAAGCCCAATTCCTTGGCCAGCTGAAAAGCCCGCTGCCGGGGGTTGAGGTTCGGGTTGAGCAGCAGCCGTTTTTTGCCGGGCTGGTACAGGGCGCGCAGCCCTTCCAGCTCGGGGTACCTGGCCAGCCCTTTGTGGTCGATGGTGTAATCGTACTCTTCCTGAAGCAGATCGGCCAGCAGGCGATCGCTCACGCCGCCGTTTTCGGGCAGCTTATGCCGCTGGACGAATTGCTCGGCGGCCTCCTCCAGGTCTTCGAAGTAGTTGAGGTGCAGCTCCTGGTAGGCACGCAGGGCGGCGAGGAAAAAGTTCTCGTTCCGCAGGGCGTACAGCCGGGCTATCTCCAGGATGGCGGAGATGAACGCGTTGACGCGGTCGGGCGCACGGGCGATGATCTCCACCACCTGCTGGATTTCGATGCCGAACAGGTCCAGCGGCAGCTCGCTCAGGAAATTGCTGCGCAGCAGGTCGCCCAGGGGCGCCAGCTGGTGTGTCAGCTCCCGCGACGTGAGTTGTTCGGCCGGAATCTCAAACGCCTGCGCGAGTTTTTGCAGGTTCTCTGCCTGTGGATACTTCTTTCCCTTTTCAATCTCATTCAAATAGGAGATCGAAATGCCGGTTTTTTGGTGAAATTCCTCAAAATTCCAACCCCTGACTTGCCGGTGCTGGCGCACCTTAAGCCCGAATACGATGCGGTCCTGGAGACTTTTTGCCATTTACAGCGGCGAAAATACGCAATGGTGCGCAGAATGCGGATTTTTGATCGCCCGGGTTGCGCTATCTTTGCCCAAACCAATACATCACCGCCTCAGCACCCTACACCATGCGCCACCAAATTGTTGCCGGAAACTGGAAAATGAACACCACGCTGCCCGAAGGGGCCGCTTTGGCCGAAGCCATCACTGCCCGCCTGCCCGAAAAACCCCGCGGCGGCGTGGTGCTGGCCGTGCCCTTCACGCACCTGCACACCATCGGGCAGATCATCCAGGAAAACCCGAACATCGGGCTGGGCGCCCAAAATTGCCACCAGGCCGAGAAAGGCGCCTACACGGGCGAAATTTCGGCGGACATGCTGCTGGCCGTCGGCGTCGAGTGGGTCATCCTGGGCCACTCCGAACGTCGGCAATATTTCGGCGAGGACGACGCCCTGCTCACCCAAAAGGTGAACACTGCACTGGCCAAAGGGCTGCGCCCCATTTTTTGCTGCGGCGAGCCGCTCAACATCCGGGAAAGTGGCGCCCATGCGGGCTACGTGTCCGCCCAACTCCAAAACAGCCTGTTCCACCTCTCCGAAGCCGAATTCCGGCAGGTGGTCATCGCCTACGAGCCCATCTGGGCCATCGGCACCGGCCAAACGGCCACGGCGGCCCAGGCCCAGGATATGCACGCCGGCATCCGCAGCCTGATCGCCGGACACTACGGAGAGGCCGTCGCCCAGGACACCACCATACTCTACGGCGGCTCCTGCAACGCCCAGAACGCCCCCGAACTGTTCGCACAGCCTGACGTCGACGGCGGACTCATCGGCGGCGCCTCGTTGAAAGCCGATGACTTCCTGGCCATCGTCGCCGCGCTGAAGTAAACGCTCCCAACCCGTCAACCCGGCGCTGTTCCGGGCGACCCATCACCACATTCGCCATGCTGACCGAATCCTCCCTGCAGTTTCTCTACGACCTGTCGCAAAACAATAACCGCGACTGGTTTGAAAAAAACAAGGCGCGCTACGAAAAAGAGGTCAAAAAGCCGTTTGAACAAACCGTCGACGCGCTGATCAGCCGCATGCGCACCTTCGAGCCGGCGTTCAACGTCCAGGCTAAGGACTGTATCTTCCGCATTTACCGGGATACCCGTTTTTCGGCCGACAAAACGCCGTACAAAACCAACGTCAGCGCCGTGCTCACCCGCGGGGGCCGCAAAACGCAACACGAACCCGGATACTACCTGGAGGTGACCTTCGGCGCCTGCAACCTCGGCGGGGGCGCCTATTTTCTGGAAAAACCCGACCTGCACAAGGTGCGCACCGCCATCGCCCAGGACCCCGAAACGTTTCGCAGCATCGTCGGCGAACAAGCGTTTGTCGACATTTTCGGCGACCTTCAGGGCGAAAAAAACAAGGTAATGCCCCCGGAATTCAAAGAAGCGGCGAAAAAGGAACCGTATTTGTACAACAAACAGTTCTACTTCTGGAAAGAACTGCCGCCCGAAACGGCGCTGGGCGAAGGGTTTGTGGAACTGGCCGCCCGGTATTTTGAAGCGGCCCGGCCGGTGAATGAATTTCTGCGGGGAGCGTTGGGGTGATGGGGACAGTCGTTATCTAAAAAGAAAAAAATGACCACTAAAGATGACATATTAATCTACCTGGCTTCGATGAAAGCCAAGTTCAAGGATGAGTTTCAGGTAACCAAACTGGGGCTTTTCGGTTCCTATGCCGCTGATCGACAACAGGAAAACAGTGATATCGATATTTTAATTGAGTTTGAGCCTGAAACAGACCAGCTAACCGAAAAAAAAGACAAAATACGCGAGATTATCAAAACAAAATTCCAGAAAGAAGTCGACCTCTGCCGGGAGAAATATATCAAACCATATTTCAAATCGCAGATAATAAAATCAGTCATATATGTCTGAAAAAGATTATGGAAATTTACTTGCCATATTGGACGCATCGGAGAAAATTCATAGATTTACTGCCGATCATTTTGATGCAGACTCCTTTTTTAAAGACGAGGAAACTTTTGATGCCGTTCTCCTGAACTTCGTTATTATAGGAGAATCCGTAACAAGGTTATCGGATGAAATCAAAGTACGCAATGACCATATTCCCTGGAGACAAATTAAGGAATTTAGAAATATTGTTGCACATGATTATTTCGGCGTTGATGCGGAAGAAGTTTGGCAAATCATTCAGCATAGTTTACCCACGTTAGATTCAAATATCCGAGCCCTGCTTAAATGAAATATCGCCCCCTCCACTGCTCGCTAAAACCATGATCATGAAAACCTGTATTTTTATCATCGTACTACTCGGTTGTCAAACAAATGTATTGATCGCCCAAAGTACCTGGTTTATTACGTTCGATCCGGAAATCGCTGTCCAAAATACGGTAGGGGAAATTGTCGAAATGGACGGCGCTTATTATGTCTCGTTATTCGCTGCAAACAGCTTTGTTCCGGTTAATCAGAGTGCCGTCATGAAATTCTCATCAGCTGGTCAGCACGAATGGACCACACTGGCCCGCTATCCTTCCAGCGCCGACTCCTTCACCACCAGTTTCAACCTGCTGCCCGGCAAGGACACGTCCATCTTTTTCCTGTCCTCCGCCAAAACCTGGGATACCCCCAACCGGATTCTGATCAACAAGTTCAAGCCCGACGGCGCCATTGCCTGGGACAAAACCATCGCCCTGAACGACGGTGGAAAGGTGCACACCAACTTCAACGGCAACGCACTGGGCCCCGACAGCCTCTACATGATCCTCGCCCGCGCCACCCCAAGCCTTGAAATGGCCATATTCTGTGTGGACACGGCCGGAAACAACCTCTGGCAAAACAAATTCAGCCCACAAACCAACTACAGCATCAACAATTTGCTTTCCTTAGTCGTTGCCCCGGACAGTTCCATTTACATCGCCTACTACAACAGCATCATTGGCACCCAAACCAAAGATTACGTCGTCAAATGTGATCCCCACGGGAACCCCCTGAAATACTACCTCAACCCGCAACCGGACTTCTCCGATTTTCCGGCGCACCTGGCCTGGCATCCAAACGGCAACCTGGTTTACCTGTCGCACAGACGTTTCCCCTCCGGCCAGGGTGGAGCCGATCCCTATGGTGGCATGCGGGTGCAAATGCTGACCCCTGATCTGGATACCATCTGGACTTATCTGTTTTATGAACTTACCGTACCCTACGGTCTATTCCGAACAAATACCAGCAGACACCTGTCCATTGCCCCGGACGGTAAAATTTTAGCATCGGCCACGGCCAACAATTACATGCATCTGGTGTGTTTTTCCCCTGAAGGCGACGTGTTGTGGTGGCGCGAGCTGGCCCTGGAGGGGGAAGTGGACCCGGGGTACCGCTTGAAGCACTTCAATACTGCGGTGTGGACGTCCGACGGGGGCATACTGGCCAACGGATACATGTACGGCACGATTGATATGGCGTACAAGTCCAAAATCTTTCTGATGAAGTTAGACAGCGTCGGGTGCCTGGAACCGGGCTGCGACCAGACGGTGATCACCGATGTCCAGGAGGCCACGTCTCTTTCAGACGACTGCTGGTCGGTGTCGCCCAATCCGGCCACCGACGTCGTGCGCGTGCGCTTCTCCCCGGAGTGTCCGCAGGCCAGGTGGGTTGACCGGGTGCTGTTGTTCGATCTGCATGGCCGCCTGGTGTACGAACACCCGCTGGAGGGCAGCCTCGAGGTGAGCATACCCACCGCGTCACTGCCGGCCGGCGTGTATTTTTTGCAGGCGGGCGACGGGCGGTTGGTGCGGTTGAGCAGGCGGTTGGTGGTGGGGCGGTGAGGGTTTGGCGCCTATTGAGCCATATCACCACCACCCCGGACTGTTCCGGTTTCTCCACACCCCTCACCGCTCCCCAATCAACTGTCCGCCGCCCTCCCGGGCGGTAATCTCCCGGAACGCGTCGTATCCGCAATCCAGGAAGGACTTGTAGGCCGACACGTCGGGCGTGAACCCGCGCGGCTGGTTGAGCAGGGTTTTGCCGTCGTGGTGCAGCAGCACGTAGTACGGCTGCGAGGCGGCGCCGAAGTTGTTGATCTCGAACTTGGCCCATTTGTCGCCTTTGGTGCGGATTTTTTCGCCGGTGTGCGGGTCGTACAGGTAGTGAAACTTGCTGTCGGGAAACAGGCGCTCCTGGTCGTCGACGTACAGGGACACCAGCACGTAATTTTCTTTCAGGTGCTCGTACACACCCGGGCGGTGCCACACGTTTTCCTCCATTTTGCGGCAGTTCACGCAGCCGTAACCGGTGAAGTCCACAAACACCGGTTTGTTCAGCCGGCGCGCTTCGGCGAGTCCCTCATCGAAGTCGTGGAAGCAGTCCAGCCCGTGCGGACAATCCATGGGCCGGAAGAAGTTGTAGTGTACCGGGGGCGCCAGGCCGCTGAGCAGGGAGAGCGACTGGTAGTTGAACAGCCCCCAGCCGATGTAGGCGGAAAAAGCGAGGGCCAGGGTTCCGGTGACGAGCCGTCCGAGGTTCATGCGGCCGGAAGCGCCCTTGAGGGGCAGGAACCCGAACTGGTACAGGCCGAGGCCGAGGGCGATGATCAGCCAAAGGCCCAGGAAAAGCTCGAATTTGAGGAATCCCCAGTGGCGCACCATGTCGGCCGTGCTGAGGAACTTGAACGCCAGGGCCAGCTCGACAAAGCCGAGGGTGACCTTAACGTTGTCCATCCATGAGCCCGACTTGGGCAGGGAGTTGAGCCAGCCCGGGAACATGGCAAACAGCGCGAAGGGCAGCGCCAGGGCCAGCCCGAAGCCGAACATGCCCACCAGCGGACGCAGCGGGATGAGGCCGAAAAGGGCGTCGCCGGCGTTGTTTTTGGCGGTTTCCACCAGCAGGGTGCCCACGATGGGGCCCGTGCAGGAGAACGACACAAGCGCCAGGGTGAAGGCCATGAAGAAGATGCCGAGGGCGCCGCCGCGGTCGGCCATTTTATCGCTGCTGTTTACCCACGAAGAAGGCAACTGGATTTCGAACAGGCCGAAGAACGACAGGGCGAAAATGACGAACACCACGAAAAACAGCAGGTTGAAGTACATGTCGGTGCTCATCTCGTTCAAAACGGTCGGCCCGAAGATCATGGTCAGGATGATCCCGATGGTCACGTAGATGATCACGATGCTGGCGCCGTACCACAGCGCATTGCGGATGCCTTTTGCGCGGTCTTTGGAGCGCTTGGTGAAAAAGCTGACGGTGAGCGGCACCATCGGGAACACGCAAGGGGTGAGCAGTGCAAACAAGCCGCCGATGAAGCCGCCGATGAACACCCAGAACAGGGAAGACCTTTTTTCGGCCACGATGCCGCAGCTGTTGACAAACGTTTCGGGGTTGATGTCCCGCTTGGTGTCGAAAACGCCTTTAAAATTGGGGTCGTCCGCCGGAACGCCGGCAGTGGTCGCCGCTGCGCCGGTGGCGCCGGTGGCGCCGGCGGTGTCGGCGCCGGCCGTTTCGGTTGGTGCGGCCATATCGGTGCCGGACGGGGCCGGCACGGCGCCCGTACCATCCGTTTTTTTAGTTGTCGGCTCCACCGCTCCGCCGCCTGCCTTGCAGTTGGGCATCTTGAGGGAAAACTCGGCGTCTTTGGGCGGCAGGCACATCTCGTCGTTGCAGACCATATAGTTGAGGTAGCCGACGACCGGCTTGGAGGGGTCGAGCACCTCCACCCGCTGGGTGAACACGGCCTTGTGCTTGAACTTGGTGAGTTCCATGCCGAACACCTTGTCGAACAACTTGATGATCTCGCCGCCTTCTTTGGCCTTGCCGACCAGCTTGAAGTGTGCGCCCTCGTCGAAATTGATGGACGTGGCCACCGGGCCCTCGTCGCTTTCCAGGAACTGGGAGTAGGTGAACCATCCGTCCTGGATGGTGGCGGTGATCACGATGTCGGCCTGGCAGTTGCCGGCGTCGCGCACTTCGT
The DNA here is from genome assembly GCA_033764075.1 of Saprospiraceae bacterium. GTDB lineage: Bacteria > Bacteroidota > Bacteroidia > Chitinophagales > Saprospiraceae > M3007. Next base: position 4,214 of record JANRJH010000035.1, on the reverse strand, counting down.
ACTTCCACGTGACCGGGTTTTGGGCGAGCACGAAGGCCGGGGCGAAGCCCAGGAACAGGAAACCGGTTAGCGTACGCAAAGAGGAGTAAAACTTCATGTTCTTAAAAAGTGTATCCAAGTCAAAAGAGCGTATTGCCTGCATAAACGCTGCATGGCCATTACAGATTGCAAAATTACGGCAAAGTAACGCCAATCGCCAACTTTGCCCCCCTGCAAACGCGGATAAAGACAACATTATCCGTATTTCGGGCATCATACCGGTCATTTTCAGGTTTTTTCAAAAAAACTTGTCCGGCAAAAAAATTTGTTTTACCTTTGCGCTCCGTTTTCAGAATACCTTTTTTTGATTTGATCGCACCATGAAACGCACATATCAACCCTCGCGCCGCTCGCGCAAAAACAAACACGGTTTCCGCACCCGTATGCAAACGAAAAACGGTCGGAAGACGCTTGCGCGCCGCCGCAAGCAAGGCCGCTGGAAGCTGACGGTTTCCGACGAACGCCGCCTGAAGTAGTCGTGCGGACGGGGTTAACGCGTGCCCTTGCGGCGCAGCGGCAACCCGCAACGATTACGCCTGCATGGCCATAAAAAACACATTCGAGCGGGCCGAGCGCCTGAAGAGCGCGGCAATCATTGCCCGTTTGTTCAAAGAGGGTGAGTCATTCATGGCTTACCCTCTTCGTATTGTCTGGCTGCCACTGCCGGCCGACCCTCCCCCACCCTTTCCTGTGCAAGTGGCCTTTTCGGTTTCGAAGCGCGTGTTCAAAACGGCGGTGGCCCGCAACCGGCTCAAGCGCCGGATGCGCGAGGCCTACCGGCTCCACAAGTCCGGGTGGTACGACCGGTTACACGAGGCGGGCAGCCCTGCGCTGGCCGTCATGCTGCTGTATGTGGCCAAGGAACCCCTGCCCTATGCGGAGATTGAGGGCGGGGTTCGGAAGATGATGCGGAAGATGCCGTGAGGCCGTAGTCCGTGCCACTTTTGTCAGTTCGTTAACGTTAACGCAACTGCCAGTAAATTGTACTTGTTGTGTAATTGCTTGTTTAGCATTTTATTTGGAATATTGCTCCAGGCTTCCATCCATTTACCACGCGTATAAATCCATGCGTCCCCACGGGTGTCAAGAGGTATGGTTCCAAAGGAGGGCTCATAAGAAAATCCATTTTGTTTATCTTTCGAATCCTCCACGGTAATTTCAAATTCGTATCTGTTATTTTCTATAATAAACCATTCGAGCGCTAAAAAAAATCCAGTTTCAGGAAACTGGATGCCTAAATCAGAGACGTCAATTTCGGTTATCTTCGTTCCTTTCTTTGCAATTCCGATGATGTTGTCGTCGTAAATATATCCCCCCGGCTCCCCGTTTTCGTTAACGCCGTACAACCTTACGTTGAATTTGGCATCTTTCACATTGCTTGAAGTCAGCACCCTTATCCGGCTGATAAAAGGTGTTTGCGCATAAGAATCATTGTACTCAAAATACCGGGCAACAATCCAACAAGGGATGGTGCCGCATCCCATATAAACACCGATATCAGACCTCTTGAACGTGCCAAGCGAAAATTCCTGCGTTTGTCTTTTTGATTTTATCACCACTTCCCGCAACGAAATGGCCATCGGTTTTAAGGAAACAACATCTTTGATGGAATCGGCAACAACTTTCCTGTCTTCGAATCCAACTGCAGAAAAAAGGACCCTGTTTGAACCCGCCGAATTCAACTCAAATGCTCCATCCGCATTAGAGGTGGTCTGTAAGTTTTCGTTTTCTACCCAAATACTCACATAAGGCACCTTCTCTCCGGTATCGCTATTGATGATCGTCGCCTTTTTTTGACTGAAGACAAGGCTAACATTAGCCAAGGCAAAAATGTATACAAGATTTTTCTTCATGTTTTTATTATTGAACTTGAGTTTGTCAAAATCCATCACCGCGATTGTCAAAAAACATCGGCAATTGGTCGCAAAATACCTATCTTTGTTTTCACCTAATCATGCAGTATGCCCGGCTATGATTACCTCACTCGATCAACTCGACCCCAACGGCTCCTACACCTATGCCGACTACCTGCGCTGGCAATTTGAGGAGCGGGTAGAACTGCTGCGCGGTAAAATCCGCCAGTTGGCGGTGCCCTCGCGTAAGCATCAGGGTATTGCAACGGGGCTGACCCGGCTCTTTGCTAACGCATTATGGAAAAGTCCCTGTAAAGTCTATGTCGCTCCCTTTGATGTACGCCTGACCCGTAACCGCAATGATCGGGAGGCAACCACTGTCGTCCAACCCGACCTCTGCGTCATCTGCGACCCCTCCAAATTGGACGACCGCGGTTGCAACGGCGCGCCCGACCTCATCATCGAAATCCTTTCGCCCGGCAACAGCCGCACCGAGATGAAGGACAAATTTGAACTGTACCAGGAGGCCGGCGTACTCGAATACTGGATTGTCTCGCCCATTGAAAAAACGATTCAGGTTTTTAAATTGAATGAACAAGGCATTTATATCGGTCTGGCCCCAAAAGTAGAGGGCGATATTGTCGCCACACCCATCATTCCCAATTTGCAGGTAGACGTGACGGAGGTGTTTTTGGATTGATCTGCCGCGTCCGAAAGAACGACCAAAGCACGACTTAAAGTTTGTTTGCCGTACCTTTGCGGCTTTGATAACGAATTTTAATACAAAAAATTAAGGTGCTTACAGTTCATAATGTCGGACTACAGTTTGGAACCCGGGTCCTTTTTGACGAAGTCAATCTGAAGTTTACAAAAGGCAATTGCTACGGCGTGATCGGGGCTAACGGGGCCGGCAAATCTACCTTTCTAAAAGTCTTGTCCGGCGCCATAGCAAGCACGAGGGGCAGTATCGAGATCACGCCCGGTGAGCGCATGGCCGTGCTTTCTCAAAACCACTTTGCGTTCAACCAATACCCCGTGATGGACACCGTGTTGATGGGCTACCCCCGGCTCTACGACATCATGCAGGAGAAAAATGCCATATACGACAACCCGGATGCGACAGAGGAAGACTCTATGCGGGCAGCTGAGTTAGAAGGTGAATTCGGGGAAATGAACGGCTGGATGGCCGAAAGCGATGCCGCAGAATTGCTCAGCAATATGGGCGTGCCGGAATCCTTGCATTACGCCCTGATGTCCGATCTTGATGGCTCCGTACGCGTGAAGGTGTTGCTGGCGCAAGCCTTGTTCGGAACGCCCGACATCCTGCTCATGGACGAACCTACCAACGACCTTGATGCCGAAACGACCGACTGGCTCTGCAATTTTTTGGCCGATTACGAAAACATCGCCATCGTGGTGTCGCACGACCGCCACTTCCTCGATATGGTGTGTACCCACGTAGTGGATGTGGACTTTGGTAAAATTCGAATGTTCACGGGCAACTACACGTTCTGGTACGAAACAAGCCAGATCATGGCCCGCCAAATGGCCGATAAAAACAAAAAAGTGGAGCAAAAACGCCAGGAAATGTTGGATTTCATCGCTCGCTTCTCGGCCAATGCCTCCAAATCAAAACAGGCTACCAGTCGCAAAAAAGCCCTCGAAAAACTCAACCTGGAGGAAATACAAGTGTCGAGCCGCAAATACCCATACATCGCTTTTCGCCCCGAACGGGATCCTGGCGACGTGATCCTGGACATCCAAAAGCTGGGCGCCAAAAACAATATGGGCGAATACCTCTTCAAAGACCTTTATCTGCGCTTCAATCGAGGCGACAAGGTGGCGGTGCTGGGTCGGGATGCTTTGGCTGTTTCAACGTTACTGGACATACTCGCCGGCGACGAACAGCCCTACGAGGGCACATTTCATTATGGACAGACGATATCGGTACAACACTTGCCCAACGACAACAGTCCGTTTTTTACAGGCGACCAAAACCTGAACTTGATCGATTGGTTGCGCCAGTACTCCAGGGAAAAAGACGAGTCCTTCATCAGGGGCTTTTTGGGCCGGATGCTTTTCAGCGGGGAAGAGGTATTCAAGCAATCCGGGGTATTGTCGGGTGGCGAAAAAGTGCGCTGCATGTTGTCCAAAATTATGTTGGCCAACCCCAATTTTCTGATCCTCGACGAGCCGACCAACCACCTTGATCTGGAGTCCATCACAGCACTCAATACCGGTATGCAAGATTTTACGGGTAATATCCTCTTCACTTCACACGACTACCACCTGTTGGATTCCGTGGCCAATCGAATCGTCGAG
>JANRJH010000025.1:0-24425 GCA_033764075.1 Saprospiraceae bacterium | reverse complement strand
CCAGGAAAGGCAGTTCCAGCTGCACCCATCCGGAGGCCGGATTGGGGTAAACACGCACCTCCAGGGCCGGAACCGCATACGCCGGCTCCGGCGCAGCGCTCACCACGGGGGCACACCACAGATCGTCCACGCAACCGTCGGGGGTGATTTTGACGAGCCAGGGGTAAACATTCCCCAAGCTGGACGCATACCCGCCGGCGATCAGGTTGCCGGAAGATAAGCGGCCCACACCACCCAAATAATGCCCACTGTTAGGTCCATTGGCCAGCGGCGCGTACATCTTCAGTTCCCATAGGCTGTCAGCGGAAGAAGAAAAAGCCCAGAGCCAACCGTAGGAGCCGACCTCCACGTTTGGATTAGCAGAGGCTTGCTGGCCCACAGCCAGAAGGGTGGAATCGGTCATCGGAATGATCTGGCGTAAAAAAGGGCCCGAATTGGGTATCGTGGTACCGTAGAGTGTGTTTTGGATGTTCCAGTTCGTATCGGCACGCAGCACGAACGGCAGATACCTGTTCAGCGGCTGGGTACTGGTGAGTTTAAGTCCCTGAGCTATAAAACCCATATCCTCCACGAAACGGCCGGAAATAAAATAATCGCCCTCTCTGCCGGACAACACCTGTTCGTACAGGATATCCTCCTCGTGCATGTCAAAGAGCATGATCCTTGGCGAGGTGTTTTCCGGCAGGGTGATGTCACCGTCAATCTGCCCGCCTACCAGCAGCAGGGTGTCGCCCCGGGTATCAATGCCCGGGAAATTGTCATACAATGCCTCGTCGCCGACATACATGAACCACTCTGTTTCGCCCGTTTTATCCACCTTTCGAATGAACGGTTGCAACTGGAAGTTGGGTCTTTGCACGTCACCGGTGAGCAGGTACCCGTTGGGGCGCTCCACAACAAAGCGGTAAAACTCCACCAAATTGACCGAATCGCGAAAAACGCGGATAAATTCAACGGATAAATCGGCCCGCAACTTGACCATCATACCGTCGTAAGTACTGAAAGTAAACGCCGTGAGTGCATAACCACCATCCGTAGTTGCGCTGATGCTTGACCATAACATATCTGCCGCATACGGCCACCCGTCGGGGTGGCAGATCAGCCGGTGATCAATTTGTTGACCACTGGAGTCCAAACGGGCAACGAACAAACATTGCTGTGAAGGCGACGTATCCTGTCGGGCAAGCCCGTAAGCCACAACGGTGTCGTTCACCACGAGTATTTTGTAAAACTGGTTTCTGGGGTAACCATAATCGTAAGCCTGGTTAAACCCCGGCTGCCCCCAACCACCCGCAGGAAGAAGGAGTCCTGCGAGCAGTGCGAAAAAATATAAGTTGCGCATGGTTATCGGGCGATGATTAATTTCTCTGTAAAAGTCGTTCCATCCATGAGCGTCAGTCTGCACCAATATAAACCGGGTGGAAGGTGCGCGACCTGGATTTCATTCTGACGCTGGTTGGGCAGGTCTCGAATCAACAGGCGTCCGTCGAGCGTAAACAGTTCTACTGTAATTTCCGGAATAGCAACCTGAAATGCTAAAATAGGCCCGGCGCTCTCGTAAAAGCCCGGGCCTGTTAAGCATTACCAAGGTATTCACCCCGCTACACAAACGGCGCCTTCACAATCTCCGCCTCCAGTTTCTTCTCCCCGGCCAACACATAAATCCTGGCGCCCACCTCGGCGTACTTCGCCTTGACGTAGCCCATGCCGATGGGCTTGTCCAGGGTGGGTGAATGGGTGCCGGACGTAACGGCGCCGATCGAAGCCCCGCGGCGCGAGAGGATGTCGTAGCCCTGGCGGGGCACCCGGCGATCAAGCACCACAAAAGCCACCAGTTTGCGGCGCACGCCCTCGGCCTTTTGTTTCACCAACCGGTCTTTGGAGGGGAAATCGGCCGTTTTATTGAGCTTGGTGATCCAGCCCAGGCCGGCTTCGAGGGGGCTGGTGCGGTCGTCCAGGTCGTTTCCGTACAGGCAGAACCCCATCTCCAGGCGCAGGGTGTCGCGGGCGCCGAGGCCGCAGGGCTTGATGCCGAAGCGTTCGGCGTGTTTCATCACCTTGTCCCAGATTTTCACCAGTTGGCGGTTCGAGGCGTACAGCTCGAAGCCGCCGGCGCCGGTGTAGCCGGTGGCCGAGATGATCACGTTGGGGACGCCGGCAAAACGGCCGCGTTTGAAATGGTAGTAGGGAATGGAAGCGAGGTCCACGTCGGTGAGCTTCTGCAGGGCCTCGGCGGCTTTGGGGCCCTGGATGGCCAGCAGGCCGGTTTTGGCGGATATGTTTTGCATCTTCACGTCGAGCCCGCGCGCCAGGCGCTTCAGCCAGCGCCAGTCTTTGGTCTCGTTGGAGGCGTTGACCACCAGCATGTACGACTGCTCGCCGGCGACCGTCATTTCGGGGGCGTCGTCAAGCCGGTACACCAGCAGGTCGTCCACAATGCCGCCTTTTTTGTTGGGCAGACAGGAATACTGGGCCTGGCCGGGTTGCAGTTTGGACACGTCGTTCGAGGTGGCCGACTGCAGGAAGGCCGTTGCGTCTTTGCCGCGGACGATGAATTCGCCCATGTGGCTGACGTCGAAAATGCCCACGCCCTCGCGCACGCATCGGTGTTCGTCGGTGATGCCGGAGTAGGAGATGGGCATGTTGTAGCCGGCAAATTCGGCCATTTTGGCGCCCAGGGCAATGTGGTGTTCGGTAAGCGGAGTGGATTTCATGATGTTTTTCGCGGAGGTTTAGTATTCAGACTCCTGTTTAGGTGAAACTTTCGGTTTGGAGGCCGGCTCAGTCCCCTTTTGCAGCTTTTTCAGGTTGCTGTCGGGCGCCACCTGGTTCGGCTGAACGGGCTGCGCCACCGGTGTCGGCGCCGTTGCGCCCTGCCCGGAGGCCAGGGCCATGCGTTTTTGCAGGTCTTGCGGCAGCGCATCCCGGTGCAGGGTGATGGAGATGGTGTTGAGGCGGACGTACGCTTCGGAGGCGTATACGTACCCTTTTTGGTCGTTGGCGGCGCCCCAGGAGTTCTTGACGATGAAAAAAGTGCCGGAGGACGCCTCGTCGGCCATGCCCACAATGTGCATCAGGTGGTCGTCCTGGGTCACCTGCCGGTCAAACATTTCCTGGCGATACGTTTGGTGTACCATGGGTTCCTCCTCAACGAGCACAAAGGTGTTTTTCTGCTCGTCGCCGGTCTTGTCGGCCCATTGTTTTTTGGGCACAATGGCCAGCCCCTTTTGACGCGAAAACCCCTCGTTGCTCACGTCGGCGTCCCACTCCACGGTATAACCGTTTTGCAGGGCGTTCTGGATGATGCGCATGAGGTCTTCGATGGGCAGGTTGTAAAAGGAGCCGTTGGAAAAGTTATCGGGCACCTCCAGCACAAAAGCGCCGTGGTACGGGTGGTGGGTGAAGGAGGTCAGGTGGATGTATTGTTTGGGGTTGATGCCCAGAAAATCGCGAAAGGACCTGGGGGTGAACTCGCCGCCGTTGTATTTGAATTTTTCCGGCAGGGGGCCGAAAAAACCATCGAGCAGGGTGTCGACGCGGGCAAGCCAGTCGGGTGGCAGGGCGCCTTTTTTGCCCATTTCGACAAACTGGTCGCACATCGTTTTGAGTTGTTTCTCCAGCTCGGTGTGGTTGTGGGGCGCCGAGCGGTCCTTTTTGCCGGGATAGGCCTCTTCGGTCACGATGCCGTAGCGCTGCACGGCGTTCATGAAGTCGTGCGACAACCCGCCCTGGCTCAGGTTGGCCGTGCCCTGTCGGCGCACGTAGTTGTCGCATTTGAGTCGGTACACGTGCCGGACGATGAACATTTCTGAAAGGTCGAGCGTGCCCTTGCCCAGGCGTTCCACCTCGCTCTCCAGAAAGGAGGCGGAGCTGAACGCCCAGCAGGTGCCCGTTTGGCCCTGGTCTTTGACGGCGGTCGCCGGCAGCTTGCTGATCTCCGAAAAAGCGAAAGGCGACTGGGCCCGGAGTACCGTGCCCGCCACCAGCAGAATCAGGATGCGGAATGCGCTTCTCATCATTGGGTGCACAGAAAAATGGTTTTGTGAAAAAGCAATTTTACGTCAGCCTGGGCTGAAAAAAGCCGAAAGGTAACACTTCGTTTCTGATAGGGTTTGGCCGGCTGTCGCTTTTAGGCATACTTTTACGCAATTTAGCCACCAATTGCGATAAAATGAACGTCCGATATCTTTTGTGGTGCTCGCTCCTGCTGACCACCTGCATGCCGCCGGCGCCCAAAGCCGACATGGTGCTGTACAACGCCACCATCTTTTCCGCCGATCCCCAATACCCCGACGCCACCGCGGTGGCGGTTGTCGGCGGGCGCATCCTCAGCGTGGGTTCCGATGTGCAGGTGCTCCGTTGGGCGGGCCCACAAACCGAAAAACGGGATTTGCATGGCGCCTTTCTCATGCCCGGCCTCATCGAGGGCCACGGACACTTTGCCGCCATGGGCAAAGGGCTCGAACAGCTCAACCTGCTCCAGGCGCCCAACTGGCCGGCGATCGTGGCCATGGTCGCCGAGCGGGCGCAGACCACGCCGGCAGGCGCCTGGATCTACGGGCGGGGCTGGCATCAGGACAAGTGGGACGCGCCGCCCCGTCCGGCAGTGGATGCCTATCCGTGCCACGATGCACTGAGCGCCGCGGTGCCCGACATCCCGGTGGTGCTGGCCCACGCCAGTGGCCATGCCCTGCTCGCCAACGCCCGGGCCATGGCGCTGGCCGGCGTGACGGCTTCGACCCCCGATCCGCCCGGCGGCCGCATTGTGCGCAACCCGAACGGAGCGCCCGTCGGCGTGTTCGAGGAGAACGCCATGGCCCTGATCGAAAAGCCGCTTGCCGACTGGGAAAATGGCCGTTCGGAGGCCGAAAAGCGAGCCGATTTCGAACGCATCGCGGCACGGGCCGCCCAACACTGCCTGCAGCACGGCATCACCTCCTTTCAGGATGCCGGCAGCACATTTGAGGAGCTGGCCTACTACCGCGACCTGGCGGAGGCCGGTAAGCTGCCCGTGCGCCTCTGGGCCATGATGCTGCAGCCCGGACAGGCCGATACCGGGCGCATGGGCGCCTACCCGGTTATTGATGCCGGTCAGGGATTTTTCACCTGCCGCGCCGTAAAGGCCTATCTCGACGGCGCCCTGGGGTCCTACGGCGCCTGGTTGCTGGAGCCGTATGCCGACAAGCCGGACCTCGTGGGGCAGGTGGTTACCCCCGTCGACACGCTGGCGCTGCTGGCCGAACAATGCCGCCGGCGCGGCCTGCAATTTTGTGTGCACGCCATCGGCGACCGGGCCAACCGCGAACTGCTGAACCTGTACGAACGGGTGCTGGGCGATGCCGGCGCCGGGTACGGACAGGGGTGCCCGCGCTGGCGCGTTGAGCACGCGCAGCACGTGCACCCGCACGACCAGGGCCGGTTTGCGGCCCTGGGCGTCATCGCCTCCGTACAGGCGGTGCACTGCACCAGCGACGCTCCTTTTGTGCCCACCCGACTCGGCAGCGAAAGGGCCTCCCAAAATGCGTACGCGTGGCGGGCCTTTCTCGACCAGGGCGCACGCATCGCCAACGGCACCGATGTGCCGGTAGAAGCGATCAACCCCATGGCCAACCTCTACGCCGCTGTCACCCGACGCTCGCCGACCGCCGGCGTGTTCCCCGGCGGCACCCTCACGCGCGAAGAGGCCCTGCTGGCCTATACCCTGTGGAACGCGTGGGCGGCGTTCGAAGAGACCCATAAAGGAAGCATTACGCCGGGAAAAATGGCCGACTTCACCGTTTTATCGGAGAACCTGCTCCTGTGCGATGCAGAAAAAATTTTGCAAACAGAAGTGCGCGCTACCTGTGTGAACGGCAAATGGCTGTTTTCGGCAAAATGACGCGTTGTTTCACATAAATTTTACAATAAAATCGCGGAAATCACATCCTGAAACATACCTTTGCCAAGGATATTGAGTTTTTTCATTCATCAAACCAGATTGTTGTGGATTACGGGAAATTTAACCGCAAAGACAAAGACCGGTCTCCCCGCAATCGTGACCGCTTTCAGCCTCGCGATCGCGATCGTGGTGGTACAAACCGGGAGTTCGGCGGTTACAAAGAGCGGAACGAGCGATTTAGCGATCGTGATCAGGAGGAAAGTGTCTTTTCTAAAAAAGTACGCGCCGGACGGCGCCGCACCTATTTCATGGATGTGCGCCAGACGAGGGGGAACGACTACTTCATCACCATCACCGAAAGCACTCGCCGGGAAGATGGCTTCGGCTATAAACGCCACAAAATTTTTCTGTACAAGGAAGATTTTAACCGCTTCCTCTCCACCTTGAACGAAGTGGTTGAACACGTCAAAAAAGAACTCATGCCCGAGTTCGACTACGAGGAGTTCGATCGCCGTCAAGCGGAATGGGAGGCCCAGAACAAGGATTTCGACGACGAGTTTGACGACCGGGATATGCCCCGTAATGAGCCTCGACGGTTCGACCGCGACGGCGGTGACGACGACAGAAGTCTGCCCCGAAAAGATGACGAGGACATGACCTGGTAGCCGCATCCGCTCCCGGAATCCAATTGTTTCCCAACCAAATTCGTAACCAATCCGGCGAAAAACGCCCCGACATATCTATGGATCCCTTAAAAGAACGTTTTACGGAAAAAGCCCACGCGCTAAGCAAAGAAGTCAAGGAGCTCCTGAGCGAACATGGCGAAACAATCGTAGATCAGGTAAATGTATCGCAGATTTACGGCGGCATGCGCGACATTACCTCCATGCTCTGGGAACCCTCCCTGCTCGATGCCGAAGAGGGTATCCGTTTTCGCGGATACTCCATCCCCGAGCTGCAGGAAAAACTGCCCCGGGCGCCAAACGGCAGCGAGCCGCTTCCGGAGGGCCTTTTCTGGCTGATGCTGATCGGGGAAATTCCGACCAAGGAAAACGTCAAGTGGCTCACCGAAAACTGGGTGCGCCGCGCCAATGTGCCCGAACACGTTTTTCGCATCATAGATGCCCTGCCCGCCGATACCCACCCCATGACCCAGTTCTCGCTGAGCGTGCTGGCCATGCAAAACACCAGCGTGTTCGCCCAGCGTTACAACACCGGCATGAACAAGTCGGAATACTGGGACGCCACCTACGAGGACACGATGAACCTCATCGCCCGCCTGCCCCGCATCGCCGCCTACATCTACCGGCGTTGCTACTTCAACAATGACCACATTTTGCCGGACATTACCCTGGACTGGGCCGGCAACTACGCCCACATGCTGGGCTTCACCGAAGACGAGGGCATGAAAGAATACATGCGGCTCTTCCTGACCATTCACGCCGACCACGAGGGCGGCAATGCTTCCGCACACACCACCCACCTCGTCGGCTCCACCCTCAGCGATCCGTATTACGCCTTCAGCGCCGCACTCAACGCGCTGGCCGGCCCGCTGCATGGCCTGGCAAACCAGGAGGTAATCCGCTGGATCATGAAAATGGTCGACACCCTGGGCACCACCAAACCCTCGCGCGACCAGATCGCCGAATACGTCAAAACCACCCTTTCCAGCGGACGCGTTATCCCGGGATACGGGCACGCCGTACTCCGCAAACCGGACCCGCGGTTTATGGCCCAACGCCAGTTTGCCGAAGACAACGTACCGGACAACGACCTGGTAAAGATTGTCTGGAAAATTTTCGACGTGGTGCCGCCCATCCTTTCCAGCCTGGGCAAGGTAAAAAACCCGTGGCCCAACGTCGATGCCCATTCCGGGGCCCTGATGATGCACTATGGTCTCAAGGAACACAACTACTACACGGTGGTCTTCGGTGTCAGCCGCGCCCTGGGCGTACTCTCCGCCATGTGCTGGGCGCGCGCCCTGGGCCTCCCGCTGGAGCGACCCAAATCGGTGACCACCACCTGGGTCAAGGAATTTCTGGCCGAACAGGCAAAAGCCGAAAACGCCAACTAATTACGGGAAACTACCGACCTGCCACCGGTTCGCACACCACAATCTGTGGCAGGCGGTCTCTGTTTTGCAAATAACGGCAGCGCCAGGCGGGACCCATTTTCGCCATTTCCTGCATGAACGCTTTGGCGTATGTCGACGACACATACAGCGTTTGCCGGCGGTTGAGGAAGGCCTCAATAGAGTCCAGCGGTACAAAAGCCTGTTTTTTATGCCTCAGGTAAACCGGCATATCGTGCTCCTCCGAGCTTTCCAGGATCAGCACCCGGTCCGTGCCGAATTTTTTTCGAAAAAGATCATACTCCGCGTTGGGGTCAAAAAAATGCTGGTAGTAATTGAAGTTCAGCCCTGGGTAGTAATGGCTTGTTTGGCTTAGCCCCTTCCTTAGATAGTCCCGCACCCATTGAACACCCAACCCGTAGGACAGCGCGCAGTATAAGAGCAGCGACGCGTAAGCCAGGCCTGCCTGCCTGGCCGGCAACTGCGTTGCAGCAAAATGCACCGTGGCTGCCGCCGCCAGCGAAAAAACGGGCAACAACACCAGGAACACGCGCTCGGGCGGCAAGTCGCCCCGCATGGCCGACAGCAGAAACGGGACAACCAGCACCGTCACCATCCAGGTCAATTGCCTGCGCGCCGCGCTGCCCTGGAGCCACCCCCAGTACGCGCCGGCCAGACAGACCGGCACCAGGAGCCAGCGCCAACTGATGAAGTGCGATAAAACGAGGCCGAACTGGGTCGCATGATCGGCGCGGAACGACGCGCCAGGCGCAAAATAGGCGCTGCCGAGCAACTGACCCAGCACGGGCTGGTAGCACAAAAAGGCCAGCAGACCACCCCCGAGCAGGCTTCCGGCCACCGGCAACACCGGCGCCATGCCCGCCGAACGCACAGACAGCGCCTGCGCGAGCACCACGCCGGCCACCGCAGCCATCCAGCAGTACAGGTTGGACGGCAGGGCATACAGCATGACCGCCGATGCCAGGGCCAGTCCGAGGTGTTGCAGGCGACCCAGCGGCTTGCCGGCAGTCCATTGCAACAGGAAGGCCGATACCGCGGCGGCAGCCGTCATGCTCAGGGCATAACCCCGTATCTGGAAAGCGTAGGCCTGGAAGGTTACCCCCGACAGCAACAGCACTACCGGCAACCAGGCGACGCCCCCTGCTCCGATGTGCGCACCGGCGCGGTACACAAACCAGACCGTCAGCGCCGAAAAGGCCAGCGGCAACAGGCGCATGCGCCACGGATGATCCAGCAAAATCCCCAGCCCGTCTGCAGCCGTCACTTTCACCCACAACCAGTGCGCTGCATTCGACAGGATGTGGTTGTTCGGCACGTGGTAATCGGTGAGTACCGTGCCGATGCCTTTGAAAACAAAGTGCTCAAGGGTGTAAATCTCGTCGTTCCATAAGGCGTCACCCAAGTGAAAATAAACGGCCGAAGCCGCCAATAAGGCGCATACAATGGCGGCAACGCGTTGCAGAACAGGTGTCATGGCGTTTTCTGTTGAGGATGCGCAGGAGGGGTACTGCGGCCGAAAGGTACATTGCCTGTTGCAACAGCATTTTTTTATTTGAAACACAATTTGTTTTTAATAAAAAAACAAATACTTTTGTGTTGAAAAACAAATCCGCTCCCTTCACCTGAACCACTACGCCTTGAAACGAGAACCCAAGCATCTGAAAGGCCGGGGCGCCCAGATAAACCCCGACTCACCGTACGAAAAGCTGCGCCGTGGCCCGGACCCGCTGGATTGGGCGTTGGTGGAGGCTGAATGGGAAACGCCGGATCTGAAAACGGAGTACCTCGAAACCCACCCGAAGACCATTCTGAACCGGGTGGAAAGTCCCGATCTGCCCATGGACTGGAGCATGAACCCCTACCAGGGCTGCGAGCATGGCTGCGTCTATTGCTATGCGCGCAATACCCATCCGTACTGGGGGTACAGTGCGGGGCTGGACTTTGAGCGGAAAATTCTCATCAAGCGCAACGCCCCTCAATTGCTGGAAGAAACCTTGCAGAAAAAAAGCTGGAAGGCATCGCCCGTCATGTTTGCCGGCAACACCGACGTTTACCAGCCGGCCGAGCGACACTTCGGCATTACCCGGGCCTGCCTGGAGGTGTTCTGGAAATACCGGCACCCCGTAGGGGTGATCACCAAAAACAGCCTGGTGTTGCGCGACCTGGACTTGCTTGCCCAACTGGCATCGGAAGGACTGGTGCACGTCGCCATCAGCGTTACAACCCTGCAGGAAGACCTGCGCCGCTTTCTGGAGCCCCGCACCGCTACGGTGGAGCAGCGGCTGCGCACAATAGACACCCTCACCCGGGCCGGCATTCCGGTTTTTGCCATGCTGGCGCCCATCATTCCGGGATTGAATGAACACGAGATGTTGCCCATGGCCAAGGCGGTAGCCGACCGCGGCGCTTCCGGCATCGGCTACACCATGGTGCGGCTCAATGGCGATATTGCCCTGATCTTCGAGGACTGGCTCAGGCGCACTTTGCCCGACCGGGCCGATAAGGTGCTTGGTAAAATTCGCAATACCCACGGTGGCCATCTGCACGATTTCAGGCCCGGGGTGCGTATGCGCGGGGAAGGCGCCATTGCAGACATCATACGCGGGCAGTTCCAGTTGGCCCGGCGGCGCTATTTCGACGGGCGTACCCTGCCACCGTTCAATACAGCATTGCATGAACGGTTCAAATCACCCCAGCTCCGCTTGTTTTAACCGGCCGGTTCAGACTAATTGCGTGGCAGGCTTTTTGTCAAAAAACCACAGAGGGCGCAGAGGGGCGCAGAGGAAGGCGCAGTGAATCAATTACGCTGCCCACCACTGTCCGTTTCCGACAATGCCCACTGCCCGGCCGCGCAAGGTTGCTCCCAGGAAAGGCGTGTTTCGGGAACGGGAGTACAAACTGCCGGTCTCCGGAACCCAGGTCCGGTCCGGATCAAACACCGTCAATTCGGCGCGGGCGCCTTCGCGGATTTCCAGAACGGCCATACCCAGGGTGCGTCTGGGCGCCACCGACCACAGTTGGGCGAGCCTGGCCAGCCCAAGTTCCGGCGCCAGGTGCATGCAAGAGAGCGAAAGCGCGGTTTCCAGGGCCGTCATGCCAAAGTCGGCGTAGGTAAACTCCACATTTTTGACCTCTTCGTCCAGCGGGGTGTGGTTGCTGGTCAGGAAGTCGAGCGTTCCGTCGGCCAGCCCGGCCACCACCGCCTGTCGGTCCGACGCACTGCGCAGGGGAGGCATCAGTTTCCAGTTGGTGTCAAATGCGGCCAGTTGCTGATCCGTGAAACAGGCATTGGCGATGGTAGCGGAGGCAGTAACGGCCAGCCCCTCTGCCTTGGCCTGCCGGATCAGGGCCACCCCTTCGGCGGTGCTGATTCCGTACAGGTGCAGGCGGCCGCCGGCATAGCGCATCAGGCTGAGATCGCGTTGCACGGCAATGGATTCGGCCAGCGACGGGATGCCGCGCAGGCCCATCCGGGTGCTCAGCAACCCTTCGTGCATTTGCCCGCCGTGCATGAGGGCGCCATCCATCGGCTGGTCGAGAATAACACCCCTGAATGCTTGTGCGTACTGAAGGGCGCGCAACAACAACCCGGCGTCGTGAATGCCGCCCGGGCCGTCGGCAAAGGCAACGGCGCCGGCGGAATGCATGTCGTACAACTCGGCCAGATCCCTTCCCGCCGTCTGCACCGACACGGCGCCGATGGGGTAAACAGTCACCGCGTGTTGTCTGGACTTGGACAGCAAATACAGCACCTCAGACTTGGCGTGGATGGCCGGTGACGTGTTGGGGTACGGCGCAATGGCGGTAAACCCGCCCGCTGCTGCTGCCTGTTGGGCCGTGTAGAGGTCTTCCCGGTGTTCCAGCCCCGGGTCGCCCATCTGTGTGCCTACATCCAGCCAACCCGTCGACACGCAAAGACCCGGACTGCTCCAGACCGTTGTGCCGGAAGTCGGCTGAAGTGCGGAGCCGATGCGCCGTATCAGTCCGTCCTCCACCAATACATCCATCGGCTCCGAAACCTGCCCGTCCTGTACTATGCGGGCCCGTTGGATCAATAATCGCATGGGCACAAAGGTAGCGGATTTGCCCGCGTGTCCATATCCTAAAATCGACGATACCAATAGTTGTTCTTCGCAATCCAACCCGGCTCCTCACGGTAGTAATCATTGCCGGCGCGGTAAATCAGCAACTCGTCCACTTCAAATGGCAGGCCGGAGTCCGGCCGGAACAAATCAATCGTGTAACTGTGCGTTTGGTCTGCCACGGCAAAGGGTATTTCGATGAGCGCCCAGTCGTTCACCACAGCCCTTACAAAAGGGAGGAGCGTATGCTCCTGTTTTTTTTCCTTATCCTGCCAGATGCGCAGGTGGTGCTGGAGGCCCTGGTCGCTATTGGCGTACACCCAAAAAGAAATGACGAACGATCCGGCGCCCGGATTGCCCTGCCAAAGCACCAGGGGCAGGTTAAGCCGTCCGCGGGCAGCGCCGGCGCCCTGAAAACTGCGTCCTCCGGTGAGGGAGTTGAACGACTCATAGGCCACCGGCGGTTCCGCCTGTGCACCATACCACATCCGTTTGACGGAACGCAGCGTCCGGGTTTCGGCAATGACCTTGTTTCGTTCCAACTGGGTGGTCGACCGGATGCTGTCCGGCGCCAAAGAAAAAAGGCGCAGGATACCGTCGGTGGCCAGCGGCCTGGCGGCGCGCATAAGGTGTGGAACGCGCAGCTGCTGGTCTGGGATACGCCGCTCGTCCATCACCAGAAGCAAGGGCGTCTCATCTGGCAATTCGTTGAGCACAAAAGGCAGGTCGCAGGGAGCGCCGGTCAGCTGCAGCAGCAGCAACATTTCGGACCGAGAAGGTTTGAACTGGTACACACCCATGTCCGGAATTCCGGTGGCCAGCGACAGGTGGCGAACCGCACCGTAAAAACGGGCTTCCGGTTGTGCGCTCGTATCTGCCGGTGATGCATGGTAGTACGGGATGCTCAGTATGGCCTGGTGCCCCTTGAGCAGTTTCGAGTCAACACCCGAGCGCAACAATTCCGGATTTGGCACCGGATCGACGCGGACCCATCGCTGCCACAACACTGCCTCCGTGCTCAGGAGCAGGAGTGGAAGCAGGATAAGGGGAAGCCGGAAAGGTTGGTGGCGCGCCGGCAAATGCACCGCCGTTTTCCAACAACCGTACACCGCCACCATATTGGCCACGTAAAAATACATCCATGCCAGGTGGGCCGGTTGCCTGAGCGCCCGCAATGGGCCGGGGAGCCGCCAAAGCCAATGCAGTCCGGGTATGGAAGCCAGATCCAGCGACAAAAGCAGCAAAAGAAAACCGGAAAAAAGAGCGGCGTGCAAAAAAGGCTTGTTCAACCGGTGAATGAAGTCGTCGCGCCATTGTTTCGGAAAAGGGCGGAATAGCCGGAGCAGCATCCAAAGCGTGAACAACCCGGCGGTCAGACCCAGATAGGACTGCGGAACGGCCCCCTCGTGGCGTACGTAGTCAGGAGGTAAAAACAACCCCGCCAGCGAACTCCGGTTCAACCAGAAGGCCTCCAGTTCCCGGGGGCGGTCCACCGCAAAATCGGACCAGTGGTGCCAAAAGTTCAGCAGCACGTATGGCAAGAGCAACATCGCCAACAGATACACGGCGCGTGAGTAAAACCGCAGCCACCCCGGGTGGCGCAGCCAGTGCCACAGCATGTATCCAAACAGGAATAAACCCGACATCCAGAAGTAAAACTCATTGAGCTGCGCCGAAAACCAGACCACCAGCCCAACGCCCAGGCTGATGTAACGCCGCACGACATAACTTTCCAAAACCACCGTCAGCCACAACAAGGCCGGCATAAAAACCGGCGAGGCCAGGGCGATCTGTCCCCCAAAATGAATGTGCTGGGGCGACAAAAATACAATGGCCAGCGCCCCCCAAACAGATATCCACACCGGCATGTGCAACCGGTAAAAGACCAGGTACAAAAACACCGCGCCCAGCAGAACCGTAAACAGCAGCACCACATTCAACACGCCGGCCGTCCGGCCGCGCAAATCGACCATCCCGTGCTGGTGCATATGCTGCATCACACCGCTAATAAAGGCCATGTTGTCTGTGTACGCAATGTGCTCGCCAAAGGGATAGTTCTGGCCGCCAAAATGCACCGGCGTTGTGTCGCGCACCACATGCCATGCCGTATTTGTGTATTGACTGATTCCCTCCGGGCTGCCGTTGAGGTACACGTCGTTCGGCGCAAACATCCAGTGACCATGCGCCAGCACCAGCAAAGCCATACCCAATACCAGCACCAGCAACAGGCCGGCAGCCGGCCGGTGTTGGCGAATAGCGACTTCTATGTTCTCCGGTATAACGCGCATTTTTCCGGAGCGAAAGTATCGGTTTATTCGGGAAATATCCAGCACCCGTGTTTGACGGCGTTGCCATACCTTTGCTTTGATCGAACACCTGACACACTATGTACCCAGACCTGTCATATATCGCCCATGCCATTTTCGGTTCAGCACCCGACAATTGGCTGTCTGTTTTCAAAACATTCGGCTTTTTCCTGGCCGTCGCCTTTCTGGCGTCCGCCTGGGTTTTTTATCTCGAACTGCGCCGCAAGGCAGGTGAAGGGATGTATACCCCCGCGGTCGTGCGCAAGACGTACGGCCTGCCGGCCTCCTGGTCGGACCTGCTCATCAACGCGCTGGTCGGCCTCATTGTCGGGGGTAAAGGCGGATATGCCTGGAACCATTTCGCCGAATTCCGTGTAGACCCCGCACCCATCATCCTGTCTTCCAAAATGAACTGGCCCATGGGGTTGTTGGGCGCCGCCCTTTTTGCCGGCGCCGTGTGGTATGAGGCATGGCGCAACCGAAAGGCAGTACCCGAGATTCGGGAAGAAAAGGTTTACCCCCATCACCGCATCAGCGAGATGACCGTATGGGCGGCTGTTGGCGGTATCGTCGGCGCCAAACTTTTTGACCTCTTCGACAACTGGGATGCATTTTTGCGCGACCCCATCGGTTCCCTCACATCGGGTGGCGGTCTGGCTTTTTACGGGGGCCTGGCCCTGGGCTTTGTGCTCGTTGTCTGGTACATCTCCCGCCACAAAATACCCTTCTGGCCCACCGCAGATGCCGTAGCGCCCGCGCTGGTTGCCGGTTACGGCGTTGGACGCATCGGATGCCAATTGTCGGGCGACGGCGACTGGGGCATCGTGAACCTGGCGCCCAAACCTTCCTGGATGGGTTTTTTGCCCGACTGGATGTGGAGCACCCGCTACCCCCACCACGTGATCAACTCGCCCTTCACCGAGCCGGTGCCGAGCATCGCCATTGAAGGATGCAGTTGGGACTATTGCATGCAGCTCAGCGAGCCGGTTTTCCCTACGCCGATCTATGAAATACTGATGATGGCCGTTGTTTTCGCTATCTTATGGGGCCTGCGCAAACGGCTGACTACCCCCGGAACCCTCTTTTTTCTCTACCTGGGCTTTGTGGCCGTAGAACGATACCTCATCGAAAGCATTCGCGTCAACGTAGAACACAATGTCTTCGGCATCATCATGACCCAGGCAGAGATCATTTCTGTGGTGCTGTTCACCGTAGCCGTTGCCGGATTCATCTGGCGAAGAAATCAATAGGCAGCAATTACGGCATCGGCATCCCGATGGCCATCAGAAATTCGCGTTTGGTGTTCTCGTTCAAAAATTTGCCCGAATACTCCGCCGTGATCGTGCTCGCCCCGTGGTGTTCCACCCCCCGGGCCTGAACGCACATGTGGCGGGCGTCGATGTACACGGCCACATCTTCGGTATGCAGGGCCTGCTTGAGCTCTTCTGCGATCTGCATGGTGAGCCGCTCCTGCACCTGGGGCCTGCGGGCGTAGTAATCGGCAATCCGGTTGAGTTTGGACAAGCCGATGACGCGACCGTTGGGTATGTAGGCGATGTGCGCCACGCCAAAGATCGGCTGGAAGTGGTGCTCGCACGTGCTTTGCAGCGGAATGTTCCGCTCGATCACCAGACGCTTGTATTGATACTTGTTCTCAAAAGTGGTAACCTTGGGTTTGTTGGCCGGGTTCAGTCCCCGGAAAACCTCTTTCACGTACATTTTAGCCACACGTCGGGGTGTTCCACTCAAACTGTCGTCGGCCAGATCCAGCCCCATGATCGCCATGATTTCCGCAAAACGCTCGGAAATTTGCTCTACCTTCTCGTCGTCGGTCATTTCGAACGCGTTCGCCAGCATGGGCGTGTCTGAAGCGGTGGCGACGTGCAGGTCCCCCAGATCATCGGATTCATTTTGGCCAAAAGACTGGCCATTCAGTGCGTTTTTGGACATCTTTTTATCGTAAAAAGTCAACAAGTCAGGTGTTCATCTGATCTTGTATCGGTTTGATGAACCGACTAAGCATAAACGCAGGCAAGGTATTCTTGTTTAGTCTTTTCATCAAAATTTGAAAAATGATTAAACAAAAACAATACCCAACGGGCATCCCGAATGTGCGCGCCCAGGCAGGCGCCAACAGCATTCGGGATGACCCATACTGGCCCCAGCAATCAAAATCCGAACAAGCTCTAAGCTTTGGCGTATTGCAGGTTAACCTGAAATTTAACCTCATCAGAAACAACTACACCGCCCGCTTCTGTCACCGCATCCCACATCAGTCCGAATTCCTTGCGGTTGATCGTTCCCTGCAGTTCGAAACCGGCTTTGGTGTTTCCGTAGAAATCCACCATGGTCCCGCCGTTTTCTACCGAAAAAGAAACCGGCCTGGTCACGTCCCGAACGGTCAGGTCGCCGTCTACCTGGTATCCGTTGCCGGATTTGGAAATGGCGGTGGATTTGAAGCGGATCTCCGGAAATTTTTCGGCGTTGAAAAAGTCATCGCTGCGCAGGTGGTTGTCCCGATCGCCAACACCTGTGTTGATGCTCGCCACGTCGGCGCTGAAAGCTACCTCCGCCTGGGTGAAGTCTTCACCATCGGTGGTCACCGTCGAGTTGATGCGTTCGAACTTGCCGGAAACGGTGGAAATGAGCAGGTGGCGCACCCGGAAGTTCACTTCGGAGTGCATGGGGTCGAGGTTCCAGACTGTTTTGGACATAATGGAAAAGTTGGTTGGTGAAAATTGCTTGTGGTGAACTTGAAGCCATAAAACAACAGCCGTTCAAAATAGTTGTATCAACACTTAATATTTAAACATCATTGAACTTTAAAAAAAACCGCCCGGAATCCAGGTACTGTTGCGGGAATGCCGGCGAATGGTTATTTTTGTTGCCTGAAGCGCGCGTTTCCGGCAGCGAAAGGCGCACTTGACGTGTCTACACAACATCTGCCCGCCTGCCCGGCAGGCACTCTATTTGATCAACCTAAAAAAATTTACCAAACACACATGAAGCATTCTCTGATCACCCTGTCTTTGCTGGTGCTGGCTTTTAACAGCCTCTTCGGCCTGAACGAGCCCCGACCTTTGCTGGCTTCGGCAACTACGATTGAAAACAACATCATCATCGCCGTTGGCAACGAGGACAACTCGGAGTTGGGAACCCTCTTCGTCCTTCAGGGTGCGTCGGGTCTGGAGCGCGACTTCAGCATCGGCAAGATCACCCGCAGCGATAAATACGTGATTTTCTGGCCCACCGACGACATGGCCAGGCCCATCGTGCTGGCCCTCGAAAACAGCCTGGAATATTTACAGGTGCTCAACGAGCAGGAAAAGGCAAAAGCCCAGGTGTTCACGGGCTACGGGCTGGCCCGGATGTCAAAAACGGTTTGGTCCGGCGACTATGCCAAGTCGGTGAACGACCTGCGCGCGGGCAAGTACAACGATGTCTTTATCCACTAATTTCGACTCGGGGTTGCCAAAAACACCCTGTATTCCCGCTGTTTCGCGTTTCGGTTGTCGACAAACCGACGCGCAGCAGCGGGAATCTTTTTTCCATATTGCCCCAACCCCTACCTTTGCCCGGCATTATGAGCAGAAAGAACAAGCTTCAGAAGTTTGACGACATCCGCCAGTTCCCCAATGTTTTCGAGTGCTACAACGTGCAGGAACCGACGCTGACGGGGGCGGGTATGGAAGTGGTCGACTATAAGGGCCGGTGGGCGCGCGATTTTTTCCAAAACAACCACCCCATCACCCTGGAACTGGCCTGCGGCGCCGGCGAATACGCCGTGGGCCTGGCCGCCGGAAACCCCAACCGCAATTACATCGGTGTTGACCTCAAGGGAAATCGCCTGTGGAAGGGCGCCAAGATGGCCCTGGAGCAGCAGCAACACAACGTCGCCTTCCTGCGCACCCGCATCGAAGTCATCCACCACTTTTTTGCCCCCGGCGAGGTGGACGAGCTGTGGATCACCTTCCCCGATCCGTTTCCCCGGCCCTCCAAGTCGAACCGGCGGCTCACCTCCCCCTGGTTTTTGCAACTGTACCGCCGCATCCTCCGCCCGGGCACCGTCATCCACGTCAAGCACGACGACCCCGATTTTTACCGGTTCACCCTCGACACCATTACTGCCGAACCGGATTGCGCGCTGCTGTACCACAACCCGGACATCTACGCCGCGCCCCTCGCCGACGAGAACCTGGCGCTCAAAACCAAATACGAGATCATGCACCTGGCCGAGGGGAGAAAGATCACCTACATCCGTTTTCGGCTGGGCCATACTGCCAACCCATGAACGCTTTTTTTGCCCTCGCCTCCAGTGCCGTTTTGGCCCTGCTGACCTTCAGTAACTGCTCCCGGGCACAATCCCCCCTCTCCGGAACCATCCACATGGGCGACGCCTGGAAGCCGGTCGTGTACCTCGTCCGTCCGGATCATTACCGGCAAATAGCGTCCGCGTACGAGGGCAGCATCGTGGACTCTGCCGCCATCGACGCCGACGGGCGCTTTGCCTTCAAGCCGTCCGGGTGGCTGCAAGCCAGGGGGTTGTATTTCCTCTATCTGCCCGAAAAACGAAGCCGGTTTCCCCACGCCATCGCCGGCCCGCCCCACCGCGAAAACGTCGTCGCGCTGGTGCTGGCCCCCGGCGAGGCTGTTGAACTGGAGGCTTACGCCGATTTTTTGACCTTTTCCTGCGTGTTCAAACAGGCTAATGCCGAAACCCGGAGGCTCGCCGACCTGCGCGACGCCCGCAAACCCGTGTTCGAGGAGTTTATGGCCCTGGCGCCGGATTCGTTGCAGCAATGGAGCACCTACGGAAGCCTGGAAACCCAACAGGAGGTCCACCGGCGCCTGGATGCCGTGCTGGATACCCTCACCGACCCATTCGCCCTGTTTCTGGGGTTGCGGTGGCGGGTTCGGGACAATGAGTTTCGCGACCAGCCCGAGTTTTACCTAAACCTGCTGAAACGCCTGCCGCCCGACCATCCGTGGACCGCCGAGCTGGCCGCTTTTCTGCAACCGGAAAAATTGCCCCTGCTCACCGGGGAAAAGCTCCCCCCGTTCGCCCTGCCCACCCTGAACGGCGACACCCTGCGCTGGGAAAACTTGTCCGGAAAACTCATCCTGCTCGACTTCTGGGCGTCGTGGTGCGCCCCCTGCCGAAAAGAAAATCGCGAAACGCTGCGCCCCCTGTACGATGCATACCACGACAAAGGCTTCGAAATCCTCGGTGTGTCCCTCGACGCCGACCGCGATGCCTGGAGCAAAGCCCTGCTGCGCGACGGCGCCGTGTGGCCACAAGTATGCGACCTGGAGGGCGACGCCTCGCCCGTGCGGCAGTCGCTGCGCTTCGCGTACATCCCGTCGAATTACCTGTTGGATGCCGAGGGCAGGTTGCTGGCCCGAAACCTGCATGGGGAGGCGTTGGTCGGGTTTGTGCGGGATTTCCTGAACAAATAGCCTCTGCGAACCCTCTGCGAACCCTCTGTGTTCCTCTGTGGTTCGTTAAAAAATTTTTAATAAACCACAGAGGAACACAGAGGGTTTGCAGAGGGGCGCAGAGGTTTTTTTGTGGGTATTTGAGGCGGTCGGGTGGCAAGCGGCTCACCCTGCCCACCCCTTCACCACCCCCGCATCAAACACCGCCTGCACCGGAATCCCGCACTCGCGCAGCACCGTGCTTTTAATCCAGTCGTCGCCCTGAAACACATAAAACAACACCCCCTTGCGCACAAAGTAAAAACACCGTATCTTTGCGTCGAATTTAATGGCCAACACTACGAAGAGGGAACCACAAGTTCCCTCTTTTTTATACCCAAAATGGAACTTACCGCCCGCATAGCCGAACTGCTTGAACAAAAATTTGCCGCCGACGAAGCGTTCGCCGACTGTTTCACGGTGGAGGTGGAGCTCAAGCCCGTCAACCGCCTCAACGTGTTCGTAGACAGCGACTCCGGAATGGATTTCGACAAGTGCAAAGGCATCAGCCGCTACCTCGAAAGCCACCTCGATACCCAGGGCTGGCTCGGCGAAAAGTACGTGCTGGAGGTGAGCAGCCCCGGCATCACCCGCCCGCTCAAGTTCCCCCGCCAGTACGTTCGAAACATCGGCCGCGCACTCGCGGTGCAAACCACCGAAGGCGCCAAACACCTGGGAACACTCGTAAAGGCCGACGACCAGCAGATCACCCTCCAGTCCACACACACCGAAAAGGAGGGTAAAAAGAAAATAGAAGTGACCACCGAAACCACCATCGCCTATGAAAACATCGAAAAGGCCGTGGTAAAACTTGCATTCTGACCATCAACACATCAACCAATGATCAACCTAGTAGACGTATTCACCGAATTCAAGTCGGGCACCAACATCGACCGCCCGACCATGGTGCGTGTGCTGGAGGACGTCTTCCGCACCCTGATCCGCAAAAAATATGGCTCGGATGAAAACTTCGACGTCATCGTCAATACCAACAAAGGTGACCTGGAAATCTGGCGCGTGCGCACTGTGGTGCCCGACGGCGAGGTGACCGACGAGCAGGCGCAGATCAGCGTCACCGAAGCAAGCCTGGTAGACGACGGCCTCGAGGTCGGCGACGAGTGCTACGAGCAACTCCTGATCGACGAATTCGGCCGACGCGCCATCATGGCCGCCCGCCAAACCCTCGTCTCGCGGATCATGGAGCTCGAAAAAGACGAGATCTACCGCAAATATGCCGACCGTGTGGGCGACGTGATTACCGGCGAGGTCGGTCAAATCATGAAAAAAGAGCTGCTCGTGCTCGACGACGCCACCGGCAACGAACTCGTGCTGCCCCGCGCCGAAATGATCAAGGGCGACTACTACCGCAAGGGCGACATGGTGCGCGGCATCATCCGCCGCGTCGAAATGCGCAACAACACACCGTATATCATGCTCAGCCGAACCGATCCGCAGTTCTTGGGCAAGCTGCTCGAGGCCGAGGTCCCCGAGATCGAAGACGGCATCATCGAAATCAAAAACATCGTGCGCCTGCCCGGCGAACGCGCCAAAGTGGCCGTGGAAAGCCACGACGACCGCATTGATCCTGTGGGCGCCTGCGTGGGCATGAAGGGCAGTCGCATCCACGGCATCGTGCGCGAACTGCGGAACGAAAACATCGACATCATCAACTACACCAGCAACATCAACCTCTACCTGCAACGCAGCCTCACGCCGGCCAAAATCGACCGCATTGAGTTTGATCAGGAAAAACTGCACGCCGCCGTTTACCTCGAACCCGACCAGGTGAGCCTGGCCATCGGCAAAAGTGGCTCCAACATCAAACTGGCGTCCAAACTCACCGGCTACGAAATCGACGTGTACCGCAACAACCAGCAGGAGTACGAAATCGACGACGTCGACCTCGAGGAATTTGCAGACGAAATCGACTCCTGGGTCATCGATGCGCTCAAAGGCATCGGATGCGACACCGCCAAACAAGTGCTCGAGCTCAGCCTCGAAGAACTGGTGCGCCGTACCGACCTGGAGGAAGAAACCGTCCAGCATGTAATGAATATCTTAGCCTCGGAATTTGAAGGAGAGCAGTAAGCTCCTCCCCAAAATCCAGGTCATCACGACTTTTTTTCGTATCTTTGCGCTTTCACAAGCGCAGGAAAAAATACTGAATGCCATATAAACTCATCAAGGTAGCCAAAACTTTCAACGTTGGTCTGCACACCATCGTCGAACACCTGCATTCTCAAGGCTTTACTTCGATCGAAGAAAAGCCCAATGCCGATGTGTCCGACGAGATGTACGCTGCCCTTCAAAAAGAATTTCAGAAAGAACTGGCTATCAAACAGGAAGCGGACAAGTTGCTGCGCACGCCACCCGTAAAAAAGGAAACGCCGGCGCCCGCTCCTGCTCCTCCCCCTGCTCCCCCGCCCAAAGAGCCGTCCGAACCTGCTGCATCCCGGCCACAGGTGGTGGCGCAGCCCCCGTTGCGTGAAGAGGGTCAGGCGCCAGCCAATGCCGAAGAAACTTCCGCCAAACGGGAGCCCCTGAGCCGTGCGCCGGGGCTGAAAGTGCTGGGCAAAATCGACCTTAACCCGCCCAAGCCGGCGCCCAAACCCGAGGTGAAACCGGCGCCGGAACCGGAAAAACCGTCAGCCGAGGAATCGCAACCGAAAGAACCCGCCAGGCCTGACGCCAAGCCGGCCCCGGAAAAACCGGCAGTAGCCGAACAGGCGCCCCCGCCCCCGCCACCCCAGGCGAAGCCCGCCCCCCCGCCGGCCCCCCCCGTCAAGCCCGAGCCTCCGGCGCCTTCCGCCGAACCCGAAATCTATCGGGCCGATTCCCCGCAGTTGCGCGGACTCAAGGTGCTTGGCCGGATCAACCTGGAAGAACCCAAAAAGCAGGACTCCCGGGGCGGACGGCGTGACGACCGCAACAAACGCGGCGGCAACCAGCAACAAACGGGCAAGCCGGCCGGCGGCACTACCCCGCAAACGCAAAATCCGCAGGACCGCAAACCCGGAACAGGAACCCCCGCCGCCAACGCCGGCAGCGCCTCCGAAGCCGAGAAGCGCCGCCGCAAACGCAAAAAAGTGCAGCAGCCGGTTACCGCCGACTCGCTCCAGAAATCCATGTCCGGCAACCAGGGTGACAAGCGCGGCACCGGCCGGCGCGACGAGCCCCAGGCGGTCTCTCAAAAGGAAATCGAAGATAAAATCCGGCAGACCATGGCCCGCATGGGCGCCGGATCCAGCCGCAAACGCCAGAAATTGCGCCGCGACAAGCGCGACACCATGCGCGAAAAGGCGGAACAGGAACAGGCCAGGCTGGAGTCCGGAAACAAGCTGCAGGTCACAGAGTTCATCTCCGTGTCCGATCTGGCTTCGATCATGGACATCAAGCCCGCCGACGTCATCAAAGCCTGTATGTCGCTCGGTGTCTTCGTGTCCATCAACCAACGTCTCGACGCCGAGATCATCGAACTGGTCGGCACCGAATTCGGCTATGAGGTCGAATTCATCAGCGCCGAAGAACAGGTGTCGGTAGAAGAAGAGGTCGTCGACGATCCGGGCGACCTGCGCGAACGCCAGCCCATCGTGACCGTCATGGGCCACGTTGACCACGGTAAAACTTCGCTGCTTGACTTTATCCGCTCCGCCAAGGTCGCCGAGGGCGAAGCCGGGGGTATTACCCAGCACATCGGCGCCTATGAGGTGGTAAACGAGGACGGGCGAAAGATCACTTTCCTCGATACCCCCGGTCACGAAGCGTTCACCGCCATGCGTGCGCGCGGTGCCAAGGTGACCGACATCGCCATCATCGTCATCGCCGCCGACGACAACATCATGCCCCAGACCAAAGAGGCCATCAGCCACGCACAGGCTGCCGGGGTGCCGATTGTCTTCGCAATTAATAAAATTGACAAGCCCGGCGCCGACCCCGAACGCATCAAGGGCGAACTGGCCCAAATGAACTTCCTCGTGGAGGACTGGGGCGGCAAATACCAAAGCCAGGACATCTCCGCCAAGACAGGCCTGAACGTCGACAAACTGCTCGAAAAGGTCCTGCTCGAAGCCGACATCCTGGAACTGAAAGCCAATCCGGCGCGCCGGGCGGTGGGTACCGTGCTCGAAGCATCCCTCGACAAGGGCCGCGGCTACGTCACCAAAATGCTCGTCGAAAACGGCACCCTGCACGAAGGCGACCCCATCATCTCCGGCGAGTTCTCCGGCCGCGTGAAAGCCATGTTCAACGAACGCGGTGGAAAAATCAATGAAGCCGGACCAGCTACACCGGTATCTCTCCTTGGATTTGAAGGTGCACCTAATGCAGGTGATCGCTTCAATGTGATGGAAGATGAAAGGGAAGCCAGGAACATCGCTCTCAAGCGTCAGCAACTGCAACGCGAACAGAGTGTGCGTACCAAGAAGCACCTCACCATCGAAGAGATCGGCCGTCGTATTGCTCTCGGCGACTTCAAGGAACTCAACCTCATCGTTAAAGGTGACGTTGACGGATCTGTTGAAGCCCTCACCGATTCATTGCAGAAGCTCAGCACCGAAAAGATTCAGGTGCGCATCATACACAAAGGTGTCGGA
>JANRJH010000006.1:0-54139 GCA_033764075.1 Saprospiraceae bacterium | reverse complement strand
GGAGATATTTTCATACAAACAAAATGTTGAAAATGATCGCCAATTAAAACTCGACTTCAATTAACAATTCACTAATTCTTGTCAACCTATTTTAGGAACACACAATTCGACACTCGACACTCGACACTCGACACTCGACATGAATTTTTCCTTTTTCATCGCCCGCCGAATCGCTTTCTCCAAGGAACAGCGGTTTTCGCGCCTGATCATCCGCATCGCCACGGTGGCGGTGGCGTTGAGCGTTGGGGTGATGATTGCTTCTGCTGCCCTGATTGCCGGTTTCAAGCGGGAAATTAGCAAAAAGATATTCGAATTTTGGGGGCACATCCATATTTCCGATACCGCGTACTCCCTGTCTTTTGAGCCAAGTCCGGTAAGCATCGACCAGGCATTTTACCCGCACCTGGACACATTCGGACAGATCACGTACAACGAGCGGGAATACGACCGCAATGGTCGGACGGGCCGGACGATCGTCCACCGCTCCCACGGTGGGGTGCAGCACATCCAGGCGTACGCCCACAAGCCGGGCATCATTCGCACGAAAACAGCCATGGAGGGTATCCTGCTGAAAGGCGTTGGCGCCGATTTCGACGTGGAGAACCTCAACCCTTACCTCATGGAAGGGCGTTTTATGCAGTTGGACAGCGCGGAGCCATCACGCGACATCCTCATCAGCCGCCAGACCGCCGACCGGCTTCAGGTAGGGGTAGGCGACCAGTTTATCGTGTATTTTGTCAAGGAACAACAGCAGTTGCGCCGTCGTTTTTCCGTGTGCGGCATCTACAAAACCGGGCTGGAGGAGTACGACCGCAAAATCGCCCTGTGCGATATCCGCGTGGTGCAGGAACTGCTCGGCTGGCAACCCGATGAAGTGGCAGGGTTTGAGGTGTGGCTCGACGACATCCGCGACCTGAATGTGTTCAGCGGTTTTATTTACGATGAGCTGTTGCCCTCGGATCTGCTCAGCGTGACCATCCGCGAAAAGTTTCCCGGCATCTTCGAATGGTTGCAGTTGCAGGATTACAACGAGGTGGTGATCCTGGCGCTCATGCTGGCTGTGGCTATTATCAACATGATCACTGCCATGCTCATTCTGGTGCTGGAACGCACCAACATGGTGGGTATCCTCAAAGCGCTCGGCGCCCGCAACCGCAGCATCAGCCGTGTTTTCCTGTATTACGCCGCCTGGATTACGCTCCAGGGGTTGTTTTGGGGCAACCTGGTTGGACTGGCCTTCTGCTGGCTGCAGGATCGCTTCCACTTCATCCGCCTCAACGAAGCGGACTACTACCTGGCCTATGCGCCGGTGTATGTCGAACCTGCGCGTATTCTCGCCATCAACCTCGGCACCCTGCTCATCACCGTTTTGTTCCTGGTGTTGCCGTCGTTTGCGGTCACCCGCATTTCGCCCTTGAAGGCCATTCGTTTTTCATGATCGCGCGCTGGCGTCGCCTGCTCCGGCATTTGTCCGGACACCGGGATCCCGGCCATTACCCGAACCATCCGGCCTGGTGGCTGCTGGAATTGGTTTTTTACCTGCTCGACTTGTTGGCGGTGCCTGATCTGCTTATGTTGCTCAACCGGCTGGTAAAACCCGGTCAGCGCAAATTGACAGCCCGGGAGGTCGCCCTGGTCCGTTCGGTTTTCAGCAACCACGTCGACTATTGGAAGGTGCAGCTCGACACCAGGGCCCACCTCGGACCCCGGCAATTCGGTTTTGCTTACGTCGGTTTTTATGTAATCAACAGCTGGGGGCCGCTGACAGACCCACGGCTCATCCACGAGCTGATCCACGTGTGGCAATACCAACACCTTGGATCGGTATACATCCCCAGAGCCCTCTGGGCACAACATGCAGGTGGCGGGTACGACTACGGTGGCGAAGCGCGTCTGTGTGCGGTGTATGAAAAGGGTGGCGGCCTGCTGGATTTCAACTACGAACAAATGGGCGAGGTGGTCGCCGATTATTTCCGCCTTCAGCACCGCCAACAACCGAAATATTGCCGGAACGACGAGCAGTTGTTGCCTGTACTGGCGGCGTTGGTGCATGGTGGATTGGAAGCGCTGGGGCCCACGCATCAGAAGAAACCCTTCAGCATCTCCAGATGAAGCCGTTCATCGAAGATGGCCCGGATCTCGATGGAAAACTTCTGGACGACCGCCTCCTCTAAGTTGGCTTCCACCTCGCCAGGACTTCGGGTTATCGAGGCGATGGCTCGAGCCATCGCCTCGCTGCGCGCATTACCCAGGGTTTAGCGAGGCGACGGCTCGAAGCCATCGCCTCGCTGCGCGCATTACCCCTGGGTTTAGCGAGGCGATGGCTCGAAGCCATCGCCTCGCTTGCGCCTCGCTAAGCGAAGGTACGCCATTCCCCCAATTTTTAGAATATACACCCAACAGTGCATATCTTTGCATGGATTCCATTATTTTGCGATACGCCACCACTTGCAACCTTATGAAGCCTCTGCAACACCTTTTGCCGTTTTTTCTGCTACTGCCAGGCGCAATCATCGCCCAAACTGCCGAGCCGTTGGGCGCCGACATCCCCTTTTTTCAACGACAGGCCAACGTATACCAACAATGGCTGGAGCAGAGTGGCCTGGGCGCTGCACTGCGCGTGGAGCAGGTGGAGGTGCGCGCCGACACCCAGTTCATCCTGTACCTGGGTTTTTACACCGAAGACCCCGATACCGCGCTGGCCCGTTGGGAGCAGCTGCGGGTGGACTTGCGGGCGCTCGACACCGGCGACTCCCTCGAAAAGGCGCTCTTCGACCGCATGACCTACCTCATGTCCGTGCCGCCCAAACAGGGCGAAATACGCCTGTTCAACACCTATGACCGGAGCCAGACGCCCTGCTTCGCCCGCCGCATCCACCTGCAGGACGGGCGTCTGCGCACCGCCGCCAAATTCTGCAAAAGCGAGGAGCGCAAAATCACCGTCAACGCCTGCAACATCAAAAAGGACGGGCGCCCGATGTCGGCCAAGGCCTTCCAGAAACAGTTTGCCAAAGATTCCGTGTTTCAGCGGCTGATTCCTTACCTCACCCAAAAATACACGCGCAGCCGCTGCGACGGCCGAAATCCCACCATCATCTTTCACAACACTTCCGATGAACTGCATTTCGAGGTGCGCGACCTGTGCAAGGAGATTCTGACCGACGAGGAGAACCCCTGGTGGTGCGAAGCGCTCGGGTACCTGTCCGGTTCGAACGTCAACTGCATCAAACGCGAGCGACTGGTGGGACACATCACCTACGAAAAGGACCCTTCCGGAACCGGGTTTGTGCTCAAAACCAAGATCGACGGCGCCTTCGGCTCCGGTTGGTACGACAAGCCCCGCGACAACGGCTACCACGACATACAGGCCCAATACCCGGGTGACCTGCGCCGCTACGCCGACAAGCTGAACGAGGACATCCGCCAATTCCTCCTATAACCATGCGCAAAAACGATCTGCTGACCCTCGTGGGCAACGACGACCTCGACGGCGTCCTCAAAGCCCTGCTGGCCTACGCGCAGCGCCACGCGTCGGGCGACCTGCGCTCCGACGCGCTCATACAGGCCGGTCACCTGGAGGCCTACAAAAAAGCCTCCCGCGCCGGTACGGCCTCGTTCGAGCAACTGGCACAGCAGCGTGCGTCGGTGCGCCAGGCCCTGCTCGAACTGGTGAACGAACTGCCTGAGCAACCGCCCGGGCAGGCCGGCAAGGGGCGCCGGCCAGGCATGTCGGAATGGCTGTTCAAACGGCTGCTCTTTTGGGGCATGCTCAGCGGAAAGGGCGCCGTGGTGTCATGGTTGCTCCTGCAGGGCGACACCGGCGGGCTGTCGGCCCAGGAGGTGGGCGTCACCATCACCCTGCTGCTGCCCGTATTCACGGCCTACTTCATGGCCATGCTGAACGATTTCCTGAAAAACCGCTACATCAGCTCGCTCGCCGACGCCCCGCCCCCCCGGCGTGTGCGCTGGACGATCCCTGCCGTCACCCTGCTCATCCTGGTTGTCTACTTCGGACTCATGCTCTATTTCATCCACCAGCGGGCGCTCGGCACCGGCGATCTGGGTGGTGGCGACGCGGCAGCGGTGGTGGAAGAGAGCAAAAGGCTTTTCGAAAACATGACGGCCCGGCTCATGCTTCTCGAAACCGCCATCGGGATCTATGTGGGCATGATCATCGACACCTTTTTTGAACGGCGCACCACCGCCCCTTCCGAATCCTGAACAAACCCACCCAGCCATGCAAAAGCCCGGTTTTTCTCCCCTTGGGCTCGCCGCCCTGCTCTCCGTAATAGCACTTTCGCTTACCGGCAGCCAGGTTGGCGACGGCAGCATACGGAGATGTGCCCACCCGAGGTGCAAAGAGGCCGAATGCCCGATACCGCCGTCCGTATTGCGCAAGGGCAAAGACTTCGCCCTGTTCTTCGCCGTGAACGACTACGCCAACGACCGCGGTATGGGCAGCTGGCCCGACCTGTCCGGCCCCATCAAGGACGCCGAAGAGATCGCGCGCACGCTGGAGGACTTCTACCGCTTCGACGTAGAGATTGTGCGAGACCCTACCTACCGCGACATCCAGGAAAAGCTCTCCGAGTACCGCGACAAAGCGTATGCTGCCGACGGGCAGTTGTTTCTGTTTTTTTCAGGGCATGGTCATTTCCTGAAAGACCAGCAGGAGGGATTTTTCATCCCCAAAGATGGCAAACGGGTAGGGGAGGACCTGGCGGATCAAACCTGGGTGTCGCTGCTCCGTCTGCCGCGGCAGGTGAACACCATCCCGTGCCCGCACATCCTGATGGCCATTGACGCCTGCTACTCGGGCACCATTGACGCGCCGGTGGCCCTCAAGTCGGGCGGCGACGACGGCTTCGACCGGCCCATGGAAAAAGACCCCCTCGAGCGTTTCCTGACGGACCGACTGCGCAGCAAATCGCGCATTTTCTGCACCTCCGGCGGCAATGAGCGCACGCCCGACCCGTCGGAGTTCGCCCGCCAGTTGAAAACCGCGCTGAACGACCTGGGTGGACGCGATGCCCTGCTCACCGTGCGCGAACTCGAAGACGACTATTTTTTCAAAGCCGTGCCCAGGCCCAGGGTCAACACCTTCGAAGGCCACGAGCCGGGCGGCGCGTTCATCTTTGTGTACAAGGGGCTGGGTGACGCCGCTGCCAAACCACCCGGTAACCCTATCCAGCCGCCGGCGTCGAACGTGCCCCCAACCGACCAGCCGAAAAACGACCGGCAGGCCTGGCTGTACGCCCAAAAATCGGGTACAGCCAAGTCGTACCGAGACTACCTGAGTCGGTTTCCCACAGGCGAGTTTGCAGCGTTGGCGCGGAAAAAACTGTCGGAGGTCGACGAGGACGTCGCCTGGCAGGAAACGAAACAGAAAAACACGCCGGATGCCTACCGGGAGTTCATGGATCGCTTCCCCAAAAGCGCCTACAACACCCTGGCCAAAGAGCACATTGCGCCGGCACCGCCCAAAACAACGCCGCCGGACAAACGCACCATCGTAGAAGCGTCAGGGCTGAGCGCGCCCCTGACAGCCGTACCGGGAGGCGTGTTCGACATGGGCGACGTGTTTGGAGACGGTGGTACGGATGAACTGCCGGTGCACCGGGTGCAGCTCCGGCCTTTTCACATGGGCAGGACGGAAGTGGCCATTCGCGAGTTCAAAACGTTTGTGGCGGAAACAAAATACAAAACGCAGGCGGAACAGGTGGGTGCCAGCGAGATCATTCAAAACGGAGCGTTAACTGCCGTCAATGGTGTCGACTGGCGCCACGACGAGTTTGGCCGCCAGCGGCTCGACGAACGTTATCCGGTGGTGCACGTCAGCTGGCTCGACGCCGTGCACTTTTGCAACTGGCTGAGCCGGAAAAACAAGCTGAAGGAGGTGTATGTCATCAGCGGAGCCGAGGTAAAAGCCGACTGGGATGCCAACGGCTACCGCCTGCCCACCGAAGCCGAGTGGGAGTACGCGGCGCGCAGCGGCGGCAAGCGCTACCCCTTCGCCTGGGGCCAGGGCAACCCCAACGGAAACATCGCCGACGAGGCGCTACAATCCCACTTTCCGGAATTGAACGTGTGGGGCGGCTACAACGACGGTTTCGTGTACGCCGCCCAGGCCGGCCTGTTTGAGCAGGGCGACCTGGGGTTATGCGACATCACCGGCAATGTGTTGGAATGGTGCTGGGACTGGTACGAGGAAAACTTTTACCAGCAGGCGGGCAACTCCGACAATCCCCATGGGCCGAGTATTGGCGACAAACGGGTGGTCAGGGGCGGCCATTGGCGAAACAGCAAGGCCAATCTCCGGGTAACCAGTCGTGCGAAATCCGCGCCGGAGAAAAGCAGTAGTTTAATTGGTTTCCGTGTGTGCCGAAACGCCGATTGATCAGAGTTTGGACCAGTCTCGCTGCTTGAAGTCTGTCCGGTCGCCATTGACATATTGCACAATGGCGACATTCGTCAGCCCGGCAGCCTGGGCTTGCTTGGCCACCGGAAGCGCCTGCTCGTAGGTGTCGTAGTCGCCCAGCAGTATACGGAATCGTTTGGTAGCGACAATTTCCTCAACATCTATGCGGCCGAGGGCCGACAGGTCCTGATAGGGCTGTTTGTTCACATCGCCGGTGGCTTCCAACCGCAGTTGTACCTTGTAGCAGGATCCTGTTCGCTCCGGTGCAGTGGTGAAGTATTCCACCTTGTCGGTTTCGCTTTGAACGGCGCTCCGGTGCATTGCGCGCTGTATGGAAGGAGTGGGAGCGACGCTTGACTGGGCTGCAGGAATGCTTGTGTTGTTTTTACCTGTTTGGTTGTTTGGGGTGGCAGGTGCGCCCGAAGGGACAACGGGTTTGGAAGAGTATACCTCATTCCGGTTGTTCAAAGGATAATCCGGTTTCTCGTCCGGCGCCGCAGGCTCAGGCGCCACGGGCACGGTCGTCGGCCCCGGATTCTTTGGCTGGGCGGGTGCGGCTGGCTGGGGTGGCGCATACGTTGGCACGGAAGGTGTGGCGCTGCCGCTGGCGGCCACAGCAAAGCCCGAACGCGAGATGGGTTTGACGAATTTGCGCGCCTCAAAGATCGGAATCTCGTACATCAACTGCGGGTTTTGCGCGTAATGCCGGTCATAGGCGGTAGCCCCCTGACACAACGCGGCCACGAAGTGCTCCACTTCGGCTGCGGGCGCTACGTTGGCGCGGGTAAGCGCGGTGCGCACCTGCGCGAGCTCGTTCTGGCTGCTGCAGTGGGCAGCCGGCGCAAGCGCCGGCTTGGTACCCAGCATGGTCGTTTCCAGATAAAAAATCCGGGTGTTGGTGCCCAGTCGCGGGTTGCCGGGCACTACGTAGCCCAGGAAAGCGTGTCCGGGTACATACACCAGAATGGGCTCTATGCCCACCGCCGCCAGGCACGACGCCAGCATGGCCGATCCGTCGATGCAGTTGGCCTGCGACTCGTTGACCACGTCCTCAAACAGGCGGATGCGCTGGCTGTACGCCTCGTTGTCGGCCACCTGGTTGAGGCCGTTGTTGACGATGCTGCTGTACACGATGCCCTTGTCGCGGAATAGTTTCCAGAAGGCGAACACCTGCTGGTGAATGGCGTCCTCGCCCATTTGGGCACCCACGAACTCGCTCACGAGCTTTTTCTGCACAATTTCTGTGGTGTATTGCTTGATGCGGGGGTGGCCCTCGTTGACGAAGGCGGCGGAGACAAACTTGAGGTCTACCGGGTCGCCATTGTAGTCGTGGGCTCTTAGCGGGCAGTCGTCCAGCGCACGCAACGTTGCGGTGATGTTCTGGGTACCTGCCTCTTTGTCGTTGATGAACACGGTGGCGCGGAAGTTGACGGGCGTGGCTTGTACCATGCCGCGCAGCTTGTCATAGTTCCATCCGATGTGGGGGAAAACCGCGTATTGCTTGCCTTTTTTAGCCAGCTCGAAAGTTTCGTCACAACCTTTGCTGAACGGGGTGGGCTCCAGTTTGATGCGAACCTTGCTGTTGTTCCTGGGGTTGTCGATCAGGATACCCACGGTGCTGTTGGGGTCGCCCACGTGATTGTCGCGGTTGCGGGCATTGGCCGGATCCAGCACCGTGGTGCTCAACAGGTAGGAAGAGAACAACTGCTTACCCCAGTCCACATACAACTCCCATCCTTCCGGATTGTCGATCACCCGGGCCTTTCGTTGGGTTATTTCAGAGGTTGCAGTGGCGCCCGTAGAGACCAGGATGGTTTCCTCGGGTTCTTCGGTGGGGAATATTTTTACGCCAACCAGCACTACTTTCGCATTGAGCCAGGGTATCCCGTCGCGGTAGATAAAATGGGTCTCCGTGTCGTATTGATACTGGGTCTTCGGATAGTTACAGCCCTGGGGTTCGCACAGGTAAAGGAGATCATTTCCGGCGGTTTTTTGAATGCTGAAGGTCACCATATAAGGCTTGCAAAAGCCGTTGGTAAGGTTGATCTCGATGAA
The DNA here is from genome assembly GCA_033764075.1 of Saprospiraceae bacterium. Taxonomy (GTDB): domain Bacteria; phylum Bacteroidota; class Bacteroidia; order Chitinophagales; family Saprospiraceae; genus M3007. Next base: position 45,666 of record JANRJH010000006.1, on the reverse strand, counting down.
CGCGCGTTTGTAGTTCCCCTTGTCGCGTACGATGGCGGATTTGAACTCATTGGGCGTTTGGGAGACGATGTTGCCGGACTCGTCGTACTCAATCCGGGAAAAAGTCCATATCCCTTCGATGGGGTTCAAATCGTGGTAGTTGTTGTTCAGGTAAGCGATGATGTGGTTCTCATCGCCGTTGAAAAACTCTTTTTTGTCTTTGATGATGGTGTTTTGGCAAAAAAGCGTAGTGGAGAAACAAAAAAGGGTGGGGAGGAAAAAGGCAGATCGCAACATGAGGTGTAAATTTGGTTTTTTGCATTAAAATTTCGCCACAAAGTTAATGAAATATTGACATGTATGCAATTCTTTGAAAGTTGGTTCTTTCTGCCGGGATCGTTGGGTGCCGAATTGCACGTTTTAGTAAAGAGGGTTCACACCTACCCCAACTCCACCACCGCACTTACCGCATACCCAATACAGGTGTTCACCTGGTCTCCGGGTTTGGCTGTTTGGGTCTGTTGGAGGAAGTCCATTTCCACCGACCCTGTGTGCAGGGGTTGCAGGCAGGTGAAGCAGGCGCCGCTTTTGCAGGTGTAGGGCAGGGCGATGCCCTGGCGCAGGGCCGCGTTCAGGATGGTCTCGTTGTGCCAGGTATCGAATGCCACGCCCGCGCCGCGCAGCACGATGCGGTGCAGGCGGGACTCGTCGGGGATGCGCTGTCTGGGCGGTTTGTCCACCAGAAACTGCTCGTGGTGTATGCGTTTGTCGGGTACGCCCAGCACCCGCAGGTGCATCTCTGCCATACGCTGTATGCCCAGGGGCGCGCAGATGAAGTAGTGCGCGTTCGACAACCGGCGCCTCGGCTGCCAGTCACGCAACAGCGCATCGAGCACGTGCGGGTTCAGGTGCCGCTGCGCGGTTTTCCCGTCGCCGGGTTCGCGGCTAAATACGTATTGCAGGGTGAGTATATCGGGGTGTTGCCCGGCCCAGCCGTCGAGTACGGACTTGAAAATGGTGTGTCGCGCATCGCGGTTGGCGTATGCCAGCAGGATGCGGGGCGGGTTGGGCAGGGCCAGTAGGTGCTTCAGGTGGCCCATCACGGGCGTGATGCCGCTCCCTCCGGCGAGGTACACCAGCGATTTGGGCAAAGGGCTGGGCAGGGTAAATTGCCCGAAAGGCCCGGCTGCGGTGAGCACATCGCCCACCTGGACCTGGCGGGTCAGCAAGGTAGAAAACGTTCCGTTGGGTATGCGTTTGACAGTAATGTGCAGGTCCTCATCGGTTTCCGGAGCCGAACTTATGGAATAGGCGCGTCGTCTCTCCTTGCCGTACTCATGGAAGATGAAACTCAGGTATTGCCCGGGCAAATAGTCCGGCAACGGGCCGTCGGCGGGTTTCAGCACCAGCGTTACTGCGTCCGGCGCTTCTTCCCGGCGCGCCTGCACTACCCATGTCCTGCGCAGCTCCACGGGTCAGGATATTTTTTCTCCGCGTTTGGGTACCGGGTCGTGCATCGGGTGGTTACTCCAGGGGTGGCAGCGGCCGATGCGCAGCAGGCCCATCCACACGCCCCGCGGCACCCCCCATTCCCGGATGGCGTCGATCATGTATTGCGAGCAGGAAGGCTGGTACCGGCATTTGTTGGCCCCCAGCAGGGGCGACAACGTGAACTGGTAAAGCCGTATCAGTAGAATCAGCGGGTATTTCAGCATAGGTGTCTGGCCAAATGGCGCAACAAAGAACAGCAATTTTTAAAATTTGGTTTGGAAAATAGCGCAACAACGCGTACCTTTGCGCCCGCGAAAAGCTCGACGTTCCTTTTATGGAAGTAATTGAGCGGTATCGTGTTGTTTTCACCTTAAATTTTCGTAGTAGCATGCCCGTTAAGATGCGTTTACAGCGCAAGGGTCGCAGCAAGGCGCCCTTTTACCACATCGTGATTGCCGACAGCCGTTCACCGCGCGACGGCCGTTTCATCGAGAAAGTCGGTACGTACAACCCCCTGACCCAACCGGCTACCATTGAACTGGACCGTGACCTGGCCTTCAAATGGCTGATGAATGGCGCCCAGCCGACCGATACGGTTCGCGCCATCCTGCGTTACAAAGGGGTTCTTTTTCAAAAACACCTCCACATGGGCGTAGTAAAAGGCGCGCTGACGGAAGAGCAGGCCCTGGACAAGCTGAACGCCTGGCTCGAAAACAAAGACCAGGCCATTACCAAGCACAAGGAAAAAATAGCCGAGAAGAAGCAGCAGCTGGTACTGGCCATCGACGGCAAACCCAAAGCCAAGCCGAAGGTAGAAGCGCCTGTTGAGGAAGCTGCTCCGGAAGTGGAAGCAAGCGCCGAAGGCGAAACGGTTGACGCTGCCGACAGCCCGGTCGTTGCCGAAGAAGCCGCAGCTGAAGCCCCCGCGCAGGAAACTGCTCCCGAGGTGGAATCTGCAGAAGAAACAGAAAAAACAGCAGAGTAGGGGCCCGAAAAGTCCCGCATTCGCTTATCTTTGCCTCGCGCAAAGCAGAACAGACCTGGTAAAGCCCTCTGCGGTTTTATCAGGTCTTTTTTAAAATATCCAAAATAGTTCAACATGCTGGAACCATTATCCGAAAACTACTACGACCGCCTCAACGACCTGGCGGCAACCATACAGGAATCCCCTCTTTTGGCTCAGTACCTGGAGGAAGAAGACGACGAGTTGTACAACGAGTTCCGGGGCGTTTTTGAACCCCAAATGGCAGCACTCCACAACCAGGTAGCTGCCGAGGCGCCGCTGCAACTCGCGGCCCTGGAGCGCTACATGCTCGACCCGGCATTCGAGGGACTCTACCTGCCGCGCATCCTCGGCTTCGCTGTTTTGCGTGGTGAGGTCAATGACCAGTTTCGCTACCTGCGCCCGAACGACCACTTCAAAGAGGTACTGCTCGCCATCGCCAACAGCGTGCACTTCGAACAAATCAAAAAGCGCATTGGCCAAACCATTCAGGTCGGGTTCGCCCTCAGCAGCGACATCTGGATCACCAACCTGCTCGCGCAGGTGGAAAACAAAAAGGTGCGCAACTTTTTCCAGCAGCAAAAAAACGACCGCTTCCGCGACCATCGCGAGCGCGAACAACTCTACGACCGCTACGCCCGGCAGTTCCGCAACGAACTGTACTACTCCGCCGAGTTTCCCCAGACCCTGGGTGAAATGAAGGCCAATTTCTCCGCCCTCCGACTCTTTTTGCTCAAGCGCTTCGCCGTGGGCGGAGAAAATTCAAGCCTGAAAGACAAAATCGTCGCTTTTCTCGACAATCCCGACTTCCACGGCACACCCGAATACCTGGAAATGCTCTCCATCTACGGCCTTTTCATGGAACGCACGGCCGATGAGCAAAAGGCTTTTTCCACGCATTTTGAACGGGAGCGCCGCACATACCCCGGATTTGACAAACAGTTCCTGCGTTTCCTGGCCGAATTGCAAGGCTCGGAAGTGCATATCGGCAGCCGGGAGGACGAGCGCATGAGCCGCAGTATCGACAAGGCCTACAAAGACAAATTGTCGGAATTTTACCGCATCGCCGACAAGGTGCACAGCCTCGGATACGTGCACCCCGACACCATCGAAGCGGTGCAGGATTTTTACAACAGCCACGAAGGACTCTCGGTAGAGAGCGAATGCCTGCGCCACCTCATCCTTCAGTACTTCGATCGCCTGATCAATGGCCTGAGCGAGGAGGAGTACGCCGACTACTTCGAGCTCAATAAGATCTTCGGCCTGTACATGAAGATTTTCAACAACCAGCAGTTCAACCAGGCCGTGGAAAAACAGTCCATGAACTACGTCCGCAAACTGCTGCTTAAGTACACCGACAAACGCGGCAAGGATTACCAGGACATCAAGCGCTTTGTGTCCACGACTTTTGTCGACTTCGGCTTCCTCACCGATAAGGAAGTGGTGGACATCTTCAAAACCCGCCGCAAAAAACGGGCGTCCGATGAGGCTTAAGCCAATTTGATCGACCGTTTGGCGCCGCTGGTCTACACAAAAGGGTTCTTTGGGATCGCTGCGCTTACCTTTGTCACCATCTAAAACCAGGGCTCTACCCTTCATTAACATCATGGCGGTTCTTGTTTTTCTCATCGTTCTGTACATCCTGCTCAGCCTGAGCATGATGAAGTTATTTGAAAAGGCCGGCGTACCTTCCTGGAAAGCGCTGGTGCCGGGGATAAAAGAGGTGGAGTGGTGCAAGCTGGTCGGCCGCAAACCCGTTTATGCCCTTTGGCTGCTCTTTCCGGTGGTCAATATTTTTATTTACGCGGGTTTGGCCATCGACCTGTCGCGCTCTTTTGGGAAACACAGCTTCCTGGATGCCTTTATGGCAGTGGTGTACGCGCCCATTCCTTACTTCCTCCTGGGCCGTGACCCCCAGGCGAAATACGGAGGCCCCGTGCTCACGCAGTTCCGCGCGTTCCGCGCAGAGTACGATGCCGCAGTGAAGGCGGGCGACAAAGGCAAGATCCGCAAAATGGACGCGACCAACCCCTACCACAAGTCGGTCGGCCGGGAGTGGACAGAAGCCATCATTTTCGCCGTTTTTGCCGCCGCTTTTATCCGGATGTTTCTCATCGAAGCGTTCGTGATCCCCACGTCCTCCATGGAAGGTACCCTGAAAGTCGGCGACTTCCTGTTCGTCAGCAAGGCCCATTACGGTATACGTACGCCCATGACGGTGCTGCAGTTCCCCCTGATCCACAACCGCATGCCGGTGGTCAACACGGAATCCTACCTGAAAAAGCCTACCTTGCCCTACTACCGCCTTCCGGCTATGGAAAGCATTGACCGCAACGAATCGGTGGTGTTCAATTTTCCTGCCGGCGACAGTGTGGTCATCGTTCCCGGTCGCACGTTCGACGTGTACCAGTGGCGCCGCCTGGGCTACGACAAGCAGGCGCCGAATATGCCCGTGGTGACGCGGCCCATCGACAAAAAAGACCACTACATCAAGCGCTGCGTCGCCGTGGCGGGCGACAGCCTGGCGATCCGCGGCGCACAATTGTACATCAACGGCCAGGTGGCCGCCAACCCCACCCATATGCAGTACACCTACCAGGTGAGCAACGCCGCCGGCGCCATCAGCCTGAAAAAACTGGCGGAAATGGGTGTAAGCCTGAACGATGCCGGCGACCCGCAAGAAGGGCGCTTCAACCTTGACGCCAAACAGGTGGAAAAGATAAAAGCCCTGGGCCCGGATGTAAAAGTGGAAAAACTTCAGATCGCTTCCCCTTATCCGGGTTATGTCTATCCGAACGACCCCAAATATTACGGCGCCTGGACCATGGAGGACTACGGCCCCATCTACATCCCCAAAGCGGGGGCAACCGTGGCGCTGACGCCGCAAAGCATGCCGTTTTACGAGCGTTTGATCCGCGATTACGAACTGAACGAACTCGAAATTCGGGGCGATCAGTATCTCATCAACGGACAGCCGGCCACCACCTACACGTTCAAACAGAATTATTACTGGATGATGGGGGACAACCGCAACAACTCCGAGGATTCTCGCGTGTGGGGTTATGTACCCGAAGACCACATTGTCGGCAAACCGCTGTTCATCTGGCTCAGCGGAAAAGACGGTTCGATCTTTAACGGTGTGAACTGGGATCGGGTGTTCTCTTCTGCGAACAAATTTTAACCCGGGAGCCGGTCTCCGGCGCCGGTCAGCGCCAGCCTGAGCTTCTCCGTAGCCACTGCCCGGTGGCTGATCCGGTTCTTAACGTCATCGCCCAGTTCGGCGAAGGTTTCCCGGTAACCGTCGGGGATAAACACGGGGTCATAGCCAAACCCCAGCTGTCCGCTTTTCGTTTCGGCGATACGACCCGGGCAGATGCCCTCCAGGAGGGTTTCCCGGCCGTCGCGCACCAGGGCAATGACCGTCCGAAACCGGGCCTTCCGGTTTTCGTGGGGCGCCAGGTTTTGCAGCAGCAGGCTCATATTGGCCTGCGCATCTTTCGCCTCCCCGGCATAACGCGCGGTGTGTACGCCCGGCGCGCCACCCAGGGCTTCCACTTCCAGACCGGTATCTTCCGAAAAACAATCGTACCCGTAGTTGGCCTTTACAAAACGCGCCTTGATCAGGGCATTTTCCTCCAGGGTGTCGGCCGTTTCGGGTATTTCTTCCATGCAGCCAATGTCGGTGAGGGTTTTTACCTCAAACCCGGGCCCAAGGATGTGTTGTATTTCCCGGGCTTTGTTGGGGTTATGGGTGGCGAATACGAGCTGCATGTTGGATAGGCGTTTCAGGATGGATTTACAACGGAATGTTTCCGTGTTTTTTTCGCGGTCTGGCCACCGCTTTGTTTTCGAGCATGGCGAAGGCCTTGATCAGTTTGCGCCGGGTTTCTGCAGGGTCAATAACTTCGTCGATGTAACCGCGCGCGGCGGCGCGGTAGGGGTTGGCGAACGTTTCGGCGTACTCCTTTTCCTTTTCCAGCAGCTTGGCAGCGGGGTCGGGCGCGGTTTCAATTTCGCGCTTAAAAATGATCTCGGACGCGCCTTTGGCGCCCATCACAGCGATCTCGGCGCTGGGCCAGGCGAAATTCATGTCGGCCCCGATGTGCTTGGAGTTCATCACGTCGTAGGCGCCGCCGTAGGCTTTGCGGGTGATGAGGGTTACCCGGGGTACGGTGGCTTCCGAAAACGCGAAGAGCAACTTGGAGCCGTTGATGATGATGCCGTTCCACTCCTGGTCGGTGCCTGGCAGGAAGCCCGGAACGTCGACCAGCACCCACATCGGGATGTTGAAGCAGTTGCAGAAACGCACAAACCGGGCGGCTTTTTTAGACGAGTTCACGTCGAGCACCCCTGCCAGGCTGATCGGCTGGTTAGCGATGATGCCGATGCTGCGACCGGCCAGGCGCGCGAACCCTACAACGATGTTCTCCGCAAAGGACTCCTGAATTTCCATAAAGGATTCGGCGTCTACCGTATGGTTGATCACGTCCCGGATGTCGTACGGCTGGTTGGGGTTGTCGGGCACGATGCTGCGCAATTGTTCGCGGAACTCGTCGCCCATTTCATAAGGGAGATGCGGTACCGTGTCCTCGCAGTTCTGGGGAACAAACGACAGCAGCCGCTTGATTTTTTCAATGCAGTCCAGGTCGTTGGCGGCTACCAAGTGGGTGACGCCGGACTTGGTGGCGTGGGTGGTGGCGCCGCCGAGCTCCTCACTGCTCACCTCCTCGTTGGTGACGGTTTTAACCACGTTGGGGCCGGTGACGAACATGTAGGACGATCCTTCGACCATAATGATGAAGTCCGTCATCGCCGGGCTGTACACCGCGCCGCCGGCGCAGGGGCCCATGATGGCGGATATCTGCGGGACCACTCCGGAGGACAGAACGTTGCGGTAAAAGATGTCGGCATATCCGCCGAGGGAGTTTACGCCCTCCTGGATGCGAGCGCCGCCGGAGTCGTTCAGGCCGATGACGGGCGCGCCGTTGCGCATGGCGAGGTCCATGATCTTGCAGATTTTTTCGGCGTGCGTTTCGGATAAGGACCCGCCGAAGACGGTAAAATCCTGGGCAAAAACGTACACCAGTCGGCCGTTCACGGTGCCGTAGCCGGTCACCACCCCGTCGCCGAGGATGTGTTGCTCGGCCATGCCAAAATCGGTGCAGCGGTGGGTTACCAGCGCGCCGATCTCCTCAAAAGACCCCGGGTCGAGCAAAAGCCGGATGCGCTCCAGGGCGGTGAGCTTGCCCTTTTGGTGCTGGGTTTCGATGCGTTTCTGGCCGCCGCCAAGCCGGGCTTCTGCTAGTTTTTCCTGGAGGAGATCGAGTTTTCCGTTCATGGAGTATCGTGTTAGAAATGGGTCACACAAAGGTAAAAACCAAACAGGAGGAATTGAGCCCCTGTTGGAAGATTTGCCGGCTTCAATTTTTTCCCGGGCCTGAACGGAACAAAAAAGGCCGGCAATGCTTAGCCGGGGTGGAAAAACCCGCAGGATAACATTGCCGGCCGTGGGCCGAAAAAAGTCATGCAGCTTACGCCCGCATGTCCGGTTCGTTATGCAGAGGCTTTGGCGGAAGCGGTAGCGTTAACGGCGAGGCCGTAGATCACCAGACCGAATCCGATTTTGTTGACCGCGTCGCCGATGTTGTAGATGAGGTCCAGGTTTTGTACGGCGATCACGTTGCGCAGCCAGCCGTCGGTTTCGATGGCCATATATCCGATGGGATAGATGGCCCAGCCTACGAGGACGAACCAGGCCAGTGCGCTGAAGGCCTTTTGCAGGTTCGGATCATTCGAATTGTTGGCCAGCTTGCGGGCCGAACCCATCCAAACCTCGTACAAGATGCCTACGTAACCTACCGTGGAGATGATGCCCCACAGTACACTGTTGTTGCGGAACGCCGTTTCGCCCAGATAGCCCGCCACGAGCATCAGCATGGAATAGCCAATCATTTTCCATAGCAGTCCGATTTTGGCGCCAAATGCCTTCAGAATCAGGTAAAATTCCACACACATGAGTGGCACCGTCAGAATCCAGTCAATGTACCGGAACTGTGTGGGCGACGTTTGGGTCTCCAGCCAAACGCCCCGCATGTAAAAGTAGTGCACGGCAGCGATCAGGGTGATCAACCCGGAGATCAGCAAAGAGGTTCTCCACTTGCCGTCTACCTGGCTGCGCTCCATGAAGAAAAACACGGAAGCCGCAAACATGGCCATGTAACCGATAAAAAAGGTGAAACCGATGTAATCGTTCGGCGCCAGGTTGGCGGCCAGAAAAAGGGGGGTAAAAAACAACGCTTTCATACAAGAAAGAATGTTTAATGTTTTACTGGAAAATACCAGCAAACGTTAAACGTAAATAGTTAAAACAGGTTTAACATTCCGTTATTATTTTTTGGAATTCGGCTTGGTTTCACAATAAAAATCAGTGTACTTTATTTATACTTTGTACAAATTTTAAAAAAGCAAAAACATGTCGCATTTAGTCACATCTCTATTTTTTTCATATATTTCAGAAAAAAATGAAAGTTTTTTTTAAAAAATAGAATAAATATTTTTAAAAACTTAAAAATACCGTCAATTATTCCGATTGGGTTTGTGGAGCACCACGCCCTTCCCGACGGAGAATTTTTTTCCGGTGAACAATTCCCGGTCGACAAACAACACGGCATCGGTTACGGCGGCCAGGGCAGGTGCGTCTGCCGTACCGGGCCGAAGCACCACTTTATTGCGCTCGTCGGCGTCCAGGTTGCGCGCATTCTTTTTGAAAAGGCGCTGCGCGAGGCCCGTCCAGTACATCTCCAGGAGGCCGACCAGGTAGCCGCTCAGGGGGTGGAAGGCGTGGATTTCGAAGCCCAGGTCGGTCGCCCAGCGTTTGAACGGCACGGCGGGGATGAGGTAGTCGTGGCCAAAGGCGTAGGCGCCCTGATGAATCAGGTATTCCGGCCGGCCGGGCTGGTGCAACCAATGGCCGATGCGGTTGACGGGGTCGTAGGTGAACGGGAACTCCCGGCTCGGAAAGGTCAGCACGGCGTACCCGCCCGGTTTGAGCACGCGGAATATTTCTGCCAGCATGCGTTCGGGGTTGCCGACGTGTTCGATCACCTCGCAGGAAACCACGAGGTCGTAGCTGTCGTTCGCATAGCTCAGGTTTAGCGCGTCGTTGACCTCATATCGGAGGTTCATCACGCCCTGGTTCACGGAGCGCGCGTGTGACAGGTCGTCTTCATTTACGTCGCAGCCGACAAGTTCCCGGCAATAACCGGCCAGCATGCGGTCGTAGTCGCCTTCACCGGTGCCCAGATTGAGGGCCTGTTCGAAGGTGTGTTGTTTGGACAAGCGGTTCACCTGTTCGCGAACGAAACGGTACCGGTTTCGAAAAGTGGGAAAGAGGTGTTTGAAATTCATAGCGATTATCGGATCTGCTGCATGGCCGCGCGGTACTGTTGTGCGGCGCCGGTGTTTCCGGTGGTTTCAAAGATTTGCGCAGCCATTTCGTAGGCCGGTTTGAAATTGGGGGCCATTTGTATGGCCTTGTTAAGGTTGTTGAGCGCCGTTTGGTTGTCGCCCCCGCTGCGGGCGATGAGGGCCAGGTAATACCAGGCTGCGGGGTTGTTAGACTCGCGTTTGATGGAGGCTTCGAACTGAAGTTTGGCCTGGTTGGTGTCTCCCTTGTTGAGCCAGTAAAGTCCGAGCAGGTTGCCGGCCTGGGCGTCGTCCGGACTGATTTCCAGTGCTTTTTCCGCAGCGGCCTTACCCTCTTCGAGCTGGTTGTTGTTCAGGTATGCCTGTGCGAGATTGACCCAGGCGATGTCGTCGTCGGGCACTGTTTGGGTGGCGCGCTCAAAGGCGGCGACGGCGGCCGGCATATCGCCCCGTTTGGAGGCTTCCATGCCCTCATTGCAAGCGTAGTTACTGTTTTTCAGCACGGCCAGGATGGGGGCGCCGCCGGCCTTGACGATGTGCACCGCGTTGTCGGGGGGCCACAGGCCTTTTTGCAGGGTGGCGCCGTCGATGAAGCGGGTAGGGTAGAGGGCGTAGTCCCACGGCAGGTCGCAGCGTTTTTCCCACTTGAGGTATTTGACCACCACATGGTCGCCGTATTTAGCTGCCAGTTGTTTGGCGGAGTAATACATGTTGGTGGCGATGGTCACGGTGTCGCTCATGCCGGGGTAAATGACTTTTTCTTTTTCCAGCCATTCCAGTCCCTGGCGCACGCTCACGCCCCAGTAATCGGTTTCGTATTGGCCGTAAGCGCCCTTTACGCCACCGGCCGTCGGGTTGAAGTACACGTAAGGGTATTTCGGATGGGCAAAGATAAAAGCTGCTGCGTCGGCCAAAAGCAAGGTAAATGCGCCATAAGTGGCGTATTGAAGCGCTTTTTTGCCGCTGAAAATCTGGGTTATTTCATGCCAGAACAATGCCGCCAGCACCGTGAGGGTGGGGTAGGCGAAGGTGAGGTGTCGCCAGCCGTCGTGGATCACGGAATCTTTGTAGATGACGTAGAACACCGGAAAAACCGCGGCAAAAAGCGCCAAGGCAATCCACAGGGGGTTGTATTTTTTGAACAACCGGGGCAGCAGAAAAAGGGAGCCGATAAAGCCTGTCAGGGCAACTAACGGAATGGTTTTGGCTATCCAGTTGATGGGGTAATGCCACGGCGTTTTGTCCGACATCACGTTCTCCCCACCGTACAATACGCGGATTTTGACCTCCAGTTCGGCGAATTTGGACAGGGCCACAAAGGGGTTTTTCAGCGGCGCCTGCATGGCGTAGGGCCAGAAGGCCAGTGCAAACGCATAGCCTGCCAGGGCCGTGCCCAGGATGATCAGGGCGTAGCGCCCCAGCAGCCGGGTGTTGGAGAAAGCAGTGAGCATGCCGTTTTTCATCATAAAATGCAGTCCGGCGAACAAAAATAACATGGCAAAGGGCAACAAACCGCCGGCCCGCAGGGCGAGGGCAATGCCCAGTCCGGCGATCAGCCCGGCGATGTTCCACCAGCGGGGCCGCGGCATGTCGTCGAGCAGACGGGCCATGTTGTAAATGGCCATCATGTACCCTGCGGCGAAAGGTATGTCTTTGGGGTTCATCAGCGAATCGCCGACAAAACGAGGCGAGAACAACATGATCAGCAGGGTCAGTATGCCCGCCTGCCAGCCGGCGATAAGGCGGGCAAACAGGGCGGCGCACACGATGGCTGCCCAGCCCAGCATGGCGCTGAAGGCGTGGCGCAGCTGGTGGTATTGGAGGTGCTCGGGATTGAGCCCCAGCGCGTGGTTGGCGGCGCCGCTAATCACTTCGAAAAAGCCGCCGTAGAGGTGCATATTGCCCTCGGGAATGTTCAGCGCCGTGGTGTCGCGCCCGCCGGTTGCGTAGTAGCTGACGAGTTTTTCGGCGTAGTCCACCTGAAACTTATCGTCGGCGTTGATGCCGGAGCCAAGCGAGAGCGTGAGCATATATCCGAGCCCAACGGCCGCGATGACCCAAAAAAGTTTGAAAAAAAGCGCATCGTTTGGGCCGGACACCGCCGGTCGCTCCAAGTAGTCCACTAAAGGTACAGCAGGGGTGGTCTTTTTTTTCGATGGTGCTGCCGTCCTGGGTGCAGGCGGCTGAACAGGTATGCTTTTCGGTTTCGGTGTTTGGGGGCGTTTGCCGGATTTTGCCATAGAGATGGGTTTGGCTGATAAATTCGGCGCAAGATAAATAAATCCGTTTGTCGGCACGCGAGCCGTCAACTGTTCCGGACAAACCACCACACCATCACCGCCGCAAACAACAGCACCAACAGCACCAGCGCCACCACCCCCAGATGTAGCTCCGGTTTGCGCACACGCCGCCGGGGACGGGCTCGGCGGCGCTGCTCGAGGCGCTTTTCCAGTTTTTTCCAAACCTGCTCCGGTGGTTTCTCATGCAGCTTGGACTCCTGCTGTTTGAATATATCGAATGGATCCATAATTGTTGAATCAGGTTTCCCGGCCGATGCCTTTGGTGAGCAACAGTTTTCGGAGTTTTTCTTTGGCCAAAATGAGTTGCGATTTACTGGTGTTGATGCTGATGCCCAGCATATCGGCAATTTCATGGTGTTTATAGCCCTCCATGACGTACAGGTTGAACACCGTGCGGTATCCGGGCGGCAGCTCTTCGAGGAGGGACAATATTTCGCGGGCCGACAGCTCGGCGTCGATGCTAAAGTCGTCCCGGGCATCGGGAAAGGGTTGTTCGTCGCCCGGGAAAACCAGGGTACGGCGTTTGCGCAGCATCATGAGCGCCTCGTTGACCATGATGCGACGCATCCAGCCTTCGAAGCTTCCGGTATTCTGGTAGGCGTCGATCTGGGAAAATATCTTGAAAAAACCGCTGACCAGCGCCTCTTCCGCGTCTTCGCGGCTGCTGAGGTAGCGCCGGCACACGGAAAAGAACAGGGGTGAATACCGTTCATAGAGCCATTTTTGGGCCAGTCGGTCTTCTTCTACCAGGCGGGACAGCAGTGTTTGTTCTTCCACGAAACGCGGTTGCGGGTTGTCTTTTTTTTCCAGATGCAAAAAACCGACATTTTTGGCGTACACGCCTGTTGTTTTTTCCCGAAATTTGCCGATTCTATGAAATTAGTCGACGGAAAATATCAATTTGAGGGCGGCATCGACCCGCTGGAGCTGTGTCGTCACTACGGTACCCCTCTTTACGTGTACGACGCCGGTGTGATGGAACGCCAGTACCGGCGCATCACCGCGGCCTTTGCGTACCCGAATGTGCGCATTCACTACGCCTGCAAGGCGCTGACCAACCTCTCGGTGATGCGCCTGTTCCGGGAGTGGGGCGCCGGGCTGGACTGTGTGTCCATCGAAGAGGTGAAACTCGGCATCATGGCCGGTTTTCCGCCGGCGGACATCCTGTTCACGCCCAATTTCGCCGCCATGGATGAGTACGACGAGGCGGCGCGCCTGGGCGTGATGATCAACATAGACGCCATCCCCATGCTCGAAAACTGGGGGCTTCACCACAAAAATGTGCCCGTGTGCCTACGCATCAACCCGCACCTGATGGCGGGCGGCAACGAGAAAATCAGCGTGGGCCACATCGACTCCAAGTTCGGCATCAGCATCCACCAGCTACCCCACGCTGTGCGGGTGGTGGAAAGCCAGGGTCTGCGCGTTGTGGGGCTGCACATGCACACCGGATCGGATATTCTGGATGTGGATGTGTTCATTCGCGGTGCGGAGATTCTGTTCGACGCCGCCAAAAGATTTCCCGACCTGCAATATATTGACCTGGGCAGCGGATTCAAAGTGCCCTATAAAACCGAGGACATTGAGACGGATGTAGAGGAGCTGGGGGAAAAACTCAGCGAACGCTTCGCCACATTCGCCGCCGACTACGGCCGGGCGCTCACGCTGATGTTCGAACCCGGAAAATTTCTGGTGAGTGAGGCCGGCTACCTGTTTGCACAGTGCACCCTCGTCAAGCAAACTACCTCCACGGTTTTTGTCGGTCTGAACACCGGCTTCAACCATCTTATCCGTCCGATGTTTTATGGTTCGTACCACAAGATCGTAAACGTCACCGAGCCCCAGTTCAAACCGCGCATTTACACCGTGGTGGGCAACATCTGCGAAACAGACACCTTCGGCTCCGACCGTCGTATTGCCGAGGTAGTGGAGGGCGACGTCCTGTGTTTTTACAATGCCGGTGCTTATGGCTGGATGATGAGCTCGAACTACAATTCGCGCCCGCGTCCCGCCGAAGTACTTCTTTACCAGGGCCAGGCCCACCTGATCCGCCGCCGCGAAACCATTGAAGACCTCATCCGCACCCAACTGCCCGTGCCTGTGACGGTGTAGCCGACGAGGCCGGAAAGCTACCTGTTCTTATTCTGATTCCGCCATTTTTCAAGTATTCCACCGTTCCCCTGATCATCCTTTCGCTCTATGAACGCAGCCGCCCATTCGTTGTTCCATACCGTACCGCACGATCCCATTCATGTTTTGCAATATACCTTGCCGAACGGATTGCGTCTTTTTTTCTCCGTCAACAAAGAACAGCCGCGCGTGTACACGGAGATCGCCGTGCGGGTAGGTTCCAAGCACGATCCCGCTGAAACCACCGGCCTCGCCCACTACTTCGAGCACATGATGTTCAAAGGGACGGACCGCATGGGCACGCTCGACTGGCAAAAGGAGAAAGCGTTGCTCGACCGAATCGAGCAACTCTTTGAGCAACACCGGGCCGAGCAGGATCCCGCCCAAAAAAGAACCCTCTACGCCGAGATCGACCGACTGTCTTCGGAAGCCGCCCGCTATGCCGCCGCCAATGAATACGACAAGCTGGTGAGTGCCATGGGCGCCAAGGGTACCAACGCTTACACCTGGGTGGAGCAAACGGTGTACCTCAACGACATCCCTGCCAACGAGTTGGAACGCTGGTTCCAACTGGAAAGTGAGCGTTTCCGCCGACCGGTATTGCGCCTGTTCCATACCGAACTGGAGACGGTGTTTGAAGAATACAACATCAGCCAGGACCGCGACTTCCGCAAGGTAATGAAATCCCTGCAAGAAGTACTCACCCCCACCCACCCGTACGGCACCCAAACCACCCTGGGCCGGGGTGAAGACCTAAAGAACCCCTCACAGACCAATATTTACCGGTTTTTCGACACGTACTATGTGCCGAACAACATGGCCATGATCCTTTGTGGTGACTTCGACCCCCAGGAGGCGCTCCTGTTGGCCAACAAATATTTCGGCCACTTTCCGGCCAAGCCCATCCCGAAGTTTCAGGTAGCGCCGCAGCCGCCCCTGACCACCCGCGTGCAACGCGAGGTGTACGGAAACGAGGCACCCTGGGTGGAGCTGGCCTGGCGATTCCCGGGCGCCGCATCGCCCGAAGCACGCCTGCTCCCGCTCCTTGCCGGCATGCTGTACAACGAACAGGCAGGCCTGTTCGACATCAACCTCACACAAAGCCAGCAGGTGCTGGAGGCTTACGCGTACCACCGCACCTACGAGGATTACAGCAGCCTGGTGCTGCACGCCAAGCCCCGCGAAGGTCAAACCCTGGAACAACTGGAAACCCTGTTGCTTCAGCAGGTTGCTCTCCTGCGGGAGGGTCGTTTTGAAGCCTGGTTGCCAGAGGCGGTGGTCAATGACTTGAAGCTGGGTGAAATGAAAGCCTTCGAGAAAAACGAAGGCCGTGCCGGAACCATCACCAGCGCCTTTGTACTTGGGCTGGACTGGAAACAGGTGATCGAGCGTTGGAAAATACTGGAACAGGTGACGGCCGGGGAGGTTATGCAGTTTGCCGCCGAGCACCTGCGCGCCGACAACTTCGCGGCGGTGTACAAACACCACGGC
The DNA here is from genome assembly GCA_033764075.1 of Saprospiraceae bacterium. Lineage (GTDB taxonomy): Bacteria > Bacteroidota > Bacteroidia > Chitinophagales > Saprospiraceae > M3007. Next base: position 29,847 of record JANRJH010000006.1, on the reverse strand, counting down.
CCCGACCCGCAGGTGATGAAGGTGGACAAGCCGGACATCACGCCTGTAGAGGTGAACCGGCAAGACCATTCGGCTTTCGCGCATGATTTTCTGGCTGAAAGCATGCCGGACATCGAACCGCAGTTCGTGGATTTCAAACAGGTGTTCCAGCATGCAACGGTGAAACCCGGGCAGCGACTTAAGGTGGTGCAGGATAAGGAAAACGGTCTTTTCCGCCTGTTTTTCACCTTTGACATGGGAAAAAACAGTGATCCCCGCCTGAGCGTGGTCGCTCAATACCTCAACTTTCTGGGTACCGACCGTTACACGGCCGCTGAAATGCAGCAGGCCTTTTTTCGGCTGGGCGTCCATTTCTCCGCCAACTGTCATAACGAATACTTTTATCTGACACTCAGTGGATTAAATGAGTCTTACGCCGAAGGTGTGGCGCTCCTCTTTCACCTGCTGGCAAACGCCCGGCCTAATGCGGAGGCTTTGGACAATCTGGTGGCCGATATCCTGCAGCGGCGCGAAAACGACAAAAAAGACAAAAAGGCCATTTTGCAGAAGGGGATGCTGAACTATGCGCACTACGGCCCGGTGTCGCCGTTTACCCATCGCTTAACCAGAGAGGCTTTGAAAAAACTGACGGCGGAAGAGCTTACCGGGCTGTTGCGCGGTTTGTTGGACTACCGCTACGAATTGTTCTATACCGGCCCGCTTGCCGCCCGTACCGCCGTGCAGCCCCTGAAAAAACATGCGCCGCAACCGGACAAACTGCTGGCGCCCATTCCGCCCCGGCGATTTCCGGAAAAGGGCGTGCGGCGGGATCGCGTGTTGTTTGTGCATTTCCCCATGGTGCAGGTCGAGCTGATGCTGCTCTCCAAAGGAACGCCGCGATTCGACCTGAACGAGTACATCCTGTCCGACTGGTATAACCAGTACTTCGGCTTTGGCCTTTCCTCAATTGTATTCCAGGAAATCCGGGAGTCCAAAGCGCTCGCGTACTCGGCCTACGCCTATTCCGGCGTGCCCGACCGCAAAAACAGGGCGCATTTCATGCGGGCCTATGTAGGCACCCAGCCCGACAAGCTTCGCGAGGCCGTAACCGCTTTCCAATCTATACTGGAAAATATGCCGGTATCGACCTCCCAGATGTCGTTCGCCCGCCAGAGCGTGCTCAAACAAATTGCCGCTTCCCGGATCAGCCGGGCCGACCTGTACTGGAACTGGCGCTCCGTGCGGGATCGCGGGTACCGGCACGACCTGCGCGAAGATAAATATCGTTTCTTTCAGCAAGCTACACCCGATAGCCTGACAGACTACCACGCCCGGCACATCAAAGGACGCCATTACACGTGGCTGGTGCTGGGTGATCGGGATCGGGTGGATTTTGCGTTCCTGAAGACCATAGGCAAGGTGAAAGAGCTGACGCTGGGGGATATTTTTGGGGAGTGAGCACCCGGGGAAGTGACGGAGTTACTGCGCGGCAACCACTTTCCGAATGCGAGCGGGCTTCCACTGGTCTTTCAGTACGTTGTCTTTTGGCCCGTACAATCGCATGACCAAATAGAACGGCTCAAGCGGCGCAGGAATCCAGTTGTTTTCCAAGGCCTATCCCGGTGATGCGTGCTGAATGTAGAGGGTCACTTTGCCGTTTACGGGTTTGAAGTTACTTTAAATACTGCATCGGACAGGCAATAACGGCAGCCGAATGCCCAACGTTTATACGTTAATAAAAAAATAAAAATATTTATTTTTTATTACCCTTTACTAGTAATTTTACAGCCTGAAAACCGGCAAACAACTTTCTTTTGCTGCCATCCGGCGTCCTTTAATGGCAATATGAAAACATACAGACTATTTTACCTGATCTTATGGCTGGCTGCACCCGGTTGGTCTTATTCGCAGCAGGTTCCCGACACGGGCGACAGCGACCTTTTCGAATTTCACAACATAACCAAGGGGACTGCTTTTACTGGGTTTACCGGTTCAGCCAGTACACGTCTGAGTGAAAATGAAGATGTCCTGCTGTTCAAGATTGTGGATCAGGAAAAGCGGGCTTTCAACATACTGCTCAGCGGCGGTTACATGATCAAGAAGCGTTTGGGCGTTGGTATGGCCTTGCAATACGATTACTTGCGGAACAACCAGACCAATGAAGACAGCGACGGCATACTGTCTGTCGTTCGCCAAGCCGGCAGCGGGTTCTCCGGGCGGGGGTTTATCAAGAGTTTCATCCCCGTCACCCCGTCGGGTCGCATTAACTTGTACTACGACATCGGTATCACCATAGGGCGCGACCGTCTGCTATCCGAATCGCTCACCGAAAATGTGCTCACGCGTACCTATACCACCACGAACTCATTTTCATTGGGCATGAACCCCGGCATCAACGTTTTGGTTGTCAAAGGATTTGCCGTTGAGCTGGGTGTATTTGCCGCCGGGCTGTCCAACAGTACCAAAACTATATACGTAAACGACGTGAAATCATCGGAGGTCAAGCGGAGCGATCTGGATTTGAAGTTAAACATCCTTGCCCTGACCATCGGATTCTTTTACTATTTTAAAACCTGATAGCCGTGAAAATCCAGCACCTGTGGCTGCTTGCCGGATTGCTGTTGACCGGTTGTGTTGACGACAAGTTTTTTGGCAATTCCAGTGAGAAAAAAATATTGTCGTTTCAGTTGGAAGGGCAGGTAGGAAACGCGTCCATCGACCAGTCCGGCCGCACCATTTCACTCAAAGTAGGCGCCGGCGCCAACATCCGGGCGCTCAAACCGACCGAGGTAATCCTGTCCACCTTCGCCACCCTCAGCCCGTTGCCGGATGAAGTACGCGACTTTTCCGTCCCGGTTACCTATCGTGTGACCGCGGAGGACGGATCAACTGCCGATTATGTGGTGACGGTGGAGCAGGAAGGCTCGGAGCCTCAGGTGGACAACAGTTCCTTTGATCAATGGTACACAACACCCAAGGGCTATCAGGAGCCCGGCGCTGATGCCAACAGCGTATGGGCCACGGGAAACGCCGGTGTCACTACTTTAGGCGGGGCCAATGTTGCACCACTGACCATTTCCGGCAGCGACCTTGCCGCCAAGCTGGTGACCCTCGATCTCGGCAGCCTGGCCGGCTTGATCGGTCAGCGTATGGGCGCGGGTTCGATGTTCACCGGAAAGTTTGTGCTGGATATCCAAAATCCCCTGAACTCAACCATCTTCGGCGTCGGCTTCTCCGGCAGACCCAAGCAATTTGCGGTGGACTACGCTTACAGCCCGGGTACGCCCTACATGGATAAATCCGGGCAGGTGCAGGCCGGAAAGTCGGACTCCTGCGACATCTACCTTTTTCTGGAAAACAGAAACGGGCCGGAGCCCAAAAGGGTCGCCACCGGCTGGTTTCGTTCCGGCGAAGAGGTTATATCGGCATTCAGACCCATCACTGTCGACCTGACCTATGGCCCACTCGGCGCTGCCGTTCCCGACTACCAAAAACCGGCTAATGGTTTGTACGCCGACACCGGCGATCCGGTGACCCACATCACAGTCGTGTTCTCCTCCAGCTACAACGGCGCTTTTTTTGAGGGCGGTACAAACAGCACTTTGGTGGTGAATAATTTACGGCTGGTTTATTAGGCGAATTTCATATTTTTACAAAAATAATTAGCCATGAAAGCACTAAAGGATTTTTTTTACAATACCCTCATTGGCGGCCTGTTTTTCCTGGTGCCTCTTTTTGTCCTGGTAATGGTGGCGCAAAAAATTTGGCTGTTTTTTCAAAATTTTGGCAGCAACCTCGCCAAGTATCTTGGGCTGGATGGGCTAATGGGCGTAGCGAGCAAGTCCATCATGGCTGCCTTGCTGATTCTTATATTGTGTTTTTCATTTGGGCTGCTGGCCAGGTGGTCGTACGCGAAGGCAATGCGCGACTGGTTCGAGCGCCGGCTGACAAGCGTGTTCCCCCAATATGAATACTACAAGACGCTGGTGGAGCAAAAACTAAAACTTTCTGAAGCGCCTGCACGTGCGGTTGTGCTGGTGCGCCGCCCGGGTGGTTGGCAACCGGGAATCGTGGTAGAAACATTTGAAGACGGAAAGAAGGTGATTTTTTTTCCTCTCTCTCCTAAAACCACCGACGGAAATGTGTTGCTGGTCGCACCGGAGGACATGATGGACTCTTCCCTGAATGAAAAAACGTTGAACGCCGTTTTGAACAGCCAGGGGAAGGGTTTGTTGGGTTGAAATTATCCTCTGTGAAGCCTTTGTGAGCCCTCTGTGCCCCACTGTGGTTCCTTTAAAAATAAACCGCAGAGGAACCACAGAGGAATTCGCAAAGGTGCGCGGAGGGTTGTCCCTCTGATCGCCCGCTATTTAAGCAGCAAATAGTTGATTCCGATTTGAAATCCCAAGCCACCGTATCTGTTTTTAACACCAAAATTATGGGTAAAGCGGGCCAATGTTCCCAACCTGCCCGGAATGAAATAGTAGGAGCCGTAAGCACCTAGTCCATAAATTTGATCTTTTGGCGGAAATGCCTTTTCTCCCGTGTCGGAACCCAGCTGAAAGGCGGCGAAACCCATAAAACCAACCTCATGCCCCATGGTAAACGTGTAGGAGGCACCATAGTCGAAGGTAAAATGGGAGGCTTCTGTAAAATCCACGCCATCCTGGCTGCTGTTCAGTTCAACCGTTGCCGCGCCGGTAAACCCGTAGGTGGCGTTTGGCTTGTACCGTCCGGCAACGCGAAAGTTGTGCGACCAGTACCCCAGGCCTATATTTTCAGGGTCATTGGTTTCATATTTACCTGTGGGGAGCCAAAAGCCGTAAGAAAAAGTGGCCGCCCACTTGTTTTTCTCCCAGGTTAACCACACCGGTTGAAAATAAAAATCGCCCAGGCCAAAGGAGTTGATGTTGATGTTTTCATTGATCGTTGTGTCCTGGCCTATGTAAAAATCCAGGGCAATGTTGGCATTCGGGTTGTTGAACATCGGCAGCGCCAAAACGCCCCACCGGGCGTTGAGAATTTTACCCTTGCCAAAATAAATCGCCATCGGGATGATGGAATTCGTTTTTACTTTTTGCCCCAATTCGACAGAAAAAGGCGGGTTTTCGCTGATTTGAATTTTATCCGTTTTGTCTCCGGAGTCATTGAAGTATTCCAGTTGGGCGTACGAATAATACAAAGACACCACCCATCCCGATGAAGGGGGAACAAAATAGTCATTTGGGTTATAGCTGCTGCCCAGATAGTGCCCCTGCCCATGCAGATTTACGGAAGCAAGGAACAGGCATACGGGCAACCAGAATCGGATATTAATGGAAGTAATTTTTGTCTGCATACCGGACGGTTTGGTGAATGATGAAATACATTGATTGGTTCGTTTTGTTGAAATGCCTACGCTTAAAAGAGCAATGCGACACCGAACCAAGATGAGTTATCCCGAATTTTGCGTTTCTGCCAGGGGATGGGGGCATCACCCTGGCGGAGTCGTAAAATTCGGGATGACTCATAGTGGTTCGGGTCGAAAAAAGGAGTACCCGAATACTATTTCTTGTTCGGATCGACGGTCAGGCTTCCGCCTTTTTGTCTGGGCGGAAACTGTTCAAGCGTTTTAAGGTGTTCACCGATAATGTCTTGCACCTGGCCGCCCCACGCTACGCCGAGCCGCATGGCCACTTCGCGGGTTTTCCATTCTGTGTGTTTTTCAAACGGATCCTGGCGGAGGTTAATCAGCAGGGCGCTGGGGCGGTTGTAGTCGAAAAAGCCCTCGCGCGTTTGCATGTGCGACTTCCACGGGCCGATACGGACCGCGGTGAGTTGGCTTTCGTTGTAGTAAATTTCGGAATTGCGGGCGGAGGGCGCCGTCCCGGTCCAGTGGGCCAGGTTGTTCACCCCGTCAATATAGACCTTGTGCGACGATTTGAGTTTGCTTTGCACATCGGACACGCCACAGGCGGCGGCCACCGTGGTGAAGATATCCGTGTGGTCCTGGATGCCGTTGGACACCCGACCCGCCTGCATGCGCGCGGGCCAGCGCACCAGCATGGGCACGCGCACGCCGCCTTCCCAGGTGGTGGCTTTTTCGCCGCGGAACGGGGTGGCGCCGGCGTCGGGGAACCAGTCGACCATGGCGCCGTTGTCGGTGGTAAAAATCACGATGGTGTTGTTGGCTATGCCCAGGGCGTCCAGTTTGTCCAAAAGCTTGCCTACCAACCGGTCCAGCTCAATCATGCCGCTTCCGTAGATATCGAATTCGGAAGAGTAGGGTGCTGCCAACAGCTCATTGCCGGGCCTGAGGTGGGTGTAGATGTGCATGCGGGTTGGGTTGAACCAGCCAAAGAAGGGTTTTCCCTCGCGCACGCTTTGTTCCATGAAAGTGATGGTGCGGTTGAGGAAATCGTCGTCAATCGTTTCCATCCGTTTGGGATCGAGCGGGCCGGTGTCCTTGATGGTTTGTTTGCCAACTTTGCCGAAGCGCCCGTCGACAGCAGGATCCTCAACATTGGTGGCTTTGCAATCCAGCACGCCGCGGGGACGGTAGCGATTGTTGAATCCCTCGTCTTTCGGCCATGTTTCGAGGAAGGGTTCCTCCTCGGTATTCAGGTGGTAGAGGTTGCCGAAAAACTCGTCGAACCCGTGTACGGTGGGCAAGTGTTCGTTGCGGTCGCCCAGGTGGTTCTTGCCGAACTGGCCGGTGCGGTACCCCAGGGGTTTGAGCACCTCGGCGAGGGTGGGGTCTTTGTCGCTCAGGCCAATGGGGGAGCCTGCCGTGCCCACGGTGGTGAGCCCGGTGCGGATCGGCAACTGACCGGTGATGAGCATAGCGCGTCCGGGCGTGCAAGAGGGCGCGGCGTAGTGGTCGGTGAACAACATCCCCTCTTTGGCAATACGGTCGATGTTGGGCGTGGGCACCATCATACCGTGGTTGTAGGCGCCGACATTGAACCAACCCACGTCGTCGGGCATAATGATCAGTACGTTGGGACGGTTTTCTGCGCGGTTTTGCTGGGAAACAGCCGGGCCGGCGCAACCCAGAATGGCGATCAATAGGAAGAAAATACGCTGCATTGGCACTTGGTTTTATAAATTGTAAAATGTCGTGTCAAAGATATGGCACTTTGCGTATCAGCCAAATAAAAAAATAAAAAAAATTATTTTTTAAACATTGTTGTTTGGACACTGTTTTTGGCTTTCGGCGACGTTTTGGCGCCGCTGCCACTGCATTCGTCGTTGGTCTGCCATTATTTTTTGCCTAAAACATTCATCATGAAAAAGTTAATAGTACTCGCCTTGATGCTGCAGGCCTGCCTTTGGGCATTTGCCCAGACCGCAGAGCAGGACTCTCTTGCACTGGAAAAACTGAGGGCGGAATCGGGGGTGGATCCCACGCGGATACAAACCCGGCTCGGTTATTCTTTTTTGATTGCCGACACAGAAGGCAGTTCGGGTAGTGCCACCAACCGTTTGAGCTTCAATTTGGGCGTGCAGCGCTGGAGTTTTACCGGCAAGTACGAGATCGTGTCCCGGTTGTCGGGCGAACCCGGTACCGGGTTTAGCAGCGGGCTTGGCGACATCCGGTTTAGTATCCTGAACGCTTTTTTGGTAAAAGGCAACCATGCGGTTGCGGCGTCTGCGGAGCTTTCCGTGCCGGTAGGCAAACCCGGTTTGGGAACCCAGTACCTGTCCCTGACGCCGTCCCTGACCTATTCATACACCATTAACCCAACGTTGTTCCTGGCCTTCCAGCCCCAGTACACGTTCGCGCTGTTAAAAGACCCGCGCTTTCCTGATCTGAGCGTGTTGACCATTCGGGCCTTTGTGGCGAAATTCACGCGCTCGGGCTTCTTCTTTGTGTTTGAGCCGCGTCCGATTTTTGATTTTACCAATGATCAGGCTGAACTCGTCATTTCCCCTATCGTGGGTAAGTCCATCGGCGGGGGCTATAACCTGCTCGGTCTGGTTGAGTATCCGACCAAGGAATCGTCCCGGGCACTTCGGGGGGTTATCTACCAGATTGGGTTTAACAAGAATTTCTGAGCCTTTAGCCGCATGGCGCGGATGTAAGGCTCAGCCGGCGGCATTCCGGCAGATTGCTTCGAAGTCCAGCGCTTCGAAATCTGCTTTTCCGGTCGTAGTGAGGTAAGCGTTGAAGGTGTTAAAAATTCCTTTCAGGTATATCGGTTTCATGCACGCATATCCTTTACCCGGGTCGTACAACTCCAGGTTGACCATCCATGTTGTAAACAGGTTAACAAATTGGAAATTAAACACCTCGAAGGCGTTGTCCTCCAGAATTTCGGGTTGCAGATAGCCCGCTGCCACCAGTGATTCAGCGAATCGCCTGATTCCTGACCTGTTGCTGGCATAACTTTCCGTCACTTGTTTAAACAGCTCTTTTTGGTTGTTTGTGGCAACCAAAATGGCGATTATGGCGCAGCGATGCTCGAATTGCTGGTCCATAATATCGGAAAACAAGCGGGCAATTTTGAGGAAGCTAATATCGGGTTCGGCATAGTAGGTCATCAGTAATCCGGCCAATTGGCCTTCATACGCCTGGGCAATGGCGACAAACAGGTGATCTTTTGTTCTGAAGTGGTTGGTAATGTAGCTCAGTCCTTGTCCCAGTTCGTCGGCCAGTTCGTTCAAGGTAATGCTGATGCCTTTGCGGTTGAATACCGCTTTTGCGTGTGCGATAATGTCCTCTTGTGTTTTTCGTCCTTTTTTCGTTTTGTTGATCGTCATGCAGTGAATGCAGCTTGTGCCCCTCTGTACTTGGGCAAAAATTCAGTTATTCCAGGTAAAAGACAAGGTCTAGCGCCTTGCTGATCACCTCCAGCGCATAAGTCAGGTCTTCTTCGGTATGCGCCGTAGAAACAAATCCCACCTCATACCCCGAGGGGCCAAAATACACCCCACGCTTCAGGCATTCCAGATGCATGGTTTTGAACAGGGACATACCTTCCGGCCGAATTTCGGATGACCTGCGGAGGTGCTCGCGTGTAAAGGTCGGCCAAAAAATTGAACCCACGTGCGGAAAGGTGGCTTCATAACCCTTTTGGTCGCAATAGGCCTGCAGTTCGCCGGTAAACCACGCTGTTTTCCGGCGCAATTCCTCGTATACCCCCGGCCGGCACAGCTCGCTCAGGGTGGCGTATCCGGCGGCCATGGCCACGGGATTGGCGCTCAGGGTGCCGGCCTGGTACACCGGTCCTTCGGGGGCGATGTGGCGCATGATCTCCGCGCTTGCGGCGTAGGCGCCCACGGGCATGCCGCCGCCGATAATCTTGCCGAAGGTGATGATGTCGGGCTGTATGCCGTACAGTCCGGCAGCGCCCTCAAAGCCCACGCGAAACCCCGAGATGACTTCGTCGAAGATGAGCAAAACGTTGTATTTGTAAGCTTTCAGACGCAGACATTGCAAAAAGGAGGCGTCCTGCAACAGCAACCCGTTGTTGGCCGGAATGGGTTCCACGATGATGGCGGCCACGTCGTGTCCGTGCTCCTGCAACGCCTTGTCCAGCAGGTCGGGTTCGGCCAGCGGTACCACAATGGTCTCGCGGGCGAACGACTCCGGAATGCCGGCCGACGTGCTGATGCCGAGCGTCGCCAATCCGGAACCCGCCTGCACCAGCAGGCTGTCTACATGCCCGTGGTAACACCCTTCGAACTTGATGATCTTGGATTTGCCGGTGACGCCCCGCGCCAGCCGCAGGGCGCTCATCACCGCTTCGGTGCCACTGCTCACAAAGCGGATCATCTCGATGTAGCGGTGGTTGTCGAGGATGAGCTTGCCGATCCGGTTGTCGTGCGGGGTGGGCGTGCCGAAGGAAAGTCCGTTGGCCGCCGTATCCAGGACGTGCGCCATTACCTCGGGATGTGCGTGGCCGAGGATGAGCGGCCCCCAGGAGCAGCAAAAATCCACATAACGCTGTCCGTCAACATCGATGAGGTGGGCGCCTTCGCCACGGGTGAAAAACACCGGGGGGCCGTCTACGCTCTTGAATGCGCGCACGGGTGAGTGTACGCCCCCGGGGAAGTAGCGTTTGGCCTCTTCGAACAGGGCAGCAGAGGTTTTTCTGGTGAACGTTTCAGGGGTTGAAAAACGGGCATTTTGCATGGGGCAAAGATAAGACCGAAATGGATGCCAATCGGCTGGCTGTTTTTTTTGGATTGGGGATAAATTGCACCATCAAACAGCGTCATAAAATGTATCGGTCACCCAGAGCGAGGGGTTCGCATAGATGTAATCCGAAATTTCCATAATTTTACCTTCTCGTCGCATGCAAATATTTTTTTGCCAAAATGCCCAGCCGCTCCCGGCAGACGTATGGGCGGAAAACATTGCCCGGATGCCCCCTTTGGCCAGAGCCGGTATTCTCCGGTATGTCCGGTGGAGCGACCGGCAGGCAACGTTTTTTGGCCGGCTGTTGTTGCTCCGGGCATTTGGGCTGGAGGGACGGCCTGACGTGCTTGACCGGGTCACCTGGAACGACTACCAGCGACCATCATTGACCGGTTTTCCGGATTTCAACATATCGCACTCGGGTAACTGGGTCGTGCTGGCTGTCTCCGAGGAGGGCCCTGTAGGTATTGATGTGGAGCAAATGTCAGCGGTTCGCCTGCGCGATTTCCGCTCCATCCTGTGTCCCGAGGAGTGGCGCCTGTTGCATACGCTGGAAGACCCCGCCGACTTGTTTTTTTCCATCTGGACCAAAAAAGAAGCGGTGTGCAAAGCCGAGGGCCGCGGTTTGTACAATGCTTTGGACACGGTAAACGCGCTGGGCAACCAGGTTTTTCTGGAGGGCAGGCTGTGGTACCTCCGGGACGTGCCGGTGGGTGCAGGGTATGCGTGCCACCTGGCGTCCGACCGGGCGATAGACACGTTTTCGCTGGAGGAAGTGCCGGCCGTCGAATTAGCCGGCAAATAGCCTCGCGGGCCTATCTTCGCGCAATAATCACAGAACGCTATGGTCGATTTTTCCTGGGATGCCCGTTATCTTGTACCGCTCACGGCACTTGTTTGCCTTGCGGTAGGCTTTCTGACGTATCTTGCCCTGCTCGTATCTGCGTCGTTTGAACGCCGCTTGCTGGATCGTTATGGCGCCGACCAGGGCCAGACGTGGCATGTATTGTGGGCCAATAAATGGTCCGGCTTTTTGTTGTTGGGTCTGTTGCCCGCTCTGGTAATCGTTTTTTTTCTGCGCCTGCCCCTCAGCGATTTTGGCGCCGGTCCGGTAACCCGCCAGGCAACGTACGCCTGGATGGCGGGTTTTGGCGGGTTGGTGCTGGTCGTCAACTGGCTGCAAGCCCGTCGGCCGGCGCACTATGCTGTTTATCCGCTGATCCGTCGGGCGCGATGGACACCTGCGCTGTTGTTTTCTTCCCTGCTGGCGTCTTCGGCCTTTATTGTGGCCTACGAATTCCTGTTCAGGGGTTTTTTGCTGTTTGCCTCTGTGCCTTTGATGGGAGTGCATGTAGCGATTGCTGTCAATGTAATTGTTTACGCCCTGGCCCACATACACAAAGGCATGGGGGAGACCCTCGGTTCGGTGCCGCTGGGTATTTTATTGTGTTGGATCACCCTGAGCACGGGCACCATCTGGGCGGTGGTGGTTATCCATCTGGCACTCACCTTGTCGGCGGATGTGTTTGCCCTGTACTTCAACCCGAATATGAAAATCGAAAGCGCATAAGGGATGGAAAAAATATTTGTCACCGGAGCAACAGGGCTCATTGGCTCCGCACTGGTCAGGCGGTTGGTCGACGAAGGCTTTTTTGTGCATGCACTGGTGCGCGACCCACAAAAGGCACGTACGCTCGAACACCCCCAGGTTCGCTTGTTTACAGGCGACCTGGATCAGCGTGAAAGTATTGATGCCGCCATTGCCGGCTGCTCCAAAGTGTTTCACCTGGCTGCATTTGCGCGGGCCTGGTCTCCGGACCCGGAGATGTTTAGCCGCATCAATTTTCTCGGCGGGTTGTCGGTACTGTACGCTGCCCGCCAGGCGGGTGTGGCACGGGTGGTGGTCACCTCCACGGGCGGGGTGATGGGTGCCAGCCCTCCCGGGCGTGTGCTGGATGAGTCGGCGCAGGGAGATCCGGCACACATGACCGCTTACGAGCGCTCCAAAGCCAGGTTGGAGGCGTATATCCGTTCCAGCTTTGGTGAAGGGCCGGAGGTGGTGGTCGTTAATCCCACCCGCGTATTTGGTCCTGGTCCATTGGGCGACAGCAATGGCGAGGTAGTGGTCATGCAACGGTACATCCGGGGTAAATTTCGCTTTTTGCCCGGAGACGGTTCGTCAACAGGCAGTTACGTGCACGTAGATGATGTGGTGAACGGTCACCTGCTGGCCATGCAAAAGGGCCGGCCGGGCGAACGGTACATACTGGGCGGCGAAAACGCATCGTTCCGGCAGTTTTTCGACACGATAGGCCGCGTGAACGGGAAAACGTACCGGATGTACGACGTGCCTTTGCCCATGCTGCTGGCCTTCTCCCACGCCCAGGTCCGTATGGCGCGTATGTTTGGCGCCACGCCGATGATTACGCCCGAGTTGGTGCGCAAGTACACCCGTTACTGGGATTTTTCCAGTGAGAAAGCCATCCGGGAGTTGGGATACTCGTACAGACCCCTGGAACAGTCGGTGGCCGAGACGCTGGCCTGGCTGGAGGCGTTAGAAACCCGACTCATCAACTAACATTGTACCTGAGGAAACTGCTGTTAAACAAATTTATTATGCCTGTTCCAACACAAGAAAGCATTCAGCAATCACTGCTCCGACTAAAAAAAAGTCTACCATTATTTCAGCAAGATATCCGCCACATTGCCTGGGCCTTCGCCTTTCTGCCCCATCAGGACCGGCTGCTGAAGGAAATTCACGCGCACAACCCAAAGTTGGCAGAGTCGCTGCTGATATTTCGCAAAAGGCTTCGAGACGCGTCGGCAGATGCAGCGCTGGAATCGGTCATAGATCATCTGTTTCTGCATTATGTGATCAATACCGACGGCCCCATTCCGGAACAGGAAGAGGAGGACTTCTTTGATGTGTTCGACGCCGCAGTCCGATATGCCCGAACGCTTTGTGTAGGCGTAAGCAAGGGACAGCATGAAGATGCCATCCTGCGCCTGAACGGCAAGGAGGTGGTGTGCCGCGGATGGGGCCCCGTGTTGGGGACGAGTGCGGCCTGGTCACTCCGGCAAATAGGCAAGGAGGTCAATAAAGCGCGGTATGGTCGCAATGATGTGATCCCGCCCGTCGCCTTTGGCTTTGATGAACAGGGGGGCGACTACCGCCTGCAAAACGCCATGACCTTGGCTGATTTCTCACACATGGCTTATTTTGAACCCACTTATGTGGAGGAACTCGTCAGGCAATGGGGGTATAGCGCCTTTCACTGGATAGATGATGCAGGCACCGATACCCAGGCGTTTGTAACCGGCAAAGAAAACCATGTCGTAGTTTGTTTCAGGGGTACCAGCAGCGGGAAAGATGCGCTAGCAGACGTGAACTTTTTTAAGACCGAAGCATTCGGTGGCCGAGGTCAAGTGCACCGGGGTTTTCAGCAGTCACTGGATTCGGTGTGGGCAAAGGTGCAGTCTGCGGTAAATGCGCATGGCGCCAACAAAAAAATATTTGTTTGCGGGCACAGCCTGGGAGCTGCACTGGCACAGCTGGCAGCCCATCGATTGGCATTGAGCAACTACCCGGTGGCTGGTGTTTACGTATTCGGCTCACCCCGGGTAGGCAACCGGGAATTCAGGGAGGTCTATAACGCGTTGTTGGAGGAAATAACTTTCCTGCACATCAACCATCTGGATATCGTAACACAACTGCCACCCCAACTATTTGGTTTTCAGCACTTGGGTGGGCCTCCTCGCCTGTTTGATATTGGCCATTTTATGCGCCGGGATGACACCATGGAGGAAAATACCGGTAACGAACAGCGTTTTGAAGACTTGGATACAACCACACAGGAGGCGATTCGACAATCCATGGAGGCTGTGCAAACATCCATTAAGGCCTCTACCCAGTTTCTGGATACCTCGCCCCAGGAATTTAGCGGCGCGAGCTACGGGACGGAGTTTGAAACCGGGGTGGTGGACGATCATGGCATGGACCAATACATTTTCAAATTCGGCTGCGCCATAGTGGACGGTGAGTGGCAAAGACTGGAACAAACGAAAGGGGCGGATTAGGTTGAGGGAAGGGCTAAAATACCTTGTCCATCGTTTTGGATTTGTATAACTGCCAAAACAGTCCCAGAAACTTGGGTTCAAGGCTTCCGCCTTGCGCGGTGGCGAACTCGCGCACGAACGGCAGCAGTTCGGCCGCCTCGTCGCGGGTCACTTCGATGCCTTGTTGGTGCAGGAACCACTGCAGGGCGCTCGATCCCGAGTGTTTACCCAGTACGAACTCGTGCTCCCGGCCTACGATCTCGGGGTCGAACGGTTGAAAACTGTCGCGCGATTTGAGCATCCCGTCCACGTGTATGCCCGACTCATGGCTGAAAACGCCGCGTCCGATGATCGGCTCATTGTTGGCGATGGGGAAGTGGGTGAAGTTGGACACCATTTCTGCCAGGGGAAGAAGTGCTTTGAGGTTGACGCCCGTTTCACAGTTGTACAGCAGTTCGAGTGCTACCGCCGCCTGGTGCAGGGAAGTGATGCCGTTGCGCTCACCCAGGCCGTTGACCGTCACCTGCACCTGCTCGGCGCCTTCGTCTATGCCGGCCAGCATATTCGCCAGCGAAAGGCCGTAGTCGTTGTGCATGTGCATCTGCAGGGTAATGTTGGATACGGATCGGATGGCCCGCACCACCTCGCGCGTTTTCTCCGGTGTAAAAATGCCGATGGTGTCCGACAGCCGCAGCCGCGTAGCTCCTGCCCGTTCGAGCGTTCGGGCGTACTCCTGCAAAAAGTCAATCTTGGAGCGACTCATGTCGATGGCGCTCACAGAAATGATCTCCATGCCCTCCGTGCGACAGAATTCGACCAGTTCACAGGCCACGTCGAGCACCCAGTTGGTGTCTTTTTTGAGTTGGCCCTTCAGGTGGGCCTCCGAAGTGGGAATGCCGATGTGCACACCGCGGAAGCCGGCGCGTGCGGAGTGCTCAAGGTCGGAGCGCATGCCGCGGTTCCATCCGATGAGCATGGGTTCGCGGTAATCGCGGATAAGGTTGAGCAGATCGCGCAGTTCGGCAGCACCCATCACCGGAATGCCGACTTCGGCATAGGGTACGCGGGCCTCATACAGCCCGTCCAGAATACGGCGCTTCTGGTCTTCGGTGAACACCACCCGGGCCATTTGTTCACCCTCGCGAAGGGTGGTGTCCTCAATGAGTATCTTGCGTTTTGTGTTCATGATTTACCGGATTTCAAATGGTCAAAAATAGTACAAGGCACAGCCGACTTGTATGCCTGATCCGACGGAAATGAGCAGGCCGATGTCGCCGGGCCGCGATTGTCCATTCGCCTCCAGCTGTTGAAGGCTGTAAGGTATGGAGGAGGTATACAGGTCTTTGTCCGGCAAGGCGGCGTTCACGATCTTTTCATCTCCGGCACCCAACTGCGCACCCAGGCGGCTTACCCATTCGCGGCTGATTTGGGGCGGCAGAATCCAACGTATGTCGTTCAGCGTCAGGTTTTCCGATGCCAGAAAATCGGTGACCGACGCCTGCACGCAGCTCAGGTAATATTCCTCAAAATTGGGGTTTTTCAGGAAATTAAGGAAAGAAATGTTTCCTTTCCAGGTCATGTAAATGTCGAGGGTGTCGAGGTAAGCGGGGAAACTTCTCAAATAGAAGTTGCCGAAGCCACGGGTGCCGTCCCCATCCCAGTGCAGCAGCATGGCGGATCCGGTTTCCTGGAGGCCCAGCAGTTGATCCGGTCGGTGGTCGCGGTTGTTCTCGACCTCGGAGGCAGTGATCAGGGCGGTGTTGTATTTGCCTGCCTGCATCATTTGGATGGCGGTGTAGCAGGCTTCGAGTGTGCCGGCTGCGCCGTTGAGCAGGTCAAAAGCAAACGACTTATTGTGGCTGTCGGTTTCCGGGTGCGGGTTGATGCCCAGGTCACCGGCGAGCAGGGAAGCCACGGCGGGTTCGCTGAGGAACTTGTTGCGGTAGTTTCCGGTATGGATGACCAGCCCGACCTCTTCCTTGCGGTATTCAGCATTCGCCAGGCATGCGCGTGCGGCTTTTTTGGCCATTTCAAGCGCATCGGCCTCGGCGCCGATATCAGGATTGGCTGTGCCGATGGACTGAACAGCTACGCGAGGATTGGGCGCCTTCCAGCGCCGGGCGACCGGTGTAGTGGGCATCCCGTTGGGCTGGTTGCGCCGGTTGGGACGGTTTTCGCGGATGCGGTCGGGCAAGTCGTCGAAGGTGTAGAGGGCGGCCCCGAGGGTATGGCCGGAGCCGGAAATGCCGAACACCATTTTGTCGCCGGCGTGTATCCTGCCCTGTCTGACCTGGTCTACTATGGCCACCCAGTGGCTGGTGGTGGCGGTATTGCCCCGGTGTGCGATATTATCGATCATGTTATCCGGGGTGGCAATGATGTGCTGGTTCAGGCTGTTGATCTCGCGTCGGGCGTCGCTGATGGTGGTGCTGGACGTCTGGTGCATGAGCAGGTGGTCAAACTTGACCTCCGGCAACCAGTTGTGGCGGCGGATGACGTCGAGCACCAGCCTGGCGCCGGGCTGGATGGCCGAGGCGGCCGCCTTGACCGATTCCACGTACATAATGGCCCCCCCGTGTACCTGATCGGTGAAGTGGGCGATGCAGTTCCGACACAGTTCGCTTTCGGTGAACATGTGCAGGTTGTGAAAGCCCACCTGCGGGTTTTCGGAGCGCTCAAGCATGATGGCGGCGGCGGAGTCGCCCACTGTCAGGCAAGCCATGCGCGGGTCAAGAAAGTTGTCGCTCAGTTCCTGCATCGCCGTTTTGGTGATGTGGGTGATGTACTCTCCACTGACGGCCATGCCGCACTTGATGATGCCGTTGGCGATGAACGCGTCAATGATGTTAACCGCGGTCCACATGGTGGCGCATGCGTTCGACAAGTCGAAACCGATGGCATTGTGCATGCCGAAATGCTTGCGCAACTTCATGGAGGTGCTGGGCTCATAGGAGACCTGTGTCGGGCCGTCGTAGCGGGAGATATTGCAGCAGATGAGTAATTCCACCTCTTCGGGGTGGTATTTTGACCTCGACAGGCAATCTTTGGCCGCCTTGATGGCCATGTCGATGGCAAATTCCTCCTCGCCGGCCATGCGGCGGGTCTGGATGCCGGTCATCTTTTCGATCGGGAAGCGCACGTTGGCGCTGCAAGCCTCCAGTATTTCCTGAGTAGACACCGCCTTTTTGGGCAGGTAGGTGCCGATGCTCTCCACCAGGACGGCCGCGTGATCGCCACCGAAAGAGGGCCTCAGGTTGGCAGTCTCTGCATGCTGACGGTGTGCCGGTGCTGCTACTTCAGCGGCGGCCTTTTTCGCTGCCGGATGATAAGTCGCCCCGGCGGCGGCGGCGAGTTGCTCGACGGTCTGGAACTCGAACATCATGCCCACATTGATCTGGAAGCCGAGTTCATTGGCCTTGTTGACCACCTGGATGCTCTGGACAGAGGCGCCGCCCAGGTCAAAAAAGTTGTCGTGTATGCCCACCCGGTCCACATTCAGCACTTCAGCCCAAACGCCGGCCAGCAAACGCTCCACCTCGGTGCGCGGAGCGACGTATTCGGTTCCCACTTCAGGCCGGACTCCCGGGGCCGGCAGGGCGTTGATGTCTACTTTGCCGGTGGGGGTGACGGGAAACCGCTCCAGCCCCACAAACGCTGAAGGGATCATGTAGGACGGTAACTTTTGCTGCAGGAAATTCCGCATATCCTGAATGCCGGGAATTTCAGCGTCGGCTGTTGCAATGAGGTAGGCCACCAGACGGTGGTTGCCGGCACTGTCTTCGCGGGCGATTACCAGCGCATCCTTAACGGATTCGTGTTGCAGGATTGCGGCCTCCACCTCCCCGGGCTCTATCCGGTAGCCATTGACTTTCACCTGTTTGTCAACGCGGCCCATAAACACGATTTTGCCGTCGGGCAGGTATTTGCCCAAATCACCGCTTTTATACAGCCGGGCGCCGGGTACGTCGCTGAACGGGTCCGCAATAAAACGTTCAGCAGTGGTTTCCGGCTGGTTGTGGTAGCCCCGGGCAACAGCCGGACCACCGATGTGTATTTCTGCCGTGACGCCCACGGGTACAATCTGCCCGTTTTTATCCAGCAGGTAGGCTTTGTAATTGGGAAGAGGGTTCCCGAGCGGAATTTGTCCTTTCGGGGTGCCCGTCACCGTGTGCATCACGCAATTGACCGTTGTTTCCGTCGGCCCGTACATGTTCACGATGGTTGGCGGGTTTAGTTTTTCCCGGATTTTGCTTAGCAAGGGCAGGGGGAAGGTTTCGGCCCCCAGAAAAACGTATTGGATGCCCAACGGCCGCAGGTCGCGCGGGCTGTCGAGCATGGGGTTCAGGAAAGAAGCGGTGGTGTACACCACATTGATGCGGTTTTCGAACATGAAGTCCCAGAAATAATCCGGGTCGTTCTGCTTGTCCCTGGGCATCAGGAACAACGGGCAGCCCTGCACGAGGGGCAGAAATAACTGACCGATGCTGGCGTCGAACGCATAAGAAGCGATGAGGGTAAAGCGGTGGTTGTGGTCGAAGCGGACGTCCTTTTTGAAGTTGGTGAGCTTGTTGGCCACGCCGCGGTGTTCGATGAGCACGCCTTTGGGTTTTCCGGTGGAACCGGAGGTGTAGATGATGTATGCCAGGTTGCCGGCGTGCACACCAACAGCAGGCCTGGCGGTGGGCTCGGCGGCGATGTCCTGCCTGTCCTTATCCATAAAAACAGGCGTGACGGCTCCCTCCGGCAAGTGCGCTGCGGCCGTCTCCTGGGTCAGCACAATGGCCAGACCGGCATCCTCAATGATATAGGCCAGCCGCTCTTCGGGATAGTCGGGATCCAGAGGCACATAGGCGCCTCCGGCCTTAAGGATGGCCAGCATGCCGATGACCATGTCGGGAGAACGGTGCACGCAAATGCCCACCTTGACCTCCGGACCCACCCCCAGCCGCCGGAGGTAGTGCGCCAGTTGGTTGGCTTTCTGGTCGAGCAGGCGGTAAGTGAATTGCGAAGGCAGTCCTTTTTCAGCCAGAGCCGGCATGTTCAGCGCTATCTGGTCGGGGTTGGCATCCACACGCGCCTCGAAGAGCTGGTGCATGCACTTGTCGGCAGGGTAGGGGGTCTCCGTGCGGTTCAGATCTTCGATGAGCCACCTTTTCTCCGCTGCTGTCAGGAGGTTTATTTCGGATACCGGTTTGGCGGGGTGCAGGACGACATCCTGAAGGATCGTTTGGTAATGGAGGGCTAAGCGGGCGGCGGTTTCGGGCTCAAACAGGTCGGCGTTGAACTTGAGTTTGCCGCTTACGGCGCCCAGGCTCTCGGTGAGGGCCAGGGTGAGGTCGAATTGGCCCTCCTGCTGCCCGATGTCGTACGCCTGTATGTGCAGTTTGCCCCATGCGTGGGCGCCGGATGGATCGTCTTCCGACAATACCGCCTGTACGGCATCGTCTCCCTGGGCTTTAAGCAGGCTGAAAAACACCTGAAAAAGAGGCGAGCGGCGCTTGTCCCGCGGCAGTTGCAGTTTTTCCACCAGGTGTGGAAAGGGGAACTCCTGGTTGGTCAGCGCACCCAGAATGGTCTGCTTGTTTCGCTGTAAAAAGGCGGAAAATCCGGGGTTGTCGGCAAATTGGGCGCGCAACACCACCGGATTGACGAAATAACCGACCACTGGTTGAAGTTCCTTTTTTTCGCGGCCGGTGGTGGGCGTGCCCACCAGAATATCGTCTTGCCCGCTCAGGCGGTGCAACAACACCTGAAAGGCGGAAGCCAGCACGACGAACAGCGTAACGCCTTCGTTTTTGGCCAGGGCGCGCAGGTTTTCGGTGAGGGATGCATCGAGTTTGACGGGTACCGATCCTCCATTAAAGGTTTGGACGAGCGGGCGGACCTTGTCGGTGCTCAGGTCCAGGGTGGGCAGCGGGCCCTGCAGTTGTTTTTTCCAGTACGACCACATGGCTTCACCCTTTTCCCCCGACAGCAGTTCCTGCTGCGCCGTTACAAAATCGCGGTAGGTGGATGCCACCGGCGGCAACTCCGGCCGTCGGCCTTCGCTTTCTGCGGTGTACAGGTCGCGGAGTTCCTGCAGCAGAATCCAGGTGGAGACACCGTCGCAGGCAATGTGGTGGATGTTGAACAGGAGCACGTGGTGATCGGCCGCCTTGCGGAACAGGTATACGCGGCACACGGGTCCGGCCTCGAGGTGGAAGGGTTTGGCGTAATGCTCTCGTACGCGGTTGTACAGGTCGATTTCGCTTAGTCTGCCCACCTCTTCATAGGTGAAATCCAGCGGCATCAGCCCGTGCACCACCTGGCGCAGTTGCCCGTCCTTCATCTGGTAGGTGGTGCGCAGGATGGGGTGCCGGTTGATCAGGCGCTGACAGGCGCGTTTCCACGCTTCCACGTCGATGGGGGAGAGGATTCGGGCGGTGAAGGCCACATTGTACGCCGCATTGTCCGGTGCGTTGTGGTGCAGGAACCACAACGCCTGCTGGCCGTATGAAAGAGGGTAAACAGCGGGCTCCTGTTCACCGGCTTTTTTAGCCAGTAATTGCTTCAGCAGCTCTTTTTTATCCTGGGAAATGGACATAGTTTCGGTGTTAAAATCGGAATGGGGCGGTTGATTCTTTGGGGCAGATTCATTCGTTGCTATCCAGCGCTGCCAGGAGTCGTTCTATCTCTTCGGGAGATAGGTTGTCGATGTCCAGCAGCAGATCACGAGCCGTGTCGGCGTCGATGCCCTTCTGTGCGGCAGTGTGGATGGGTTCCGGCGATGCCACACGGGTTTTCAGATTTTCGGCGGCTAATCTTGCCAGGTCGCTAATGCTGATGCCCTCCATGAGCTGGGTTGTGGGCAGTTCGAAGCCGAAGTCGGTTTCTATCCGGTTTTTGATCTCGATGGCGTGGATGGAATCAAAACCGAGGTTGATGATCGGTTTGGTCGGGTCTATTTGCTCCGGCGCCATGCGCATGGTTTTGGCGATGAGGTGCAACAGGTATTGCTGGGTGTTTCCAGTGCGTTCGGGTAGCGGCAACCGAAGCAGCTGGTCTGGGGTCCAGCCGTTCAGGTCTTCGGCAGGAACGTCCACGCGCGCCATCTTCCAGTCGGCAACCCGGTTGAGCGTGTTTTCCAGGAACCCGCGTTTGGAAGCGCGGCGCTGGATTTTTCCGCTGGTGGTGCGCGGCAACTGTCCGGGCGCGAGTAATACGATGGCGTACACGGAAATATTGTGCTCCTCGGCGACGGCCGACCGGATGCAGTCGAATACGGCTGCTGTGTCCAGTTCGCGCAAGGCGGTCCGTTCCACCTCCTGCACCACCACGAGTTGTTCCTCGCCATGGGCGTCGACAGTGAACGCGGCGCCGGCGTTGATGGTGAGGGCGGGGTGACTGCCCTGCACGGTCTCTTCGATGTCCTGCGGGTAGTGGTTGCGGCCACGGATGATGATCAGGTCTTTGAGACGGCCTGTGATGAACAGCTCACCCTGCTGGAGGAACCCCAGATCGCCAGTGCGCATAAATGGCCCGGCGCCATTGCCGGCGGTGTACGCTTGAAAGGTTTGTTCGGAGAGCTCGGGTTTATTCCAGTAGCCTTGCGCAACGCTGTCGCTCTGGTACCAGATCTCCCCGACCCGGTTTTCCGGCAATTTCTCCAGCGTTTCCGGATGAGCAATGATCAGGCGTCCGTGGCGCGCCGTGCCACAACTAACCTTGGCAACGGCGCTGTCGGCATCCGGGTCATCCGCCACCACCTGGTTGTTTTCGAGCAATCCGGCGTTCAGGCTGGCTACCCTGGGCTCGGCGGACGGGTCTGGGCGTACGGAGATCAGCAGGGTGGCTTCGGCCATTCCGTAAGAAGGGAAGAACACGTTGTGGCGGAAACCATAAGGTGCAAAGCGCTTCGTAAAGCGCATCATGGTGTCCTCGCGTACCGGTTCGGACCCGTTGCACACCAGGCGCCAGGAGCGCAGATCGATGCCTTGCATTTCGGCGTCGGTGATCCTGTCGACGCAATAGTCAAAGGCAAAATTGGGTGCAGTGGAGTACACGTTCTCAAGCCCGGCGATGGCTTTGAGCCAGCGGACAGGTTTTTCCAGAAACACGTTGGGCGGCATGGTCACCTGTGTGCATCCGGCGTTGATGGGCTCCAGCACGTGGCCAATCAGCCCCATATCGTGAAACATCGGCAGCCAGCTCACCATGTTAAAGTGTTCGGGCAGGCCGAAAGCTTCGCGCATGGCTTTCACGTTGTGCAGGATGTTGCCGTGTGACACCATGACGCCTTTAGGATTTCCGGTGGATCCGGAGGTGTACTGCAGGAAGCACAGGTCGGGCCGGCTAAGCAGGGGTTTTTTCCAGCGCTCGGCCTCTGTGTCGGGTATGGCGTCGGATGCCAGCAGACGAATGCGGCGAATGAAGGATTCGTCGGATACCTTTTTGTTGCGCAGCATCTGTTCGATACCTTCCGTTGTGGAGAGTGCGAAGTGCGCGTCGCAGTCGGCAGCGATGGTGTCGAGGCGGTCCATGCCCCGGTTCTTGGTCGGCGGGTAGGCCGGCACAGCAACGGCTTTAGCGTACAGGCAACCGAGGAATCCGGTGATGAACGCGATGCCGGGGGGATACACGAGCAGTACGGGCTTTCCTTCGGCGCCCTGTTGCTGCAAATGGGCAGCGATGGCGCGGGCCCGCAGGTCTATTTGGGCCATATTGATCCGGGAGGTCTCCGTTTCGCCGTCGGCCAGAAAAATAAAAATGTCTTTTTCCGGAATTTCCCGGGCCCTTGCCTGCACCAGGTCTACGAACGAGTCGTACGTCATCTCGTCTTTGCCCTCCCGTGGCCGCGAATGGAAAAACGGCACATCGGATGTGTGCTTTTGGATCACCTCCATGACTTTTTGCGACAGGATGCCGATCTCTGGGTATTCGTACAGGATTTCGGGGGGCAGTTCGCAGCCCAGCCACTCTTCCAGTTCACCGGAAATCATGATGGCCTCCCGGGACGACAAACCCAGGGCGGTCACCGGTTCGTCGAGCCGGATGTCTTCCGGTTTCATCTCCAGGCGCTGTGCGATGTTGTTCAGGAGCCAATCCCGGATATCCTCGGTGGTAATATCTTGCGCGTTGCTCATGGCGCCTGTGGGTTGGTTAGCGATTCGAGGTATTCTGCGCGGCACTCATGGTGTTTGATCTTGCCACTGGTGGTTTTAGGCAGGCGGCCGGTAAAAACAATGTCGTGTACGCTCAAGGCATGTTCGTTGGCGACCGCTCCGGTGATGGCGCGTTTGATGGCCCGCGCCTGCTCGTCGGTCAGGTCGCGCAAGGTTCGCTGGTCGAGTTCGGCGACGATGATGAGTTTTTCTGCGCCGTCGAGGTCCACAGAGAAAGCGGCAGCGCCGTGTGGCTGGATGTCCGGATGGCAATGCTCAACCGTCCATTCGATGTCTTGGGGATAATGGTTGCTGCCGTCAATGATGATGAGGGATTTGATGCGGCCGGTGATGAAAAGCTGGTTGTGCTGGACAAAGCCCAGGTCGCCGGTGCGCATAAACGGGCCTTCACCAGTGTCGGCGACGAAGGCCTGAAACGTCTCGCGGGTAGCTTCGGGCCTGTTCCAGTATCCCTGGGCGATGCTGCCGCCGCCGGCCCATATTTCGCCGATCTGCCCTTCCGGGGTGGGCAGCAGGGTATGGGGGTCTGTGATCCGCAACACTGTGTCGTCGTCGGTGCTCCCGCAACCGACCAGTGGGCGTCCGTTTTCCGGGTCGGGCGCCACGCGGTGTTGTTCGAGCGCAGTTTTGTTGAAACGTCGCGACACAAAGCCGTTGCCCCGGGTCTGTGAGGTGATCATCAGGGTACCTTCGGCGAGGCCATAGCAGGGTAAAAAGGTGCTTTCCTGAAAGCCGGTCGGGGCGAAATAGTCGGCAAAACGCAGCAGTGTATCGGCATTGATGGGTTCTGCGCCGCTGAACGCTACGGCCAGGGTACTCAGGTCCAGCCCGGCAAGCTGTTCCGGTTTTACCTTTTTTACCGCGTAGTCGTAGGCGAAGTTGGGCGCACCGGTCACCGTAGCCCGGAAACGGGTAACCGCCTGAAGCCAACGGATGGGTCGTTGCAGGAAATAGGCGGGCGCCATATGGATGGTTTCCACACCGGCAAATACAGGCGTGAGAATGCCGCCGATCAGGCCCATGTCGTGGTACGGCGGCAGCCACAGCACACAACGGTCGTCGGGGTTCAGGCCGAACAGATTGGTGATCGTCATGGCGTTGTGCATAAGGTTGCCATGGCTCACCATCACTCCTTTGGGCGTATTGGTAGAACCCGAGGTGTACTGCAGGAAAGCCAGGTCATCTGCTTCAGACGATGGCCCCCGCCAATCGGCGTCGCTCAGGGGGGGTATCTGCGACACGTCAAGCCAGGGAATGTCACGGGTATGTTCTGATTCTGCAAAAAAAACGGCGGAGGCTCTTTCCACGACGTCATTGGACAGGATGGCTTTGGGTTCGGCATCCGCCGCCACGTTGAGGATGCGGGTGAGGATGCTGTCCTTTTTTTGCCGCAGGTGCGGGTAGGTGGGTATGGCGACGCAGCCGGCGTACAGGCAGCCGAAAAAGGCGGCGATGAAATCAATTCCGGGTGTGAGCAGCAACAGGACACGGTCACCCTTTTGGGCGTGTACCGACAGCCGGTCGGCAATCCCCCTGGCGCGGTCGTCCAACTGGCTGTAGGTGATGGACTCCTCCCTGGTTTCGCCATCGGTTAAAAATCGGAATATGGTTTTGTCCGGGTGGTTAACGCCTTGCCATTGCAATACCTCTGCGAAATTTCTCAGTTCAGGAGCAGGAGGGAAAAGTGCGCTCATTGATGCAGCGTAAATCGGGGAGTCAAAAGTGTTTCACTTAACGGAACCCAAAGGTACGGAGGTTCGGATCAATTTTACACAGTATTTTTGGGGCTTAAATGATCCAGCCAACATCATGACGCCACAGTTTTTGCTTTGGGCAGTGCCCATTTTGCTGTTTTTAACCCTTTTTGAAATTGCCCTGGACTTTTTCCGGCAGAACAAACATTTTAATTTGCCGGATACCCTCACCAACATCAGCTGCGGCATCGGCAACCAGGGACTTAACCTGTTCACCGAGGGCATCAAGTTATTTTTGTTCATCGATATTTTTTTTCACCGGCTGGCCTTTACCACCATTCCCCATGCCTGGTGGTCGGTGCTGCTTTGTTTGATGACCATCGATTTCGTGTTTTACTGGGAGCATCGGTTCAGCCACACCATGAATATTCTGTGGGGCACCCATGTGGTGCACCACTCGAGTGAAGAGTTCAACCTGTCCATCGCGTTGCGGCGTTCCTGGCTGGCCGATTTGCTGGTGTTCGGTTTTTTTCTGCCCATACCGATGCTGGGCTTTCAGCCGGAAACTTTCCTGACGGCGGTGGTGCTCCACAATTTTTACCAGTTCATCATCCACACCCGCAAGGTGGGTCGCCTGCCCTGGCTGGTGGAATGGGTCTTGCACACGCCTTCGCACCACCGGGTGCACCATGGCAAGGACCCCAAGTACATCGATAAGAACTTTTCCGGCGTCTTCATTTTGTGGGATCGGCTGTTCGGCACCTTCAAAGGGGAGGAAGAGGAGCCAACCTACGGCATCACTACGCCCCTGCAAACCAACAACCCGGCCCTGGTCAATCTGCATTATTATGCCGATATGGCCGGCAACCTGCGCCGAATGCCGTCGTGGTCCGACAAGCTGCGCTACCTGTTCGCGCCTCCGGGCTGGCTGCCCGAATACCTGGGTGGTTACAAGGCGCCCCCGGAGGTGGACAAAAGCCGTTACCGGAAGTACGTCCCCAATTTTTCGGGTCCTTTGGGCGCCTATGTGCTCGTGCAGTTTCTTTTTGGCCTTTGCGGTCTGCTGCTCCTGCTGGTCACGCGCAAGTACTTGGGCGGTTCGCTTCAACCGGCATACTTTGAGCTGGTCTTTTTCGGGTTGATCGCCCTGGCTTCAGTAATTCCTATTGCGGCTTTCGACCGGCGTCCATGGGTAAGGCCGGCCGAGATCATCCGTCTGGTGCTGGTATGGGTCGTCCTGAGCAGTTATTTCGTGCTCACCATGCCCGGGCAGTACGGACTGGCGCTGGGCGGCGTCACTTTGGTGGTGGCGGGTATGATGAAATGGTTTTTGAAGGCGGAACGGGGAATGCGGCATCAATTTAGCGCTTGAACTTCTTCAGCGTGGTAGACAGTGACATCAGTTTAAGCGCTAAATTTATACCGCATTCCCCATTGCCCAATCCGTATTCGCTATATTTGCCCCACCTGACCAAGCTTTCCACATGCCCGACACAAAAACGCCCGCCAGGCGTGCACGCACAGCCGCTCCGCCGTCCGTTCATCCGTCCGTTCTCGAAAAAGCATTTCTCCTCATGGCCACCGCCAAGGCCATGACCGATACCTACGAGGCCAACTTCAAGTTCGTCTCCAAATACGTGCACGCCACCTCGCGTGGGCACGAAGCCATCCAGCTTGCTCTGGGGCTCCAGCTCCTTCCACAAGATTACGTATATCCTTATTACCGCGACGACAGCATCCTGCTCGCCATCGGTTTAAGGCCCTACGAGCTGATGCTGCAACTCATGGCCAAACGCGACGATCCGTTCTCCGGTGGGCGATCCTACTATTGCCACCCCAGTCTGCGCCGCGACGACATGCCGAAAATTCCCCACCAAAGCAGCGCAACCGGCATGCAGACCATCCCGGCCACCGGCGCCGCCATGGGATTGTGGTACAAGGCCCTGGCCGGTTTGCTCAACGATGCAGAACGCCTTGCCCCTCCAATCGTGGTGTGCTCCCTGGGCGACGCGTCCGTCACCGAGGGCGAAGTGGCTGAGGCGTTTCAAATGGCGGTGCTTAAGAAGCTGCCCATTTTGTACCTGGTGCAGGACAATGGGTGGGACATCTCGGCCAATGCCGCCGAGACCCGCGTCGCCAATGCAGCTGAATACGCCAAGGGATTCCCGGGAATGGAAACACGCAGCATGGAGGGCAATGATTTTGCTGCTTGCTGGAGCACGGTCGCAGAGATACTGAACATCATGCGCCGGGAACGCAGGCCTTTTTTACTGCACACACGCGTGCCATTGCTCAACCACCACACGTCGGGTGTCCGCAAAGAATGGTATCGCGACGATCTGGCCGACCACGAGCGCCGCGATCCCTACCCCATCCTGCGCCATACCCTCCTGGAAAACGGGTTTTCCGAAAAGCAGTTACTCGCCCTGGAACAACAAGCCCTGGCGACCGTCCTCTCCGATTTTGAGCAGGCGCGTCAGGCGGAAGACCCCAGGCCCGAAGACCTGTACACCCACGACTTCGCACCCACCCCCGTCACCGAAGAACGCGGCACCCGCGAGCCGGCAGGTAAAGAAGCCAAAGTAATGGTGGACTGCGCCCTGTTCGCGATTGAAGAGCTGATGCGCGCCAACGATCGCTGCCTGCTTTACGGGCAAGACGTGGGGCGACGTCTCGGCGGTGTTTTTCGGGAGGCGGCTACCCTGGCCGAAAAATTCGGCGACCACCGCGTGTTCAACACACCCATTCAGGAAGCCTTTATCGTGGGTAGTACCGTGGGCATGAGTGCGGTGGGGCTCAAACCCATCGTGGAGGTACAATTTGCAGATTATATCTGGCCGGGACTCAACCAGTTGTTCACCGAGGTCAGCCGTTCCTGCTACCTGAGCAACGGCAAATGGCCGGCGAGTTGCATCCTGCGTGTACCCATCGGCGCCTATGGGAGTGGCGGACCCTACCACAGCAGCAGCGTGGAAAGTGTGGTCGCCAACATTCGCGGCGTCAAGATAGCCTACCCAAGCAATGGAGCCGACCTGAAAGGGCTACTCAAAGCCGCCTTTCACGATCCAAACCCGGTGGTCATTTTCGAACACAAAGGCCTTTATTGGTCGAAAGTGCGCGGAACAGAGGCAGCAAGAACCATCGAGCCCGACGCCGACTATGTTGTTCCATTCGGAAAAGGTCGTACCGTCCTGGAAGCCGATCCCGGTTTGATAAAAAACGGGGAAACCGTCGGTGTCGTTACCTATGGCATGGGCGTACACTGGGCGTTGAATGCCGCCAAAACGTTCCCCGGGCAAGTTGAAATCCTGGACTTGAGAACCCTGTTCCCGCTGGACGAAGCGGCCATGTTCTCCGTCGCCCGGCGACATGGTAAAGTATTGGTCGTGACAGAAGAACCGGTGCACAATTCCTTTGCCCAAAGCCTGGCTGCGCGCATCGCTGAAAACTGCTTCGAGCGCCTGGACGCACCCGTGCGCACCCTTGGCGCAGCCAATATGCCGGCCGTGCCGCTGAACAGTACCCTGGAACAGGAAATGATTCCTTCCATCGAAAAAGTGGAAGCCGGCATAAAGGCACTCATTCAATATTGAAAACAGGTATGAAAACATTCTTAAAAAATCTATTTGAGTACCAGCACCATTTTACCCCAAAACTCATCGATTTAGTGGAGGAACACCAGGATCTCCTGCCGGAGAAAACAATTGGTTTGCTCAGCCACATCATCAATGCACACCAAATTTGGAATGCGCGTATCCTGGGCATACCGGAAACCGGGGTTTTTCAGTTGCATGCCATGGATACTTGCCGGGAATTCGAACAGGAGAACCAACGGAATTCGCTCCGCATCATCGAGGAATTCGAACCGGCGCACATAATTTCTTACACCAATACGAAAGGCCAGGCCTTTGAAAACAGCGTCGGAGATATTCTCTTTCACGTGATCAACCATACCACCCACCACCGCGGGCAAATCGTTGCGGCTGTCCGGGCAGCAGGCGGAGAACCCTTTGCAAGCGATTTTATATTTTATTCCAGAAAAATAGCCATATAATTTAAAGTTATTTTTTTATATTAACGTAGGAGCTTTTTATAAACAAATTATTTTACCTTTGGGTCATTCCTTCACCCTGTTATTTTTCACCAAAATCATTTGTTATGGAAATGAAAGTAAACTGGCTGGCCATTCTGGTCTCCGTCGTCGCCTCCATGCTCATCGGGTTTCTGTGGTATGGCGCACTTTTTCAAACCCCCTGGATGGCTGGCAACGGCATCACCATGGAAGGGGAAAAAATGTTTAAAAACGGCGTGGAAATACCCATGACGGCAACGCCCATGATCGTGAACACCGTTTGCATGGCGGTCTACGCACTGATCATGAACTGGCTATTGCAAAAAATGAATGTGAGCACCTGGCAAACAGGCGCATGGATCGGTGGCGCCATCGGACTCATGATGCTTTTGAACGTTATTGTCGGCAATCTGTTCGCCAACAACCCCATGAGCTTATCCATGGTCGACGGTTCTTATTCCCTGGTCTTGTTTGTGGTGATCGGCGCCATTGTTGGCGGTTGGCAAAAGAAATAAACGAATACGGATTTATATAAAAAAAGCGCGGGGTAACCAGTCGGGTTGCCCCGCGCTTTTTTTTTGACGGTTATGGCCGTTGTTGACAGTGTATGTGCCTATCGCAGCAGCGTAACATCGCCCTTAAACAACTCCACCACACCGTCGATGAACTCAATCTCGGCGTACCACACGTACACCCCTGGATTCAGCTTCTCGCCCCGGAACAATCCGTCCCAACCTTTGCTCAGGTCATAGGGGTCTACAT
>JANRJH010000053.1:0-163704 GCA_033764075.1 Saprospiraceae bacterium | reverse complement strand
AGAACTCGCCGCTTCGCCCAACACCAAAATTGTGGTCATGGGCGGAAAGGGCGCGCCATTATTGATCCAGTAGGCTATCGGTTGTCGGCTATCGGCTATCGGCTATCGGTTGTCGGTTGTCGGTTGTCGGTCGTCGGCCCCTCCGTGCTTCCTCTGTGTATCCACTGTGCCCCTCTGTGGTTCCTTTTACAATAAACCGCAGAGGGGCACAGTGGATACACAGAGGAAGCACGGAGGGGCCGACGACCGACAACCGATAGCCGACAACCGATAGCCGACAACCGACAACCGATAGCCGACAACCGATAGCCGACAACCGACACCCGATAGCCGACGACCGACACCCGATAGCCGAAAGCCTCAGTATTCGTCCTCGTTAAAGAAAAAGTCCTCGTGTCTTGGGTAATCGGGCCAGATGTCTTCAATGCCCTCGTATATTTCCCCGTCGTCGTCGAGTTCCTCGAGGTTATCGATGACCTGACGGGGCGCCCCGGATCGGATGGCGTAATCGATGAGTTCGTCTTTGGTGGCCGGCCAGGGAGCTTCTTCCAGTTTAGAGGCCAAATCGAGCGTCCAGAACATAATGGTATTGCTGCAGGTGTTTTGTTTAGAGGATGAGCATGGCGTCGCCGTAGCTGAAGAAGCGGTATTTCTCCTTGATGGCTTCCTGGTAGGCGTCCATGATCAGGTCGAATCCGCCGAAAGCGCAAACCATGATGAGCAGGCTGGATTTCGGCTGGTGGAAGTTGGTCACCATGCTGTCGGCGATGGTAAAATCGTAAGGCGGGTAGATGAACTTGTTGGTCCAGCCTTCAATGGGTTTGAGCAGGGAGTCGGCGGAGACGCCGGTTTCGAGGGCGCGCATGGTGGTGGTGCCGATGGAGCAGACGCGTTTGCCGGACGTTTTGGCGGCGTTCACCACGGCGGCGGTTTCGGGGGGTACGCGGAAGTACTCCGCCTCCATTTTGTGTTTCGACAGGTCTTCGACGTCGATGGTCCGGAACGTTCCCAGCCCGATGTGGAGGGTAACGTCGGCGAAGTTGATGCCTTTCAGTTCGAGGCGCTTGAGCAACTCACGGCTGAAGTGGAGGCCCGAGGTTGGCGCGGCCACAGCGCCCACTTCCTTGGCGTAGATGGTTTGAAAGCGTTCGCGGTCGAACTCGGTGGGTTCACGCTCAATGTACTTGGGCAAGGGGGTGTTGCCGAGCCGGTAGAGTTCGCGCTGGAATTCATCTTCTGAGCCGTCGAACAGGAAGCGAATGGTTCGCCCGCGAGAAGTGGTGTTGTCAACCACTTCAGCGACCAGGGCATCGTTGCCGTTCTCGTCTTCGAAGTAGAGTTTGTTGCCCACCCGAATCTTGCGCGCCGGATCGACCAGCACGTCCCAAAGGCGAGCTTCATGGTTGAGTTCGCGCAGGAGGAACACTTCGATCTTGGCGCCCGTTTTTTCCTTTTGCCCGAACATGCGGGCCGGAAAAACCTTGGTGTTGTTGAAGACCATTGCGTCGCCGTCGCCGTAGTACTCGAGGATATCCTTGAACACCTTGTGCTCAATTTTTCCCGTTTCGCGATGCACCACCATCATCCGGCTCTGGTCGCGTTCTTCCGTAGGAAATTGAGCAATCAGCTCCTCAGGCAGGCTGAAGGTAAATTGAGAGAGTTTTGCACGCATAATAGTAGGTACGGTCATGGGCACAAAAGGTCACAACGAGGCGACCCGGGGTTTTGTACATAGAAAATGGGTATTTTTGAAGCGCACGTTGAACGCGGCTCCAAAATGGCTGCAAAAGTAAACTTTTTTGCGAAACGTCCAAAAAGATTTTTGCGGATCAGGAGACGGTGGCCACGGTTCTCTGATTGCGCTTGCGGTCGTGCTCTTTCAGGTAAATTTTACGCAGGCGGATGTTTTGCGGGGTAACCTCCACGTATTCGTCCTCCTGAATGTATTCCAGGGCCTCTTCCAGCGTAAAACGGCGGGGCGGCGGAAGCGACGCTTTGTCGTCGGCGCCGGAGGACCGCATGTTGGTGAGTTTCTTGGTTTTGGTCACATTGATGACCAAATCGCCGGGGCGGTTGTTCTCGCCGATCACCTGGCCCTCGTACACTTCCTCGCCGGGCTCAATGAAAAAGACGCCGCGGTCCTGCAGGTTGTCGAGTGCGTAAGGGATGGCCGTGCCGTTCTCCAGCACGATCAGCGAGCCGTTCTGACGTCCGGGCAATTCGCCTTTCCAGGGTTCGTAATGGATGAACCGGTGGGTCATGATGGCCTCGCCCTGGGTGGCGGTCAGCACGTTGGAGCGCAGGCCGATGATACCCCGGGAGGGAATTTCGAAGCGCAGGACGAAGCGGTCGGACTTGGGCTCCATGCTTTTCATCACCCCCTTGCGGCGGGTGACCAGCTCGATGCACTTGCCGCTGCTCTCTTCGGGCACGTCAATGGTGAGTTCTTCCACCGGCTCGCATTTCACGCCGTCAATTTCCTTGACGATTACCCTCGGCTGGCCAATCTGCAATTCATAGCCCTCGCGACGCATGGTCTCGATGAGCACGGCCAGGTGCAGAACGCCGCGCCCGAACACCATAAAGGAGTCGGCCGAATTGGTCTCCTGCATCCGCATGGCAAGGTTCTTTTCCAGTTCTTTTTCGAGCCGCTCGCGAATGTGGCGGCTGGTGACATACTTGCCCTCCTTGCCGAAAAACGGCGAGTCGTTGATGGTGAAGAGCATGCTCATGGTGGGCTCGTCGATGGCGATGGTCTCCAGCGCTTCGGGGTTCTCGTAGTCGGCGATGGTGTCGCCGATCTCGAAACCGTCGACCCCTACCACGGCACAGATGTCGCCCGCTTCTACGCGACTGACCTCTTTTTTACCCATGCCTTCAAAGACGTACAGCTGTTTGATCCGGTGGCGACCCACCGTACCGTCCTTTTTTACGAGGGAAACCGGTTGGTTGCTGATCAGCGCGCCGCGCTTGAGGCGACCGATGGCAATACGGCCGATGAAGCTGGAGTAATCCAGCGAGGTGATCATCAGCTGGGGGCTGCCTTCCTCGACGTGCGGGGGCGGGATGTGCTCCAGAATGGCGTCGAGCAGTGGGGTGATTTCTTCCGTTGGTTTATTCCAGTCGGTGCTCATCCAACCCTGTTTGGCGGAGCCGTAGATGGTCGGGAAGTCCAGCTGCTCTTCGGTAGCGTCGAGGGAAAACATAAGATCGAACACCTGCTCGTGGGCCCAGTCGGGGTTGCAGTTGGGTTTGTCGACCTTATTGATGACCACAATGGCTTTTTTGCCCATTTGCAGGGCCTTTTGCAACACGAAGCGGGTTTGGGGCATGGGCCCCTCGAATGCGTCGACGAGCAACAGCACGCCGTCGGCCATGTTCAGAACGCGCTCCACCTCGCCACCAAAGTCGGCGTGCCCGGGGGTATCGATGATGTTGATCTTGGTGCCGTTGTACGTGATGGATACGTTCTTGGCCAGAATGGTGATGCCGCGCTCGCGCTCCAGGTCGTTGTTGTCCAGGATCAACTCGCCGGTAAGCTCGTGCTCCTTGAACAGTTTTGCCGTGTGGATCATTTTGTCCACCAGGGTGGTTTTGCCGTGGTCGACGTGCGCGATGATGGCGATGTTACGGATATTCATGAACGGTTTTTAAGGCGCGTTTGCGCACCTGATTTTTTTGAAGGCGCAAAAATACGACCATTTTCGTTGACATGAAAGGGTTGATACACGAACAAATTGTTAAGTTGATAGGCACACCGTACTAATACGTCAAAATTTTACATTTATTTAATAGATAAATTTTTTTTCTTTGGCAATGTATTTGCGTACATTTGTGCTTTCCCACGGACATCCCTCCCGGCATTCCGATCTCCATTTTTGCCAGCCATCGAAAGAGCCAATTGAGAGCGCCATCATAGAAACGGTTTTGCCGGGTTTTTTTTCAAGTTCATGTTTTGGATCATAGCCGCTACGGCCTTTTTGGCTTCGCTACTGACCCTGTTTTCCGGTTTTGGTCTGGGTACCATTTTACTGCCGGTAATGGGATTGTTTTTTCCGGTACACGTAGCGGTCGCACTCACAGGCGTGGTGCATCTTTCTAACAACCTTTTCAAGCTTGTGCTGGTCGGACGATATGCCGACCGGCCCACCATCCTGCGATTTGGCATCCCGTCGGTTGTCGGCGGTCTGTTGGGCGCCTGGGCGCTGTCTGCCATGAGCGAACAGGCCCCGTGGTTCACCTGGGGGTGGGGCGCCCGCCGGTTCGAGGTATCGCTCATCAAGGTGGTCATCGGTTTGCTGATGGTACTTTTTGCGCTTCAGGAACTGACACCCGCCGGCCGCCGGATGCGTTTCGGGACCCGTTTTTTGTACCTCGGAGGACTGATCAGCGGATTCTTCGGAGGGCTCAGCGGCCACCAGGGCGCGCTGCGCTCCGCATTTCTCATTAACCTGGGACTCGACAAGTCGGCATACATCGCCACCGGGGTACTCATTGCATGCCTGGTCGACGGCATCCGGCTTCCGGTATATTTCAACCGTTTTCTGACGGAAGAGGCCGTTCAAAACTGGCCAGTGCTCGTCACCGCCATCGTTTTTGCCTTTGCCGGAGCTTACCTCGGTGCACGGTACATGGAAAAAGTGACGCTCGAAGCGGTGAAGTGGGTTACCGGACTACTGATCATGGCCGTGGGGCTGTTGCTGGCGGCGGGCATCCTTTGAATGGCTGTCGGCTGTCGGTTGTTGGCTGTCGGTCGTCGGACGTCGGTCGTCGGCTGTCGGTCGTTTGTGCTGTTGTTGGCGTCCTCGCCAACAACAAACGGCGGAGTGAGCGATCAGGGGAAAAACGTCTACAACTGCAATCCTTGGGTGCATTTGTTTGGCCCCTCCCTCCGCCGTTTGTTGACGGCGCGGACGCCGACAACGGCAAAGCTGGCGGAGGGCATCCTTTGAGGGCCTACCCGCCGTGTCCACGCAGGTACAACAACCATACAAACGACCCTACCCATCCGGCCAGCACCAGCTGCAGGAATCCGTCGCGCAACAAGGCCCGGGTGGGCGACTCCGTTTTATTGTACACCAGGGTGAGTTGCAGGTAACGCAGCACCCCCAGCACCACAAATACGCCGGTGTAATAGATCTTGTCGCTGCCGATGCGGGCCTCCACCTCCGGCGAAAAGCAGTACATCAGGTAGGCGACAATGGAAACGGTGGAACAAACGACCATGCTCATGTCCAAAAACGCCAGGTTGTACCCCTCGAGTGCCTTGCGGAAGCTGGCGCCGTCCTGTGCCACCAGGTACTCCCCCCGGCGCTTGGCCAGACCCAGGATGAGCGCCAGCAGAAAGGTCATGACAATAAGCCATTGGGAAACCACCACGCCCGCTGCTGCGCCGCCGGCAAAAACCCGCAGCAGAAAGCCTACGGATATGGTGAAAATATCCACGATGGCGATGTCTTTCAGGTAAAAACTATACCAGAGGTTGATCGCGAAGTACAACAGGCACAGCAACAACAGATCGGTCCCCAGCCAGGCGGCCAGCAACGTGCCCGCA
Source organism: Saprospiraceae bacterium (assembly GCA_033764075.1). Taxonomy (GTDB): domain Bacteria; phylum Bacteroidota; class Bacteroidia; order Chitinophagales; family Saprospiraceae; genus M3007. Next base: position 158,150 of record JANRJH010000053.1, on the reverse strand, counting down.
GCCAGCACCAGCACCAGCACGGCAATGGCCTGTCGGGAGGAAACAACACCGGAAGCAATGGGGCGCTTCTTTTTGTCGGGGTGAAGGCGATCCTTGGGCGCATCAACCAAATCGTTGAGAATGTACACACCGGAGGCCACCAGGGAAAAGGCCAGAAAAGCCAGTACAACGCGCAGTAAAACGACCGGCTCGTGCAAACGGGCAGCGAAAAACGGCGGGATAAACAGGAACAGGTTTTTAACCCAGTGCTCGAGCCGCAACAACCCGGCAATGACGCCAGGCTTCAGCAGATTGGTTGTGGTTAGGCGGCGTTCGGACATGGACAACTCTCTTTAGACGCGAATATAGGATAAAACAACCCAAACGCGTGCTTTCAGACGGGCTGCTGCGCGATCAACTGCTCCACCACTTCCGGGTAATGGCGGTGCTCCAGGGCTTGCACCCGCCGGGCAATGTCGTCCGGCGTATCCGACGGCCCCACCGGGCAGGAGGTCTGAAAAATGATCGCCCCGTCGTCGTAACGCTCATTGACGTAATGAATGGAAATGCCGGTTTCCGGATCGCCGGCGTCTCGAACTGCCTGGTGCACCCGCATGCCGTACATACCTTTTCCGCCGTGGCGGGGGAGCAATGCCGGGTGGATGTTCACGATCCGGTTGGGGTACGCCCGAATCAGGTAGGGGGGCACCAGCCACAGGAAGCCGGCGAGCACGATGAACCGGACATGGTACAGATCCAGGTCTGTCAACAGTGATTCGGATTCATAAAACGACTTCCGATCGATCACCAGGGTGGGAACCCCCATGTCGTCGGCGTGGTGCAGCGCCCCTGCGCCGGGCTTGTTCGACACCAGTACGCCCACCCGGATGTCCGGATGTGCGGCAAAATGTTCCATCAACCGGAGGGCGTTGGTACCGGTGCCGGAGGCAAAAATGGCGATATAGGTCATGGCAACAGACAGGGTTTAAGGTGTCGCGTTGAATGCTTGGGGTACGGGGACAGGCGCTTTCAGGATCGAATAAATACGGAATTACAGGAGCAGATCGGCCACCATCAGTGTTCCGAAAATCACGCTGGCGACGCCGTTGGTGGTAAAAAAGGCGAGATTGACCCGGCTCAGGTCGTTCGGCCTGACCAGCAGGTGCTGGTACACGAGCAGCGCCAAAAACAGGGCAGTTCCGATCCAGGCGACCCACTGTGTCGCGCCCTGCGTTTCGTATCCGGCCCTGCGCAAGGCTGTGATCATGAGAATGGCCGTAACCAGGTGCAGCCATTCAGACACGCGCAGGGCACGCAACCGCCCCAGCCAGGAAGGCACGGAGTACAATTGGTGTTCCTGATCAAACGACTCATCCTGCAGGGCGTAGATGATGTCGAACCCGGCCGTCCACGTGAGCACCGCCAATCCGTACAGAACGGAGGCGAGGCCAAAATGACCAGTAGCGGCCAGGTAGGCGCCCACCGGCGCCAACGCCAGCCCCAACCCCAACACAAAATGACAGAGCCAGGTGAAGCGCTTTGTGTAGCTGTAACCGAGCACAACAGCCAGGGCCACGGGCGACAGGTAAAAGCACAAGGGATTGATGAACCAGGTGGTCGTTACAAAAAGCAGACACATAACCACCACGAAGACAAGCGCCGAACGCGCCGGAATAACGCCCGCCGGTATTTCCCGCCGGTTGGTGCGCGGGTTCACGGCGTCAATGTCCCGGTCCAGCCAGCGGTTGAACGCCATGGCCGCACTGCGGGCAAACACCATGCACAGCAGCACCAGCCCCAACAGCCGCCAGCTGAAACCGTCCGGACGTGCCGTTATCCCCAGAAAAAAACCCACCAGGGCGAACGGCAAGGCGAATACGGTATGGCTGAATTTGATGAGGGAAAGGTAGTGTTTGAGCATCGGCTGCGGCTGATTTGGTTCCCAATCGTGCAAATGTACGAACCCCGCAACCCATAACTGCGGTGTAAGGGTAAAATTTACTGTCCACTGCCGTACCTTTGCGGTTCATTCTTTCATAAAGTCAGTATATGACGAACAAGCTCCGCGCCGCCGTCACCGGCGTACACGGATGGGTACCGGAGGACCGGCTCACCAACCACGACCTGGAAAAAATGGTCGATACCAACGACGAGTGGATTTTTTCCCGCACCGGCATCCGCGAACGCCGTATCCTGCGAACACCAGGGTGGGCAACCAGCGATATGTGCACTGAGGCCGTGAAGGGATTGCTCGAACGAACGGGCGTAAAACCCGGCGAGATTGATCTGCTCATTGTGGCTACGATTACCGGAGACCTGGTGTTTCCGGACACCGCCAACACTGTGTGCGACAAGATCGGCGCCAAAAACGCCTTCGGTTATGATGTCAACGCCGCATGCTCCGGCTTCCTGTATGCGCTCGCCACCGGCGCCCAGTTTATCCAGACAGGCGTTTACCAAAAGGTGGTGGTGGTGGGCGCCGACTTCATGTCGTCCATCATCGACTACACCGACCGAACCACTTGTGTCATCTTTGGCGACGGCGCCGGTGCGGTGCTGCTCGAACCTCGAACCGACGGCAACGGCGTGATCGACTTCATCCTGCGCTCCGACGGCGCCGGCCGCGAATACCTGCACATGAAAGCCGGCGGATCCAAACGCCCCCCCAGCCCCGAAACCGTGCAAAACCGGGAGCATTACGTGTACCAGGACGGCAAACGCGTGTTCAAATACGCCGTGGAGGGCATGGTGAACACCACCCGGGAACTGCTCCGCCGAAACAAGATGACCACCGACGACGTGCATTGGCTCATTCCGCACCAGGCCAACATCCGGATCATCACCTCCGTGGCCGAACACCTGGACTTCCCCATGGACCGCGTAACCGTAAACATCGAAAAATACGGCAATACGACCGCCGCAACCTTGCCTTTGTGCCTGTGGGAATTCCAAAACGGGTTCAAAAAAGGCGAAAACATCGTACTGACCGCCTTCGGCGGCGGGTTTACCTGGGGCTCCCTCCTCCTCAAATGGGCTTTGTAATTACTTTTTAATGCTTTGGGGAAATTGCCTATTTTTGCGCCCCGGAAGCCATCCGGTGATCCGCCGCCGATGCGGCAAATACATCACCCAATCACCATTTTCATCCTTTCAACCCAACACAATGGCAACGACGGCAGACATCCGAAACGGTCTTTGCATCGAACACAACAACGACATTTACAAGGTCATCGACTTCCAGCGCTTCCAGGTCGGTCGCGGTAGCGGAAAAGTGTGGACGAAACTGAAGAGCACCACCACCGGCAAGGTGATAGAGCACACCTACCAAAGCGGCCACGACATCACCGAGGTGCGCGTGGAACGCCGGAAATTTCAGTTCTTATACATGGATGATACGGACTTCGTCTTTATGAACCAGGAAACGTTTGACCAGATTTCCGTTCCGGGAGCCCTCATCGACAATGGAAAGTTCCTGAAAGAAGGCGACGTAGTAGACGGGCTCTTCGACGCCCGAAACGACAACATGTTGTCTGTGGAATTGCCCCAGACCCTGGTGCTGGAAATCACCTACGCCGAACCGGGTGTACGCGGCGACACCGCCACCAACACCCTCAAGCCGGCAACCGTGGAAACCGGCGCCGAGGTGCGGGTCCCCCTCTTCTGCGAGGTCGGAGACCTGATTAAAATCGACACCGCCACCGGCGCCTATATCGAACGCGTCAAGAAATAACTTAAAACCCTCAGGGTATGGATTTTAACCAAATTCAGGAACTCATCCGGCTTGTGACCAAAAACAAGTTGTCTACCTTTTATCTTCAGGAAGGCGACTTCAAGATCATCATCCGAAATCAGGCGGCCCAACAGTCGCCCGAAAACACGCCGGGCCAGGTTATCTATTCCGCCCCACCTCCGCCGGTTGTGGCCCACCCCTCGACGCCTGCACCCCCGGTCGCTACGGCGCCTCCGGCGTCTGCAGTCGAAACAGCGGACAAGTCGTCCGGGAACGCCGAAGCACCCAAAGCGGGCGCAGCGGGCAACCTGGTGCACATCAAATCACCGATGGTGGGCACCTTTTACCGCTCTGCCTCGCCCGACAAGCCACCTTTCGTCAAAATCGGCGACGACGTTGAAGTGGGTGACACCGTGTGCATCATCGAAGCCATGAAGCTTTTCAACGAGATTGAGTCCGAAATAAAAGGCAAAATCGTAAAAGTGTTGGTAGAAGACGCTTCTCCGGTCGAATACGACCAGCCGCTTTACCTCGTTGAACCGGCATAAACAATAACTGCCGGGCGGCATCTAAATCCTCTTCAGATGTTCAAAAAAATCCTGATCGCCAATCGTGGCGAAATAGCGCTGCGCATCATCCGAACGTGCAAGGAAATGGGCATCCAAACGGTGGCCATTTATTCTACCGCCGACCGTGACAGCCTGCACGTGCGGTTTGCCGACGAAGCGGTCTGCATCGGCCCTCCCCCCTCGTCTGAAAGCTACCTCAACATCCCGCGCATCATGGCGGCAGTGGAAATCACCAATGCCGACGCCGTTCACCCGGGTTACGGCTTTCTGGCCGAAAACGCCAACTTCGCCGAGATCTGCACCGAGTACGGCATCAAATTCATTGGCCCAACGCCCAGCCAGATACGCTCCATGGGTGATAAAATGACCGCCAAGGAAACCATGCTGGCCGCCGGCGTACCTTGCATACCCGGCTCCGAGGGGCTGCTGCAAGACCTCAAACCGGCCCTCACCATGGCCGGAGCAATCGGCTACCCGGTCATCCTTAAGGCCACCGCCGGCGGCGGCGGAAAAGGCATGCGCATCGTCTGGAAAGAGGAAGAATTTGAAAACCAGTGGGAAACGGCCAAACGCGAAGCCAAAGCCGCCTTCGGAAACGACGGCATCTACATGGAGAAATTCATCGAGGAGCCGCGCCACATCGAAATCCAGGTGGCCGGTGACCAGTACGGTAAAGCCTGCCACCTCTCCGAGCGCGATTGCTCCATCCAGCGCCGCCACCAGAAACTCGTCGAAGAAACCCCCTCGCCCTTCATGACCCCCGAACTGCGCGAAAAAATGGGCGAGGCGGCCATCAAAGCCTGCACCGCCATCGGGTACGAGGGCGTGGGAACGGTGGAGTTCCTGGTGGACAAGCACCGGAACTTCTACTTCATGGAGATGCACACCCGCATCCAGGTGGAACATACCGTGACGGAAGAGGTGATCGACTTCGACCTCATCAAGGAGCAAATCAAAATCGCCGCAGGCGTGCCCATCTCCGGGCGCAACTATTTCCCCGAACTGCACGCCATCGAGTGCCGCATCAACGCCGAAGATCCTTTCAACGACTTCCGGCCCAGCCCCGGGCACATCAACTCCTTTCACTCACCCAAAGGACACGGCGTGCGCGTCGACACCCACGCCTTCGCCGGCTACACCATCCCACCGTACTACGATTCCATGATCGCCAAACTCATCGTGCGTGCGCGCACGCGCGACGAGGCCATCCGAAAAATGGAACGGGCCCTGGATGAGTTCATCGTCGAAGGCGTGAAAACTACCATCCCCTTCCATCAGCGTTTGATGCGCAACGAAGATTTCCGGGCCGGCAATTTCCACACCGGATTCCTGAATACCTGGGACTTCCGGAACATCTAAGCCACTATGCGCGAGTTCCTGCCATACCTCCTGCGCTACAGACGGTATCTGTTCCTGGCGGTATTTTTTCACCTGCTGATGTCCGTATTCCAGGTCATCAGCATCCCCGCGCTCAATTTTTTCCTGCAAATCCTGTTCAAACGCAAGGAAGATAAAACCGTCGTGCCCGTCGACACCGAAGCATGGAACTGGTACACGCGACTGGAACACAACATTGCCGTTTTTTTTGACCGGCAAACATTGTTGTACGGACAAGAGGCCGTGCTCGCCGGCGTATGCGTGCTGGTCGTGCTTATTTTTTTCGGCAAAAACATATCCCGCTACCTCGGCATCTATTTCATGTCGCCACTCCGGGTGGGCATCATCAAAGACCTGCGCAACCAGGTGCACGCCAAAATGCTGGCCCTGCCGCTTTCGTACTACACCGAAGAACGAAAGGGCGACCTCATGAGCCGGATGACCGCCGATATCTCGGAGATTGAACTGAGCATCATCGGCATGGTGGAACAACTGGTCAAAGACCCCATCGCCATGGCCGGCGCACTGGCCATTATGGTCGTCATGGCGCCCGGGCTGACCCTTTTCGTGTTCGTGCTGATGCTTTTTTCCGGCCTCCTGATCGGGGCACTGGGGCGCAGCCTGCGCCGCCGCTCCAACGCCGCACAAACGGTGCTGGGCTACCTCATGTCCCTGCTGGAAGAAACACTCTCCGGCATGCGAATACTGAAAGGATTCAACGCATCGGCCTGGCAACAAAACCGCTTTGAGCAGGTCAACGACGACTATGCACGCAAACTCATCCGCATCAGTCGCCGCAAAGACCTGGCCTCCCCGCTTTCCGAATTTCTCGGCATCTGCGTGGTGGCCGTACTGCTGTGGTACGGCTCCAGACTGGTATTCGCCGGCACGCTCAAGCCGGAGACCTTTATCACTTTCCTTTTTGCTTTTTACAATGCGATCGACCCCGTCAAGAGCTTGTCCACCGCGCTGTATAACGTACGCAAGGGCCGCGGCGCGCTGGATCGCATACAGGCGCTGCTAAACGCCGGAATAGCCATTGCGGAAAAGGCTACCCCCGCGCCCCTAAACGGTTTCAGGGACAAAATTGCGTTTGAAAATGTCGGATTTCGTTATCAGGGGGGCGAAACCGACGCTGTATCCGACATCCATCTGGTGCTCGAGCGCGGAAAAGTGGTCGCGCTGGTCGGGGCCTCCGGAGCCGGAAAAAGCACCATTGCCGATCTGTTGCCCCGGTTTTACGACCCGACTAAAGGTCGGATCACCCTGGACGGTGTCGACATCCGCGAGTTTACCCTCGAAGACCTCCGTGGACTCATGGGCATCGTCAGCCAGGATCCGGTGCTGTTCAACGACACTGTTTTTAGCAACATCGCTTTCGGAAAACAAGGCGTAACCAGGCAAGACGTGGAGGAAGCCGCCCGTCAGGCCAATGCGCACACCTTCATCACAGAACTGCCCGAAGGGTACGACACCATAATCGGCGACCGGGGCAGCAAACTCAGCGGAGGACAGCGTCAACGGCTCACCATCGCGCGGGCACTGCTCACCCAACCGCAAATTCTTATTCTCGACGAGGCAACCTCGGCCCTCGATAGTGAGTCTGAAAAGCTGGTACAGGAAGCCCTCGAACGGCTGCTACAGAACCGCACCGCCCTGGTCATTGCCCACCGCCTCAGCACCGTTCAGCACGCTGATGTCATCGTTGTAATGCACCAGGGCCGAATCGTCGAACAAGGAACCCACATCAGCCTCATGCAAGACGGCCGCTTTTACCGGAAACTGGTGGAGTTGCAAGCACTGTAGCGAGTAACGAGTGTCGAGTGTCGAGTGTCGAGTGTCGAATACGAGGGTGCTTGATCCTTTTGGATTACCAGGTGTATTCGACATTCGACATTCGACACTCGAAATTCGACATTTTCCTTATCTTTGAACCCAAATATGTGCAAACCATTTGCTGCATGCTAATCCTGCCTTTATAAAACATCAAATTTTCCGATGAAAAGAATGCTCCTCACTGCATTGTTTACCGCCTTCCGGATGCTGGCGTTCGCCCAGATCACCGTCACGTCCCTGACTTTTCCCGTAGCCGGAGACACGCTTCGCTACGCCCTGGACGACGCGCCCCCCAGCACACTCAACGCCAATTCGCCGCCGGGTGGCGCGCAAACATGGGACTTTTCCGGCCTGATCGCCACGGAAACGTACCAGACCGCCTACCGGCCAGCTTCCGCCGGCACGTACAAGAACAGCTTCCCCGGCGCCGAAATGGTGGTCATCGAGGGCGCATCCGAAACCTATTTCAACGCCACCAACATGCGCTTTGAGACCATGGGCTTCTCCGGCGCCTTTCCCGGCTCATTTGGCGCCAACGTGCTGGGCCGATTCAACCCTTTCCTGATTGAGCGCCGGTCACCGATGAACTTTTTCGACATCAACGTCACCGAATCCGACCTGAGCTTTGCCTTCAGCACCGACCTGCTGCCCGACAGCCTGTTCATGGGGTTTCCGGCGCCCGACTCCATTCGCATCCGGATCAACACCTTTCGAACCGACGCGGTAGACGGATGGGGCACCTGCATCATCCCGCCTTCCGGCGCCACCTACGACGTTCTGCGCGAAAAAAGAACCGAATACAGCACTACGGCCATAGACATTTACGTATCCAACCCCTTTCCGCTTGGATGGGTCGACCTGAGTACTTTTTTCCCCGGCGGCGGCGGCTTTGCCGGTCTGATCGGCACCGACACAACCGTTAACTACGTCTTTTTAAGCAATACGGAGAAAGAAGAAATCGCCGTGGCCTCCTACGACGCTTCCGGCGCCCAGTTGAACACCGTCCAGTTTAAATTCGCCGGAACAACCTCCACCCACACGGGAGGTGCACCCGGCAAGGCAAACATCCAGGCGCACCCCAACCCAGCAGTTGACTGGGTTCGGTTCGACTGCACCAACCTTCCCTCTGACAGCTATACGTTCAAGATTTTTGACATCGTTGGCAATGTCGTTTGGAAGGAGACGCACTTCCTATCCGGTGACCGTTCCGTACGGGTTGATCTAGACAGTTTCAAAAAAGGAACATACCTCTACAGCCTCGAAGACAAGGCCGGCAATACCATCGCCACGAAACGACTGGTCATCATCAAGCCTTAATAAAGCGTTAAAAATTGCCTGCCAAAGGCGGAAACAACGATTCATGCTGTACGGGTTGCAACCTGCCCGTAACCTTTTGGTCAGTATCTTCGTCTGCTGTACAGCCATTGGCTTGTTTGATCACACAATAAAATCGCTTTTATGAAAACGTTCGTGCTTCCGGCGCTTTTTATCCTGAGCGCAACCGTGTTGTTTGCCCAGCGGGAAGAGACGGTTTTGGGCCACCGGGGCCTGGGTTTGTCCGGCTTCTGGTGGAACTGGAGCCACCAGGCCGCCCAGTTTCCCGGCGACAAAGCCTATATGCGTGGTTCCCAGTTTGGCCTGGAATTCGGCAAATGCCTCTTTATCGGTTACGGTACCTATAAACTGCAGGATGACATCGTGATCCAGCAGGATCAAACGTCGACTCGCTTCGACATGCACTTCAATGCCTTCAAGATCGGATATGGATTCATGGCACACCGGGCCATACACCCCGTCCTCAACGTCGACCTCGGCGGCGCCAAAGCCAACGTTGACGGCGAAGGCTCCGACCACCTGTTCATAATCCAACCGGCTGTCGGCGTCGAACTTAACGTTTTCCGCTGGTTCCGCCTGTCGCTCGAAGGCGGGTACCGCTTCGCTACCGACAGCGACTTTCCCAGCCTGAGCAACCAGGACATCTCCGGCCTGTTTGGACAAGCCGTGCTCCGCTTCGGTTATTCCTGGGGGCATTTCGGCAAATACAGAAGGGAGTACGACCGGGATTGGGAGTGAGACGAATGTCGAATGTCGAGTGTCGAATGTCGAATGATTTGTGCGCTTAGTCATTCGGGATGATCAAGCGTACACATTATTCGACACTCGACACTCGACATTCGACATTCGCCGTATCTTTGGGGGCTTTTACCAATTCAGCCCTGGATTATGATATCAACTGTAGATGCCGTTTTCACCTCAGGCCGGTTTATGGCCCTGGAAGACAAATACAATGCACATAACTACCACCCCTTGCCCGTTGTGCTTGCGCGCGGTCAGGGGGTTTTTGTTTGGGACGTGGAAGGGAAACGGTATTTTGATTTTCTGTCGGCCTACAGCGCAGTGAATCAGGGCCACTGCCACCCGCGCATCATCGGCGCATTGGTTGAGCAGGCGCAAAAACTGACGCTTACATCACGGGCGTTTTACAACGACCAGTTGGGGCCATACGCCGAATTCATCACCCATTATTTCGGTTATGACCGGGTACTGCCCATGAACACCGGCGTGGAGGCCGGCGAAACGGCGCTCAAACTGGCGCGCAAATGGGCGTACGAAATAAAGGGGGTACCCGACAAACAAGCAAAAATCCTCTTTGCCGAAGGCAATTTCTGGGGACGCACCATGGCCGCCATCTCCTCCTCCACCGATCCGAGCAGTTACCGCCACTTTGGCCCCTACATGCCGGGTTTTGAGGTGATTCCTTACAACGACCTCGTCGCGCTCGAAAAAGCCCTGCAAGACCCCCACGTGGCCGCCTTTATGGTAGAACCCATCCAGGGCGAAGCCGGCGTCAACGTGCCCGCAGAGGATTACATCGCCAAAGCACACGCACTCTGCCGCCGCCACAACGTGCTGCTGGTGGCCGATGAGGTGCAAACCGGCATCGCCCGTACCGGCAAACGCCTCTGCTGCGACCACGCCGACGTGCAACCCGACATCCTGGTGCTCGGCAAAGCGCTCTCCGGCGGTGTGCTGCCCGTGAGTGCCGTACTCACCCGCGACGAAATCATGCTCACGGTGAAGCCCGGCGAGCACGGCTCAACCTTCGGCGGAAACCCGCTGGCCTGCGCCGTGGCCACCGAGGCGTTGCGTGTGGTGGAAGACGAACGCCTGGCCGACAACGCCGAACGCCTCGGCGAAGTGTTCCGCAGCCGTATGCGCGCCCTGCAGGTAAAACGCCCCGACCTGATCGAACAGGTGCGCGGCAAAGGCCTGCTGAATGCCGTGGTCATCCGCGACAATGAGCACAGCAAAACCGCGTGGAACATTTGTCTGGAACTGGCCGCCAACGGACTGCTCGCCAAACCCACCCACGGCAACATCATTCGCTTCGCGCCGCCGCTGGTGATCACCGAAGCACAACTGGATGAATGCTGTGCCGTAATCGAACGGGTGGCCATGGGGTTTGAGCTGGAGCAGGTGAGCTCGTAACAAGCCCTCCTGTGCAACGCTTGTCAGGATGAATACACCCGTCGAAAAAATTCGCCAGGAACTGCAAATGCTGGGCAATGCGGAAACCGCAGCTTCGGCCCGACGTTTCTTCAAGGAGACCATTGAAACTTACGGTGTAAAAAATGCTGCGGTGCACCGGCTGGCCAAGACCCATTTCAAGGACATTTCGGACAAATCCAAGGCAAATATCCTGGCGCTGTGCGAGCATTTGTGGCAATCCGGCTTCATGGAGGAGGCCCTTATTGCATGCGATTGGTCCTTTTTCGTCCGGAAACAGTTTGAACCCGCCGATTTTGATGTTTTTGAACAATGGATCGACTGCTACGTGTCCAACTGGGCAACCTGCGACACCCTGTGCAACCACACCGTCGGCGCTTTTATCGATCGTTATCCGGCGTTTCTGGACAGGCTGAAAAACTGGGCCCGCTCGCCCAATCGCTGGCTCCGACGAGCAGCAGCCGTTTCCCTGATCATTCCGGCCAAAGAGGGTCGGTTTCTTCCGGATATTTTGGAAATTGCCGGCATACTACTGCGCGACCGGGACGACCTGGTGCAAAAGGGTTACGGGTGGATGCTTAAAGAGGCGACCAAACAGCATCGGGAGGCTGTTTTCAACTTCATCATGCACCACAAAGCCGATATGCCGCGCACGGCGTTGCGCTATGCCATTGAAAAAATGCCTGCTGAGATGAAAAAGGCGGCTATGGAAAAAGTCCGCTGAAAACCGGTTCCGGCTACCAACTCACGTATTCCGACGCCACCGCCTCCCCCCAAAAAAGGTTGGCCATCCCGTCGAAGGCGTCCGGCCGGTCGGTCGTCAGAAAGCGCCGGGAACCGCCGCGGGTGCACAAGGCGTCCATCTCCGGATGCCGGTGCAGGTAGCGGACCAGGCTGTCGGCCACGATAGGCCCTTGTGAAATAACCGCGATGTCCGGATGCGGCAATACCCGACGGATCTTGTCCATCAGCAAGGGGTAGTGCGTGCAGCCCAGCAGGAGGGCGTCTATGTCCGGATCCCGGGCCAGCACCCGGCGGATGTGCTTGTCGACAAAATAATCGGCGCCCGGTCCCGTGTGCTCATTGTTTTCGATCAGGGGCACCCACATGGGGCAGGCTTCCTGGTACACGCGGATATCGGGAAATTGATGGCCGATCTCGATCACATACGATTCGGAACGCACGGTGCCAGGGGTGGCCAGCAGCCCCACCTTGCCGGAACGCGTGAATGCGCCGATCCGCTCTGCAGTAGGTCGGATCACACCCAGCACGCGATGCCGGGTGCCGTACAGGGGCAGGTCCTTTTGCTGGATGCTGCGCAGCGCGCGCGCAGAGGCGGTGTTGCAGGCAAGGATCACCAGCCGGCAGTCCATGTCGAACAGATGCCGTACCGCTTCGAGGGTATACTGGTAAATGGTTTCGAAGCTGCGCGTGCCGTAAGGGGAGCGGGCGTTGTCGCCCAGGTATATAAAATCGTATTCCGGGAGCGCGTGCGCAATCTCCCGGAATACGGTAAGGCCGCCATAGCCCGAGTCGAAAATTCCGATGGGGCCCGGGTGCATGGGTTTACTGGATACCGATTTTGGCTTTGACGAGCTTGGTCACGTCGAGCGACTCATCGGCGTACAAAAGCACCTGGCTGCCGGTGTCGAACACCATATTGAGGCCCTGCTCTTTGGCGACATCCTTCATGGCAGTGTTGAGCTTTTCCAGGATGGGCTTGTACAGCTCTTCGCGTTTTTCGCCGAGCTTTTTGTACACTTCCTGTTCGTATTCACCAATCTTATTCTCCTCTTCCTGGAGTTTGGCCATCTGCGCCTCGTAATCTTTGGGCGAGATGGTGCCGTCTGCATTTTTTTGCTCCAGAATTTTTACCTTATCCTGGAGTTCTTTGACCATTTCCTGACCTTTTTTGGTAAGCTGGGTCTGGAAAGCCTGCAACTCGGAGTCGGCAGCTTTTACCTCCGGCATTTCGGAGAGCAGGGCCATGGAGTTGCAATAGCCGAATTTTTGTGCGTGTACAGTAACTGCCGCCGCCAGGGCAAGCAGCAAAACGAGGGTTTTCTTCATTAGTGCGTATTGGTTGGAAAAATGCTGGTCCAAAGCAGCCGCAAAGGTACAGCTTCTGCTTCGGATTTTCCCGCGGTTTATCATCCGCGTTTGAGCGTGGCTTTTACGTCTTCGGTTTTGTCGTATTTCGGGTCGGCGAACAGCATGCCTGAAGCCGAGCCTTTCTCGAAAATGAATTCAAACCCTTTGTCTTCGGCGTATTGGGCGATGGAGTTGTACACCTTGTCCTGTATGGGCTTGACCAATTCTTCGCGTTTTTTAAACAGGGCGCCTTCGGGTCCGAATTTCTGGCGCTGCATCTCGCGCACTTCCTTCTCCTTGTTCATGATTTCCTCCTCGCGTTTCTTTTTCATGTCCTCGCTCATCAGCACCTGCTCGGCCTGGTACTTGCTGTACATGCCTTTTACTACGTCCTGCTCCTTGGCGATCTCCTGCCGCCACTGGGTGGCCAGCTTGTCGAGCGATTCCTGGGCCTTTTGGTATTCGGGTATGCTTTCGAGGATGGCGTTTACGTCTACGTAGGCGATGCGCTGTGCATGGGCGATCAGGGGGAGGGTTATGATTGCTACCATCGCAATCCATTGGATGTGTTTCATGTCGGGTGTTTTATTGTTGAGCGTTAACCATTTTGCCCCAAAAGTACGGGGTATGCCGCGATTTTACGGAGGTTTAGACGGACGAACATGCCGGAGGGTTGCTTGCATTTGTTAAAAATATTTGGCAAACGATAAATAACCATTTGAAAAACAACTTTCTAGCCGCAGATGCTCAGGTCACCCGGGCGCCAATGTTAACCCGGCATTAACGGAGCCTTAAACGGAATTAACGGGGTTGTACCTTTGCAACCAAAACGTTCTTCAGCGTGCAACACCCTACCCTATCCATTGGCGACCAGCCCCTCACCACCACATTGCTCGGTCGCATCCTCCAACCCGGGCAAACGCTCGCCCTCGACGCCCGGGCCCGCGACCGCATCAACCATTGCCGCCGCTACCTCGACGACAAGCTGACCGACAGCCACGCGCTGCACTATGGCATCAACACCGGCTTCGGCTCCCTGTGCAACATCCGCATCTCCGACACCGACATCGAGCAACTGCAACTCAACCTCGTGCGCTCACACGCAGCGGGCGCGGGCGATTGCGTGCCGCCCGAGCTGGTGCGCATCATGCTGGCGCTGAAGGTGCAAAGCCTGGCGCACGGGCACTCGGCCGTGCGCGACGCCGTGGTCGATCGCCTGATCGATTTTTACAACGCCGATGCCCTGCCGGTGGTGTTTGAACTGGGCTCGCTCGGCGCTTCGGGCGACCTGGCGCCGCTGGCCCACCTCAGCCTGCCGATCGTCGGGGAAGGCGAGTTCTGGTACGAAGGGCGGCGGCAACGCGCCGACGTGGTGCACACCCTGCACCACTGGCACCCCCTGCGCTTCCAGGCCAAGGAAGCCCTCGCCATGCTCAACGGCACCCAGTTTTCGGCTGCCTACGCCGTATGGTGCCTGCAGGAGACCGAACGCCTGAGCGCCTGGGCGGACTTCAACGCGGCGCTCGGATACGACGCCTTCCTCTGCAGCACCTCCCCGCTCGACGAGCGCATCCACGCCATCCGCCCGCACGCCGGGCAGATCGAAACGGCCGAGCGCCTGAGGCGCTGGTTGGCCGGCAGCGCCATCAGTGCGCTGGAGAAGTCCTCCGTACAAGACCCCTACGCCTTCCGCTGCGTGCCCCAGGTGCATGGCGCCTCGGCCGACGCGATCGCGCATGTGCGCCACATGACCTACGTGGAAATCAACTCTGTGACCGACAACCCCAACGTCTTTCCCGATTCCGACGCCATCCTGTCCGGCGGCAATTTTCATGCCCAGCCGCTGGCCCTCCCGCTCGACTACCTGGCCCTGGCCCTGTCGGAACTGGGCAGCATCAGCGAACGGCGGGTCTACCAGTTCATCGGCGGGCAGCGCGGCCTGCCGGCCTTTCTGACGGACAACCCGGGACTCCACTCGGGTTTCATGATCGCCCAATACACCGCTGCGGCCATCGTCAGCCAGAACAAAGGGTTGTGCACCCCGGCTTCGGCCGACAGCATCGTGAGCTGCAACGGACAGGAAGACCACGTGAGCATGGCCGCCAACGCCGCCACCAAAGCCCGGCGCGTGGTGCTCAACCTCGAGCGGCTGCTGGCCATCGAGCTGATGGTGGCTGCCCAGGCCCTCGGGTTCCGGCGCCCGCACCGCAGCTCCGGCGCTGTGGAGGCCGTGGTGGAACAGTACCGGGCCGTGGTACCCCGGCTCGAGGAAGACCGCATCTTGAGCGGCGACATCGAAAAGACCATCCGGTTCATGCGGGAAACACCCCTTGCGCCGCCTCAACCGTAAACCATACCTTGTGAACCCATCCGCCGATCCTTGAACCTGCTCGCCCTCAAACTCACCCACTTCAAGAACCACGCCGGACGGTCGTTCGACTTTTCCGGGGGGCTCAACGGCCTGGCCGGGCTCAACGGCGTGGGCAAAACAAACGTGCTGGAGGCCATTTACTACCTGTGCATGGGCCGCAGCCACAGCGGGCTGAGCGACCGTCAACTGGTGCAACACGGCGCCGATTTTTTCCGGCTGGAAGGGAAATTCGCGCGGATGGAGGCCGTAGAGAAAATGGTGGTCAAGTACCCGGTAAACCAGCGCAAGGTACTGGAGCGCGACGGCGTGGAACTCACCCGGCTCAGCCAGCACATCGGCCGGTATCCGGTGGTGATGATCGCCCCCGACGACGTGGCGCTGGTGCAGGAGGGCAGTGAAGACCGCCGCCGGTTTGTCGACAGCGCCCTGGCACAGTCCGACCCGGAATACCTCGACGCCCTCGTGCGCTACCAGAACACCCTCAAACAGCGGAATGCCCTGCTGAAATCGTTTTCCGGACAGCGCAGCTTCGACGCATCGCTGCTGGAAGCCATAGACCGGCTGTTGCCCCAGCCCGCCGCCCTGATCCATGCGCGCCGCAAACAGTTTGCAGCCGATTTGCTGCCCCTGTTCCAGGAGCTGTACGCCCTGTTGAGCAGCGACCGGGAAGCAGCGTCTTTCGCCTACACCTCCGACCTCGACCAGCAGGACATGGCCAGCCTGCTGCGCGAAAGGATCGAAAAAGACCGCTTGCTCGAACGCACCACGGCCGGCGTGCACCGCGATGATCTGGTGTTGTTGCTGGACGAGCAGCCGGTGAAGAAGTTTGGCTCCCAGGGCCAGCTCAAAACGTTCCTGCTCGCCCTCCGGCTCGCCCAGTACGAACTGCTCCGGCACGCTTCGGGCATGGCCCCCATTTTGCTGCTAGACGATGTGTTCGACAAACTGGACGCCACCCGCGTGGGCAGCCTCATCGGTATGCTGGTCGGCCGAAACTACGGCCAGGTGTTTTTGACGGACACCCACCGGGAAAGACTGGAGGCGGTGATGGCGGTGGAACGCGAGGCGGTGGTGTTTGGGTTGGGGTAACGGGTGAACCGGTTGTACCACAAAAGCGTAACCATTGGCCTTTGGCTCTTGTTCCTGTGGCTGATAGTGTCGGGGTGACTGACAGTCACCCCGACACTTACGCCCGGAATTCAGCAAAAAGGAACTTGAGCCTGCCCGTTTCCAGGCTGATCTTATTGGATATGCTTCAAAATCTCCCTGCTAAGCACATTTTTCCCCTCATACCCTCTTTTATGGTAAACCAGTCGACCCTCCGCATCAAACAGTAAAAAATAAGGAAAACCCTGCATTTCCAGGGTGTTGTAAAAGTCCTGATTGATATCAATCAGTATTTTGGATTTATCTTGTACGCCTTTGAAGCTGAATATGGCATCAAACTTCCTTCTGACACGTGGCGCATTATTCTCATAAACATAATATACATCTACTTTGTCTTGAATTGACTGGTAAAATTCCGGAAGTTCCTGCATGGCTCTGATACACGGCGGGCAGTTTTCCGACCAGGTCTCCAGCAGGATGTATTTGCCGGAATGACTCACCAGGTTTATGGTATCCAATTCCGGGTTTATAAATAAAAAACGCGTCAGGCTTAGATCGTCTGTGACCACCAAACCATCGGCGTTTTTGGCATCAGCGTCCTGAAATAATTCGGTATTAAAGTTTTTGACCCGGGTTCCAGCCCAAAAGCCCATCCATGGGGTGTGGAAAAAATAAGCATAAAACAAAACAATATATGAAAATATAAATATGTTAACTGGCTTTGACAAGTCTTTGAGTTTCGTCAGCCCCAGCAACAGTCCGACAAATGCAACATTAAGCGGATTTATTAAATGCAGATAAAATAATAATTGGTAATAATTGGTTTTTTTTGGTGAAAAGCGATCATGGGTAATTAGTGTGTAATAAACCAAAATTACGTACAATAAAGGAAAAAGAACCACTGCAACTTTGTCTCCATATGTGAGCTTAAAATCATACTTTTTTTGCAAAAAGTATATGCTTATAAAAGTGAATGATAGGCCCATAGCGGCGGTGTACGGGTCGGACATTCCACTGCCCAAGAAACAAATGCCCCATATTAAAACCAGCATTAGTCCATATGCTAACAACGAGATTTTTCTTTTCATACATTTTTAGGAGTAAGGTAATACAACAAAAGCGTTTTCCAAATTTTCCAGGAAAAAAATACAATGTACTGTTGTTTGTGCCGTAGTGCCGTTGTTGGCGTCCTCGCCAACAATTTTCGGCGGAGGGAGCGATCAGGCGAAAAACGCTGGCAACGGCAACACGAAGGTGCATATGTTTGGCCCCTCACTCCGCCGTTTGAAAAAACCATTCGTCCTACGAGTATACTCGTAGGACGAGTATAAAACATTGACAATCATGCAAAACTGGGAACATCGCTGGCAGACCGGCCAAACCGGCTGGGACCTCGGCACGGTTTCGCCACCGCTTGCCGCTTACATTGATCAAATCAATGAACCGCAGAAGGCGGAGCCGCTGCTCATTCCGGGCTGTGGCAGCGGCTACGAAGCCCTGTACCTGCTCGACCAGGGCTTCACGAACGTGACCATGCTCGACCTGGCGCCCTCCGCCGTGGATGCGCTGAAAAAACGGCTGGACCGGCACCGCCCGGATTGGGAGACCGCCATGCGCGTGCTGACTGGCGATTTTTTTGAACATGCGGGCGAATACGCGCGCATCCTCGAGCAAACCTTCTTTTGCGCCATTGATCCCGACTGGCGTCTCCGATACACCGAACACATGCACCGCATCCTGCGTCCGGGCGGCAAACTGGCCGGGGTGCTGTTCAACCGGGATTTCGACGGTGGCCCGCCGTTTGGCGGCAGCATCGACGAGTACCAGGCGCTATTTGCGCCGTATTTTGAGATCAAAACCCTGGCGCCCTGCTACAACTCCGTGCCGCCCCGCGCCGGCGCCGAAGCCTTCCTGATCGCCGTGAAACGCGGCTGACACTCTTTTACCACTTTTTCCCACCAGCGTTGTTCCGCCTGACCCGCAGCCAGGCGGTAGGGGCCGCGACATACCCTGCCCCCAGGCAGGAAGCCGCCCTTTTCGCCGCCTCCAAGGTTACTTTTTCCCGGGATTCCCGGCACGGCGTTTCTCGCTCCGCTGCTGAAACACACCCGTTTACACCCTTAACAGAAAAGGTCGGGTCATTTTTTTATTTTTAATCATGATTATTAACTATTGATTTTCTTTATTTTATGTTTTTTATAAAAAAAAATGTATAAAAAAGTGTTCTAAAGTGGGAAAATGTGGTAAAACGTTGTACATTTGTGGCTATGAAAATAGGTGGTTTGTATCCCCGTGCATAAATCGCCCTTTCATATAAAAACCTTACCGTGAAACTGATTGGCGAATATCCCGTCGCGATTGACAATAAGGGCCGGCTGCGTTTGCCGACGGGCCTTTTGAAGCAATTGGGAGACAAGCCGGAGGGCGAGGGCGGCTATGGATTTGTGCTGAACAGGGGTTTTGAAAAGTGCCTGACGCTGTATCCCCAATCGGTTTGGGAGCAGATTTCCGCCCGCCTGAGCAAACTGAACCGCTTCAACGATCGCAACCGGATGTTCCTGCGCTCCTTTTACCTGGGCGCGGCCCCGGTGGAGACCGATTCGGCCGATCGCATCCTGATCCAGAAACCCTTGATGGATTACGCATCATTGAACGATCAGGCCATATTGATTGCCATGGACGACCGGATAGAGATTTGGTCGCCCGAACAATACGACGCTATGTTGTCCATCAACCCCAATGATTTTGCCGACCTGGCCAACCAGGTCATGGGCGGCGGGAGCGAGGGCGCCGGCGGAAAAGAGGATACAGAACTGGACGATTTGCTCGGTTCGCTGCGCTGACCCCAAGACGCCGACGCGCTATGTATCACATCCCCGTATTGCTGGCAGAATCGTTAGAGTGGCTCGATATCAAGCCCGACGGCATGTACGTGGATGCTACGTTTGGAGGAGGAGGACATGCGCGGGCCATACTCGATAAACTGAGCGGCAAAGGCCGCTTGTTCGCCTTCGATCAGGATGAGGACGCCGAAAACAACGCCCGGCAACTCCCCTTTGCCGAAAATGCTTCGTTCGTATTCATCCGGTCGAATTTCAGGCACTTGAAAAGACAGCTTCGCGCCGAGGGGGTAAAGCCCGGCACCGTGGACGGCATTCTGGCCGACCTCGGGGTCAGCAGCCACCAACTCGACACCGCCGATCGCGGGTTTAGCTACCGGTTCGACGCCCCGCTTGACATGCGGATGAACACCGCCGAAGGCCCAACAGCCGCCGACGTGCTCAACCGGTACGGTCAGGAGGATTTGCACCGGATGCTGGGCGAACTGGGTGAAGTGCGGAATGCCCGCACCCTCGCCCAATATCTCGCCCAGCAACGCCAGGCCAGGCCCTTTCAGACAACGGGGGATCTGCTCAACGCCCTGGAACCGCTTATCCGCGGCGAAAGGCTCCGCTACCTCTCCCAGGTGTTCCAGGCCCTGCGCATGGAAGTGAACGACGAACTCGGCGCATTGCAGGACTTCCTGACCGACGCATTGACCATGCTTCGGCCGGGAGGGCGGCTGGTAGTCATCGCCTACCACTCGCTCGAAGACCGCTTGGTGAAAAATGTGATGAAAACCGGCAACGCCGGGGGTGAAGTGCAACAGGACTTCTACGGGAACATCGAGCGACCGTTTGAGGTGCTGACTAAAAAGGCCCTTACGCCCCCGGCGGCCGAAACAAGAGAAAATCCGCGCGCCCGCAGCGCCAAGCTGCGCGCCGCAACCCGAAGATAACCAAACAGTTCATTAATTTTAACCACCGGCACAAACCGGTGGTCGCGCCCTCTCACTATTATGCGTTACGCACTCGCTCTCCTCGCTGTGCTGGTACTGCCATATTGTACCGCACCTGAAAAACCGGCCAAGCCGGAAGCGCCTGCCCCCCCGGCAGCGCCCATCCCACCCCCTGCTCCACAACTTGGTTCTGTCGCCGAAATAGATGCCTGGTTCAATACCATGCAAGCCGGCGAAGCCTCCATGAAAAAGACGGAGAGCACCATCGCCCGCGGGGAATCCACCCATCAGCTTACGACTTGCACCGATGAAAAGGGCGAGCCGGCCATCCTGAAGGCCGACATCAAGGGCGCCAACCAGCCAACCGTGCTGGAGTACTACCGCCACAACGGCAAGGTGGTGCTGCTGCGCGAACGCCTGCTGGGGAAATCCAACACCGAAAACCGGTTCTATTTCGCCGACGGCCAGCTGCTGAAAGCCCTGACCAGGGTGGTGCCGGGCAAAATGGCGCCCGACGCCGTGCCGTTCAGCGATTATAAAAGCCCGTACGGCGACCTGGACTTCCGCCTGAAATACGTCGAAGTGCAGCAATCCGCCGAAAACTACCTCCAGGGAAAATAACCCGACCACCATGGCCAAACGGATAGGCATCGGCAGCTACCTGAACATCAGCGAAAACACCACCAACTGGGTGTTCAAGAACTTTCCGTTCCTGCTTTACCTGGGCTTCCTGGCCATTATTTACATCGCCAACGCCCACTTTGCGGAACGCAACGTGCGCGACATCCAGCGCCTTCAGAAAGAAATCAAGGAATTGAAGTGGGAATACACCTCCATTAAAAGCGAGACCATGTATCGCTCCATGCAATCCCAGATTGACGAGAGCCTCGAACCGGTGGGCATAGACCTCTCCAACAAAGGGCCCAAAACCATACAGTCCAAATAAAAAAACCTTCACCCGTCACCCTCCATCATCATGCTGAACATAAAGAACGAAGTACTGGTTCGGGTTTATCTGATGGCAGCAGCCGTCGTGCTGGGTGCGTTGGTGATGGCCGGCCGGCTATACCAAATATCGGTGTTGCAGGCCCCCAAATGGCAATCCAAGGCCGACAGCCTTTTCGTCAAATTTGTGGACGTTGAGGCCGACCGCGGGAACATCCTGGCCGACGACGGCAGCCTGCTGGCCACTTCGCTTCCTTTTTTCGACATCCACTTCGACGCCAAAGCGGAGGGACTGACCGATGAGGTGTTTCTTGAACACGTGGACAGTCTGTCGTGGCTGCTCGCCACTTACGTCGACCAGCAGTACACGCCGGGCGCCTACAAGGACTGGTTGATCAGCCTCCGTCAGGCGCCCGATAACACCAAGGGCATCCGGTACGTGCCCATCGCCAAAAACCTTCCTTACAACAAAATGCTGAAAGTCAAAGACTTTCCGCTTTTCCGGCTGGGCAGATTCAAGGGCGGACTGATCATCGAACAGACTTCGCGCCGAGAACGACCCTTTAAAATGCTCGCCCAGCGTACCATCGGCTACGTACGCGAAGGGGCCATGCCCGTGGGCCTGGAGGGATCCTTCGACCAGGTGCTGGGCGGCTCTCGGGGCAAGCGGCTCATGATCCGCGTCCCGGGAGATGTGTACATCCCCGTCAACGACCTGGCCGAGATCGAGCCCAAAGCCGGTGACGATGTGGTGACCACGCTGGACATCAACATCCAGGATGTCGCCGAAAACGCCCTGCTGGAAGCCCTGCGCCGCCACGACGCCGACCACGGGTGCGCCATCGTCATGGAGGTGGAAACCGGCGCCATCCGGGCCATGGCCAACATCGGCAAAACACCCGAAGGCTGGTGGGAAACGTTCAACTATGCCGTCGGCGAACGGGTCGAACCGGGTTCGATGTTCAAACTGGCTACTTTCATGGCGATGATGGAGGACGGGCATATCGACGATTTTTCGAATAAAATTCCGGTCTACCAGGGTAAAGTCCGTTTCTACAAAGAGGAATTGCTCGACGCGGTCAAGCACGGCATGGACTCCATGACCCTCCGCCAGGTATTCGCCCAGTCGTCGAACGTCGGCACCGCCACCATGATCCAGCGCTATTACGGCGACACCCGCAAATCGGCGGGCTTCATCCAGCGGCTCAAGGATTTCGGGCTGGACCTGCCCACCAACATTGAGGTGGGCGGAGAAGAACTGCCGGTCATCAAGAACCCGAACGATCCCAAGACCGACTGGTCGGGCACTACCCTGCCCTGGATGAGCATCGGCTACGAGCTGCTGCTCACCCCCTTGCAACTCCTGCAATTTTACAACGCGGTTGCCAACGACGGCCGCATGATGAAGCCATACCTCGTGCAGCGCATCGAGCGTTACGGCAAACCGGTGCGCGCGTTCAAGCCCGAGGTCGTCAAAAAGAACATCGCCAGCAGACGCACCCTGGTGAAAGCCCGGGAGCTGCTGCAGGCCGTGGTCGAAGAGGGCACAGCCCGGAACATCCGCTCCAACCTCTACACCATTGCAGGCAAAACCGGCACGGCACAGTTGAACTACCACAAATTCAAATCCGCCGCCGGCATACGGCACCAGGCCGGATTTTGCGGCTTTTTCCCGGCCGACAACCCGAAATACTCCTGCATTGTGGTCATCAGCGAACCCAAACAGGCCGGATTCCACGGCGCCGACGTGGCTGCTCCGGTGTTCCGACAGATCGCCGACCAATGCTTTGCGCTGAAACCCGGCATGCATCCCCCCTTGAACGCCTTTCCGGCCACCCAGCTCAATCAGGCCAAAATGCCCCACCGGGATGTCGGCACAAAAGACGACCTGACCTACGCCATGCGCTGGCTCCGCATTTCCGGGTACCATGACCTGGCCTCCGGCTCGGAATACGCCGCCCTGACACCCCGGAACGACTCCCTGCTGATACAACCCCGATCGGTGGTGGACAAACGCGTTCCGGCCGTGGTGGGCATGGGCCTCAAAGACGCCATTTACCTGCTCGAAAACCGGGGCTGCAAAGTGCGCGTCCGGGGGGTAGGAAAAGTAAAAACACAAAGCATAGCCCCCGGGACGCCTGCTGCCCGCCAAACCGTCGTCCTGAACCTCGAATAAAATCGTCATGACCAAAACACTGGCCGAACTGCTGAATCACCTCCCGACATTGCAAGTGACGGGCGACGCGCACGCGGAAATATCCGCCGTGACGTCGGATTCGCGCGCGGTTCAGCCGGGATCGGTTTTTGTTGCCGTCCGCGGCACCCGGTTCGATGGACACCGTTTTATATCATCGGCCCTCGACATGGGCGCCAAGGCCATCGTGGCCGAGCAATGGCCCGACGACCCACGCATAGGAACAACAGCCACCGGCATTTTGGTGTCCGACAGCGCAGCGGCGCCCGGCATCCTGGCCGCCGCCTGGTACGGAGACCCGTCTGCCGCTTTCAAACTGGTCGGCGTAACCGGCACCAACGGCAAAACCACCACGGTGACTCTCCTGTATCAGCTCTTCACCGCGTTGGGGTACACCTGCGGCATGGTGGGCACGGTCGAAAACCGGATAGGCGACCAGGTGTTGCCCAGCACCCACACCACACCCGACCCGGTAGCCCTGCAGGCCCTGTTTCGCCGGATGGCCGACGCCGGGTGTACGCATGTTTTTATGGAAACCAGCAGCCATGCCATCGACCAGCGCCGCATCGCCGGTGCGCGTTTCCGTGGGGCCGTGTTTACCAACCTCACCCACGACCACCTCGACTACCACGGCACGTTTGCCGCCTACCGGGACGCCAAAAAGAAACTGTTCGACGATCTGCCGCCCGAGGCATTTGCACTGGCAAACGCCGATGATAAAAACGGCGCATTCATGCTGCAAAACTGCCGGGCACAAAAAAACACTTTTGCATTGCTCAAACCAGCAACCTTCAAAAGCAAGGTACTGGAGAACAGCCTGATGGGCTTGCACATGCAGATCGACGGACACGCCGTTCACGCCCGCCTGGTCGGCCTGTTCAATGCTTATAACCTCACCGCAGCCTACGGAACAGCCCGCCTGTTGGGCGAAAATCAGGAGACCGTACTGACCGCCCTGAGCAACCTCAAGGGCGCCGAAGGACGCTTCGATTGCCTCCCGCACCCACACCTGAACGGCGCCATGGGCATCGTCGATTACGCCCACACCCCCGACGCGCTCGAGAACGTATTGCAGACTGTCCGCGAATTGAAAAAATCTTCAGGTCGCATAATCACGGTAGTGGGTTGTGGCGGCGACCGCGACCGCGCCAAGCGGCCGCTCATGGCCCAAACCGCTGCCCGCTGGAGCGAACAGGTGATCCTCACCAGCGACAACCCGCGCAGCGAGGAACCCCAGGATATCCTCCGCGAAATGGAAGCCGGACTGGAAGCCGATCAGCGCGCCAAAACACTGACCATTGAAAACCGTGAACAAGCCATCCGTACCGCCTGCCGGCTCCAGCTAGCCGGCGACATCGTGCTGGTGGCCGGCAAAGGACATGAAAAATATCAGGAGATAAAGGGCGTGAAACACCCTTTTGACGACAAGCAAACCCTCATCAGGGAAATGGCCCAAGCCAACCCTGTGGAAAAGAGATAATAGTGGAGGGACTATTATGACGTTTAGCGGTTGAGGGGGCGATGAAAATTGCCCCACAACCAAATCTTAAAACCGCTGCGAATGAAGCCTTTTTATCATAAACCACAAACAGCCAACTGAAACAATACAGTTAAAAGGCCTCGGCCAAACCCGCTTGACACACCATGTTGTATCATTTTTTTGAATACCTGAACGCGAACTACGACCTGCCTGGCGCAGGCCTCTTCCGCTACATCTCGTTCCGGGCGGGCACGGCCATCATTTTATCCCTGTTGATCTCCCTGATCATCGGCAAACGCATCATCGGCTGGCTGCAGCGGCTGCAGATCGGCGAAAGCGTGCGCAACCTGGGCCTTCACGGCGAAAACCTGAAAGCCGGAACACCCACCATGGGCGGCATCATCATCATCGCCGCCACCCTTATTCCCTGCCTGTTGCTCGCCCGCCTGGACAATGTGTACATTCTGCTGATGCTCTTTTCCACCATCTGGATGGCCGCCATCGGGTTTGTGGACGACTACATCAAGGTTTTCAAAAAAGACAAAAAGGGCCTCAAAGGCATTTTCAAGATCATGGGGCAGGTCGGGCTCGGGCTCATCGTAGGCGTCACGATGCTCATGAGCAAGGAGATGGTGGTTCGTATGACGCCTGAACAGGCGGCGGCCCATCACTACGAGGTGGTGAATACTGTTTGGGTACCCCAGGGCAACGCCGTTCAGGCGCGCGAGCTGGCACACGTAAAAGCACCGATCACCAATTTGCCTTTCCTGAGCAGCAACGAACTCGATTACTCGCGGTTCCTGTGGTTTCTGGGCGATCGGGCGCAGGATTTCACCTGGATCGTCTTTGTGGCGATGTGCATCCTGGTCATCACCGCCGTAAGCAACGGCGCCAACCTGACCGACGGTCTCGACGGGCTGGCCACGGGGGTATCGGCCATTGTCATTGCGGCATTGGCCATGCTGACCTACGTGAGCGGCAACTCGGTGGCTGCCGACTTTTTGAACATCCTCTTCATCCCCAACAGCGGCGAGCTGGTGATCTTTGCCGCCTGCCTGCTGGGGGGCTGCATTGGCTTCCTGTGGTACAACGTGTTTCCGGCGCGCGTCTTTATGGGCGACACCGGTAGCCTGACGCTGGGGGGTATTATTGCCGCACTGGCCATCGTGATTCGCAAGGAGCTGCTCATCCCGGTGCTTTGCGGCGTTTTCCTGATCGAAAACCTGTCCGTCATCCTCCAGGTCTGGTATTTCAAACGCACCAAAAAGAAATACGGCGAGGGCCGCCGGATATTCCGCATGTCGCCCCTCCACCACCACTATCAAAAACTGGGATACCACGAAGTGACCATCACCGTCCGCTTCTGGATCGTGCAGGTGCTGCTGGCCGTCCTTACCGTGATAACCCTCAAAATCCGCTGACCGATCATGAAAAGGCCCGAGAACATCGTCGTGTTGGGCTCCGGAGAATCCGGAGTAGGCGCCGCCTTGCTGGCAAAGCGCCTCGGCATGCGTGTATTCGTGTCGGATAAAGGGTCCATCGCCCCGGGTTTCCGCCAGGAGCTGGCGTCCGAAGGCATTGGGTTTGAGGAAAAACAGCACAGCCTGGATCGTATCCAGGCGGCCGACGCGGTGGTCAAAAGCCCTGGCATACCCAACAGCATACCCATGATCCGCCAATTGCGCGACCAGGGCATGCCGGTGTGGGGTGAAATGGAGTTTGCCTGGCGGTACGCCGGCCCCTGCCGGATGGCGGCGGTGACCGGCAGCAACGGCAAAACCACCACCACCGAACTACTGCACCACCTGCTGCTGGCAGCCGGCATGCAAGTACGCATGGGCGGCAACGTGGGGCATGCGTTCACCCGTCTGGTGGCCGACGACTGGCAAAGTGGCCGGCAAAACGACGCAGAGCGGGTGTTCGTTCTGGAAATCAGCAGTTTCCAACTGGAAGACACCGAAACGTTCAGGCCCGATGTGGCGCTGCTCCTGAACATAACACCCGATCACCTGGACCGGTATGAATA
Source organism: Saprospiraceae bacterium (assembly GCA_033764075.1). Lineage (GTDB taxonomy): Bacteria > Bacteroidota > Bacteroidia > Chitinophagales > Saprospiraceae > M3007. Next base: position 131,160 of record JANRJH010000053.1, on the reverse strand, counting down.
CCGGCTGGAACGCTATGCTGCAGCCAAGTTCCGGATCGCGCAAAGCCAGCAGGCCGGCGACCTGTTTCTGTACAATGCGGATAACCCGGCCACGACAGACTACCTGCAAATGCACCCGGTCACTGGGCCGGAGGCGATCGGTTTGCGCCAACCGGCGCCGGCAAACGGTCGGTTTACAGCCGCCGGGCACACCTTTGACCTCAGCACCGCCCATTTGAAAGGGCCGCACAACGCGTTTAACGCCTTGTTTGCCCTCACGGCTGCCCTGCGCCTGGGCGCCGCTGTACAGCCCCTGCAGGCAGCGCTCAACAGTTTCCGCCCGCCGGCGCACCGCATGGAACCGGTGGGAGAAGTGGGTGGCGTGCAGTTCATCAACGACAGCAAGGCCACCAACGTCGATTCGGTGTTTTATGCCCTGTCGGCCATGACCCAACCCGTGGTCTGGATCGCCGGCGGGCAGGACAAGGGCAACGACTATAGTGTGTTGCTACCCCTGGTGTCGGAAAAAGTGAAGGCCATTGTGTGCCTGGGCGTGGACAACGCGCCCCTGTACAAGGCATTTGCCCACCTGGGAAAGGACATGACTGCGGTGCAATCCGCCGAAGCGGCCGTGCGCGAAGCGGCAGCCCTCGCCCACCCCGGTGACGTGGTGCTGCTGAGCCCTGCCTGCGCCAGCTTCGACCTGTTTGACAACTACATGCAACGCGGCGACCTGTTTCGCCAGGCCGTTCAACAACTGATATCCTCCACCAAAACCTCCGGAAATGTCACTGGCTAACCGCATCAAGGCTGAATTGAGGGGCGACCGCACGATCTGGATGATCATCGCCTTGCTGAGCATTTTCAGCATACTGGCGGTGTATTCAGCCAGCAGCACCGTGGCCTGGCAACACCGAAACGGCAACACCACGGCTTACCTGATCAGCCACCTGGTACGCCTGGGTTTTGGACTGGTACTGGTGTATCTGTGCCATTTGCTCCACTACAGGCAATACCAGCGCATGGCGCCTTACCTCATACTGGTCACCGTGCCGCTCCTGGGACTCACCCTTTTCCTCGGCATGGAGATCAACGACGCCAACCGCTGGTTGCAAATTCCCGGGCTGGGGGTCAGCTTTCAAACCTCCGAGTTCGCCAAAATTGCCCTGATCATTTATATTGCACGAGAGCTGACGCGCAAACAGGATTACATACGCAGTTTTAAAGATGCCTTTTTGCCCATCATCGTTCCTGTGCTGATCGTGTGTGGCATGATCGCCCCGGCCAACCTGTCCACTGCCGCCCTGCTTTTCGCCACCTGCATCGCCCTCATGTACATGGGCCGGGTGAGCATCCAGTACATCCTGTTGCTGGCGGTGCTGGGCTTGGTGGTCTTCGCTTTTTTGGTGGCCCTGGGGCGCCTGGAGCCTGATCTGGTGCGCGTGGAGACCTGGTACAGCCGCCTGGATGAATTCGTGCACAATGCAGACGGCGGTTATCAGGTGCAGCAGGCCAAAATTGCCATAGCCAACGGCGGCATTTTCGGCGTGGGCCCGGGCAACTCCATTGCCCGCAATTTCCTGCCGTATGCGTACGCAGATTTTATCTACGCCATTATTTGCGAAGAATACGGCATGGTGGGTGGACTGGTACTGATGACCCTGTACGTATTGCTTTTCCTGCAGACCGTCAAGCTGGTCACCAACAGCCCCAAGGCTTTCGGATCATTTCTGGCGATCGGTCTCAGCCTGCTCATCACCGTGCAGGCGCTGGGAAACATGGCCGTTAACGTAAATCTATTGCCGGCTACCGGACTCAACCTGCCGCTCATTTCTATGGGGGGCACCAGCATGCTGTTCACCTGCATCGCCCTGGGGATGATCCTGTCGGTGAGTAAATACATAGAAGGATTGGAATGAAGACACGAGAGCATATACGTATCCTGATTGCCGGAGGCGGCACTGGCGGGCATGTCTTCCCGGCCATTGCCATTGCGGATGCATTCCGCGAACTGCACCCGGACACCGAGTTCCTGTTCATCGGCGCCCAGGGCAAGCTGGAAATGGAGCGCGTGCCCAAAGCCGGCTATCGCGTGGAAGGTCTGAACATTGCGGGTTTTCATCGGCCGCTGACGCTGCGCAACGCCTGGCGAAACCTGTCCTTTCCGTACAAGCTCATCACCAGTATGTGGAAAGCCAAACGGCTGGTTCGACGCTTCGCGCCCCATGCCGTAGTGGGTACCGGCGGTTATGTCTCGGGACCAGTGGTGCGCTCGGCACAAGGGCTGAACATCCCCACGCTGATCCAGGAACAAAATTCCCACGCGGGCGTCACCAACAAGCTGCTGGGTGAAAAGGCACTCGCCATTTGCGTTGCCTACGAGGGAATGGACGCCTATTTCCCCAAAGATAAAATAGTTTTTACCGGTAATCCCGTACGCCAGGACCTGATGCAGATCGAGCGCCTGCGCGAAGAGGGCCTCCGCCATTTCGGGCTTGATTCTCAAAAGAAGACGTTGGTGGTGCTGGGCGGCAGCCTTGGCGCCCGCACCCTCAACCAGGCCATGATGTCGGGTGCTCACCTGCTGGCCGAACGGTCTGAACTACAGGTGATCTGGCAGTGCGGCCGTTTTTACGCGCATGCTTGCCTGAACTCGGACACCGCCGGACTGCCCAACGTGCAAGTACACCCTTTTATTGACCGGATGGACCTGTTGTACGCCGTCTCCGATGTGATCATATCGCGGGCGGGCGCCCTCACCATTTCCGAGCTGTGCCTGGTGGCCAGACCGGTCATACTCGTACCGTCTCCCAATGTGGCAGAAGACCACCAGACCAAAAACGCCCTCGCGCTGGTGGAAAAAGGCGCCGCCCGTCTGGTGCGCGACGCCGATGCCGAAGCGCAATTAATCCCCGAGGTGATCAACATCTTGCACAACGACGCGCTGGCGTTCAGCCTCTCGGAGTCTATCCGCCAGCTGGCCCGCCCCGGAGCAGCCCATCAGATCGCCCGGGAACTCGAAAAAATAGCATACCTTCAATCGCCCCCCCGTCCCGAAAAAAAGAAAAAGCAGGATAAAAAACGCATCTCCAAGAAGCAACTCCGGGATGAATGGCCCGAAATCATCCTTAAAACGCGCAGCAAACCATGAAAACGATCTACTTCATCGGTATTGGCGGCATTGGGATGTCCGCACTCGCCCGCTACCACCAGCGGCGCGGAGCAACCATTTACGGTTATGACCGTACGGAAACGCCGCTTACCCGTGCCCTCGCGTCGGAGGGTATGCATATCCACTATACCGATGATGTCCATCTGATTCCTGATCAGGTAGACATGGTGGTGTACACACCGGCCGTGCCGGCATCCCACAGCGAATTGCAATGGTTCCGCGCAAACGGCTATCCCGTGTACAAACGTGCCGAGGTGCTCGGACTCATCAGCCGTGAAAAACGCGCACTGGCCGTCGCCGGCACGCACGGCAAAACGACCACCTCGAGTCTGGTAGCCCACCTGCTGCGCGCCGGCGGCGTGGACGCCACCGCATTCGTGGGCGGGCTGGCCCTCAACCTGGGCGGCAACTACGCTGAGGGCAACAGCGAATGGGTGGTGGTGGAGGCCGACGAGTTCGACCGCAGCTTCCTGCACCTGCACCCTGAAGTAGCCATCCTCAACAGCATAGACCCGGACCACCTGGATATCTACGGCACCCCGGAGGCCCTGCGCGACGCCTATGCCCGGTTCGCCGGTCAGGTTAGCCCGGACGGCCTGTTGCTCATGCAAGCCGACATCGACCTGCCCAAGGCCGGCAACGTCAAAACCTTTGGCATCGAAAAAGGCGACTACCGCGCGCAAAACCTGCACGTGGAGGACGGCTGGATGGTGTTCGACCTGCAAACACCCGCGCTCCTGTTCGACGGCCTGCGCATGGCTTTTCCCGGCATTTACAATGTATCCAACGCCACTGCAGCCATCGCCGCTGCCCTGTATGCCGGCGCTCCGGCCGACCAGATAGCACCGGCGCTCGCCGCATACAAAGGGGTACACCGGCGGTTCGAATTCATTTTGCGCACAGCATCCGTGGTTTTTATCGACGATTATGCCCACCACCCGGCCGAACTGGAGTCGGTCATCCAGGCTATACGGGCGCTCTATCCCAACCGGCGGCTCACCGGGGTATTCCAGCCCCATTTGTTCTCTCGAACACGCGATTTCGTCGAAGGGTTCGCCGCTGCCCTGGACAAACTGGACAGCGCACTCTTGCTCGACATCTACCCCGCCCGGGAAGAGCCGATTCCGGGTGTGGACAGCCAAATGATCCTCGACCGCATGACCCTGACCGACCGCAGCCTTGTTTCCAAAGCGGCGCTGACGACAGAGATTGCGCAACGCCGGCCGGAACTGCTGGTCACGCTCGGCGCCGGGGACATCGACGCCCTTGTACAACCGCTTTCCGAAACCCTCAAAAAAGCAATGTTGTGATGAAAATACCGTCCTTTTTGCCGCCCAGCGTTCGCTACGACCGCCTCAGTTTTGTGGTGTTCGTGTTTATTGTCGTGTTGCTGCTGGCCTCGGCGGTCACCCGCAGGCTCGAAAGTTTTACCCAGGCAGTGATGATCGACATCAAACCCTTGAACGGCGGTGCGCGCATGATCAGCGATGCCGACGTCCGGCAGCTGCTCCTCGAATCGTTCGGCAATACGCTCAACGGAACGGAACTTCAAAACATGGAAGTAGAGCGCATGGAGCGGGTGCTCGAAAGTGACCCTTTTGTCGCCGACGCCGATGTATATATCGACCAGCGAAACATCCTCCGTATCCGGGTGGTGCAGCGCGAACCCATGCTGCGGGTGCTGGACAACCAGGGTGGCAACTATTATCTCGACGCAGCAGGGAACAAAATGCCTGTGTCAAAGCATTTCACTGCCCGGGTCATGGTGGCAACCGGCAACATCGCGCCCTATTCAACCGATTTTCAGGAGAAAAAACGCAACAGCCTGAAGGATGTGTATACCCTTGCCCGGAAGCTCAACGAAGACGAATTGTGGAGTCGGTTTATCCAGCAAATACACGTCAACAACGCCGGTGATCTGGTCATGACGCCCCTGATAGGCGATCAGTCCATCATCCTCGGCAGCATACGCAACCTGAGTGACAAACTGGACCGGTTAAAAATTTTTTACCGCGAAGGCATGCCATACACCGGATGGCAGACTTACGAAAGCCTGAACCTGAAATATGCAGGACAGGTGGTCTGCCGGAAAAAACATTAAACTGAATTACTCATTTCCCACATAATTTTTTTGCACATGATGACCGAATTTATTTCTCAACCGCAGGATGTAGTCGTAGCACTCGACATCGGGACTACCAAGGTGTGCTGCATGGCAGGGCGCCGGAACGCGCACGGAAAACTCGAAGTACTGGGCGTTGGCAAGGTCGACAGTGTCGGCGTGCTCCGCGGCGTAGTCAGCAACATTGAAAAAACCGTTTCCGCCATTCGCGAGGCGGTTGACCTGGCCCAGCGCCAGGCCAAAATGAAATTTCGTGTGGTGTACGTCGGCATCGCCGGACAGCACATCAAAAGCCTCCAGCACCGCGGTATCCTGACCCGCGACAGCGACCACACGGAAATTGAAAACCGCGACATTGACCGCCTGGTGAACGACATGTTCAAGCTCGTGTTGCCCCCGGGCGACAAGATCATCCACGTGTTTCCGCAGGAATTCACGGTAGACAGCGAGCAGGGCATCAGCGACCCTGTGGGCATGTGTGGCGTCCGGCTCGAAGCCAATTTCCACATCATTACCGGCCAGATCACGGCCATCAACAACATCTACCGCTGTGTGGAAAAAGCCGGCCTCAAAGTGGCCGAGCTGAACCTGGAGCCTTTGGCCAGCGCAGACGCCGTGTTGTCTGAAGAAGAAAAGCAGGCAGGTGTTGCACTGGTTGACATCGGCGGCGGCACTACCGACATCACCATTTTTCAGGATGGCATCATCCGCCACACGGCGGTGATTCCTTTTGGCGGCAACGTAATCACCGCTGACATACGGGAGGGCTGCACCGTGATGCAGCCCCAGGCCGAAAAACTCAAGGTCAAATTTGGCTCTGCCATGGCCTCCGAGGTGTACGACAACCGCATCATCACCATTCCGGGCCTGAAAGGGCGCGACCACAAGGAGATTAGTGAGAAGAATCTGGCCCGCATCATCCAGGCCCGCATGGAAGAAGTATTCGATTACGTGCTCTGGGAGATTCGCCGCAGCGGCTACGAACGCAAACTGATCGGCGGCATGGTGCTCACCGGGGGCGGCGCACTCCTCAACCACATCGAAAAACTCGCGGAATACCACACCGGCATGAACTGCCGCGTCGGCGGGCCGGTAGAACAACTGGCCCACGGATACCAGGAAAAAGTGTCGAGCCCCATCTTCAGCACCGGCATAGGCCTCCTGCTCAAGGGGCTGGAAGACCTGCGCGAACAACCCGCACAACCGGAAAACGACAAAAACAACGACACGACACCCCAACCGCCCTCCAACGTCTCGGAAGAAAAATCGCCCTCCTGGCTGGAAAATGTGTTCCGGAAAACCAAAGAGTGGTTTGAAGCCGAACCGGACCTTGATTTTGAAAAAACGCGTTAACCATCACCGTGCCATGGCCGTTGCCCGCGGAGCTTCGCTACCCCGGAATGACGGCCGGAGCCACTAAATTACACCACCATGTTATTCGATTTGCCTAAGGACGAACCGTCCATCATCAAAATCATCGGTGTAGGCGGCGGTGGAAGCAATGCCGTAACCTACATGTATAAACAAGGCATAGTCGGCGTAGACTATGCCATCTGCAACACAGACGCCCAGGCCATGGAACTCAGCCCGGTGCCCGTCAAAATTGCACTCGGACGCCACCTGACCGAGGGCCGTGGCGCCGGCAGCAAGCCCTCGGTGGGCAAGCAGGCCTGCATCGACAGCCTCGAGGAGATCAAAAATTTCCTGGACGACGGCACCAAAATGGCCTTTATCACCGCCGGCATGGGCGGCGGCACCGGCACCGGCGCAGCGCCCATCCTCGCCAAGGCCGCCCAGGAAATGGGCATCCTGACCGTGGGCATCGTCACCCTTCCCTTTACCTTCGAAGGCCGCACCCGCGTCAGCAACGGCATGGAAGGGCTTGAGGAACTGCGCAGGAACGTAGACTGCCTGGTGGTGATCAGCAACGACAAGCTGCGCGACATCTTCGGCAACCTGTCCATCTCCCAGGCTTTCGCACAGGCCGACAACATCCTGTGCACGGCCGCCAAAGGCATCGCCGAGATCATCACCGTGGCCGGCTATGTGAACGTCGACTTTGAAGACGTGAACACCGTCATGCGCGGCTCCGGCGTGGCCATCATGGGCACTGCCACGGCGGAAGGCGACAACCGGGCCCTGCGCGCCACCGACGAGGCCCTCAACTCCCCGCTGCTCGAAGACAACAACATCCGCGGCGCTCAAAACATCCTGGTGAACATCACCTCCGGCATGAAAGAGGCAACCATGGATGAAATCTTCCAGATAACCGAGTTTGTGCAAAAAGAAGCCGGCGAAGGCGCCAACCTCATCTGGGGTAATTGCTTCGACGAACGCCTGGGCGAAAAACTCGCCGTGACGGTCATCGCTACCGGATTCGATTCACCCGAACGTCGGCGAACGATCCCCGTGCCCAATCGCCAGGCACGTCCCAACACGCCCCCGCAAGCGCCCGAACGCCAAATACTTCACCTCGACAACGACAAGCCAACCAACACGCCACCGGCACCCAGCCTGTTCAGCGTGACGGCCGACGATGAGCCTTTCGTTCAGGAGGAAAAGCTGGCGCCATCCGTCGAATTCGATTTTGGCGACGCACCGGATACGGCAGACAAGTTTCGTGGCCATTCGTCCATCTATGACGACCCTTACGTGCGTCCGGCAGTGGAAGACATCAGCCCTGAGGAACGACGCCGCAGGCTGGAGGAGGCCCAACGCCGCCGCGAAGAGGTCCGCAACCGACCCATCAACGTAGTCCGCCTGAATAGCCCACAAACCATCATTGACCTCGAAAACCAGCCGGCGTACTTGCGTAAGAACATCGCGCTGGACGATGTACCCGACGCCGACGCGCCCGGCATGTCGCCGTGGACCATCTCCATTGAAGACGAGCCGGAAATCAACATGGGCGGAAACCGGTTTCTCCACGACAATGTAGACTAACCGCTGTACGCTGCCTTCCTGGCAGACAACCCATCATGTGCAAACATTTTCAGCCCGGTGTGTGGGAACACCGGGCTGATTTTTTTTCAGTACCATTATGGGGAATGTTAATCCACCACTGACAAGCGCATCACCATTCTGCCCAGTTCATTCTGCAGGGAGACGGTGTACAATCCGTTTTCGAGCTGATTGGTCGGGATGTCGATGCGATTCTCACCATTGAATATGCGAAGCTGTTGTTGGTAACAGGTTCTGCCGGCAGCATCGTGCAAAACCAGGAAAGCGTCCAGGTTTTCATCACTATTGACCACGAGTTGGGGATTCGAACCACCGGAGGCAGGATTGGGCATCAGTTGGGCGAAAGCGTGGCGTTCCAGTTCGTTTGTTGCCGACAGGTTTTTGGTCAGGAAAACACCGACCTGCGGCGCCGTGGACGATCCACAAAATGACCAGTTGCTGTAGGGCTCTACGCTCCAGTAAAGTATTTTGTTTGCCGGAACGGTAACATTCACCTGGGCAGATGTTCCCGTGACGTTGGCGTTCATCAGCACAATGCCAAATGTGGGGGTCAGGGCCACTTTCACACTGTAATATTGTGCGTTGGGCACCGGCATCCACGAAAGCACGATATTGTTGTATTGCACCTCTGCCGTATCCAGTGGCGAAAGCAACTGCACCAGTGTGTCCTTCGGAATGCGGAGCCCGGGTGTGCTGGTTTGCAGGTAGGACACGTGCTCGTCGGTGAGGTTGTTGCGCATGGCGGCAATTTGCTCGGGGGTGAACAGGTCGGAGCACTGGTCATCGGAGTAACCCATGATCAGGCTGCCGTCCGAACGGAACTGCACATTGTTGGGGTCGCGCTGGATGGTGCTGCTCTCCTTGTTGGGGTCGCACTGCCAACGGTCACTCAGGTAGTCCGGACGGGTGTCGCAAAAGCGGTCGGCCGAGTTATTACAGTTGGTGCCGTCGGTTTTTTCCACCGAGCGACCTCCGATGGAAGCCGGCGCGGGCTTGGTAAAATCCCACGCCTCCCCTTCCCATCCCACGAATGGGTGGGGCAGCGAAAAATGGTGGCCCGCCTCATGCGCCCAGGTTTTGTTTTTTGAGCCGGAGCAGCCTTTGCCGAGCACGATGGCGTCTTTCCAGGCGTAACCGCAGTTTCCAGCGGGGTCTTTCACGATAAAGCAGTTCAGTCGACCGGGGAGGCGGTTGGCGTCAATCATTTGCCCCCCCGCAGTGAAGTCGTGTACATTCCAGGAGGTATTGTTGTGGTACCGGAATTCGTCGCCCGGCATCAGGTAAAACTCGATAAAGGCCTGTTCGAACATCCGGTTCATCGAACAAACAGCCTCCATGGCCTGGTCGATCGGGAAGTACCCGGAGCCGTCGTCGTTGCCTACCAGGTGAAAGGTCATGGGCACGTACAGCCACACCGTATCGGCCCCGCGGTCGTAAGCGATCTGATCCTTGTTATCATGGTACCACTCCAGCCACGGCGACATTCCCGTGTAGCCACAGAAATTGGGCGCAGGAGCATCCTGAGCGGTAAGGCCTGAGGTGAGCATCAGCCCGATAATGCCGGTAAGCAGCCGCAGCACAGTGCGAAAAAACATACAAAAGCAATTAAAAGTTGGTCTGTTGTTGTCTTGTTAAGACACCGATTGAGCCCAAAGGTTCAACCAAACAAAGGTACGGGACAAATTTTAATAACGGGTTGTCGCAGGAAGACAATTCCGTCGATTATCCTTTACCCGCCCTGGCGTACAAAAGCAAGTGTCCGGGTATACCGGGGTGTTTGCACCACCAGCCGGTAGGCGCCGGCAGCCTGATGCCGTGCCGGAATTTGCAGGAGCATGGCCTGTTCGGGCCCGGCCCGGTCAAGGCGTTGCTGCCACACCTGGCGACCCAGGGCGTCAAAAACGGATACCAGCACCGGCATTCCGCTATCCGCCTCCGGGCTTTCGAGCCACAGGTCGTCGCCGGGAGCCGACAGCGTCGGGTAGAGTTTCCAGGCGCCTGCACCCGGCTCATTGACGGCGGTCACCGGCGCCGTTTTGAACGAGCCGGAGGCCGTGAAGTTGGCGCAACCGTCAACGGCGTTGAACGGTTTGACGTGCCAGTAATACGTCAGATTCGGGAACAACTGGTTGAACACAATGGCCGTATCGGCCGTCCACACGTCAATATCCTTGACCAGATAGCTGGTGAAGCGCGACAACTGCACGACGTACCCGGTGGCGCCGGGCACGCTGTTCCACCGCAGGACGCCGCCCTGGGCGGGCGCCTGTTGTCCATTGACCGGCGACACCAGTTGTGGCAAAGCGGTCAGTTGCTGCGCCGGGGCGGAAGGCGTCAGTACTTGGGGCTTGATGTTTTGCAGGTGATTGCGCATGATGGCGATGTGCTGGTCGGTGAACCGGTTGGCACAGTTGTCGGGGTAGTAAGACATAAACAGCGTCGCATCCGGAAAGAACTCATTGCCCAGCGGGTCTTTTTGCTTCATGGTGCTGTTGCCCTGACCGTCGCAGTTGCGCATGGCGGCGGGCCCCAGGTAATCCGGGCGCGTGTCGCAGATCAAATCGCCCGCGACGGCACAGTTGCTGCCGTCGGCGAATTCAACAGCCCGGACGTCCAACGGCGCCGGAACGGTGTCCGGCGTTGCATGAAAGTGCGTGTAATCGTAAAATACCGAGTCGGGCGTTGGCTGACTGAAATCGTAAACCGTATTTTCCCAGCCGATGAACGGATGCGGCAATCCGTACTGGTGCCCCAGTTCGTGCGCCCAGGTGTGGTCATCCTCGCCGGAGCAGCCGTGCGCCATAACCACGCTGGCATAAGGGAGATTGTAGCCGCAGTTGCCGGCCGGGTTGGAGACAAAGTAACAGTTGGTGGCGTCGGGCACATCGTTGGCGAACATCATGTCGCGACCTGCCGGAATGGTATCGTGCCGCCACCAGGCGGAGGAGTCAATCAAATTCCAGTCGTATTTGAAATAGAACCGGATATTGGTGGATTCAAAGTCTGTATTGAGGCGGCAAAAGGCGTCCAGCAACCGTTCGGCCGTGAAGCGGCCGCTGCCGTCGTCTTGTGCCACCAAGTGGATCTGCAACCCCACCCACAGGGTATCCGTCAGATTGGGCTTGGCGACACCGTACTGCTGCAGGTATTGCACGGTGTGCGGGTCCATCACCGAAATGGTTCCGCAGGGTGCGAGTTGTTCTTTAACCGGCTCCTGGGCCGTGAGCAGGCCGGCCATCAGGAAACACGCGAGGATCAGTAGTTGTTTTGTCATGTTGTTGGTCGTTAAATCCGGATTAGTGAAACTTCAAGTTGGGTTTTGCGATTGGTTGGCGGCCCGCAGTGCCTGCTTGCTGTGCCGTTCAAAATGCGTCATGTAAAAGGCGATCAGGTCAAGCCATCCCATCCGGCCGGCGCGGGGGTGTTTGAACACGGCTTTTCCCAAAAGTTCCTCCGGGAGCTGCTCCAGAAAATGGCGCCAGGCACTGCGGATTTGACGCCAACGCACAGCCGTTTCTGCCAGGGTGCTCCGTTCAGGAAGCGCATCGCCCGACACCAACGGAGGGGCCTTGAAGGCAAATGGAAGACGAAGGTAGATCTGCAGCATGGCGCTTCTGAGCCGATGGCTGAGCCCGATATTCTCCGGATTGGGCTCATGTTGCAGTTTTTTCTGTGTATATTTAAGGCCTAAATCTTCAATAACCATCAGATGATGAAGTGCTTGCAATGCCGACCAGCCGCCATTGGCGGGCACACTGTTCAAATCTTCATCTGAAAACTGCTCCAGGAAGACCAGGAAATCATCTACCTGTTCCTCATAACGCCTCCACTTATCCAAAATTTGATCCCGTTTGTTCATTGTACGCTGTTTAGGTTGGTAGAGAAAGCAGACTGTTGTGACAAATGTCTGTTTTTCGCCGGGAAGAAAAAAGATTTTGTTCATTTTTGCCGTTATGCGACTTTGGCTGCTGTTCTTGCTCATTACCACCAACTCCCGGATGCCACCCAAATACGTAGAGGTAAAGGCCGGTGCTTCCGATGATGTGACCACCGTACTGGAACGTTACGGCCTGGATCAGTATCCCTGCAACATCGACCGCTTTTTCGAGATCAACGGCATCAAGGAGGATTACAGCATGAAACCGGGCCGCACGTACAAGCTGCCCATTGAGGTGGTGGAGTACAACGGCAAGAGCATCCGCAGCACCCTGGGCACCAACGACTGGCAGGTGGCCCTGCGCATCCAGGAGTACAACGACCAAGCCGTTGAAACCGGCTTGCGCAACGACGATTTCCGCGTGAGCAAGCTGCTCTGGGTGCCCTGGCACGCCAAAAACTGCCCGCTGGAAGGTGAAGAGGCCGCAGCCGCCGATGACAAACCGGTCACTTCGTCCAAACCGGCTGCTTCGGGCAAATACGGCACCCGCAGTTTCCCCCTGTTCGGGAAAAACTACGCCAATACCCCCATTATCAGCCAGCATTTTAAGGGAAAAGTGTTCTACGTGGTCAGCGGACACGGCGGCCCCGACGTGGGCGCCCAGGGCAGCCGCGCAGGCCATACCCTTTGCGAAGACGAATACGCATACGACGTAGCCCTGCGCCTGGTGCGTCTGCTCGTCAGCCACGGGGCCACCGCCTACATGATCGTTCGCGACCCCAACGACGGCATCCGCGACGAGCAATACCTCGAACTGGACAAAGATGAGGTCGTGTGGGGCAACCTGCCCATTCCGCTGGACCAAAAGGAGCGCCTGCAACAACGCTGCGACATCATCAACGAACTCACCGAAAAACACGGCAAAGCCGGCATAAAAACCCAGACTTTCGTCGAGATACACGTTGACTCCCGCACCCGAAACCAACGTACCGACGTGTTTTTTTACTACCGCCCCGACAGCGAACCGAGCAAGGCGCTGGCCGAACGCATGCACAAAACCTTTCTCCAGAAATACCTCAAACTGCGCTCCGGCAAAAACTACAACGGCACCGTCAGCGCGCGCGACCTCTACATGCTCCGGAACACCACCACCCCAAAGGCGGTGTACATTGAAATGGGAAACATCCGCAACGACTGGGATCAGCTGAGGCTGGTCGACCGCAACAACCGGCAGGCGCTGGCCAACTGGATACTGGAGGGGTTGTGGTAAACGGCGCCGGCATCCGTGTTCATTTCACGCGAAAAAGCCTGAATACCCAATAGCCCAACGGCACATACAGGCCGACCAGTAAAACGGGCAAAAACCATTTTCCGGTGCCGGATTGGGCGCCGGTGGCCGTCGAAATGACCACAAACGCCAGATAGGCCAGCAAGACGCTGATGGTCAATCGCAAAAAACGGAGGATACGGCTGCCAATCTGGTATATCGCTTCAGCATTCTCCAGCGTAACCGGCCTGGAATAATTCAGCTTGTGCGGATTCCAAAGCATATAGGTAAAAACCAGGAACATCAACCCTCCCAGCACAGGGAACATCCAGATAAGATACCTGCTGCCAAAGCCGTCGGCCTCACCTGATCCATTGAAATGGATAGGGATTGTCTCGGGAAGTTCGGCGAAACGGGATAGGGGCAACAGGAACAACAGCGACAAAGCGCCATAAGCCAGCGCGTCCATCAATCGGTCGCTCATGTCGGGTTCTATTGCAATGACAGGCTTGTTTGCTTTCATGGTTCCGGCATGTTATTTTTGAAAGCTCGTATCCTCTTTCTTCTCCCCTTCTTCCGGCTTTTCAACATCTCTTGCAGCCAGGTAATCCGGCAGGTTCAGCCCGGCCATGTTGAACAGGTCGTTTAGCGGGGGCACCGACTTCATCATGCCGGACACAAAGTTGGCGGTGCTGCCGCTACCGTTGTTTGAGCCGCTGTCCCACACGGTGATCTTGTCGATTTTCAGATTTTTCACGGCTTCCACCTGGGTTTTGACCAATTCTGGCAGTTTTTCGATGAGCAGAAGCTGGAATGCCTTGGAGGGGTCGCCGCCGGCGGCATGCACCACCCGTTCGTAACCTTCCGCCTGTTTGGTCAGAATTTCATACAGACCTTTGGCTTCAGCTTCCATCCTGGCATAGATGGCGTCGGCCTCGCCCTTGGCCTGCTCGCGCAGGCGTTCGGCCTCGGCCTGGGCTTCGATGATGGCGCGTTGTTTGGCAATTTCTGCGGGCACCACCACGTTGGCGATCTGGGTGGAGCGCTCGCGCTCGGAGCGCGCCAGCTCGGCCTTTTGCTCGGCCAGGTATGCCTCCTCGAGGGCTTTGGCCTGCTGCACTTTTTCGGCTGTGATGGCCAGCCGCAGGGATTCCGCCTCCCGTTCGCGCCGCTGGGCCTCAGACTGGGCGATGGATATCCGGGCCTCATTTTCGCCCTGGACGGCGATGGCATTGGCCTCGGATGTTTTCACGCGGGTGTCGCGATCGGCTTCAGCCCTGCCGATGGCCTCGTCTTTGGCGGCAGAAGCAATGCTTACCTCCCGGTCTTTTTTGGTGTTGGCGATCTGTACATCGCGCTCCTTTTGGGTGAGGGCAATGTCGACGTCGCGTTGTTTTTGCGTATCGGCGATCTGCACGTCTTTCTCCCGGTCGGCCACGGCCTTGCCGGTTTCGCCGATCTTTTCCTGTTCGGCTACGCTGATTTTAGCCTCATTGATGGCCTTTGCGGCGGCCTCCTTGCCGAGGGCGGCGATGTAGCCCGACTCATCGCGGATGTCGGTGACGTTCACGTTGATGAGCTTCAGGCCGATCTTTTTGAGCTCGGTGTCGATGTTTTTGGAGATGTTGTCCAGAAATTTATCGCGGTCGGAGTTGATCTCCTCGATGGTCATGGTGGCGATCACCAGGCGCAACTGTCCGAACAGGATGTCCTTGGACAATTCCTGAATATCGGCAGGTGTCAATCCGAGCAGGCGTTCGGCGGCGTTGTTCATGCTGTCGGGCTCGGTGGAGATGGCGATGGTAAAGCGGCAGGGCACGTCCACCCGGATGTTCTGGCGGCTCAGCGCATTGGTCAGATTGGCCTCAATGGAAATGGGCTTCAGGTCGAGGTATGCGTAGTCCTGGATCACCGGCCAGATAAAGGCGCCGCCGCCGTGGATGCAGCGCGCCGAGGTGCCGCCGGTGCGGCCGTAAATGACCAGAATCTTGTCGGAAGGACAGCGCTTGTAGCGCGAAATGAGTACGATGAGGGTCAGGGTAAATACCAGCACCCCGACAACGATGAGCACGATGGGCATGATTTCAGAGTTTTTCGACGATGAGCAATTGGTTGTTTTCAATACCGGTGACCCGCGCCAAAGACCCCGTCGGCAAAGCTTCCCCGTAGGTGACGGCGTCCAGCTCGTGCACGGCGCCGGCGGCGCTCACCAGCACCTTTCCTTTGCCAGTACCGCCGGCGGGGATGGTCAGGTACACTTCGGCCTGTTTGTACAGGGTGCTTTCGAGCTGGAAGGTGTTGTCCTCGGATAATTTATTGAGCTGGGTTAGCAGCCAGAAAAAAATCAGGACGAACAAGAGTCCGACGCCCACCGACAAGGTCAGCAAGAGCCACAGAGGGCCTATGGAATGGTAAAAAGCAATGCCTGTCCAGCTGAACCCCAGGAGAAAGTTGATCAGGTTGCGGAGGCTTAGCATCTGCACGGGCGCTTCGGCGTGCACATCCACGTCGCCGCCGCCGTCGCCGTCAAAACCCGCAAACGACAGCGCGGTAAGCACCAGAAAGAGCAGGCTTGACGTCAGTGCAACGTACCACAAAGCCCTCAGCACAGGATCAAGATGACCAAGAATTTCCATAAAACAGGCTTTTTAAAGATGGTTTCCGGACGCACATGATGTTCAAAGATGAAGCTATAACAGTACCCGTCCAACAGATGGCGACAATTTTACTACCATCTTAGATAAAAACTCGATGTGCGGTGGGGAATACTCGACTAATTTCCTTCTCCATTCACAACGAACAAATCGGGCATTTTGCCGGATCATGTCCCCGCGCAGGGCAATACGTTCTGCCAAAAAAGATGATTTGGAGGTGCAGCTTGTTCCAGCTTGCCTCCGGGAAGGCTGCCTTCAGATCCCGCTCCGTTTTTTCCACGCTTTTGCCATCGCTCAGCCCCCATCGGTGGGCCAGGCGGTGGATGTGTGTATCCACGGGGAAAGCGGGAACGCCAAAGGCCTGGGACATGACCACAGAGGCCGTTTTGTGCCCCACCCCCGGCAATGCCTCCAGCTCTTCAAAGGTTTGGGGAACCTTCCCGCCGTGCTTTTCCACGATGATGCGCGACAGTTCGGCGATGGCTTTTGATTTGGCGGGCGACAGGCCGCAGGGTTTGATGATCTCCCGGATCTCCTCCACCGGCACCCGCATCATGTCGGAGGGGTTGTCGGCCCTGGCAAACAGGATGGGCGTGATCTGGTTCACCCGCTCGTCGGTGCATTGGGCAGACAGCACGACGGCCACCAACAGCGTGTAGGGGTCGGTGTGTTGGAGCGGGATGGGGGTTTCCGGGAACAAATCATCCAGTATACGCTGTATTTGCTCGGGCGTTGCCATGGTTAATGCTTGAAATGCCGAACACCGGTAAAGGCCATGGCCATGCCCCGGGCGTTGCAGGCATCCACGCTGTCCTGGTCCTTGATCGAACCGCCCGGCTGCACGATGGCGGTGATGCCGGCCTCGTAGCCGATTTCCACGCAATCGGGGAAAGGGAAAAAGGCATCGGAAGCCATGACGGCGCCGGCCGGATCAAAGCCAAACAGGCGGGCTTTCTCTATGGCTTGCTTGAGGGCATCCACGCGGTTGGGTTGTCCGCAACCCATACCGATGAGCTGGCGATTTTTTACCAGCGCGATGGCGTTGGATTTCAGGTGTTTGCAGCAACGAATGGCGAAGAGCAACTGGTCGGCCTCATCGGCGTCGGGCAGGCGTTCGGTTACCGGGCGCAGGTCGGCGGCCGATTCGGAGAAATGGTCGGCGTCCTGTTCCACCACCCCGTTGAGCAGGCTGCGGAAGCTGCGGGCCGGCAGTTCAAACGACTTCAGGCGGAGGAGGATGCGCTGTTCTTTTTGGGAGAGCAACGCCAGGGCTTCGGGTGCAAAATCCGGCGCGATCAACACTTCATAGAAAAGCTTGTTGATCTCCCGGGCCGTTTCCAGATCCACGGTGGTATTGGTGATGAAAATACCGCCGAAAGCAGAGGTGGTGTCGCAGGCCAGTGCGTCGCGCCAGGCCTGCACGGCGCTTGGCCGCTGGGCTACGCCGCAGGTGTTGGTGTGTTTGAGGATGGCGAAGGTGGGCGGGTCGTTTCGAAATTCGCGCATCACCTGCACGGCGGCGTCTATGTCCACCAGATTGTTGTACGAAATGGCCTTCCCGTTCAGCTTGTCATACACCTGCTCCAGATCACCGAAAAACACCCCTTGCTGATGCGGGTTTTCGCCATAACGCAAGGCTTCGGCCGGCCCGAAGGAATGCTGGAATACTGGCTCAGAGCTGTCCTGTTGAAACCAGTTGAATATAGCGGTGTCGTAATGGGCGGTAACGCGGAAGGCACGCCGGGCCAATGCACGGCGTTGCGTGTGCGTCAGCACCCCGTCGGTTTCGTTCAGGTACGCCAGAAAAAGCCCGTACTCGGCCTGCGAGGCCACCACAGCCACATCGTGGTGGTTCTTGGCGGCCGCCCGAATGAGGGACACCCCACCGATGTCAATCTTTTCGATGATGGATTGCTCGTCGGTCGTTTGGGCCACCGTGTTTTCAAAAGGATACAGGTCTACGATGACCGCGTCAATGGCCGGAATGTTGTACTGCTCCAGCTGGGCCTGGTGATCCGGCGTACGGCGCGCCAGCAGCCCCCCGAATACTGCCGGGTGGAGGGTTTTCACCCGTCCGTCGAGGATGCTCGGGTA
The DNA here is from genome assembly GCA_033764075.1 of Saprospiraceae bacterium. GTDB lineage: Bacteria > Bacteroidota > Bacteroidia > Chitinophagales > Saprospiraceae > M3007. The sequence continues at coordinate 113,034 of JANRJH010000053.1, read as the reverse complement.
GCCGGTAAGCGACTCGACCGGCGTTACCGGAATGCCGAGCTGCTCGATGTACACCTGGGTTCCGCCGGTGCTGTACAGGGTCACCTGAAGGGCGTGCAGGCGTCGGATGATGGGCTCAAGACCTTCTTTGGAGTAGACCGAAACGAGGGCCGAACGAATGGGGGTTGGTTGCATGGAAAGACGAAAGTGGTTTGAAAGGCCGCAAAGGTAATGGTTTCTAGTCGGTACGACAGGCTTTGAGCGTATTCATCAGCAAAGCCGTCACCGTCATGAGCCCTACCCCGCCGGGCACGGGCGTTATGTAGCTGCACCGGGGTTCGGCGGATGGGAAGTGTACGTCGCCCACCAAACGAAAGCCCGACTTTTTGGATGCATCGGCCACCCGGTTGATGCCCACATCGATGACCACGGCGTCCTCCCGAAGCCAGTCGCCCTGGATAAATTCCGGAATTCCGATGGCGGCAACCACGATGTCGGCACGGCGAACCTCCGCCGGCAAATCCCGAGTACGCGAATGGGTAAGGGTCACTGTGCAGTCGCCCGGGTATCCTTTGCGGGACAGCAGGAGGCTCATGGGTGTACCCACGATGTTGCTGCGGCCCACCACCACGGCGTGGCGCCCGGCGGTGGGGATCTCGTAGCGACGGATCATTTCGAGTATGCCCATGGGGGTGGCGGGCAGGAAGGCGTCGAGCCCCTGGGCCATGCGCCCGAAATTGACCGGGTGAAAGCCGTCCACGTCTTTCGAAGGGTCAATCGCCAGGGTGACCTTTTCTGCGTTGATGTGTTTGGGCAGTGGCAGCTGAACGATGAAGCCGTCGACATCCGGGTCGTGGTTCAAGTTTTGGATGACTTCGAGCAGGTTAGCCTCCGACGTTTCTTCCGGCAGGGGAATGAGCGAACTTTTAAAGCCCACCTGTTCGCAAGACCGTATTTTGCTGTTCACGTACACGTGACTTGCCGGATTTTGGCCGACCAGCACGGCTGCCAGGTGCGGGATTTTCAGGCCGCGGGTGCGTCTGTCTTCCACGGCCGACGCCAATTCGATTTTGATGGTTTCCGATAACTGTTTTCCGTCGAGGAGCATGCTTGCAGGTTTGGATGTCCGGCGAAAACCGGCGCGGTTTTATTGTATTTACACTGTTTGGTTTTACTGATCAGGCCACATTGAGCATCCGGGGCAAAAATCTTTTGCTGACTTGTGGTTTACACATGACCGGGCGCAAATCATCACATTTCACCTACCTTTGCGCGGCAGGTAAAAATGCCTGCAAATTTTATGAACCGTCCGGCAACCCAGACGTTTCAAAGCAAACCTATCACAAACAACAACATGGAACCGTCCGGTTATTTCCCCGTTGTATTACAGGCTTTGGTGGCCATTGGATTCGTGGTTTTTGTGCTGGTGGTGACGCACCTGTTGGGTCCGTTCCGCCGCAGCAAGCGCAAAGATGAGACATTTGAGTGTGGTATCGAAGTGCAAGGCAATGCTCGTTTCCCCGTTTCCATCAAATACCTGATGACCGCCATCCTGTTTGTACTGTTCGATGTGGAGGTGATCTTTTTTTACCCCTACGCCGTGAATTTCAGGGCCATGGGTATAGAGGGCTTTCTGGCCGTTCTCCTGTTTGTCGGAATTTTCCTCGCAGGGTACTATTACATTCTAAAAAAAGGCGCATTGGAGTGGGACCGCTAAGGTCCGGCTGCCAAGGTGCCACCAAACTTTTCAGGACATGTCGGTAAAAACAGCACCCATGCCCGAAGGATACGGCGGAGAAGGTTTCTTCGCCACTTCGCTCTCCAAAGCCATCGGTTTGGCCCGTGCCAACTCGGTTTGGCCGCTTCCCTTCGCCACCTCGTGCTGCGGGATCGAGTTTATGGCGACCATGGGCACCAATTACGATCTGGCGCGTTTCGGCATGGAACGCCTGTCGTTCTCCCCGCGTCAGGCCGATCTGCTGATGGTCATGGGCACCATTGCCAAAAAAATGGGCCCCATCCTCAAGCAGGTGTACACCCAGATGGCCGAACCCAAATGGGTGATTGCCGTGGGTGCCTGTGCCAGTTCGGGCGGCATATTCGATACCTACTCGGTCCTGCAAGGCATAGACAAGGTCATTCCGGTCGATGTTTACGTTCCCGGTTGCCCGCCCCGCCCGGAACAGATAATCGATGGTGTCATGAAAATCCAGGAGTTGGTGAAAAACGAACCCCTGCGCCGTCGTTATTCGCCGGAGTACCAGCATTTGATGGAAAAATACCAGATCGGGTGATGAAACTGAACAACGACATCGTTCTCTCCATCATTAAGCGCCGATTCCCGGACGCTGTGCTCAACCACGGTGAGCCGCACGGCATGCTGACGATGGAAACCACGCGCGAACAGATTATTCCGCTGCTGGATTTCGTAAAACACGATGCCGACCTGCAGGCGAATTTTCTGACCTCGCTTTGCGGCATCCATTACCCCGACAACCCGGGGAAGGAGTTGGGCGTAGTGTATCACCTGCACAGCTTCCGGAATAATTTCCGCTTTCGCGTCAAAGTGTTTTTTCCGATAGATGACCCCGTTGTACCTACCGCCACCACCGTTTGGCCCGCCGCCAACTGGATGGAACGCGAAACGTATGACTTCTTTGGTGTCCTCTTCACCGGCCACCCCAACCTTAAGCGCATCCTCAACGTGGAAGACCTCGACGTTTTTCCACTGCGCAAGGAATACCGCCTCGAAGACGGCACCCGAACCGATAAAGACGACCGCTTCTTTGGCCGCCAAGGACATGTGGGGCGGGAGTTTGATTAAGGGCTATCGGTAGTCGGCTATCGGCTATCGGTAGTCGGTAGTCGGTAGTCGGTAGTCGGTTGTCGGCTTTTGGCTGTCGGTGGTTGGTGAAATATAGCGGTGGTTGATCACTAATTCCCTACCACAAACCCCAAACCACAAACCACCGATAACCGACCGCCGTCAACCGATAACCGAAAGCCGACTACCGAAAGCCGACTACCGACTACCGACTACTGAAAGCCGAAAGCCGACAACCGACTACCGAAAGCCGACAACCGAAAGCCGACAACCGAAATCCGAAAGCCAATAGCCAACATGCAAGTACAATCATACTTCTCTTCGCTCGACAATTTTGACGGCGAACTCGCGACGCTGAACCTGGGCCCTACCCACCCGGCCACCCACGGTATTTTTCAGAACGTCCTGAAAATGGATGGTGAGCGCATTGTGTCTGCCGAGCAGACCATTGGGTACATCCACCGTGCCTTTGAAAAGCTGGCCGAGCGGCGTCCGTACAACCAGATCACGCCCATCACCGACCGGCTCAACTACTGTTCCTCACCCATCAACAACATGGGCTGGTACATGACGGTGGAAAAGCTGATCGAGGCTGAACTGCCCAAACGTGCCGAATACATGCGCGTGATCATTATGGAGCTTTCGCGCATAGCCGACCACCTGGTTTGCAATTCCGTCATCGGGGTGGATACGGGCGCGCTCACGGGCTTCACTTACATGTTCCAGGAACGCGAACGCATATACGACCTGTTCGAAGAGGTGTGCGGCGCCCGCCTGACCACCAACATCGGACGGATCGGGGGCATGGAGCGCGACTTCTCCCCCCGTTTTCACCGGTTGCTGAAAGACTTCCTGAAAACGTTCCCCAAAAAGTTCGAAGAGTTCAACAACCTGCTGGAACGCAACCGCATTTTCATGGACCGCACCATCGGCGCCGGCCCCATCGACGGCGAACGCGCCCTGGAATGGGGGTTCACCGGGCCCAACCTGCGCGCTGCGGGCATCGACTATGATGTTCGGATCATGGAGCCTTACTCCAGTTACGCCGATTTCGACTTCATCATCCCCGTCGGCGAAAATGGCGACACCTACGACCGTTTCATGGTCCGCCAGGAAGAGATCCGGCAAAGCCTGCGCATCATTCACCAGGCTTACGACAACCTGCCCCAGGGGCCGTACCACGCCGATGTACCCGACTTTTACCTTCCGGACAAGGACGATGTGTACACCAAAATGGAAGCGCTCATTTATCACTTCAAAGTAGTGATGGGCGAGGTTCCTGCCCCTAAAAGCGAGGTTTACCACGCCGTGGAAGGCGGCAACGGAGAACTGGGCTTTTACCTCGTCAGCGACGGCGGCCGCCAGCCATACCGCCTGCATTTCCGCCGCCCTTGCTTCATCTACTACCAGGCCTACCCCGAAATGATCAAAGGTTCCATGCTCTCCGACGCCATCCTCACCATGTCCAGCATGAACGTGATCGCCGGAGAACTCGACGCATAAACCCACGGCTTCAGCCGTGGGCCCACAACCAAGAAAAATGAACCAAACACCAACCACCGACGCCCCACCGTTCCACTTCTCCACGGAAGCGGCGGCCGAAGCGCGCCTGATCATGCAGAAATTTCCGGAGGGCAGGCAAAAAAGCGCCATCCTCCGCCTGTTGCACCTTGCACAGGAGGAAAACGGCGGATGGCTCAGCGTACCTGCCATGGACCACGTGGCTGAAGTGCTGGGCATTCATGCCATCGAAGTGTACGAGGTGGCCACTTTTTACAGCATGTACAACCACGCCCCGGTGGGCAGGTATGTGCTCGAGTTTTGCCATACCGGCCCTTGCGCCATCGAAGGGGCGGAGCGCATCATCGCGTACACCCAACAGCAATTGGGCATACAAACCGGCGAAACTACCCCCGACGGCATGTTTACCATCAAGGAAGTGGAGTGCCTGGGCGCCTGCGGGTACGCCCCGATGATGCAGGTAGGCGAATTTTACCACGAACACCTGACGGAAGCCAAAATAGACCAGTTCATCGCCGATTGCCGTGCCGGAAAGGTCAACAAAGGCACCTGGCGCATGCACTGATGCCATTTCTCACACCCAACCAAGATTACGCCATGGGACACATCAGCACAGCCGACATCGAGCGCATCAGCCGCCGACCCGGTGAAAAACGGTACAACTTTTTCCTCAAAACAGTCCTCGAAACCGAGGAGGTTTACGGTCTGTGCGATGCCGAAGGCTGGGCCCTGCTCAGCGACGAGAAGCTGGGCGATATGATCCCTCTTTTTCCCGATCCGGTGTTTGCCGAGCGCTTTCGCTCCGCCGCCGGCTGGGACCAGGAGTACAACGCCGAGGTGCTGGACCTGAATGAACTCATGGGCTGGCTCGACGATATGCAGCACGACGGCCTCCTGGTCGCCGTTTTTCCCAATGACCAATTTGAAAGCGTGGTGCTCGAACCCGTTCGCCTGAAAAGCGAACTGTTGTCCATTTTTGAACAGGAAGCAGAATAACCATTATGGCTGGCAGAAAATTACTGTTGGAAAACGCCCACATCGAAGGCATACACCGCTACGAAGTGTACCGCAAAAACGGCGGCTACCGAAGTGTGGAAAAGGCGCTCAAGCAAATGACGCCCGATGAGGTCGTGGAAGAGGTGAAAAAATCGGGCCTCCGGGGCCGGGGCGGTGCAGGCTTCCCTACCGGACTCAAATGGTCGTTCCTGGCCAAACCCGAAGGTGTCCCCCGCTATCTGCTGTGCAACGCCGACGAGTCGGAGCCCGGCACGTTCAAGGACCGTTTCCTCATGGAAAAAATCCCCCACCTGCTCATCGAGGGCATGATCGTGTCGAGCTATGCGCTGGGGGCCAACACATCGTATATCTACATACGCGGGGAGTATTCCTGGATCGTGCACATCCTCGAGCGCGCCCTCGCCGAAGCCTATGATGCGGGCTGGCTGGGCAAGAACATCCAGGGCAGCGGGTACAACCTCGACCTGTTCGTGAGCCCGGGCGCAGGCGCCTACATCTGCGGTGAAGAGACGGCCCTGATCGAAAGCCTGGAAGGCAAACGCGGCAACCCGCGCATCAAGCCGCCCTTCCCGGCGGTAAAAGGGCTGTGGCAATGCCCCTCGGTGGTCAATAACGTGGAAACCATTGCGGCTGTCGTGCCCATCGTAAACGACGGCGGTGAGGAATACGCCAAGATCGGCATCGGCAAAAGCACAGGCACCAAGCTCATCAGCGCCTGCGGCAACATCAACAAACCCGGCGTGTACGAGATCGAAATGGGCGTACCGGTGGAAGAGTTTATCTACTCCGATCAATACTGCGGCGGCATTAAAAACGGCAAACGCCTCAAGGCCTGCGTGCCCGGCGGCTCCTCTGTACCCATTCTGCCCCACTTCCTGGTCACCAAAACCGCCAACGGCGAGCCACGCCTCATGACTTACGAAAGCCTCGGCGACGGCGGCTTCGTCAGCGGATCCATGCTCGGCTCCGGCGGGTTCATCGTGTACGACGAAGACCAGTGCATCGTGCGCAACACCTACAACTTCACCCGCTTCTACCGGCATGAATCCTGCGGCCAATGCTCTCCCTGCCGCGAAGGCACCGGCTGGATGGAAAAGGTGCTGTGGCGCATGGAAAACGGACAGGGCAAGCTCAGCGACATCGACCTGCTGGTAGACGTGGCCAAGAAAATCGAAGGCAACACCATCTGCCCCCTGGGCGACGCGGCCGCCTGGCCCGTGGCCGCCGCCATCCGCCACTTCCGCGAGGAGTTCGAATGGCACGTGAACGAGCCCCGGTTGTGCATGGAACGGAACTATGGGCTGGTGCGGGAACCGGAGATGGCGTGAGGGTGTTGTTTGCGCATATCTGATTGGGATTCGTTCAGTTTACTGCTTCAAAGAATGGTGAGTATACAAGAAATCAAACATCGACTAAAAGAGTTGAAGCCTTATTTGCACGAACGCTTTGGGGTTTCGGAATTGGGCGTTTTCGGCTCCTGGATAAGGGGTGAAGAAAGTGCGGACAGCGATGTCGATGTACTGGTGGATTTTGACCGGCCGTTGGGTTTGTTTGAACTTATGGAATTGGAAGACTTCTTAGAGACACAATTACAGCGAAAGGTGGATGTGGCTGTGCGTAGGAGTTTGAGGAAGTATATTGGGCGCTATATTCTGGCAGAAGTGGAATACATATGAAACGCGATATTAGAGATTTTTTACATGACATTATATTTTATGCCTCCAAGGCACAAGAGGTAGCGTTGAGAGATTCAATCAAAATCAGCAGTTATTCTGATGAAGGGATGATTATGATGCATTGTCTTCAAGTAATTGGGGAAGCTGTAAAGAAAATTCCAACTGATTTAAGAGCAAAGTATCCAGAAATACCCTGGAAAAGAGTTGCCGGATTACGGGATCGCATAGCGCACGACTACTGGGGAACCGATATGAATTTGATTTTATTTGTCGTGAGAGAAAACCTGCCTTCATTGTGTGAAGTCGTTTCAAAAATGATTTCCGAAATTGAAGAAAATCCGTAGAAAAGTTTGCCAAACACCTCGACGACTTCAAAATCAAAATTTTAAACGGAAAGTATAATTCTCCTAACCGAGGATGATGTCCGACAAAGGCGAAGAGGCGAGGTGGTAGCTGCCCTTTCAACGGAATTTCCACACTTTCCTTTCGACACCCATCTGTATCTTTGGCCCGATAACCAAAGCAACCCCAACAACACCGACCCCAACCACTGGAACCTTGACCCAACAAACCCTAACCTATCCCCCTTGAAAACCTTTTTAGACCGACACCTGTTGGATAATAGCATTACTCTGAAAATTTAACCCTGGCTATGCCCAAAGTAAAAATAGACGGATTTGAAGTGGAAGTGCCCGATGGCACCACCATTCTGAACGCTGCCCGCCGGATCGGCGGCGACATCGTGCCGCCGGCCATGTGCTACTACTCCACCCTGCAGGGCTCCGGCGGCAAGTGCCGCACCTGCCTGGTGCAGGTCACCAAAGGGTCGGAAAAAGACCCGCGGCCCATGCCCAAGCTGGTGGCCAGTTGCCAGACCTTTGTGCAAGACGGTATGGAGGTGGCCAACATCTCCAGCGAGCAAGTACTCGAAGCCCGCCGCGGCGTGGTGGAGTTCCTGCTGCTCAACCACCCGCTTGACTGCCCCATCTGCGACCAGGCCGGCGAATGCCACCTCCAGGACCTCGCCTTTGAGCACGGCCGCGAGGCCACCCGCTACGAATTCGAGCGCCGCACCTTCGAAAAGATCGACATCGGCCCCTACATCAAGCTCCACATGACGCGCTGCATCCTGTGCTACCGCTGCGTGTACGTGGCCAACCAACTCACGCCCGAGCGCGTACACGGGATCGTGAACCGGGGCGACCACGCCGAGATCAGCACCTTCATCGAAAAGGCGATAGACAACGACTTCAGCGGCAACGTGATCGACGTGTGCCCCGTGGGCGCCCTCACCGACCGCACCTTCCGCTTTAAAAGCCGCGTGTGGTTCCTGAACCCGATGGACGCCCACCGCAACTGCGATAAATGCAGCGGGAAAGCCGTGGTGTGGATGTACGGAGACGAAATTTTCCGCGTGACCGCCCGAAAAGACCAATACGGCGAGGTGCACGATTACATCTGCAACACCTGCCGCTTTGAAACGAAAAAAACATCCGATTGGACGATCGAGGGCCCGCGCCAGCTCGAACGCCACTCGGTCATCAGCCAAAACCATTACGCCGGAGGCGCCCTAACCGTACGTTGATATGATGACGCTATCCTTGATTATGCTGAGCGTGCTGGTCGAAAAACTCGGCCTCATCAGCGTACTGTTTCTCGTTACCCTGGGCATCGCCGCCTACTCGACCTACGGAGAGCGCAAGATTGCCGCCTTCCTGCAGGACCGCCTCGGACCTGATCGCGCCGGCCCGTTCGGCATCCTGCAACCCATCGCCGACGGGGTGAAAATGTTCATGAAGGAAGATTTTATCCCCACGGCAGCCGAACGATGGCTGTTTATCCTGGCGCCTGGCATCTTCATGTTCGTCGCCTGCATGACCAGCGCCGTCATTCCCTGGGGCACCGCCCTTACCGCTTTCGGTGGCAGCATAGATTTGCAGGTCACCGACGTGAACATCGGCATTTTGTATGTCGTAGGGTTCGTTTCCCTGGGCGTCTACGGCATCATGATCGGCGGCTGGGCTTCCAACAACAAATATTCGCTTTACGGCGCCATTCGCGCCAGCTCGCAAATGATCTCCTACGAGCTGGCCATGGGCTTGTCCATCATCGCCCTGATCATGCTTACCGGCTCACTCAGCCTGCGCACCATCGCCGAACAGCAGAGCGGTTTCCAATGGAACGTGCTGTACCAACCCCTGGGATTCCTCATCTTCTTCATCTGTGCCCTGGCCGAGTGCAACCGGGCGCCGTTTGACCTGCCGGAGTGCGAAACCGAGTTGGTGGGCGGGTATCACACCGAATACAGCTCCATGAAGCTTGGCTTTTTCCTGTTTGCCGAGTACATCAACATGTTCATCTCATCGGCGGTGATCGCCACGCTGTATTTCGGCGGGTACAACTTCCCCGGCATCGACCCCGGTTGGCTGGGCGGGTTTATGGGGCCCATCGTGCTGTTTGCCAAAATATTTTTCTTCATCTTTGTTTTCATGTGGATTCGCTGGACCCTGCCGCGCTTCCGCTACGACCAACTGATGCACCTGGGCTGGAAAGCACTCATTCCGCTTTCCATACTTAATATGTTGCTTACCGGATTGGGCGTGTTGCTCTTAGGGTAACTTTCCGGACAAAATACCAAACCAACCAACGCATGAGCTACGCAAGCCTTACCAACCGATCCAAAAACGTCGTGAACAAAAAAATGACGTTCTGGGAAAGCATATACCTGCCGGCCATCCTTGCCGGCATGGCCACTACGTTGCGTCATTTTTTCAAAAAGAAAAACACCGTTCGCTATCCCGAACAAAAGCGCGAATTTGCGCCGGTTTTCCGTGGATGGCACGTGCTGAAACGCGATGAGAACGGCGCCGAGCGCTGCACTGCGTGTGGGCTGTGCGCCGTCGCCTGTCCGGCAGAAGCCATCACCATGGTGGCCGAAGAGCGGAACAAAGGCGAGGAGAAACTGTACCGGGAAGAAAAATATGCGGCGGTTTACGAGATCAATATGTTGCGCTGCATCTTTTGCGGGCTGTGCGAGGAAGCCTGCCCCAAAGAGGCCATTTTCCTCACCGATCGCATTGTTCCTTCCGACTATGTGCGTCAGAATTTCATTTTCGGAAAAGACATGCTCGTAGAAGGTGTTGAACCCGATCAGCGGATCGACGTGACCAAACGTCAGAAACACTTGATTGAAAAACAATAATACGGATGCCCGTGCTAAAGATTTCGAAGCCGGAGGCCTAAAATCCCTGTTCGCAGCTATCTTTGCCGCGGAAAAATTCCGCATTCCGCATTCAATATGACTTTGACCATATTTCTCGTACTGGGCGTCATCTCTCTGGTCACCGCACTGATGATGGTGCTGGCACGCAATCCGGTACACAGTGTGTTGTATCTGATTCTGACGTTTTTTGTGATTGCCGCGCTGTATATTTTACTCAATGCGCAGTTTTTGGCGGTGGTTCACCTGATCGTCTACGCCGGAGCCATCATGGTGTTGTTTCTCTTTGTACTCATGTTGCTAAACCTGAATAAAGACACCGAGCCCCAAAAGTCGGCCGCCTGGTTGTGGAGTGCAGCGGCCACAGCAGGCATGCTGTTGGTGGTGCTTACCGGTGCATTGCGCGGCGGTATCCAACTGGCGGCGGGCAACCCGCCAAATCCGCAGGTCGGTTTGGTAGAGAACCTCGGCAAGGTGCTGTTCACCGATTTTGTGGTTCCCTTTGAAATTGCCGGCATCCTGTTTCTGGCCGCCATGGTGGGCGCGGTGCTTGTCGGCAAACGTGACCTAAACCTCTGACCGCATATGTTACCAATCGTCCAATCCGTTCCGATCGATTATTTTGTGTACCTGTGCACCGCGCTGTTTGCCATCGGCGTATTCGGCGTGCTCATTCGCCGCAATGCCATTGTGGTGCTCATGTGTGTGGAGCTGATGCTCAATGCCGTCAACCTGTTGTTGGCTGCGTTTTCGACGTACTTGTCCGACGCCCAGGGACAGATCATGGTGTTTTTCATCATGGTGGTGGCGGCGGCTGAGGCGGCAGTGGGTCTTGGCATTCTGGTGATGATCTACCGGAACACCAAGTCCACCGACATTTCCCTGCTCGATAACCTGAAATGGTAAACCCGGCCCAGCTGCCGTTACGATACTTCGCATGCAAACACTGATACCCCTTATCCCTTTTTTGCCGCTCATCGGTTTTGCCGTCAACGGCCTGTTCGGCGGCCGCATGCCGAAGAGTGTGTCCGGATGGATTGGCTCGGGCAGCGTACTGCTGTCGTTCCTGCTGAGCGTCATGGCGTTCATGGAAGTGTCGGCCACCCATGCACCCATTCGAAGTGAGGTTTACCCTTTTATGTCTGTTGGAAGCCTGCACATCGGCTTCGGGTTTTTGGTCGATGCCCTTTCTGCCTGGATGATGCTGATTGTGACCGGGATCGGTTTTTTGATCCATGTGTATTCCATGGGTTACATGCACGACGACGACGGTTTCAGTCGTTTTTTCGCCTACCTGAACCTGTTTATCTTTTCTATGCTGCTCCTCGTCATGGGCGACAACTTCCTGATGCTCTTTTTTGGCTGGGAAGGCGTGGGGCTGTGTTCGTACTTGCTTATCGGGTTCTGGTACACCAACCGCGACTACAACCTGGCCGCCAACAAGGCGTTCATCATGAACCGCATCGGTGACCTGGGGCTGCTGCTGGGCATGTTTCTGATCTTTCATACGTTCGGGAGCCTGCAATACGAAACGGTGTTCAAACACCTGGCTGAAAACCCGGTGGAGACCGGCGTGATTACATCCATCTGTCTCCTGCTGTTCATCGGCGCCATCGGTAAAAGTGCGCAGATACCCCTGTACACCTGGCTTCCCGACGCCATGGCCGGCCCGACGCCGGTGTCGGCCCTCATCCACGCCGCCACCATGGTAACGGCGGGTATTTATCTGGTGGCCCGCTGCAACGGTTTGTTCAGCCTCTCGCATGAAGCCCTTCAGGTGGTGGCCGTGGTCGGCATGGCCACCAGCGTGCTGGCAGCGCTCATTGGTCTGCGGCAGAATGACATCAAAAAAGTACTCGCCTACTCCACTGTTTCCCAACTCGGTCTGATGTTTGTCGCCCTGGGCATGGGCGCTTATGCGAGTGCTATGTTCCATGTGACCACCCACGCCTTTTTCAAAGCCCTGTTGTTCCTCGGCGCTGGCAGCGTGATCCACGCGATGGGTGGCGAGCAGGACATTCGGAACATGGGCGGCCTGCGCAAGCACCTGCCCGTCACTTTTTGGGTGTTCCTGGCCGGCACACTGGCCATTTCAGGCGTGCCGGTATTGTCGGGTTTTTTCTCTAAAGATGAAATCCTGGCCCACACTTTCGATCATGGCGGTCCCATCTGGTGGGCTTTAGCGTCTTTCAGCAGCCTGCTGACGGCGGTTTATATGGGTCGCCTGTTGTTTTTAACCTTTTACGGGTCGTTCCGGGGGACGCACGAACAGGCACACCACCTGCACGAGAGTCCGGCAACCATGACCATTCCCCTGATTATCCTGGCGATTTTGTCGATAGCCGGCGGATTGTTGAACCTGCCCCACTTCATGCACCTGGAGCCTTCACAATGGCTGGCCCACTGGCTCGCCGGCAGCGATGCGAACGGGCAAGCGGTAGTGCCCATGACGGAGGTGCACATCCTGCCCTCCACCGAGTGGATGCTCATGGGTGTGGCTTCTGTTGTAGCCATCGTCGCCCTGGCCTACACGTATATGGTGTACACCAAACCTCAAAACGTACCGGCGCCCGACGAGCAATTATCCGGATGGGGTAAAATACTGGCCGGAAAGTTCTACGTAGACGAACTATACGATACCCTGTTTGTGCGGCCGACCGAAGCCTTCTCCAAAACCCTGCACTATTACGTGGATGTATGGGCCATTGATGGCGTAGTGGAAGGCGTCGGCAAAGGGTTCCAGACCCTCGGCGCTACATTCCGGCGGCTGCAAAACGGCAACATCGAGTATTATCTGATCGGCATGGTTGCCGGCGGCATCGGGCTGCTGCTAACCTATTTCCTGTAAAACATTTGAAACCCGATCATTCGACATGTCACTATACCTGATCCTGATCCCTATCCTTGGCGCACTGGCGTTGCTGCTGTTTCGCCCGAACCAGGCAAACGCCTGGGCGCTGGGCATCTCCCTGGCCGTGCAAGCCTGGACACTGTTTTTGTTGTCGGGTTTTAACCCCGACGGAGGCCTGCAATTTGGCTTCGATACGCCGTGGATGGCGTCGGCAGGCCTCCGTTTTCACCTGGAAGCCGATGGCATCACCCTGCTGCTGCTGCTCCTGACCAACCTGCTCACGCCCCTGATTATTTTCAGCAGCTTCAACCGCCACCTCAAACCTGAAGCCCGCTATTACGGACTGGTGCTGCTGATGCAAGGCGCCCTGAATGGTGTGTTTCTGGCCTGGGACGGGCTGCTGTTTTACATCTTTTACGAACTCGCGCTCATTCCGATCTATTTCATCTGTGCCATCTGGGGTGGCGCTGACCGGATACGCGTGACGCTCAAGTTTTTTATCTACACATTCATCGGGTCGCTTTTCATGCTGGTGGCACTGCTGTATGTGTACCTGAAGACGCCGGCCCCACACTCCTTTCAGTGGGCAGACCTGGTGGCGGTGCAGCTGTCCAACGCAGAGGCCTGGTGGGTAGCGCTTGGTTTCTTTTTGGCTTTTGCCGTCAAAATGCCGGTGTTTCCTTTCCACACCTGGCAACCCGATACATACACCACCTCACCGACCGGCGGCACCATGCTGCTTTCGGCCATTATGCTGAAAATGGGCATTTATGGGGTCATCCGCTGGATGATCCCGTTGGCGCCGGAATCCATGCACACTTGGATGCCGGTATTCGTGGGACTGTCGGTGACCGGCGTGGTGTACGCCAGTATCATTGCCGTGAAACAATCCGATCTGAAACGCCTGATCGCTTATTCTTCCATTGCACACGTGGGCCTCATTGCCGCCGGCGTGCTGGTGTGGAACAAGATGGGCGTGCAGGGCGGCATCCTTCAGATGCTGAACCACGGCATCAATGTGCTGGGGTTGTTTTTTGCGGTGGATATCCTGGAGCGCCGCCTGGGCAGCCGTTCGTTGTTCGACATGGGTGGGATCGCAAAGTCAGCCCCCGTTTTTGCTGCCTTGTTTATGATCATTTTGCTGGGTTCACTGGCCGTACCGCTCACCAACGGTTTTCCGGGCGAATTTCTGCTGCTCTTCGGGGTTTGGCAGTACAACCCGTGGGTGGGCGCCGTTGCCGGCCTGACCATTATTTTTGGGGCCGTTTACCTGCTGCGTGCCTTCGGATTGTCTATGTTCGGCGCGCCCAACAGTCAAACAGAACGATTTCAGGACGTCCACACCGGCGAATATGTTGTACTGGGCATCGTCGCCGCGCTGGTGTTGCTGCTCGGCTTCTTTCCTCAACTCATCCTGGGCCTGACCGACAGCAGCGTAGACCGCATACTCGGCGCTGTTCAATTTTAAAGCCATTGCCATGAAAGCCATACTGATCCTTTTTCTGACCGCTTTGGTGGTGTTGTTCGCCGGCCTCTCTGGCCGCCGGGGTACCCTCCGGGGTATTGCCCTGGGTGGGGTATTGCTGGCGCTGGGCAGCCTGTTGTGGGATATGACCCAGGCGGACGCTTTGGGCTGGAACACCCGTTTTGCCGGCATGTTCGTATTTGACGGGTATGCGCTGGCCTTCGGCTCGGTGATTTTGCTCACGCTGGCCCTGGTCGTCGGCCTGTCTGGCTGGGGATTCCGGCAGTTGCACGATACGCTGGGCGACAACTACGGGCTGCTGCTCTTCAGTACCTGCGGTGCGCTGGTGATGGTGTCGTTCACCAACCTGACCATGCTTTTTCTCGGCATCGAGATTCTGAGTATTCCGTTGTATGTACTCGCCGGCAGCCGCCGCGATGAGCCGGCCTCCAACGAGGCCGCGCTGAAATACTTCCTGATGGGCGCTTTCGCCACCGGTATCCTGCTGTACGGCTTTGCCCTCATTTACGGGGCCACAGGAAGCTTCGACCTGTCGGCGATCGCTGAACAAGTCGGCGCCCTGTCGGAAAGCCGAAATATGCTGCACATCGGCATCCTGATGGTCATCATCGGCCTGGGCTTCAAAATCTCTGCGGTGCCCTTCCATTTCTGGGCGCCGGACGTGTACTCGGGCAGTCCGACCATGGTGACCGCAATAATGGCCACCGTTGTGAAAACGGCTGGTTTTGCGGCTTTTTACCGGTTGTTCGACACGGCTTTTGGCGGTGCGGCCGACTTCTGGGGACTCCCCCTCAGCGCCATTGCCGCGCTGACAATGACCCTGGCGAACACCACAGCGATCTTTCAGCAGGACTTCAAGCGCATGATGGCCTATTCGTCGATTGCACACGCCGGATACCTGCTGATGGGCATTTTGGCCATCGGCTCCGCCGCTGCTGAAGGAGGCCAGGCCATCCTGTATTACGCGCTGGTGTATTCCATCGCCACTGTGGCTGCATTTGCCGTGTACATGCTGGCGGCAGAACAGAACCAGGACGGCACCTTCGCGGCGTTTCGGGGCCTGGGAAAAAAACAACCCGCACTGGCCGCCCTTATGGCCGTATCCATGCTCACCCTGGCCGGCATCCCGCCCACCGCAGGGTTTTTCGGCAAATATTTCCTGTTCGTATCGGTCTTCGAGCGCTACCCCTGGCTCGTTGTGCTGGCAGTGATCAACTCGGCCGTGTCCATTTACTACTACTTCAAGGTGATCATCGAGATGTACTTCACCCGGGAGGAAAATGTGTACACCGTACAAACACCTGCTGGCTACCAGTGGCCGGTTTGGTTGGGGTTGCTGATTTTGGTCGGGCTGACGGTTTGGCCGGAACAGGTGCTTGCTTTCATGTTCTGACCTTTTTAAACGGTGTTTTAGCGCACATTTTGGACAGGATATATCGGTTTTTCCAGGTCATGCTGTCCAAAATAAAACGCCGTAATATGCAAACCATAACCAGAATTTTTTTCTTGCTGAGCCTGATCAGCGCATTTTTTGCCTGCCGAAACGAGCCGCCGTCCAACAACAAGGTCGAATCCGTATCAAAAGCAAAGGATCTATTCGTAGTGACCGTGTCCGATCTGCGCCTGCGGGCTGCGCCGAACGGCCAGGCCGAGGTGCTCGGCCAACTGGCTGAAGGCACGGTGGTGGAGGGCCTGGGAGAAACTTCCGAAAAGAAGGAAGAGATCGAACTCCGTGGCCGTCTATGGCTTGAGCCTTACCACCGGGTGATGGCGCCTGGCAACAAACAGGGATGGCTGTATGGAGGCGGGCTGCTGCGCGTGTATTCGGGCGACGGAAAAGCCATGCCCGTTACCGAAAAGGTGGAAGCCTACGCCATGCAACTGGCCAAACTGGATCCGAAAAAGGTAGCCAGCGGCAAAACAGCGTTCGAAGTGGCGCAGGCCGGGTTTGCCGGAGCGGATGCACCCACATCGGACGCCGGTTGCCTGCTTTTGGAGCATTTTCTTCGCCGTATGTTGTTTGAGGGAGACCTGTACAACGTAACCGATGACCCCAAATGGATGGATGAGGCGCTCATGGGCGCCGTTTATGAAAACCGGTTCGACATGAATACCTTTCCCGAAACCCGGGAACTGGCGGAAAGCGGCTTTTTGCTGACGACTGCGGAAGGGTCGGTTTTCCCCGAAACAGACTACAAGCGCTTGCTGAAAGCGTTTGAAGGCAAACTGAGCGCAGCGGTCAAGGCATGCTTCGAACAATCCGCCAAGGAAATGGAGGCGCCTGCCTGGGCAGACGGCGGCATCGTGCTGCCCCTCACGGAGATTGTTGATCGCGCAGCCTGGTGGGAAAAATTCAACAAGGAAAATCCGCATTTCGTGCAACGGGAAGCCACCCGTTTCAACGAATCGTACCTGATCTTGTCGGTCACCCATGGCGGCGACAATACGCCGGTAACCGACTATGAAAAGAACGAGATCATACCCGAGTTCCGCGAGGCATGGCGCTACGCACAGCAAACGTACCCCGGCACACGCACTGCTGACTATTGCCGTCGCATGCAGGCCGTTTGCGAAAAATCGGGCTGGAAATCCACCCCGGAGGTAGAAGCGGAGATGAAAAAAATATCGGAGGAACTGTTGCCGGAGTAGTACAGACGACAGCGCTGCTTTTACTGGCGGTCGAGCAACAGCTCAAGGTTCTGCGTTTCGCCGTTGTTGATCACCGGATACGCCCTGGTGGTGCGGTACAGGGTTGCACCGTCCACCCGTATCTGCGCCATGATGTTGTAGCGCATGCGCGGGTCGATTTTGGTTGCATCGTACGGCAGTTCAAAGGAAATAGGCACTTGTTTGCCTTCCGTGGGAAAGGTTTTTTCGGCGATCATAACGGAGGGTGCGTCGGCCCTGCTGACGTCGTCCAGGCGGAGGTACACTTCGGCGTTGGGGGGCAGGGCCATGCGGTCGAGCTTGGTGATCGTGCCGGTCAATTGGGTGCTGTTCACGTTGTTCTGTGTTTTGTTTTTATCGCTTGTTTTGCAGGCGAAAGCGAGGAGCGCCAGGGCTAAAACGGGAATAATATGCTTCATACAGGGTTTGTTTGAAGCGGTAAAGTTACAATTTTTTGAAACCCACGCGCGCTCCGGCGTTAAGGCTGCCTGATCAACAGCGGCCTGAAGGAACCCTGATCCAACCGGATGAAGACCATACCGGCAGGCAGATCGATTACGGAAAACGCGAAGCCGGATGCAGGATAATCCAGCCTGTACGACTTAAGGAGCCGACCTGCCAAGTCGAAAACAGCAACCGTTTCAAACGGCGTTACCGCGTTGGTTATGCGGCAGGTTTGAAAGCACGGGTTTGGCGTCAGGGTAAAAGGAGGGGCTGCGGGCGCCGAATCAGCGGTCAGGCAGTTGCCATACGGATCCAACTGCCAGTTTGGGCTGGTAAAACATTTAAAAAAATGATCGACACCGTCAACGGGTGAGCCGCAAAACGAATTTTGCAGAAAGAAAAAAGCGCAGGTTTTTTCCGGCTGAAAACCCGGTCGGCCAACCATGCCTGCCCCCTCGAGCACGAGATACGGGCCGTTCGTCCAACCTTGTCCGTAAAATGAAATGTGCTGGAAACGCAAGGCCGGTCCGAATGCCGTTGTTACACCACTACTGTCTATGCGATATTTTTTGTAGGCGCTTAGGGCGAGCGTGTCGCCGGACTGCAACGAGAAATCGTAAATTTTGCCAAAACCCTGGCTAAACGGATACCAGGCGTACACCTCGTTGGCGGTGGTGTAAGCAAAATAGACGGATGGTGGATGGGGGCCATTAAAGGTCATCTCCAGTTTTTGGGCTGTTATGCCGCTGATGATGGTATCGGCAACCACCGTCAGGCTGGATGGCCCGTAAACATTCGGGTTCCAGCCGCCGAACAACTCGTAGTTCCAGGTCTGTCCGATGGGCAGGCTATTGTGCTGCTGGGCTGCGGCTTCACCCGAAAGCGCAAGGGTAACGAGCAATGTCCAGGTATACTGAGCTTTCATACGCCAGGATTTTATTAGACAAGACGGGGCCTTTCCCACGCAGGGTTGGGTGCGAAATCAACATTTGCACAACAAGAAGATGTCATTAGCGCCCCGAACGCTGCCCGCTACCCCCCCATCGCCTGCGCCAAATCCGCTTTTAAATCCTCAACGTGTTCGATGCCTACCGACACACGCACCAGGCCGTCGGTGATGCCGTTGGCTTCGCGCAGCTCGCGCGGCACCTTGAGGTGCGACGAGGAGGCCGGGTGGAGCAAGAGGGTGTCTACATCGCCCAGGGTTGGCGCGAGGGTGCAGAGCTTCGTCTGGTTGAGCAGGCGGATGCCGGCGTTGTACCCCCCTTTGAGTTCAAAGCTGAGCATGCCGCCGAACCCGTTGGGCATTTGGCGAACGGCGAGTTCGTGGTCCGGATGAGTGGGCAGGCCCGGGTAGTTGACGTTTTCCACCGCCGGGTGCCCGGACAGGAACCGGGCCAGTTCGAGTGCGTTGGTGCAGTGGCGCTCCATGCGCACGGCCAGTGTTTTCAGTCCGTTGTGCACCAGCCACGCCTCGAAAGGCGAGCAATTGGAGCCGAGCAGCTTCATGGCATTCCACACTTTTTGGCGCATCAGGTCCCGGTCGCGGCCGATGATGATGCCGGCGATGCCGTTTCCGTGTCCGTTCAGGAACTTGGTGGTGGAGTGCACAATAAAGTCGACCCCCTGGGCGAACGGCTGCTGGAGGAAGGGCGTGCAGAAGGTGTTGTCCACAGCGCACCATGCGCCATGGCGGTGCGCCAGTTCGCTGATCGCGTGCAGGTCTACACAGGCCAGGGTGGGGTTGGCCGGCGTCTCGCAATACACCATTCGGATGCCAGGTTCGTCGTGCAGGATGCGGGCCAGGTTGTACGGGTCGCGCAGGTCGGCGAAAATGGGCTCCACCCCCAGCGGGGCAAGGATGCTGCGCAGCAATTCGGTGGTGCCCCCGTACAGGTTGCCCTGGGTGAGCAGCTTGTCGCCCGCTTTGAGCGTGCCCAGCAGGAGGGTGCTGATGGCCGACATCCCGCTGTTGGTCATAACGGCCTCGGGGCGTAAATCCGGCAGGCCGAAAGCCTCCAGCTCGGCCAGTTTGCGGGCGACGGCATCGACCGTGGGGTTGGCATAGCGGCTGTACACATGCCCCTTTTCTATGTTTTGAAACAGGTCAATACCCTCTTCGATGCTTTCAAAAACAAAAGAGGATGTGGGATAAATGGGCAGCACATGGGGGACCGTGGTGCGGGGGTCGGGGGTTTCGCGGGCGAGAAAAGAAGAGATGTGCATGGATCAAACGTTTGGGAGATGGCGCTGCCGGCAGTGTATTCACATGCAAATATACCTGTACGGCCCTGCCAACCGGCAAAAAAAAATCTGAGCCGTGCAACGATTGCTTCGATCGGCGCATATAGTTGTTGTATCTGGAAGGCCTCCCAGTCAATTTTGGTTCTAACCATTCAAACTTTAAACATGAAACTGCTTAGTAAGTCCATTCTTCTCCTTTTGTCTGTGGGTATACTGTTCACGGCTTGCAACAAGGACGACCAGATCAATACCATTGTACCTGAAAATCCCAATTACACACCGGACACCACCATCGTCAACGGCCTGATATCAGCCCTGAAGCCCGGCTCTTCCGGAGGCCTTGACCTTGGATGTATGCGGATCGGCTATCCCTTCGGCCTGGTGTTGAAATCAGGAAACACCGTTGATATCCAGAACCAGGCCGCATTCGACGCGGCCATGAACGCTACGGGCGCCGACCGCGTCGTTGCATTCGCCTTTCCACTGCTCGTAACAAAAGCAGACGGCAGTGCGGCCCAGATCGGAAACAACCGCGACCTGGCGGTAGCATACGCCGGTTGCGTCCCCGACCAAGGCTGGGATCGCGCAGCCCAAAGTGGTGATTTAATCCCTGCATGTTTGCTCGGATATGTTTGTCTGGAGATCGTATACCCGGTTAGTCTGGTCGACGGCAATGATCAGCCTTACACCGCCAACGACGAGACAGAACTCATTGACCTGATTGTATCCATCGACACATTGTACTTTACTTTGCCCCTGACGGTTATCGACCTGTCCGGCGACCGGGTAGTGATCAATGACGTGGGCACGTTTTTTGAACTGGCCTTTGATTGTGATCTGATCGACCCGCCCGTCGTCACAGGCGGATTCCAGTTCAACGGGTTTGCCTGCAACCGGCTCGCTTTCCCTTTCAATGTGCAAACCGGAAACGGCGACATCATCACTGTTGATGACGAGAACGAGTATGCCGCCCTGGTGCTGAACGGCACCGAAATTGAACTGCTGTTTCCTTTCTCCCTGATTGATGAAAACGACAACCTCATACCCATCAACAACCTGGATGACCTGATTGAGGCGTACAAGGATTGTGGCGTAGAGATTGTCATCGAACCGGTAGATATCTGCGAAACACCGGCACATGCCCTCCTGTTCTTTAACACCGCCCTGATCGATTGCCGGTACAGCATCAACTACCCGATGCAATTGGCAGCCGGCGGGCAAGTGTTCAACATCAATACTTTCATCGAATACTTTGGTGTATACAACGCCTATAATTTGAATGAAATCGACGTGGTTTATCCCGTATCAATAACCCTCCTCAGCGACGGCAGTACGGTTACGTTCAACAACGATCAGGATATTTGCACCTTCATCGACAACTGCCAATAAACAGCGTTCAATAAAAGTCGAACCCGGAGGACACTTGTGCGTCCTCCGGGTTTTCAGCGATCGCATACAAACAGCCATGGTCGATTCCGACATCCTTTCAAGAGTAAAACAACGCGACCACGCGGCATTCAAAGCGATGTACGAGGGCTGTATAGCATACGTATACGCTGTGGTGAGGAGGTATGTCGCAGATGCAAGTGCGCATCAGGATGTCATACAGGAAATATTTGCAAGGGTGTTCCTGAGTGTACACACGTTCGATGCGGCAAAAGGCGAATTCAAATATTGGCTGAGGCGGCTGGTGATCAACCAATGCTTGCAACATACAAGACAAGGCAAATCGCCTGCGGTGGTGGTCCCCATTGATGGTGTAGTGGAAACAGATACGAGTGTAGAGGAGCAACTGACCAACCTGAGCAAGGAGCAAATTGAAGGCTATTTGCAAAACATGCCAGATGGATACAAACAAGTCTTCATGTTGGTGGTCATCGACGAATATTCACATGCTGAGGTCAGCGAAATGGTGGGCATAAGTCCGGAAACATCGCGTTCTCAATTGTCCAGAGCCAAGAACTGGCTCAGAAATAACCTTATTAACAACAATAAAATTTCTCTGGCTGGTGGACTCTAATTTCGACAGATTGAAACAGTCTTTGGCTAAAGACAAGCAGCCATTGCCTCCTGAACTTAACTGGGAGCACATGGAGGATGGCATTCTCCAGAAAATGGCCAAACTGCAAATGCAACAGGAAGAGCAGAGAGACCGAACCAATTGGGCAAGGCTCCTGGGCGCCGGAGCGCTCATCGCCGTATTGTTGTTGCCGCTGTTGTGCACCTGGCATGTGAACATTTCAACTGATGCCGCATCGAGCCTGCCGGGTCCCGTACAAGTTGAATACGCCAAACCGGAAGGCAGGGAGGCTGTTGTTTTGAATTCCAGCGATAACGTTCAGCCGGCCACAAGGACTGAGCACACGAGCAGGAACCATTATGCCGCCCATCCGGCCGGAGGGCGCACATCGTCAGAAGGAGAACAAATATCGGCCGAAATACCCAAACTGGTGGATCATCACATTCCTCCGATGGAAGAACCCAACAGAGGAATTCCCGCAACTGACCAATCAGCGAAACAAATCTACACGCCGCTCCCGTTATTGCCGTTGACAAATCCATCGGTCATCTTGACTTCAGCCATCGTCATTCCGACGGTTGAGTCCGTCATTGCCATCCCGGAAAACATCACGACCAGGAAAAATGACTTTACACCCCGCAAACGGCTCGTGTTGCTGGGTGGCCTGTCGGCCTGGAGCCCGGGCTACGGCCAGGATAAACCCGAACGTCATCCTTACGAAAAAACCCTGGCGTCAGGGTATGCAGAGCTGAGTTATATCCACCCTTTGAACGGGGGTTATCTGCTTATGGCAGGTCTCCAGTACCACCAACTTGAAAGCCGGTTTGATTGGAGCCAAACCATCGATGATTACAAGCTCACCCTGACCGATACCATCATTGGAGTCACCACCAATGCGCTCACGGGCAAACCAACTGTGGTATATGGCGATGTAACACTTTCCGTGAAGGCCCAACAGACAGTCCGCCACTACAACACCACACGAATCCTTCAGGTGCCTGTTGCCATCGGCAAAACCTGGAGAAATAAGAGCTGGCAGGCCGATGTGCTGGTTGGCGGGGCCGCAGCTGTCTGGACACAAAACAATGGGCTTACGCGCTACCAGGGAGCGCTGTTGTCTTACAGTGGCTCAAAAACAGCATTGATCAACACCCAATGGAACATCAATGGACTGCTCAAAGGCCGGCTGACCCGTCTGCTCAGCGACCGGATTGGCGTCACGGCCGGTGCCCAGTTCCAGAAAAGCCTGACCAACTGGAGCGCGGAAAACGGGGTCAGGATGCACCCGAACGTCCTGAGTTTTGAGTTGGGGTTGAGTTGTTATTTGAAGTAAAAGACCATGGTTTCAAGGTTTCATTTTCAGCATCCTTTGGGAAATTGAGACGCGAAACCATCTATTTTAACACCATCCGCTCAAAGCGGAGCAGTCCCTTGTGCATGGGCAACGAGATGGTATCGCCCGCACGGGAAAGCGGGAAATACGCTTGCTGCTGGTAGCGGAAGCGATGCGTGCCGCCCTTATCGTTCTTCACCAGCAAAAAATACCCCGAAGGTTCGATCCGCTCGCCCTTCAGGGCGCCGTATGCGGAGGCGTAGTACGGTTTTTCTTCCAGAAATTGAAAAGACTCATACTGCACTGTACCGTAGGATCTGTTCAATAGACTGAATACCAACGGCATAACCAATGTAATGGCAAAAAAGATCAAAAGCGCCTCCGGCAGGTGTTTTTCCCAGGGCTGAAACCGCTCCCGGTACGCAAGCAGGAGCCCCGCCGACAAACAAACGCCCGCCACCAGCGCGCCGGCCACCAGCCGGCCCGCGTGAATGGTGTTGCTGAAGTAGTCGAACTCGCGCACGTACAGCACCACTACGCCGAAGAGGGCGAGGACGGAAAGCAGCGCGTAAAATTGCATTCGCATACCCGGGTGAGTCGTCCTACGAGTATAGTCGTAGGACGAATTTTTTCGTGATTTTTCGTCCTACGACTATACTCGTAGGACGAGTCTGTTCATCCCAGGCGCTCCAGTGCCGCTTCCCACTCCGCCACCACCTGGTCGAGTTCGGATTTGAGTGTATGGTATTTTTCGAGCACCTTGGCGGATTCCGGCCGGGTGTAAAAATCGTTACCCCCCATTTGTCCTTCCAGATCCTGGAGTGCATTTTCGATTTCTCCGATGCGCTTTTCCGCTTTTTGCACGGTGCGTTGCAGTTGTTTTTTCTGTTCGGCGCCGAGCGCTTCCACGCCGTCGTCGGGTGCCGCATAGCCGCCGGTGGGCTTGCTGCGTTTTTCCACCTCGCGCATGTCGCGTGCTTTTCGTTTGTCGAGGAAGTAGTTCACGTCGCCCAGGTATTCCTGCAGGCGGTGGTCGCGGAACTCAATGGTGCGTTCGGTGAGGCCGGCCAGGAACTCACGGTCGTGGCTGACCACGAGCATGGTGCCGTTGTACTGGAGCAATGCGTTTTTGAGCACGTCTTTGGACAGCATGTCCAGGTGGTTCGTCGGTTCGTCGAGCAGCAGGAAGTTGAACGGGCGCAACATCATGCAGGCCAGGGCCAGGCGCGCGCGTTCGCCGCCGGAGAGCGCGGCAACTTTTTTGTCTACATCTTCGCCGCTGAACAGGAAAGAGCCCAGCATGCCCCGCAGCTTGGTGCGCATCTCCTCGGGGGAGTACAGCTCCATTGTTTCGAGCAAGGTGATGCGCGGGTTGAGCGTCTCGGCCTGGTTCTGGGCGTAGTAGCCGATGGAGACGTTGTGCCCCAGGGTCACGTGTCCGCCGGTGGCATTTTCCTGACCGATGAGGATCTTGGCGAGGGTGGTTTTGCCCTGGCCGTTTTGGCCGACAAAGGCTACGCGTTCGCCGCGCAGGATCTGGAAGTCGACGTTCTCGAGCACCTTGAGGTCGCCGTAGCGCTTGCTCACGCGCTCGGCCTTAGCCACCACCTCGCCCGAGCGGGGCGCGGTGGGGAAGCGCAGGTTCATGACGGCGGTGTCCACATCATCGACCTCGATGCGTTCCATTTTGTCGAGTTGCTTTTGCATGCTCTGGGCCATCTTGGTCTTGGTGGCCTTGGCCATGAAGCGGGCGATGGTGCGTTCGCGGTCGGCGATCACGCGCTGCTGGTTTTCGTAGGCGGCGGCCATTTTTTCGCGGCGGTCGACGCTGAGCTCGATATACTTGGAGTAGTTACCCTTGTAGTCGTCGAGGCGGCCGAGGATGATCTCCACGGTGCGGTTGGTGACGTTGTCGAGGAAGCGTTTGTCGTGGCTGATGACGATGGCCATGCCCTGATAGCTGTTCAGGAAGTTTTCGAGCCAGAGGATGCTTTCGATGTCGAGGTGGTTGGTGGGCTCATCGAGCAGGAGCAGATCGGGTTGGCGGAGCAGCATTTTGGCCAGTTCAATGCGCATTTGCCAGCCGCCGGAAAACTCATCGGTGAGCCGCTTCATGTCGGTGGGCGCAAATCCGAGGCCGGTGAGCACCTTTTCGGCGTCGGCCTGCGAGGTGTGGCCGCCGATGTGGGCGAGGCGTTCGGTGATGTCGCCCATGTCGACGATGAGGTCGTGGTAGCCGTCCGACTCGTAGTCTTCGCGTTCACCCAGTTCGATCTCGATTTCCTTGAGCCGTTTTTCGAGGGCCAGCACTTCTTCAAAGGCGGTCATGGTCTCGTCGATGACCGTTTTGCCCTTGGGCAGCAGCATGTCCTGGTGCAGGTAGCCGACGGAGAAGGTGGCCGGGCGCACGACGTTGCCTTCGTGGGGCGACATCTCGCCGGCGATGATCTTGAGCAGGGTCGATTTGCCGGCGCCGTTGCGGCCCACCAGGCCCACGCGCTCGCCGGGTTTGATGACGAGGTTGACGCCGTCCAGGAGGATGCGGTCGCCGTATTGAACGTAGATGTTGGACAAAGAAAGCATAGCGGGCGCAAAGATAGCGGGATTTTCGAGTGTCGAGTGTCGAATGTCGAGTGGCGTGTACGCTTGGTCATCCGAAATAACCAGGCGTACAGGCCACTCGACACTGTCATTATGAGTGCCAGACATATGACTTGCTTTTTCAACACCACCTGATATAGCGACTCCACGGATCGCTACTTGGTGGAGGCATACAGTAAAGGCCAAAAAGTCCCCGGGATTTTATCTTTTTCCCCCACGTTCCCCGCCCAGCCACAAAACGATAGCCGCCAGCACCAAAGCCAGCGCGTAATGTACCCACGGACTTTTCAGGCCCATGTCCTTTCCCACCAATGCCGACAGCAGATCACTGAACAAAGAAGTGAACGTGAACGCAAAACAAAAGTAAAAGAGCAGACGGAGCAGGAAATTTCTCTCGCGTTGGGTAGTCGTTGCGCCCATAGCGTTCCATTTTTAGCTTTTAGCAATACATTTGTCGCAGCAACAAAAATACTATGGATTTACGTCAAATTCCCTCCCCCTGCTTCGTCCTCGAAGAAAGCCGCCTGCGGCAAAACCTCCAACTCATCGATCGCGTGCAGCGCGAAGCGGGCGTGCAGGTCATCCTGGCGTTCAAGGGTTTCGCCATGTGGAGCGCCTTTCCCATTGTTCGGGAGTACCTGTCCGGCGCCACCGCCTCCTCGCTGCACGAGGCGCGCCTGTGTTTTGAGGAAATGGGCGTAAAAGCGCACACGTACGGGGTGGCTTACCTCCCCCGCGAATTCCGGAAGATCATGGGCTATTCGAGCCACATCACCTTCAACTCCATCGGCCAGTTTCGCAAATACATCCGCAAGGTGCAGGCCTGGCCCGAGCCCATCAGCCCGGGCATCCGCGTGAACCCCGGCTGGTCGCCCGTGGGTACCGACCTGTACAACCCCGCCGCACCCGGCTCCCGCCTCGGCGAAACGGCGGAGAACTTCAAGGGCAAACTGCCCGAGGGCGTGCAAGGGCTCCACTTCCACACCCTGTGCGAGAGCAGCAGCTACGACCTGGAAAAAACGCTGACCTACTTCGAAGACCAGTTCGGCGCCTTCCTGCCCGCCCTGCAATGGGTCAACTTCGGCGGCGGACACCTCATGACCCGCGAGGGATACGACGTCGATCACCTCATCGGCGTACTCCAGAACTTCCGCCGCCGCCACCCGCACCTCCAGGTGATCCTCGAACCCGGCAGCGCCATCGCCTGGGACACCGGTGTGCTCGTGGCCACCGTGCTCGACATCGTGCAGAACAAGGGCGTAAAAACGGCCATCCTCGACGTGTCGTTCACCGCCCACATGCCCGACACCCTCGAAATGCCCTACCGCCCCGCCGTGCGCGGCGCCCACACCGACCCCGCCCAGGGCAAATACCGCTACCGCCTCGGCGGCGTGAGCTGCCTGAGCGGCGACTTCATGACCGAATACGGCTTCGACGAAAAACTGAAAATCGGCCAAAAGCTGGTGCTGGAAGACATGATCCACTATACCATGGTGAAAACCACCACGTTCAACGGCGTCACACACCCCGCCATCGCCATCTGGCGACCCGACGGCCGGCTCGACGTGGTGCGCCGCTTCGGCTACAACGATTACAAACGCCGGCTGTCGTAAACCATGACCCGGGCAACCATATACGGGCTGACGGCCCTGGCCGTGCTGTTCGCCGCCCTGCTGGCCCACCACCTGTGGGGCCACGGCGGACACTTCGGCTTCGACGACATGCACTACGCCCGCTGGGCCAAGCTGCTGGCCGAGGGGCGTTTCCGCACCACCGACGACCACTACACCTTCCGATGGGGCCTGATCGCCCCCCTTGGGCTCTCCTACCGCCTGTTTGGCGTGAGCGACCACAGTTCGGCCGTCACTGCCCTGCTGGCTACCCTGCTCACCCTCTGGTGCGTGTGGCTGCTGACCGCCTCCCTGCCCGTGCCCGCGCGGGTGTGGGCCATGGCGTTCACCGCCTTCAGCGAATGGGTGTTTTTTTATTCGAACAAAATCATGCCCGATGTGCTGGTGATGTTTTGGGTGACGGCGGCCGTGACGGTCTGGTTCAGGCAGATGCGGCGCGAGCAAACGGCGCCCGACCAAGTGCAAAAAGGATGGGCGTGGCGACCAGTGGCCACCGTCGCCGCCCTCTTCGCCGCTTTCCTTTCCAAAGAATCCGTGTTCCTTGTCGTCCCTTTGTTTGCTTATCTGCTCATCAGCGACGTCCTGCAGGGAAAAAACCGGCGCTACTGGCTGCTGACTACCGTGTTCGGGGCCGTTTGCCTCATCGCCTATCTGGGCTGGTGTGCTGCGGTGCTCGGCCACCCGCTGGCGCGCGCGCAGGCCATTTCCGCCAACAGCTACTTTAACCCGTGCAGCTACGACCAGCTGCCGATAGCGCATACCCTGCGCCGCATCGGATACGAATTGTGGGGTGTTTTTTTGAACACCGGCGTGTTGCTGGGGGCCGTTTTCGCGGTGCCGGCCTTGTTTTCCCGGAAAATCCGCACGTGGTTGCAGCCCCGGACGGAAAAAGACCACCTGCTTTTTCTGGGACTGGCCATGGTGCTGCTCAGCAATTTCATGTCCACCTCCCCCAAAGCGTACATTCCCTTGTGCGTCGACATCCGGCACTACCTGTTCGCCGTGCCGTTTGTCGCGGCGGCGGCGGCAGTGGGTGTGGTGGAGTGGTTGGAAACGAGGGCACGGTGGCAAAGCATCCTGATCCTTGGCCTGACCGTGGCGGCCACGGCATGGTCCTGGCTGCATTACCCGGAAGGACTATACGTGTACGTCGCCCTGATTCCGGTTTGGCTGCTTTGCTGGTGGACAAGCTCAAAACCGCTCGTCTGGACATTGCTGTTCCTGCCCCTGCTGGTCAAGCCCGCGCTGGTGATGCGCAACGCGTTCCAGTCGAACTACCCCAGCCAGAAAGCGATGGTGCGCAAATACATCACGAAAAATACGCCCCCCAATACCCTGGTCGTCACCAACCCGGCCGAATGCAACATCGACGCCTACCTGCTCGGCTTCGACTCCTCCAACGTTCAATTCGTTCCGTTTAAGGCACTCACCCCCGAAATGGCAACCCGCGCCGACTCGATCGTGCTCATCCTGAACGGCCTTACGGCCTGGATGAGCAACATGGACTGGGAAGATTACCCCGCCTGGGTGCGGGAAGGAGAAGCGGAACGGGTGCTGATGGAGAAACAGGATGGGGTTGAGTGGTTTGGGGTGCGCCGACCATTGCATGTGCGGTAGGCATCAGGCACCGCAATCCGTGTTTATCCTTTTGTATTATCAAATTGAAATAAAAAATATATATTTTATTCAAAAAAGTGCATATTGAATATCCAAATTCCATTTTATTTTTAGGTCCGGCAATCGGACGAGGAACGGCTTTAAAACACTCCTTTATCAGAATTTGCCATATTCATGATGGGAACCGGCCCTCACAAACCCATTTAAAACAATTTTGTGAAGCGAGTACGCTGAAAATCATAAAGAGTAAGTTTTCAACCAAACCAAATATTCATGAAAACATTCAATTTCTACCTCTATTGGGTGATCGCCCTTGCACTTATAACCGTCTCCGCCTGTAAAAAAGATGACGACGATCCGGCGAATTATATTTCAATTTTTGACAAAAACTACACCCTCAGCAAAGGCTACATTTCTGATTATATTGAAAATGCAAACAGCACTTACAATTACAGGGTTTTCCTGATGACAGACAGCTTGGATTATAATTTGGTTTCAGGAGGTCTTATCGGTAAGGGTACTGTGATTTTTATGGAGATTAACACATCCTCCCCAGGTGGCATTACTTCCGGTACCTACAATTATTCCGACACCGGCAATGCGTTTACCTTTAAAGCCGAAATTGGACTTGAAACGGCATTCACTGGTGGCGGTGGGGGGATGTTGGTCATTATTGCCGGTGGATCCATAGACATTGTGGTGGACGGCCAGGAAACGGAGTTCATTCTCGATTTGACTACTAATAACAACAAAAAAGTCACCGGCAGATTCAAAGGAAACCTGACCGAAATCTAGGGCTTTGCTTCTAATTTGCCCATTCCGAGCGGCCGGCGAGTATCCTCGTCGGCCGTTTGTTTTAAGATTGGCAAAAAAGGCGCCATACCCGGAAAAAAAACATTAGACCACTACTTCAGACCACTACTTCAGACCACTACTTCAGACCACTACTTCAGACCACTACTTCAGACCACTACTTCAGACCACTACTTCAGACCACTACTTCAGACCACTACTTCAGTAGTGGTTCATTTCAATCAACATTCAATAATAATCCCCCCAACGCCACCCCCGCCACATAAACCGTATCCGGACATTTAGGCGACCAAACCCCGCCCGTCATCACATCGCCCGCCCGCAAATCCGCCGGCAACCGCACATCAAACGCAAAATCTGTCCATGTATTCACAGGAATACTGCGCTGGTACCGCACGCCCACCCACCGGAGCGACTTCTCCACCCCTGGTCGCGTGAGGGTAAACACCAGCAGCGAAGCGTCGTAATGCCCAAACAGGTCAGTGGGCGTGAGCACCCGGGCCTTCAGGTTCACCCATTGGCCGGCCAGGCGTGCCGCCTCGTCGGCAAGCAGCGTTTTTTCGGCGTTCCGGCTGAAGGCGTCCACGTTACCGGGCAACAACTGCGCCGGCTCGCCCTGCACCCATTGAACTTGCCCGCCCATGGCCCCCACGCTGTCTGCCGGCCATGTGTAACCGGCCAGCGTTTCGCCCTGTTGGCGCCGGAAAACCGGTCGTTCTTCCAGGTCGAGAAACCGCAGGTCCATGCGGTCTTTGGTCGTTTTCAAAAATACGGCCTGGTAAAAGGGCTTGTTGACGTGGTCAGTGGGCAATATGCCCTGGCGAAGCTGCCATATCTGGAACAGGCTGAGCGCAACCCCCAGGGGCGCAAGCACCCTTGCCGGCCACGGAAAGCGGCAGAAAAAAGCCGCCAGGGGCAGGGCCAGCACCGCATAACTCTGCACAATAAACCGCATGCCGAAACCGGTATCCATGCCCCATTGGGTGTAGGCGCACAGCACCCAAAGGTTGACCAGAAAAAAAACCGCCACCGGCCAGGCCCAGGCGCGCGCGTACCGGTGCACGAAGAACAAACCCAGTACCGCCAGCCCCATCAGGGGCGAGTACAGCAGCCAGCCTTTTTCAAAGCCGAATATTTTTTCTGCAAAATGCGGGTGCAGCCAGTCAAACCCCCAACCTTGCTCGGCATACGCGTTGAACAGCCAGCGCCCGGTTTGCCGCTTCCAGATCAGCATTTGCGGGAAGACAACCGCCAGCCCGGCCAGCGCCGCCGCCCCCACGTGCGCCGGGTGCGACCACACGGCACGCCATCGGGCGCCGGACGACAGCGCGTAACCCAGGAGAAGGATAACCGCCACCACCTCAGTGGGCCGGGCAACACACAGGAGCGCCAACAAAGCGCCCAAGCCCGTTGCCAACACCAGAGACGGCCTGTCGAACCACCGCTCCATCCACCACAGCAGCACCCCGTACAGGGCAAACAGGTAAATGTGCGTCAGGCCCGGCTGAAAAACGGCGTAGTAAAACAGGTTCGTGCCGAAGTACAGGGTGAGCAACACCATTGCCGCCGTCCACGCGTCCACGTAACGCTTCAGCCACCGGCCCAGACACCGCATGCCGGCCCACAGGTAAAAAGCCGACGCCAGCGCAATCGCCACCTGGTACGGGAGCGAAAGCCCGTCGGCCGACGCTGCCCCCGCCAGGGCAACTGCGTGGGCCGCCAGAAAAAAAGGCAGCCAGAGAATGGCCAGGCCCATGGTGTACGAAGGCACGGGCTTGCCCGCCACCTCGCGTACCTGGTAGAAGTCGCCGGATAAATAGTAATGCTCCCGGTGCTTTTGGGTGAACGCAAACGCGTCCAGGTCGCCGTAGATAAAAGCACCGGGCAAATAGAGGTAGTAGCCATAGGCGTCCCAGGTCAGGAAGTGGCGCCTGGGATCGCGGTAATCGTGGACAAACAGCACCATAACGGTGTGCACCGCCACGATCAGGGCCAATGCGTAGGATACCGGGCCTTTCATGTCACTTTTTGAGTACCGCCTCGATCGCCTGCAGGAGGGCTTTGCCGTTTTCGGAAAAACGGGCCGTCACCCCGGGATCGCGCTTGCTTTCCACGATGAAGGCGAAGTTATCGGCCAGGATTTCATCCGGATGGATGATATAGGACGTGTTGTCGCGGATTTGCCGGAAAAAGTCCGGTTGGGTGCGCAGGTCAATGGGGCTGGACAACCCGTCTGCGTTCGTTTTGACCAACCATTTGCCTTTTTTGTCCTTTTCAACGGGGAAAAGCGCAAACTCCAGGTATCCGAAAAATTCCTTTACCGCCGGCTGGTAGCCGTCCTGGTTGGCATATATAACGGGAATGGCGCTGATCACAGCGCTGTCGGCTTGCCGCAGGTCGATTTTCTGGGCAAAATCCACACCGTCGGGGTTGTGCAGGAGGCGCTCGGAGAGTTTCCCCGGAAGGATGAGGTTGTTGTATCCGATGGACTCAAAACCGATCAGGGCGTACAATTCCTTTCGCTTTTCGGGGTGAAGCCTGGAATACACATGAAACAGTTCGTGGAGCATGGTCGTCCGGAAAGCCGCCTCGTTGCGGTCTTCAAGCGCATCATAGGGGATCACGATGCCCTCGCCCCGGGTGTAGTACACCGATTCGCCGTAGTGCCGGGCTTTGGTTTTGGCGAGCCACACCTTGTCGG
Organism: Saprospiraceae bacterium; assembly: GCA_033764075.1. Lineage (GTDB taxonomy): Bacteria > Bacteroidota > Bacteroidia > Chitinophagales > Saprospiraceae > M3007. Next base: position 80,389 of record JANRJH010000053.1, on the reverse strand, counting down.
GGTAGAGACCCGGAAACACCGACTCAACCAGGGTGTACACTTCCCCCATGATTTCCGCCACCCAGGCCGACTCGCCGGGGGTGAAGTCGTCCATGTCGCTTTTCAGAAAGTTTTCGAACTGGGCCTTCTCCTGATCAAACTCGTCGAAATCGGCGAGCGGTTTTTTCCACTGAATGGACAACTCTGCCGGGGTGATGCGGTCAAAAAAACGGTCGTAGCGGTCTTGCAGGACCGCCTCGCCGGCCTCGGATTTTGAAAGCAGGAGGGTCTGTTCGCCCTCGGCGTGGCGAACGACCGGCACGCGTTCCTGGGCCCGGCAGGCGCCGGAAAACAGCACGCCTGCTGCGAGCAACGCGGAGAAAATACGGTTCATGTGCAAGCTTTATAGTTAGCGGTGGTAAAGGTAAACCAAAATCATCAGGCCCTGTGCCCGGCAGCGCGCATCAGCCGGTCGTTGATCGCCCGACCCAACCCCACCTCCGGCACACGCTCTGCCACGATCAGGTCTATATCGGCCTGGTCCAGGGTCCGCAGGGCAGCGAACAAGCGTTGCGCTGCTTCCGACAAATTGCCGGTGGCCGACAACACAACCGACAGGGTTGCCCCGGCGAGGTTGCGCGGCGAAAAAAGCAGCACCCCGACCCGTTTGCCGGCATGGGCTTCGATCAAGGATTCGGGGCTGCCCAGTACCAGTGCCTTGCGCGGGGCGTAGTGGCTGTGCAGCATCCCCGGCGCCGCCGGGTTGCTGCTCTGGGAGGTGCGCACCAGCACCGGGCCGACGGCGCGTTCGATGGCCTCCACCGGCAGCCCACCCAACCGGTACACCACCGGCACACCGGCTTCAAAACCGACGATGGTCGATTCCAGACCCACCCGGCAGGCGCCCCCGTCGAGAATGTACGGGATGTGCCCGTGCAACTGGTCGTACACGTGGCGGGCGGTGGTGGGGCTCACGTACCCGAAAGGATTGGCGCTGGGAGCCGCCAGTGGAAAGTCGAGCAGGCCCAGCAATTCCAGCGTCATCGGGTGGTCCGGCGTACGAAGGGCCACCCGCTCCAAACCGGAGGTGACCAGGTCGGGGATCATCGGGCGGCGGGGCAGCAGCAGGGTAAGGGGCCCGGGCCAGAACTGTTCGGCCAAATGCCTGGCCGCGGCAGGAAAGTCGGCAGCATACCTGGGCACGTCCGCCACCCCGCCGACGTGTACGATCAAAGGATCGAAATGCGGTCTGTTCTTCACCGCAAATACCTCGGCGACCGCCGGTGGCCACAACGCGTTGGCAGCCAGTCCGTACACGGTTTCCGTCGGAATGGCCACCACACGGCCCGCACGCAACAGTTCGGCAGCCGTCGCTGTTTCAACACCAATGGTCGTTTTCACGCGGCAAAAGTCAGCCTTTTTACAACAGATCGCGAACAAAACAATACCTTTGTCAAAAAATCGCGCATGGAGTCTACAACGGATGGGCAGCCCCTTCAGGAAATTTTTGACCACGACGGACGCCGTGTAAGTCCGATCCTGCCCGAAGGTGTCAAAAATTTCCTGATCGATATAGATGGAACCATCTGCGAGGACATTCCCAACGAGGAACCCCATCGCATGATCGATGCCCGGTTGTTTCCCGATGCCCTCGAATACATCAATCGGTGGTACGACGAAGGGCACCGCATTTGTTTTTTTACCAGCCGAACGGAGGCCCATCGGGCGGTGACGGAGGCCTGGCTGGCCAAACACGGCTTCAAATACCATTCGCTCCTCTTTGGCAAACCCAGGGGCGGGAATTATCACTGGATCGACAACCATGTGGTGCGCGCTACGCGCTACACCGATAAATTCACCGAATTTATTGTGAAAACCCACGAGATTCAAGTATTTTCAGAATGAACCCATACCTGTTACTGTTTTTTTTGTTTGCTCCAACCGGATGCCTGGAGCAGGATGCCCGGGCCGCCTTGCCCCAGGATACCTTCACGGATGCCACCGAAATACAATCGGACACCAACCCGCCGCCGATTGCGCCCGTTCCGGAACTGTCTAAAAATTTTAAATACGATCTCGACCAGCCCATCCGGAACATCATCCTGGAGCATCCCAGGCTTATGGAAATTTCCGGGCTGAGCCCGGGGCCGGAAACAGGGCAACTCTGCGCCGTGTCCGACGAGGCAGGTGTTATCTATTTTCTGGATGCCCAAACAGGCGCTGTACTCCGCACCCTGAGCTTCCGGCTCAGCGGCGACTTTGAAGGGGTGGAATGGACCGGCAAACAGTTGTATGCCGTGAAAAGCGACGGGGATATTTTCGAACTGGAGCAATACGAAGGCGTGCAAACCAACTATCTGGTGTATAAAACGCCTTTGAAAAAATCGGACGACCTTGAGGGACTTTGTTTTGACCCGTCCCGAAACGCGCTGCTCGTCGTCACCAAAGGCAAACCGGAAAATGCAGACGATCGCCATGTGTATGCCTTTGACCTGACCACCAAAACATTGCAGGAAAAGCCGCTGTTCTCTTTGAGCCCCGAAACGATCGAGGCCGCCCGAAAGAAAAAAGGAAAGGATAAGAACAAGGAGGACCAGCAGTATTTCAGCCCTTCAGGTATCGCCATACACCCGGTTACCGGGCATTGGTACATCATCTCCTCCGCCAAAAGGCGACTGGCCATCGTTGATCCGGCCAATTTTAGCATACTGGACGTGGAAAAGCTGGACAAAGACATTTTCCCCCAGCCCGAAGGCATTTGCTTCGATGCATCGGGTGTCTTGTACATCAGCAGCGAAGGCAAGGGCGGCAACGGACGATTGCTGGTTTTTGCACCCCAAAACTGATTACCGCCCGGACTGAAAAATACAAACCGCAACGCCTACTTTTGCCCCAAGCGTAAACATTAAACACAACAAGTAAAATCCTGCTGCCATGCCGGTCATTGAAATGAAAATTCCCGCCCTGGGCGAGTCCATAACCAACGTCACCTTTGCCAAATGGCTCAAGCCGGACGGCGCCATGGTCGAGATGGATGAACCGATCTGCGAGATCGAAACGGAAAAAGCGAATCAGGAGCTCACCGCCGAAAAGGCAGGCAAGCTCACCTGGGTAGCCAAGGAAGGCGATGACCTGGACGTGGGTGCGCTCTTCGCCCGCATTGACACCGACGCTGCCGGCGCTACTACTACTGCCGCCCCACCACCAGCTGTCGCCGCACCCGTGCCTTCCGCGCCGGCGCCTGCTGCACCAGCGCCGGCCACCTCGGCAGCTGCCGGGCACCCCTCCCCTGCCGCCGCCAAAATCCTCAAGGAAAGCGGCGTGAACCCCGCCGACGTCAACGGCAGCGGCGTGGGTGGCCGCATCACCAAAGAAGACGCCCTGAAAGCCGGCGCAGACAAACCTTCCGCTCCCCCGGCAGCCCCGCAGCCGCCCCCCGCTCCCAAAGCACCGGCGCCGGCAGCCCCTGCCACCCCTTTCTCCCGCGAGGAGGACCGCCAGCGCATGTCCCGCATGCGTCGCACCATCGCCAAACGCTTGGTGAGCGCCAAAAACAACACCGCCATGCTCACCACGTTTAACGAGGCGGACATGAGCGGCATCCTGAAACTGCGGGAAACCTACCAGGACGCCTTTGTCGCCAAATACGGCATCAAACTGGGCTTCATGTCCATCTTCGCCAAAGCCTGCGCCAAGGTATTGCTCGAAATGCCCGACGTGAACGCCATGATCGACGGCGAAGACGTGGTGTATCACCACTACGTGGATATCAGCATTGCCATCAGCACCCCCAACGGACTGGTGGTACCACCCGTGCGCAACGTCGAAAGCCTGGGCTTCCACGACATCGAGTACAAGATCAAGGACCTCTCCGGCAAAGCGCGCGACGGCAAGCTGTCGCTCGAAGAAATGAGTGGCGGTACGTTCACCATCACCAACGGCGGCATCTTCGGCTCGCTGAACAGCACGCCCATCATCAATGAGCCACAAAGCGCCATCCTCGGCATGCACGCCATCAAAGAGCGCCCCATCGCCGTAGACGGCGCCGTGGTGATCCGCCCGATGATGAACCTCGCCCTCAGCTACGACCACCGCATCATCGACGGCTCCACCTCGGTGTCGTTCCTCGTCAAGGTCAAGGAACTGCTCGAAGACCCCACCAGGCTGCTGCTGGGCGTTTAATCGGGCTTTTTGTCCACGGCCCGACATAACGAAATCATGAGCGCGTCGTTTTCTTTTCCATGAAACGACGCGCTCTTTTATTTTTACTCGGCCACCTTGCGGGGTATGCCGCCGCACAGGGGCCGCTCGACGGCTACCTGAAGGGCAAGGGGGTACTCGACCTGGCGCCGTCTTTTTCCTTCAACAGCGCAGACCAGTTCGACGGCGGCAACGGCGAGACATTCGATGTCCCTTTTCGTGGAAATACCCTCAGCCTGTTCGCCGAATACGGCCTCTCCCCCACCCTCGACGCCGTGTTCACCGCAGCCACCGTGTTCACCGCCGAACAAAGCGGTCTGCAGGACGGGGGCCTTTACCTCAAATACCGCCCTTGGTACAAAACTTTCTCCGACAACCATAAACTCGGCCTCCTGCTCGGCAGCGGCCTGAGCTTTCCGTTGTCGGACTACGACCCGCTGGAGACCGGCGCGCTGGGGCAAAAGGCCGTTGCCCTGCCTGCCCGAATCATCGCCCAATGGGACACCCGGTGGGGGCCGTTCCTCAACTTCACCGGCGGTTACACCTGGCGCCTCGACAACCTGAAGCCGGAGGACATCGAAGCTGTAAAGCAGGAAAACCCCGACTTTGTGCCGGTCGACCCGGCCTCCTATGCGACTTTCATGTGCAAGATCGGCTTACCTACCAAACACCTGTACACCGACGCCTGGATTGAATGGCAGCACACCGAAGGTGGCTCCGACTTTATGCCCAATGTGCCCGACCTTCCGCAGGCTTACGGCGTTTCCTATACCCAGATCGGCGGAACCGTTTATTTTTCGGAAAGCGGACGAAACGGCGTTTTCCTCAGCTCCGGATACATACTGCAGGGGCGCAACACCAGCCGTACCCTGCGCCTGACCGTCGGCGCGGTGTTCAAACCGGGCGCGAAAGCTGCCCCACAAGGTGCCATGCGCCATTTTGGCAACACAGGTGGTTTTGCACGGCCATAATGACACATGCCGGGTGCTGGAACGCAATTTGCCGGACAAGACCAATAAAAACAACTGTCATGTCAGGTCAAGCGCAATCCTTCCCGGCGCCCAAACAGTCGGGGATTTACTTTGACGATTTCATCACGCGCAACCGCTGGGAAATGGGTCGGCAAATGCCCGTGGTTCACTTCGGTGTCATGCCGCCCGCCAATATTTACGAGACGCGTGAAGCATTCATCATTGAACTGGTTGTGCCCGGCGTACAGCCGGATCGCTTGCAACTCGAGATGCATGAACGCGCCTTGGTCGTGAACTACACGCCGGAAGAAAACAACTTTGAACCCCTGAACCGCAAACGGGTATGGCGGCAGGAGTTTCGTATGCCCGCGTTTCAGCGCCAGTTCGACATCCATCCCGACATCGTTGATCCGAATTCACTGGAGTGGCATGCCGAGAACGGTCTGCTCCGGATCGTTCTGACCAAAAGGACCCGGATGGCCGGCAGCATGCTGCCGATCGTGCCGTTTTCGTTGAACTAGCACATGAATAAAATGGCACGCGGACGACGCGAATCGCTTCGCGAATGCGGATCATCGCGGATTTGTTATTTTTTTAACATCCGTTTAATCCGCGTTCGCAAAGCGATCTGCGTCATCCGCGTGCCATCAAGCAAGCGCGGAAAAGCACGTCAACTTATCGCTTCACCAGTTTTTCAACAAAAGAACCGGCACTGCTGTCCAGGCGCAGCAGGTACATGCCCGGCGTGATGCTCGTCGCGTCGATGGGAACAATTTGTCCCTTTACCAGCCGGTTCAGGTTTTGTTGCCACACCAGACGACCATCGGCGCCGAAGAGGCGCAGGGCGACCTCCTCGTCTATGGTTTCCGAGCTGCTGAGGTAAAACACATCGGAAGACGGGTTGGGCTGCACACGCAGGATCGAAGCCAGTGCCTGGTCGGGCTCGTCGGTGGAGACCACCACGGGTTCGAAGATGGTGCCGCGTTCGGGCAAGGCCACACAAGCCTGGTCACCGGCAGAGGAGGATACGCAGGCCTCGGAATTCACATTGTACATGTCGATGAATTCGAGGCCGTCGACGATCCAGCCGCCACCGGCGACGTTGTTCGTAATGTCCGACACAAAGCGGAAACGGAGGTTGATCTCCCGGCCGGCGAATTCACTCATATCCACATAGGTTTGCACCCAGCCGTTGGAGTTTCCGGAGAAGCCGCGGAGGAACGGAATCGGGACGGTGTTGTAGGACACGCCTCCGCTGTAGATTCCGCGGAACAGTTTATCGTCGTCGAAGCGCAGCCATTTGTTGTCGCCAGCGATTTGTACCTCGATAAAGCCTGCATCGAAACTGAAGGCCGTGTTGTACTGGTGCCAGAAACGCATCACCGGCTGGTTTCCGCTGACGGGGATGGGCGTGAAGTTGATCAGGTGGAAGTCGTTGTCCTCGTCTGTTTCCGAATCGGCGCGCCAGGCGAAATCGCCAACTTTCACGTCGTTATTCTGCAAAAAAAACAGGCTGGTGCCGAAAGAGCCCCAGTCGATGTCGGTTTCCAGGTCATCGCGGTAAACGCCGATGGAGCCGGTGGAGGGGTCGGTTTTGGCCGTGTAGGTCAGTTCAACAACCTGGAGGTTGGGCATATCGCCCAGGTTCCACACGATGAGGTTTCCGTTTTGCACGCCGCCGTTGGAGGCGCTCACCAGGGTGGCGCCGACCGGCAGTTCGTCGGTCACCACCACATTGGGGGCGGTGTCGCCCTTGTGGTTGGTCACGGTGATGGTGTAGGTCACGGCGTCGCCCGGGACGACCAGGTTGGTGCCGGTTTTGGCGATTTTGAGCTCGCGGATGCAGGTCGGGATGGGGTTGAAATCTTCCACGCCGTCCGACGACTCATTGCTGCTGCCCTGGCTGGCGTTGATGCCCATGCCACGGCGCGCGAACACCTCGGAGATGAGGCAGGTGTCCTGCCCGTTGTTGTTGATGATATCGGCCTGCAGGATGGCATTGCGTCCGTCGATGAAACCCGGAAAGCAGGGTTGCAGTTTCATGCCGTCCATGACCAGCTGGATGGCGCGCGCGTTTCCGCTGGAGGTGTTCGTCAGGTCCGGGTCGAAGCCGTATTTTTCCGAGAGCGCCCAATACAGATCCCACAGGGTGCCCGCCCATATTTCGCCCAGGGGGTGGGGTATGCCGCTGGTGGCTACGTCGCCAAAGGTGAGCGGGAAGGTATTCATGTCGGCGCTGTACGGGAAACGGCGGATACCCACCCCGTCGTTGCTTTCACGCAGTACAAAAGTGCCGATGCCCCTTCTTTTCTCGGGCTGGTCACCGGGTTTGGCGGTGGTGATGAGCGTCATGAAGTCGCTCCAACCTTCGCCCATTTGCTCTTCATTGCCCAGGCAACCGGCCTGCGACGGCCCACCGGTAAGGCGGTTGGAGATGCCGTGGCCGAATTCGTGGGCGATGATACCGTTGTCGAAGTCACCGTCGAGGCGTGTCGGGCCGGTGACGGTGGGCAGCACGATGGACACGTTCAGGCCTTGTCCGACAAACTGGCGGAGGCGGTCGCACTCCAGCTTGCCCATGGACACCACCGGGATCTGGTTGGCCTGGTTGCCGACGGAGCCCGGGCTCATGCCCATGGCGCCGTCCTGAAAGTTGCAAATGATGCAACCGGCGGCGCCGGCATTTTGTGCATTTAGTGCTTTTTCGCCAAATTCGCAACCGCCGCGGTCAACGAGTACAATTTTGCCTGCTACGTTGTTCGTGATGGTAAAACAGCCCTGGGTGGGGTCGGCAGAGCTGTCGTCTACGATCTCCACATCGGCCGTCACCGGCGTGGTGGTGATGGGTTTGCCCCATCCGCTGGCGGCCTGTGCGGCGTAGGTACCGAGCACGGCCACGGGAGCGTTGGCGCGCACAAGATTGCCGGCCTGGCCGTCCCAGACGTACATCTGCATACGGCCGCCACCGCCGTCGGCCGGCGTGGCGAAGTTGGCGTTGTTGGTTCCACCGCCGTCCTGCGCTTCGGCGCGCACATAGTCACCCCCTACACCACCGCGTCCGTAGTTGTTTTCCTGGAAATTGCCGGCCTCTTCATCGAACCCAAAACGGTACGCGATGTCGTGCATCATGTTGTTCATGTAGAACAGGTTGACGATGGCGGCATTGAGGTTGGGCACCGGCTCTGCGTTGGGGTCAAACGGGAAGTCGAAGATCAGGCCCGGGCCGCCGTCGGGGCCCGGTGCGACCGGTGGGGCGTTGTCATTGTTGATGTCTTCGTAGGCGAACACGTTGTTTCCGCGCGGAATGGTGTATTCCGGGCCGGCTTGTCCGTCGGTGTCGTGCCAGCCAAAAGGTGAAGACGCTGGATCATGCGGATTGACGACCTGCTCGTGGTTACCGTGCTCGGGGCTCTCTGCAGGCAGCGGGAACACCCGGTAAGTGCCGCTGGCGCCGGCCGCAGCGGCGTTTTTTTGTTGGGATACGGTTTGGTCGGCACAGGCGGCGCCGTCGTTGTGCGTGTGCGGGATGTCGCCGGCGTGGCAGTAAACGGTGTAGTTGTGCTTGTTGATGATCTCGCCGGTCTGGGCGTCCACTACGAGGCTCCAATAGTCCGACGTGTTGGCCTGATCAATTTCCAGGTGCCAGCCAAGGCGCACCTGACCGTCCTGCAAGGGTTGATACACGGCAGCAACGGGGATGGGTTTGCGGGAGATGGCGCCCCCGTCGAACACGAAGTGGCGCGCGTCCTGCTGTTCCCGCACCGAAGGCGTGGCGAAGCCCTGGAACCCGAGGTGCAGCCGGGCCATGTCCACTGCTTTGGCAGCGCTGAGCGAGGGCATGGTGGTGTTCACGCGGGCGGCCAGGTCGGGCACAAAACGGTGCGCGTTGTGCATGACCTTGTTGTCGGGCAGCACGTGCAGGCCGATCAGGCCGTTCTGCACCGGGATGCCTTTGTACATCTGTTGCAGCCAGACGTGGGTGACGCCGTTGTGTTTGGTCCGGTACTCATCGGAAACGCGCAATTCGGCGACATCCGCGGCCGTCAGGTTGAACCGGGCGGGGTCGTTGCGCAGAAATTCGATGGCCGTTTCGCGGGGCCCGCGGGCTTGTTGACCGAAAACGCTGACGGATAAACACAGCAAGAGCCCCATGGTAAGGAGGCTCGAGGAGTGGAAAAGTCTCATCGTTAGGAGAAATTTGATTTGGTGAGCAATACGAGCAGTTGAATGCAAAGGTTTGGCAATAGCGTTTATAAAACAACACATCGGGAATTGGTTTAATAAACGGCGGACAAAAGTATGCGTTTGGGCGCGCTGAACCACCCCTTTGATCACAATTGCCATTAATAGCCAATTCCGGGGGATGTTTCTGCGGCAATGAATTTCTTTTTTAAACGCGGCAGTTCATTACCTTTGCCTGAAACATTCGACCTTATTCTTCCCATCATACCACCATCCAACCTGGAGACCGGTCCGGTAGCTATGCCCGAAGTCAAAATATTTTCCTGCACTGCCTCCCAGGCACTCGCAGCAGAGATCGCGTATTTCTACGATACCCCGCTGGGCGACAAAACGCTCGCCCGTTTCAGCGACGGTGAAATGCAAACCATCATTAACGAGAGCGTGCGCGGTGCTTACGCCTTTTTCATCCAGAGCACCTGCCAGCCGCACGACAACCTCGTCGAACTGCTGCTCTGGGTCGACACCGCCAAGCGGGCGTCGGCAGGCTATATCACCGCCGTCATCCCCTACTTCGGCTATGCCCGACAGGACCGCAAGGACAAACCGCGCGTGCCCATCAGCGCCAAACTGGTGGCCAACCTGCTCACTGCCGCCGGCGCCAACCGGATCATGACCATGGACCTGCACGCCGACCAGGTGCAGGGCTTTTTCGACATCCCCGTCGACCACCTGCGCAGCGAACCCATTTACATCGCTTACCTGGAACACCAGGATCTATCGCAAACCATCTTCGCCAGCCCCGACGTCGGCGGCGTCAAAAGAGCCCGCAATTACAGCAAACACTTCAATTGCGACCTGGTCATCTGTGATAAATACCGGACCAAAGCCAACGAGGTGAGCGCCATCACCGTCATCGGCGAAGTGAAAGACCGCGACGTGATCCTCGTCGACGACCTGGTGGACACCGCCGGCACCCTCTGCAAAGCGGCAGACGCCCTTATCGCTAAAGGCGCCCGCTCGGTGCGCGCCATCTGTACCCACCCGGTGCTCTCCGGCAAAGCCTACGAGAACATCGAAAACTCACAACTCACCGAACTGATCGTCTGCGACACCATCCCGCTGCGGCGCCCTTCGGAAAAAATCAAGGTGCTCTCCACCGCCAAACTGTTTTCCCGCGCCATTCGCAATACGGTGGAGCATAAGTCTATTGCGGCGTTGTTCCTGGGACAGTAGATTGTCGAGTGTCGAATGTCGAATGTCGAGTGTCGAATGGTGTTTACCCTTGGTGGCCCGTGGAAGCCAGGCGTACCTGCCACCCGGCCTATACGTGCTGCATTGCACGCAGCGGAGTGGGGGGAGATATTGGGTGAAGGTGGTGGTAGTGTGAGGGGATTTTCTATTGACAATTTTTGTCAACCTATTTTAGGCACACACACAGGGCATTTGGTCTTACGTTTTAACCAAGCGCCCTTTCATTCCGCATTCCGCATTCCACATTCCGCACTCAATACACCTTCTCCCCCCGTTTCAACCAAACGCCCCAAACCTGGTCATAGGCGTGCACGCGGGTGGTGGGGCCTCGCTTATCATACACGGCATGGCCCTGGTTGACCCATTCAAAAATACCCCCGTACAGGTTTGAAACGTTTTTGAAGCCCGCTTTCTGGAGCTTTTCGGCCACTTTTTCGCTGCGGTAGCCAACTGAACAATAGACGATTACCCTGGCATCTTTGGGTATGGACTTTACGGAGGACAGGTCGAAGTGGTCGTACCCTACGGGGTAGGCGCCCTGTATGTGGCTTACGTCGAACTCCCGCTTCTCCCGGGCATCGAGGAAGTACACCTGCTCTTTTTTGAGGCCCTGCACGGCGGGCACCGATATTTCCGGCACCGAGTGCGACAGCAGGGCGCGGAGCATGGCGTCATAGGTGCTGCTGCCCACTTGTCCGGAGGCAGTCAGCGACGAAAGCCCGGTAATCAGGGAGAGCAGACCAAAAATCCTGGTGGCGATAGACTTCATGCCACAAAAATAAAAAAATCCTACTGCTTTTTACGTTACAGCAGTAGGATCATCAAAACATACTATGAGAAAACTGGGTTGAAGATAGTCTAACCGGGTTTCTCAAAAGTAACCGTTTTAGGGTACGGCGATAAATGCGAGAATTCGGTGTCCAGACCTCAGGAATACTGCTCGGCGTAGTATTGCCGGTAGGCGCCGGAGATCACATGATCGAGCCATGCGCGGTTTTCCAGGTACCATTGCGCGGTCTCGCGGAAACCCTCTTCGAAGCGAATGGAGGGCTCCCAGCCGAGCTCGCGGCGTATTTTAGAGGCATCGATCGCGTACCGGCGGTCGTGTCCGGGACGGTCTTTTACGTAGGTGATCAGTTGGCGGGAGGCGCCGGCGGGTCGGCCGAGCAGTTCGTCCATGATGCCGCAGAGTTTCTCCACCAGATCGATGTTTTTCCACTCGTTGTTTCCGCCGATGTTGTAGGTCTCTCCGGTTTTTCCCTGATGGAACACCACATCAATCGCTGCGGCGTGGTCTTTGACCCAAAGCCAGTCGCGGGTGTACTTGCCGTCGCCGTAGATCGGCAGCGGTTTGTTCTCCACGATGTTGTTGATCACCAGGGGGATGAGCTTTTCGGGGAACTGGTTCGGTCCGTAGTTGTTCGAGCAGTTGGAGATCACCACCGGCAGGTGGTAGGTGTGGTACCAGGCGCGCACGAAGTGGTCGCTGCCGGCCTTGGACGCCGAGTAGGGCGACCGCGGGTCGTAGGCGGTTTCTTCGGTGAAAAAACCCTCGTCGCCCAGCGATCCGTACACCTCGTCGGTAGACACATGGTAGAACCGACGCCCTTCCATGTCGTTTTTCCAGGCGTTGCGCGCGGCATGCAACAGGTTTACAGTGCCCATCACGTTGGTTTCGACGAAAGCCAGCGGGTTGGCAATGGAGCGGTCCACATGGCTTTCAGCGGCCAGGTGGATGACGCCGGTGAACGCATGTCGTGCAAACAGGTCGGCGAGGAAAGCCGGGTCGGTGATGTCGCCTTTTTCAAACAGGTAATTGGGCGCATCCTGCACATCGTTCAGGTTTTCCAGGTTGCCGGCGTAGGTGAGGGCGTCGAGGTTGACGATTTGGTACGACGGGTATTTTTGCACCAACAAACGGATGAGGTGCGAGCCGATGAACCCCGCGCCCCCCGTGATGAGCAGTTTATGCATATTCTTCTACTTTAACGGCTTTTTTGAAATACTCGTAAGTCAGCTTGAGCCCTTCGGCGCGATCAAAGCGGGGCTCCCATCCCAGAATGGTGCGGGCTTTGGTGATGTTGGGCTGGCGTTGTTTGGGGTCGTCGACCGGCAGCGGGCGGTAATCGATGTAAGCCTTGGGATTTTGCACCAGATCCAGGATTTCTTTGGCGAAGTCCAGCATGGTGATTTCCGACGGGTTCCCGATGTTCACCGGCAGGTGGTAGTCGCTGAGCAGCAAGCGGTAAATGCCCTCCACGAGGTCGTCCACGTAACAAAAAGAGCGCGTCTGGGTGCCGTCGCCGAACACCGTGAGGCCTTCACCGCGAATGGCCTGGCTGAAGAATGCGGGCAGTACACGGCCGTCGTTCACACGCATGCGCGGGCCGTAGGTGTTGAAAATGCGGATGATGCGCGTTTCTACCTGATGGAAGTTGTGGTAAGCCATGGTGATGGCCTCGAGGAAACGCTTGGCCTCGTCGTACACCCCGCGCGGGCCCACCGGGTTCACGTTGCCCCAGTATTCTTCCGTTTGCGGGTGCACCAGCGGGTCGCCGTACACCTCGGAGGTGGAGGCCACCAGGATGCGGGCGCCCTTTTCGCGGGCCAGGCCCAGGCAGTTGTGGGTGCCGAGCGCGCCGACCTTCAGGGTCTGAATGGGCATCTGAAGGTAATCGATGGGGCTGGCCGGGGAGGCAAAATGCAGGATGTAGTCCAGTTTTCCGGGAATGTGGATAAACTTGGTTACATCGTGGTGGTAGTACTCAAAGTCTTTTTCTTTGAACAGGTGTTCGATGTTGGCCAGGTCGCCGGTCAGGAGGTTGTCCATGCCGATGACCTCATAGCCCTCGGCCAGGAAACGGTCGCACAGGTGCGAGCCGAGAAAACCGGCCGCACCGGTGATCAATACGCGTTTTTTCGTCATTGGGTCAGGAGTAAAGATTTAGACGATGAAAGGAAGGGTATGAAAGTGTTGTTGGACACCCGAAAGACATACAACAACAAAGGTAGAACATTCTCCTTTACGAAAAAGTATGCCAAAGAACCCGCGAAACGGGAACCCTGCCGCCATTTGGCGGATTAAATTTCAATTAAATAAACGGATTATGCATAAAGAATGTATTTTTGCATTCGTATTCCTGCCTCCCTCAGCAGCATTTCTAACCAATCAGCTCTCAAAATGTCTGCTATTCTCACTGTCCTGCTAGGGCTTATCTTTGTCATGCTGTTGTTCAGCATGCTGGCTTCCGCCATACTTGATCTGATAAAAGGGTGGTTTCAGGTAAAAGGCAAACGGATGCAACAAACGCTTCATTTCATGCTGAAAGATGAAGCGTCCCGTTTTTACAGCCACCCTTATTTCAAAATTTTGCAACGCGAACCATCCACAACTCGCATGTCGTGGCGGAAACGCAAACGCGAGGCCGTCGCCAAGGTGGACGGCGACGCCTTCAGCACAATCGTGATGGACTTGCTGACCAAAGACCAGCCCAGCCTGAAAAGTGGTGTCGATCAGGTGCACAATTCCGACATCAAGGACTTGTTCCAATTGTACTACTCCAAGACCGGCGAAAATACCGACGCATTTTCCGGTCACTTGAAAAAGTGGCACGCGGGCATGATGAACCTGATGCAGGAGGCCTATCAGCGATGGCTGCAATTTTTGAATTTCATCATCGGTCTGGTGTTGGCCGTCAGTTTCAACGTAGACCCCTTCACGATCTACCACCACTTGTCCTCCAACCCGGAAATGGCGGAAAAGGTGGCCAATGCGGCAACTACCTTCGCCCGGACGCAAGAAGGGCAACTGGCCGCCACCACAGGAATCGATGAGACACAAACCAAAATTAATTTCCTCGAACAGAACATAAAAGCCATCGAATCACCGCTGGGCATCGGCTGGAAACAGGTGGAATGGACCGACGTCGTCAACCCTGTTTGGTGGGTTTACCATGTCCTGGGCTGGATCGTAACGGCTATGTGCGTGTCTTTTGGTTCACCGTTCTGGTTTGACCTGATGAAAAAAATCATTAGTATGAAAGATGGCGGATCGTCACAGGCCCCTTCCACCACGACAATCGTGATGCCGCCCGCACCCCAGACCTTCTATCCGCCCGCTGGAAATGGTCAATACGCCGCACCGGCCGCCGGGAGTTCTCCCTTCGACATACCTGCCGGCGCCGGCGCCTCGCCTTACGATGTGCCGGCGGCCGGCACTCCCTCTCCATACGACGTACCCGCACAGTCGACCCTGCCGCCAACCCCGATCCCCAACGACGAGAACCCTTTTGATGAACTGAGCGGCCGCTTCGACCATTCTTAATCGCAACCAACCAATGTCTGCACTGGCCAATATCTGGAGAAACATCCCCTGGGAGGATTTTTCCGACCCCGCTCTGAGAACCACGGCCGTTGGGCTTCAGGCGCGCCTGGTCGACCTCGGCCTGCTCGACCCCATCGTCTCCGGATCGGCCGCCAAAGCCTTCGGGCCCGTGGCGAAGGCCGACGGTATCGTTGGCACCAACACCCGCAACGCCTTTGAGGAGTTCTGCCGCCTCACTGGGCACACGTTCAACGACAAATTTGCAACCACCGACCAGCTGCGCCGGCTGGGCATGGCCCAGCCCGTTACCTTCCTGCCCGTAACGGTCGCCCACCAGCCCGGCGAACCCACCTCCGTTCGATTCGCCAAACGCGTGCTGCGCTACATGCACCGCAAAGGCTACTGGATCGCCCGCAGCCCGAATATGTACAACATCATTTACATAGAAGGCGTGAACGCCGACGGCCGCCCCAACGCCGACCGTTTCGACGAATGGAACGACCGGCGTCTGGTCATCCGCATCAAACAGCCCGGAGGGCAGCCCGAAATGGTGGTCAACGACCAGGCCACCACCGAACCGGGCCGGTACTATACCCAATATCCGCTCAACACCAACGGCGCCGCCCGCATCGCATTTGGCCAATACAAAGCCTGGCGCGTGGGCCTGCACAGCGGCTGGCAGCCCGCACTCGTGCAACGCGGGCTTGTGAGGCTGCACCGCGACAAAAACAAGAACGGGTTTCGAGACAACGCCGACCCCATCGACATCGGTGACGACTTCGGCATCAACCACCACTCCACCGAACCCAACTTCAGCTCCGCCTCCATCGGACGCTACAGCGCCGGCTGCCTGGTGGGCATGCGCTACGAGTGGCACCTGAAGTTTCTCGACATCGTCAAACGCGATGTGCGCTACCTTGGCAACCGCAATTATATGTTCATGACCGCCGTCATCCCGGGCGACGATCTGGCAAAAACCGAACCCATATGAAAACGTACAAATTCCGCTACGGCGGCAAAAAAGGCCAGGTGGTTGAACTCAAGGAAAGCCCCGATATGGTGGTCGTCCGCACCAAAGGCAACCAGCCGCTGGAAGACACCCCCCTCAAACCCCAAAGCCGGGAAATGTTGCAGGAGAGTACCGAAGTACTCGCTTTCCCGGAGGCCGGCGTAACCGTACACCGCATGCCGCAACAGGAGGATGGCCTGGAGTCCACCTCCATGCGCGATCAGGCGCGCCAAACCCTGAAGGATGAATCGGAGCTGCGCTTCGCCGGTCGCGTGCTGGAAGACGCCGCCTCCGGCAAACCGGTGCTGTACACCGAAAATTTCTTCGTGAAATTCCTCGACGGAACACCCAAAGACGCCGGCCTCTCCCTGCTGGCGAAATACGGGCTGACCGTCAAAGATGAACTCATGTTCGCCGAAAACGCCTACTTCGTCGCCGCCGCCGAAGGTACCGGTCTGGCCGTGTTTGACATCGCAGAGCGGCTGCTCGACGAGGACATCGTGGAATATTGTCACCCCGAACTCGTGCAGGAACGCCGCGCCAAAGGCGCTCACCCGCTGCAATGGCACCTCGCCGAAGCCACCATCAACGGAAAAAAAATCCGCGCGCACGTGGACGTCCTGTCGGCCTGGAAAACCACCCGGGGACAAGGCATAACCATTGCGGTGATCGACGACGGCATCGACATTGACCATCCCGAGTTCGCCGGCCGGATTGTTCACCCCTACGACGCCACACTGAAAAGCAACGACCCGCGCCCCAAATTCGACGCCGAAAACCACGGCACCGCCTGCGCAGGCGTGGCTTGTGCCGCCGGACTTGACGACGGCGCCTCGGGCGCCGCGCCACAAGCCGCCCTCATGCCCATCCGGCTGCGCAGCGGTCTGGGCAGTGTGGCCGAAGCCAACGCCTTCGCCTGGGCTGCCAACCACGGCGCTGACGTCATCTCCTGCTCCTGGGGCCCTGCCGACGGCGACTGGTCCTGGCTGGAAGACCCTACCCACCACGAACAGGTGCTCCTGCCCGACAGCACGCGCATGGCCATCGATTACGCCACCACCAAAGGACGCAACGGCAAAGGATGCGTGGTGCTGTTTGCCGCCGGAAACGGCAACGAATCGGTCGACAACGACGGATATGCCGCCTACCCGGGCGTGATTGCCGTGGCTGCCTGCAACGACCGCGGACAACGCAGCGTGTACAGCGACTACGGCAAGGCCGTATGGGTGTGCTTCCCCAGCAACGATTTTGGACACCGGGCGTTCAACCACCCCAACCCGCAAACCAGCGGCATACGCACCACCGACCGGCTGGGACAAGCCGGCTACGCAAGAAACAACAACTACACCAACTCCTTCGGTGGCACATCGTCGGCCTGCCCGGGCGCAGCCGGCGTGGTCGCCCTGATGCTGTCCGCCAACCCCGCCCTGACGAGCCGGCAGGTCAAAGACCTGCTACGGCAGTCAACCGTTGCGATCGACAAGGAAAACGGCGACTACGAGCCGTCGGGACACAGCCCGCTCTATGGGTACGGACGCCTCGACGCCGGCAAGGCGGTACAGGTCGCCAAAGCCGCCGTCCAGCCCGGACCGGCGCCGACAACCAACCTGATCAGCGGCACGGTGCGCTTCAACGGCGCCGACCCGCTGCCCCTGGCGCATGACGGACTGACCGGCGACCACCTCAAGCCCGCCAAAAGGGTTCTGGGGTTTACCCTGAACCTGTCGCCCAACCTGGGCAACCTCCGCCTGGTCTGCCGGGCGAATGTTCCGGGAATGGGCACCGCCCAGACCACCGGAAACGGGGCGTACACCGGCACGACAGACGCACGCCGCCGGATCATCGGATTCAGTGTAGCACTCGACGGCCCGGGCGCCGATCAGTACGTAGTTGAATACAGCGCGCACCTGAAAGGGGTTTTTGAGTCCGTCAAGGGTCGTGACGGCGCCTGGTGCGGTACTGAAAAAAAAAGCGGGAAAACGATTGAAGCACTGGAAATCAGGGTTCGAAAAGGGCAGGGGTAGCAGCCCATCCACAACAGCACCGAATGCATGGGCAGAATACGCGGTACAACGTACATCCTGACCGCTAAAGACTTCCCCGAGCGCAACTTCTCCGGCGGCAGGCAATACGGATTGCTCCCAGAAGTAGCCAAACTGATTCCTGAACTCGCCGTGCTATACGCCGACGGCTACTACGCGCTGTACTACACGAAACTTATACCGATGCTCACCAAGGCCATCAAGGAGGCAACAGCACGGTAATCAAACACGCCGTACCGCCAGGTACGGTGGGCGCCACCCTGTCGCTATGTAAAACCCGAAAAATACGCCTGATTGTGGAGAATACCGGATTCGAACCGGTGACCTCTTGCATGCCATGCAAGCGCTCTAGCCAGCTGAGCTAATCCCCCAATTCGGTGTGGGTGTGGGTGTGGGTGTGGGTGTGGGTGTGACCAAAAGGGGCTTTAAGAAGCGGGTGCAAAGATACAGCAAGATGAAAATATTTTCAAAGCTTTCGGCAAAAAAAATCAATCCAGGCGTTCAGCGGCGTCGAGGGCCAGGTGGATGAGTTCATTCGGGTCGTCGGTGATGCCGAAAGCGCCGACGGGCACGGGCAGAGACCGGTCGAGAGTGGACACGTAGAAAATCATTTCAATGGGCCTCGAAGTCTGCTGAATTTCCTGGAGAAACTGGAGACCGGCGACGGGGTTATCGTTGCGGCGGATATCGGACAGGATGAGGTGAAACGGGGTGCTGCGCAGTTTTTCGTGAGCGTTGGCACTGGTTTTGGCGAATTCGACCTGCATACCGAGGGTTTGCAGAATACCCGCTTCGTACATCACCGTGTCGGGGTTATCGTCTATCCACAACACCCGCAAGGGGCGTTTGGGGAAATGACTGATCCGGCGCATCAGCCCCGGGCTCACGTGCACATCGCTCCGGTTCTGGGACCGTGCCGCGTTTTGGATGCCTTCGCGAACAAACGAGGCCTCGATGCCAAATGCCTTGAGGTTCGTTATTTTGGGGAGGACGCCCTCCACAAGCGACCGCCGATAGCGCAAAAAGAGCACCAGCAGTGCTGCGTAGAGAAGCGTGGTGGGCACTATTTTGATCAGTTCAACGAGTATTTCTTTTTCCATGCTTCAGAACAGGTAACCCATGCCGATGTCCCAGCGTTTATGCCAGATTTTATCCACACCGGAGGCGCTGATGCCTTCAATTGTCTGCCAGGTGCGTTTTTTTTCCTGAATGGCGAGGCCGCCGTGCAGGGTGAAGTGTCTGCCAATGCGGAGACCCAGCAGGGCCTTGGTGCACAATCCGCCCTGGTAGGTTTCGAGAATTCCCCATTGGGGGACGTGATCGCCTGCCCACGCGTAACCGACGGCCGCCAGTCCGTAAAAACTCGTATGACCCGCCATGAAATAACTGCGTGCTTCGAGCAGCACCGGCTGGGTGACGGCATCGAAACCCTCCGGGTTGTATATCTCCATGCCGGTGCTCAACCCTATTCCCAGTTGGCGCTTGATCTGGTAGCCAAGTGAAAACATCATGGATATGCCGGCGGAACTAAATCCCTGCTCGTTGGTGCCGTTGAGCGTGCTCATCCACATGTGGTAGTACAAGCCGGTTTCCTGAAACTTCCGGGTGGAGGCGAACCCCAGGGTTTCTTTTCCCGGACAATTTTCCCTTATTTTCCGGATGGCGGCATCCGGAATGCGCATTTCTACCCCTCCGCTTAGTTCCAATACCAGAAGGCTGTCGGGATAATGCACCAACAGCCGGCCCGCGTAATTTGCGCCGTTGAATAACCATACGCGCACCTCACAGCGAGACGCCTGCTGGGCAGCGGCCAGGCCGGCAAAACACATCAGCAAAAAGCACAACCACGGGCGCATGACGGAACGCAGGTTACAGTTCACTCACCAGGGTGGGTTTCGCCGGGTCCGTCACATCGAACTGAAAGACGCCGTTCGACGCAATCACCACCAGGTGTGTGGGGTCCACCATCAGGGCGTCATAGGCGTCGATGTTCCTGAAATGGGCGACCTGGCGCAGATTGGGGCTGTTGGTTTTGTCAAAGACCTTGAGCCCGTCGTCGCACACGAACAGGTGGGTATTGTTCAGCGCCAGGCCGCGCGGGTTGACCAGGGAATAGGTGTTCCGGAGCTGGGCATTGGGCAAGGTTGAGATATCGATTACTTCCAGCTGATTGACAAATCCCTCGCAAGTCAAGCCGTTCCGGATGGTCACGTATGCATGCCGGTCGTCGCAAATCACAGGGTCGCAGCCGCTGGCATGCTGGAACGTCTGGGCCAGCGCAGGCCGCTGGGGAATGGAATTGTCGAAAATGTACACCGCATCGCTGGAGCCCACAAAAAGCCATTCGTTCCAGGGGAAGATGGTTTCGATGTTCCAGCCAATCTGCTGTGTCTGCTCCAGTTCGGGGCACAAGGGGTTCTGCACGTCGAAGGTGCTGAGCGAGGTATTGTCTATGATGTACAGATAGTCCGGATGCTGGGCAAAGCGGGTGTACGAACCGGCAATACCGGCTACCACGGCATCCACGGCGCTCTGGGCGCTCTGGGCGCCAAAGGCCGTGGTGGAGGCCACCGAATTAAACATATTCGACTCCACAAAAATGGCGTTGCCGGCCCCGATGAACCAGGAAGCGTTGAAGTGCGAATCCTTGCAGTCGAGCTCTTCGGTGACCGAGGTCTGGGTGTAGCCCACGATGTACCCCTTCTCCGGGTCGTTGCCGAACAGGTGAAAGGTGTTTTGCGCCCGGCATACCACCTGGGGCGCCAGCACATTGCTGATGTCTATGGTCACCAGATCCATAAACTGATCGGCGTACATGTAATTATCGCGGATCACAAAGTCCACATTGCCGGGGAGGCGCCAGAACGTCAGCGGTTGTGGTGCGTCGGGGTTGGTGTTGTCCAGCACCAGAATACCCTGGAGGCGTTCGTTGATGAACAGGTATTGTTTCCAGGCGTAAATCTTGGCGGGTGCGTCTACATGGTGCGGTCCTTCGACGGCGAGCTGGGCGCGGCACTCCGTCTCTGTTTTGTAAACCGGATCAAGCTGCATGTAGGTCCGAACGGTGCGACAATCGTCCTCAAGACATCCGGCAAAAAACAGACCGGACAGGGAAAACAGGAAAAAGAGCAAATGTGGTTTCATAACAAATTGAATTTGACGGGTGCACTGATGTGACGCAACAAAATTAAGCATTGGTTGCTTGAGAAAAATGGGTTTAACACGCATTTAACGAGGACCCAACCGGTATTGCAACCCGACATGCGCGCTGCCCGAAGTGCGCCACATGGCCGTTGCCTCCCAGCGCCCGCCCCACCGGAAGCCCGCGCCGAAGAGCCCCGGCGCAAGCCAGCGCGATTCTTCCGCCAACACTTGCCGGCGCAGCGATGCACTGCGGTTCAGTCGAACGATTTTTTCCTGATTATAACGGCCAACATCGCCGGTTTGTACGCCCACAACGTATCCGGGTGCTACGCCGGCGTATACCCTGAACCCCGGCCGGGGTTGCCAGAACACCTGAATCGGCGCCTCCAGGATGTGCCGGTGGGTGACCGGCACTTCCAGCAGCGCACTGCCTGGCGCAATGCTGTTGGTCGAACCGGGCAATTGTGTGTCGGCAGATTCCAGATAGTCCGGAATGCGCGATTGATCCTCCAGAACGACTATCGACGGGGGAGCCGTTTTGGCGTTGGCATAGCGATAAGCCAGCCCCGTGCGCATGCCAAAGGAAGCGCCCCGCGGCTGCCAGTCAACCCCCGCCCAAAGGCCCACTTCATCCGGACGGGGCACGTCGCACCATCCGGTCTGGACACCCAGCAGCGGTGACCAGACCCGGTGTGCGCTCCTGTGTGGGCGGATAACGGCATGGCTTTCTCCTGCTGTGCCGACCTGTGGAGCAACCGCTTGTTCACAGACGATCGCAGGCTCGACGTGCGGTAACGCCGCCAACATCGTCGGGTGCTTTTGCTGATGTTGATTTCCGGCGCCCACAACCGTTTCCGATTCCACCAACGCCCGAAGACTTTCCTGGCCCAATTCCTGTCCGCGCGCTTTCTCCCCTCCCCTGACAACCAACACCCCACCACCGACATCCGACAGCCCACTACCGACATCCGACCGCCGACTACCGACTACCGACCGCCCACCACCAACATCCGACCGCCCACTACCGACATCCGACCGCCCACTACCGACTACCGACAGCCCACTACCGACTACCGACACCCCACTACCAACATCCGACCGCCCACCACCGACTACCGACACCCCACTACCGACTACCGACAACCCACCACCGACTACCGACAGCCGACTACCGACTACCGACAGCCGACTACCGACTACCGACAGCCCAATACCGACTACCGACAGCCCAATACCGACCGCCGGCAGCCACCACCACACCGCGAGTCGTCTGCGCGGTTTCTCCGGCATCTCCTGGTCCAGGCGGGTGCGCAATGCAGCCCAGGCGCGGTCTTCCAATGGATCGTGTTTAAGTCGCTTCATGATGTCAAGGCTTGTTTCCGGATGAAGCGAGGCGGTGGCTTGAAGCCATTGCCTCGCCCGTGTACGAATCGTATCCGTGCTGTTCGAGGTATTTGCGGAGGATTTGGCGCGCGGTGGACAGGTGCCATTTGCTGGTGCCTTCGCTGATGTGCAGGGTTGCCGCGATTTCAACGTGGGTGTACCCTTCCAGCGCATAGAGCCGGAACACCTCACGGGTAGCCGGCGGCAATTCACCCACGGCGGTCAGGATGTCGGCTTCAAAGCAACTTTGCAGGCCGTCGTTTTCCGCATTGTCCGAACCGGCTTGTTCCTCCAGCACCAGAAAATGGGCATAGCGGGCATTTTTTCGGTAATGGTCGGCGATGCTGTGGTAAACAATACGCCGTATCCAGCCTTCCAGACTACCCCGGAAGGCGTAGGTGTGAATTTTCAAAAAAACCTGCAGGAATCCTGTGTTCACCACCTCCACCGCCGTATCCTGATCGTTCATATGCCGAATGCACATGGCGTACATGGCGGGAAAAAACCGCCTGAACAGCGCCTCCTGCGCGCGCCGGTCGTTGCGCACACAGCCGGACACCAGGGCCTCTTCGGTTTTGAACGTTTTTTGAAACATGGACAGGATATGAGCCTCCGGTTTACATAACGATGAAATAGACGGTTTGTGGACCGGAAAAGGTTGGGTAACCCCATTTTTTTATTTCAGCAAAAAAGCTCCTGAAACAGGTTGGGCCAAAAAGCACACACGCTCGCCCTGGCGATCTAAAAAATCCCGCCGCGCCTTCGGGAAAATCCATTATCTTTGTGGCCTTTTGGAAACTTTTCGTCCAAACAATCTCCGGCAGGCAAGACCCGCCGAGGTTAAAAAGCAAATTTTGTTTGACACAAAACGCCTTTTGGGCCGCGCCCACAGGGTTTACAGCAATAATCGAGTTTTGTAAAATAAAATTTGCGCGCATCAAAAAGCCGGAAGCCGAGTCATCGAGTGCAGGGGTTCCGGTATGTTGTTACTCGATTATTGTTTTTTCATGACTTCTTTCCAAGACCTGGGTATCCAGGAAGACCTGCTGAAGGGCATCATCGCCCTGGGTTTCGACACACCCACGCCCGTGCAGCAACTGGTGATTCCCGCCGCCCTTCAGGCGGAGAACGACCTCATCGCGCTGGCCCAAACGGGCACCGGGAAAACGGCTGCTTTCGGCCTGCCCCTGCTGCAAAACATTGACCCCGACGTACAGCAGGTGCAGGCGCTCGTGTTGTGCCCCACCCGCGAGTTGTGCGTACAGGTGGCGACGGATCTGGAGCGTTACGCTCAGTTTGCCCGCCAGTACAAGATCGTTGCTGTGTATGGCGGCGCGTCCATCACCGAGCAGATGCGCCTGATCAAAGGCGGCGCGCAGATTGTGGTGGCCACCCCCGGCCGACTCATCGACCTGATTGACCGCAAGGCCGCCAAGCTTTCCGGTGTAAAATGTGTGGTGCTCGACGAAGCCGACGAGATGCTCAACATGGGCTTCCGCGAAGCCATCGAGACCATTCTGTCGGCCGCCGAAAACCGCGAATCCACCTGGCTGTTTTCCGCCACCATGCCGCCCGAAGTGCGCGCCATCGCGCGCAACTACATGAAGGAGCCAAGGGAGCTGAGCGCGGGCACCCCCAACACAGGCAACGCCAACATTGAACACATCTACTACGTGTGCCGCAACGAGCACCGCTACGCCGCACTTAAACGCGTGGTAGACGCCAACCCCGGCATCTACTCCCTCATCTTCTGCCGCACCAAAAACGAAACCAAGGAGATTGCCGAGCAGATGATCCGCGACGGTTACGACGCCGAAGCCCTGCACGGCGACCTTGCACAGGCCGACCGCGACCGCGTTATGCAGCGCTTCCGCGAACGCAACCTGCAACTGCTCGTCGCCACCGACGTGGCTGCGCGCGGCATCGACGTGAGCGAGATCAGCCACGTAATCAACTACGGCCTGCCCGACGAGCCGGAAGTGTACACCCACCGCAGCGGACGCACGGGCCGGGCCGGTCACACCGGCGTGTCCATCAGCATCATCACGTCCAAATTCGAGGAGAAAATCCACCAGATCGAACGGCGCGCCAAAACGGTCTTCCGCAAGGAAAAGCTGCCGACGGGCGCCGACGTGTGCGAGCGCCAGCTGTTCCACATCATCAAGGCCATCCACAACCAGGAGGTCAAACAGGCCGATATTGAACCGTATATGCCCGCCATCTACGAAGAGCTCAAGGACCTGACCAAGGAAGAACTCATCAAACGGTTCGCCAGCGTGGAACTAAACCGGTTCCTCGCCTATTACCGCAATGCGCCGGACATCAACCCGCCCGAACGCGGCGAACGCCGCAAAGTGTCGCCGGCAGCCCATGCCGACGGCAGCCAGGTACGCCTGTTCGTAAACATCGGCAGCATGGACGGCGTCAGCAAAAGCGAGTTTTTGCAGCTGCTCCAGGAAGGCGCCGGGGTGCCCCGTCAGGCCGTCGGCCAGATCGATCTGCGCAAAACGCACACCCATTTCGACGTGGACGCCGCCTACCTGAACGCCATCAAACGCGAACTGCCGGCGTTTAACCTGAACGGACGGCGGTTGCGGGTAGACGATGCGGCGCCGGAGGGCGAGGGCAAACCCGCCAAACGCGGGTACGGCGGTAACAAGCCGTTTCAAAAAAGCGGTTATAAGGGGGGGCGGCGGTAAACGATCATTGCCGGAATAAAACCTGCATCTTCCGGCTGCATAGCCCCACTTCCCTGGCCACCAGCGAATCCATTTCCAGCATATTCCGGGTGGTCAGCACCCGGGTCAGCGGCACACCGCCACTGCCCCGCTTGTTGATCTCCCAATAACGGTCGCCCAGCTCTATACCGGCGATCGTGCGCATGTATTCTGCCTGTCCGCCAAAACGCGTGTTGAACACCGCTGAAACCGGCGCCAGCCACTGGTTGGCTTCCGTATAGGTTTGGTCTGTGGCCGTCTCCGGGGCGTTGTTGACGGCGATCATCACCAGCCTGACCCTGGAACGCAGTTCAGCGGAAAGGGCGTTTGTGGTGTCCGCCAGCACCTGTTCGCAGCGCCGGAAAATATCCAGGCCGGTCGTGATGCCGTAATTTTCGAAATAGCCGCCGTCCACATAGCTGTCGCCATTGCGCGTGGATGCCGCCATGGAAAAACCCGGAAACAGTTCAGAGGCATTGGCTACTGCGCCCAGGGTCGGACCGTTCGCATCGTTTCCGGCGTATCGGACAAAGTCGATCGCTTGTGTAAAAACCGTATCGCCCTGCTCGCCAAAAGCACCCACCGGGCTGATCACGGCGCGCTTGCCGGTTTGTACATGACAGGTATTGGGGAAAAAATACGGAATTTGCCGGGCAGGGTCTGTCGGTCTGTCGCGGTAGAGGGTCAGGAAGTGCTTGTCCAGTGCGTTTGTTTGGTCGAAACAGCCGCTGGTGCACGCAATTTCCATCCACCAGGCCATGCCGCTTCCCGTCAGCGCCGCCATCGCCTGGGCCACACTGAAGGATTCTTCGCGTTGCAGCCGCTGGTTGCGATCCGGGAACAGCCGGGTGCCAAAGGGGATGAGCTTGTGCGCCGGCGCCGTAAAAAACAAGCCGGATATGCCGTTCGTCACAAAATTCCCCTTGAAAACCGCCTCCGGAAAGCGCTGTATCGAATCCTTGTGGATAACCAGCCCCCCGCGCGCGATCTGATCCCACAAAGCGAGGGTAGCCGCCGCGCCCGCCGAACTGCCGGACACGGTGGACAGCGCAAAACAATGCTCCCGAAAGTTCAATCCGGCAACCGTATCCAGGCTGAGCATCGCCTGGCTCATCCAGAAACCGGCACGCGATCCGCCCCCCTGCCCGGTGACAATGTACACCGGGTAGACGCTGTCGGTGCGGACATCCGCCGCCCGGTCGTTTAGCCAGCGGATAAACGCGTCATCAAAGGTCGGACGGGCGGCGGCCGTCGTTTCGCCGGGTACCGTTCTGACATAAGACGGCGTCACGTGAATAAACAACAGGTACACCAGCAAGCCGGACACGGCGAGTACGGCCAAACGGGCCTTGCCTTCCTTTAACCCCAAAAAAGCGCCCCCTTCGTAAGAGAAGTGCAGCACGTCGAGGTTGAATACAATAAACGCAATGCCTAAAAGCAAGGTCGCCAGCGGCGGAAAGGGCATCACATTGGGCACCAGGATGTAAATAAGCGCAACACCGTACAATACGAGCAGCAATACCTTTCGCCATAAGTTGTTGACGTTAGCCGCCCTTTGGCTGACGGACCGCATCACCTTGGCCATCATTCCGCCCTCCCCTTCATAGGGGTAGGTCATCACCCAGAACCACAACCCGGTGAGCAAAACGTTCACCTGGATCGCACGACGGGTCAAATCGATGTACCAATCGTGTGCCATAGAAATGGCCAGCAGCAATACCACCAATACGGCAGAAAAAAGCGCCACCATACCCGTGACCCGGCGATGCCGCAAGGGCGATTTGCCCGCATGACGCTCCAAATACAGATTGATGCTCAGCGAAATGACGAGAATAAATGCTACGGCCAGCACAAGACTCCAAATGGTAAACCGCAACGGCTCGGGATGGTCGATAAAGTAGACCCGGTCAATGAAAAATGTCATCAACACAAACACCAGCGCACTTTCATAGCGATACACATTCAAGCGCAGCGAGCGCCGCCAGCGAAC
This sequence comes from Saprospiraceae bacterium, assembly GCA_033764075.1. GTDB lineage: Bacteria > Bacteroidota > Bacteroidia > Chitinophagales > Saprospiraceae > M3007. The sequence continues at coordinate 53,197 of JANRJH010000053.1, read as the reverse complement.
CGGCTCAACCGCCTGATTCTGCGGCGTCAGCCAATTAACCAGCGCCAGCGCCAGCAAGGCAAGCAGGGTAAAACTGTATTTGAGCAGCGCAATCAGCAAGTCGGTTACGAATCCGGCGCCTGCCCGCTCGCGCAGGGTGGCGTCCACATAGTCCATAATGTTGATGCCGACAACCGTTTTCAACATCAGGAATCCCAGGACAAACAGCCCCAGCACTATATACCACGAACGCGCAACAGACACCGCGAATTCAAGTATCCACTGCACCGGCGTTGGTCGCGCTTCGGCTGCCGACTTCGCCTCGAATTCGCCCTCCTCCGGTGATCGCTTGCGGGCAGTCAGGTAAAAATCGGCAACTTTGTACCCAAGCCAGGCGAGGAACAGGATCAGCACGACCCAGAAAATGGATATGGTCTGGTTCATTTTGGTTTTGAATTTTTCCCAAAAGTAAACCAATACGCTGAAATGATGGCTTAAATACAGAGAAAATTTGTCGTAATTGCATCAGACTGATATCGTTGCTAACGACTCATCAACGCCTTTCTCCGTTTACCGCCACCAGCGTATCGAGCACATACTCGGCCTCAAACACTTTCCGGCCCAGGGAATCCCATTTAAGCAGGAATCCGTTTTTAAGTCCATTCTCAAAATGGGAGACGAACTGGATCGCGCCGTTTTCATAAAAAACCGTGTCGCCACCCTGTTTCAAACCCCGGACGTAATATTGAACCTCTTTCACGGTTCCCGAAGGATAATACAGCACGGTTTTCCCATGCTGTTTGTCTTGTTCAAACCACCGTTCACCCATCACTTTCCCATCAGGATAGTAATCGGTCATCATCCCTTCCTTTTTTCCGTCCAGGATGATGACCCTCCGGGACACCGCTCCATTTCCGTAATAATCGACCTTTTCCAGCGGTTTCGGCTGCGGCGCCGGTCCGCAGGCCAGGAAGCAACAGGACAGAACGAGTGTTGTTTTAATCAATTGGTGCATGATGATGGAATAAAAATTTAGGATCATACTCCTTATTTTGCTGAAAGCCAAGCGTAAGTGTCGGGGTGACTGACAGTCACCCCGACACCATCAGACAATGGGGAACATGAGCAAAAAAAAAAATACCCATCCAGAAACCGGTCGTCACGCATGCGCGGTTGAGTCCAGTCCCTGAATGGATACCTGCCCAAATGGGCGAACTTTATTTTTTCCAGGGCAAATCGTTCACCTTGCGGCCGATGACGGTGCCGAAGCGAACGCCTTCATCGCAGTCCATACGGAAGTGAACGCCCAGCGGCACACGAGACCAGGCGTTTTCCTGGGCCATTTCAAAGAAACTGCCGAAAGTCCGGGGCTTCCCTTCAAATTCGGTGCGGTTTTCATGACAGCGATCCGTCAGCGTGTAGGCATATCCGAAGATATCAGCCAGCACTTCGGCGCCGGCGGCGCCCATGGTGGAGTGGCCCGAGGGATACGCCGGGAAAGAGGGCGTCACGCCTTCTTCACCGGTCAGCGGGTTGAATAGGGCCGGTTTCCAGTTGGGATCGAACACACGGTTGATGTAGGTTTGCGGGCGCTCTACGTTGTAGTAGTACTTCGAATACCAGCAAGCCACAGCGGCATCGTTCAGGGCAATGCCCACCTTGACCGTCATGTAAATGGCCGTTTCCAGGTTGCTTTTTTCCAGTTTAAGCACCTGATCACCAATGGCCAGCCAGCGCGGGCCGGGGCTGAAGGTCAGGTCCAGCAGGTCGTCGCTCCAGAATTCACCCACCCATTCTGCGTCATACGACAGTGTGGGTGTGTTCTGCGCGTACACCTCTACCGCCTGGGCGTATAATTCCGAGGTCGGATTTACACTGTACGGAAGCGGCTTGCGGCACAGGCGGTCGCCGGCAGAAAGGGCAAACATGCGGGCATTACCCCAAACACCACCCATGGGTTTACCCGGGCCGGGAAAGGTAGGGCGCCAGTCGCCATCACTGTCAAAGTGATCCTCCCAGTTGTAGTTCTGGAACGGATCGAGGTAGTGGTCGTGGCCCACAGGGTCGGTGACGGAGAAGTTCCAGACAGCCGTAGCGACGGCCTCACCGAACTGGCGCGAACGATCCAGCACCTCGGGCGAAGCTTCCGACTGGTAGAGGGTCTCGAACTTGGTCTCGAGCTGGTCTATTTTCGCCAGCAAATCGGGAGATACCTTTGGAAAAAATTCGCGCATCAGCCGGGCATTGCTGGCGTTGACCACCGAAGGCCAGTGGTACACAGCTTTCGGATCGGCTTTCGGCACTTGAAGTCCGAAAAGCGGCGCCAGCGTCTGGTATTCCGGCATACCGCTGATGCAGGCCTCGTAGGCGGAAATACCCATGTAGGCCAGCGCACGCGGCGCGGGTCCCGGACGGTAACCCGCTGCGTACCGTTCAATTTGGAGGAATAACTCGTTCCACTCAAAAACAACATCGTTGTCGTATGAGGCAACATCATTGGACAAGGTGTCGTCCGAAGAGGAATCGGCATCGTTACAACCGGTAGACAGGATAAAAATCCCTCCCAGAACGATGAGCGAAAGCAGGGCAAGATTGGAGAAAAGTCTCATAATTTGGTTAAAAATAATTTAGTAGTCAATACATGGAGCATATCAATAATAGTACCACTTGCATACTGAACCCATTAAAAAGTTATTAAAAAGTATCGTTTTTAGCCACCCTATGTGATCTGAAGCATTAGATTTGCTGTAGGATGCCTCGGTTACACATATTGATCATTGAAGATGAAGCCAAAATGGCGCACTCCCTCCAGCAAGGGCTGGAGGAACACGACATCAGGGCGGACGTTGCGCTCCTGGGCGCCGAAGGATTGAAAATGGCCCTGTTGAACACCTACCATGTGGTCATTTCCGATGTGGTGCTTCCGGACATCAGCGGCCTGCACATCCTGCAGTCGCTTCGTGATCAGGGAAATACCGTCCCGGTACTGCTGCTCACCGCCCTGGGGGAACTGGACGACAAGGCGTTGGGCTTCGACGCCGGCGCCGACGACTACCTCGTCAAGCCTTTCGAATTCAGGGAACTCCTCATGCGCATACGGGCGCTCACCCGCCGGCCGGCCCCTTCGGAAAAGTCCGAGCCCCAAATCCTGCGTTTGGCCGACGTGGAGATGCACCTCGACACCCGCGATTTTTTCCGCCAGGGGCAACGCATCGAACTGACCCCGAAAGAATTTGCCCTGATGGCGTACTTCCTTCGAAACCCGGGACGTACCATCTCCAAAAAAGAAATATCCGAACAAGTGTGGGACATCCACTTCGACACCGGCACCAACGTGGTCGAAGTGTACGTCAATTTCCTGCGCAAAAAAGTGGAAAAAGGGTTCGATAAAAAACTGATCCACACCCAATTCAAAACAGGATACATTTTCCGGGAGGAATAGCCACACCATGCAAATCCGGTCGCGACTCACCCTGCAGTTTATCCTCACCGTGGCAACCATCCTGCTGCTCACCCTGGGCTTTGTGTACATCCGATTCCGGCAGTCCATGGAAGTCGCCTTCTACAACGGCCTGCGCTTCAAGGCCACCACCATTGCCCGTATGGTGCTGCTGCAGGGCGCTACCCTGGACACCCTTCCGGTTGGTGAAGAGGCCGTGCAGTTCGACAAAAACATGCCCGTTGATCATCTGGTCGCCATATTCGACATGGAGCGCAACCGGGTTTTTTCGCTGAACGCCCCGGCAGAAAAGCTGGCGGAAAGCACCTATCAGATGACCGGACAACTCGGTGAATGCCGGCTCCTGTACGGCGGCCTGCCCGGCATCGCCATGCGCACCGCTTCCCCCTCCGGCCGACCGTACATCGTGGTGGCGGCTTCGGCGTTTCAGACCGAGGAACTCGACGAACTGCTGCGCATCCTCGTCGCCGGCTTCTTTCTCTCCATCGGCATGGTTGCGCTGGTCGGATACCTTTTCGCCCGAAAAGCCCTTGAACCCGTCTCCGCCATCGTCAACGAGGTGGATGCCATACGACCTGCCGATCTGAGCGCCCGCCTCCGCGAACCGCGCAACGCCGACGAAATTGCCAGGCTCATCAACACGTTCAACCGCATGCTGGACCGCATCGAAGTGGCGTTCCAAATGCAAAAACGGTTCGTGTCCAACATCTCACACGAACTTAAAAACCCCATTTCGGTGATCGTTTCCCAACTGGAGGTGGCCCTGAACCGCGACAGAAGTCCGGAAGCATACCGCCAAACGCTGCAATCGGTGCTCCAGGACAGCCACGGGCTGGCCGACATGACGGAAAAACTCCTGCAAATTGCCCGCGCCTACTCGGATGAAAACCGCATCGAACACACGCCGCTTCGCCTGGACGAACTGGTGCTCCAGGTGCAGTCCGGACTGGATCGCAGCAAACCCCATTACCACATCGCCTTCAACATTTCCGGGCCGCTGGAAGAGGAAGCCCAGCTCCTTGTCAACGGCAATGAAGCCCTGCTCCGGCTCGCCTTGACCAACCTGATCGACAACGGCTGCAAATTTTCGCCCGACCACCGGGTGGCCGTCACCCTGCTGGTCGGCCCCGGCCAAAAACCGGTGCTGGACATCAGCGACAACGGCCCCGGCATACCACCCGATGACCTGCCGTTCATTTTTCAGCCTTTTTACCGGGGCGTCCAGCAGGCCAAAACCGCCGGCTCGGGCATCGGCCTGTCGCTGGTCGACAGCATCCTGCGCCTGCACCAGGTCACCCTGGACGTCCAATCGGTCGTGGGTCAGGGGACGCGCATTCGGCTCGCCTTCCCCTGACCCGCGCCGGTGTCTATTGTCGCACGAGGTGGCGCGCCGCTACCGTACCGTTTGCCAGGCGGGCGACCACTTCGTACCGTCCGGCCGGCACACCGCTCAGGTCGATCGGCTCGCGGATGGCGCTCGCCGGCGCAACGCTCCGGGTCAGGAGCAACCGGCCCTCGGCCGACCAGAGCTCCAGTTGCACGGCCGTCGGTTGGTCAAACGCCAATGAAACGAACACGTGCCCTGCCGACGGGTTGGGCGCGACGGAAAATGCAGCAATACCCGGCGGCAGCTCCGTCCAATCCAGCAACAGACCAACTTCCACCGTCAGCATCGAGGAACACCCGTTAACATCGGTAATGGTCACCGTGTAGACGCCGGCGCTCAGCCCGCTCAGGTCCTCCGTGGTCGCGCCATTGCTCCACTGGAATGTGTACGGGGGCGTGCCACCGGCAACAAGCAGGTTGACGACGCCGTCCTGGGCGCCCGGCGCGCTTTCGTCCGTCACCGCAGCCATAGGCCCAATCGGCGGGTATGGCTGGATGTCGACGGGAATGAACGGCACAGCAGACGTGCAGCCGTTGGCCGGGTTGGTGGCCGTAGGGGCGTACCCTCCGGAAATGATCGCCAGAATTTCCGGTCGATTGGACGAGAACCCCGCAGGGCCAATCCAGGTGAACGTAACCCCGGGCGTGCCGCTGACGGCCGTAAGCACCTGGTAGATACCGGAACAGGTGATGGTATCCCGCTGGGTGACAGATATATCCGGCGCACTGACATCCTGTTCTACCACAAATGCCGCAGAGCTGCTGCAGCCGGTGGCATCCGACGTAGCCGTCACGGTCGCCCAGGCGCCGGGCACGTTGGGGTTGGGGCACAGGCTCACCGTTTGGCCGGGGCCGACCGGCGTGTCGTTGACCGCCCAGAAGATGCCGGGCGTCACCGGCACAGTCCAGTCGCAGTTGATGGAGGTCACGATGCAGGTAAGCACGGGAGGCGGTCCCAGGTCGACTGTGGGGGCCGTCCTGTCTTCGATCACCAGGATGGTGTCGGCGGTCACGCAGCCGTTGGCGCCGGTGAACCGGCCAATGAACGCTCCCGGAAAATCGACGGCCGGCGTCGCCTGGGTGCTGGTGTACCCGCCGGGGCCGGTCCATTGGTAGGTGACGCCGTTCGTTTGGCCGGTGGCCTGCAGGGTGACGGTTGAATCCTGGCAGGTGAGCACGGCGTCCGGCCCGGCCTGCACCGCAGGCGGCGTGGCGCCGCTCATATCGACTTCAATCAGAACGCCCGTGCTCGTATTGTCGTACACGCCACCGCCGAAGCTGCTCTGGCGGTACACGCTGCGTACCTGGTACCAGAAGGTGTCGGCAGACGGCGCTTCGGTGGCATAGGGCGGGGCGGCAACCGGTTGGGCCGTGAGGCGCGTGTAGGGTCCGTTGCGTGTGGCAGCCCGGTAGACGTGGTAGCCTTCCAGCCCGGACTGCGCGGCGGCATCCCACTGCAGGTTCACTTCCCGGCATGCGCCGGCGGAGGCCGTCAGGTTTTGGGGTGGCGCCACCACGTGCGCGCGCAGGGTGGGGTCGCCCAGCAGCGACACATGGGCGCCGCCGTACCCGAAGGTCAGGTAAAAACCGTCGTTGAACTCCGTATTTTGGGTTTCCCGGGTGCAATACCCGATGGTCTCGCCGGAAGCCAGCGGGTGCATGAACCAGTGGGGGCGTCCGGCCCACGCGCAGGTGAGGATGCCACCTTTGGAGGCCAGGGCCGAAGCCATGAAGGGGTTGTTCTCAGAATCCCAATCGCCGAAATAGCTGCCAAAAAGCATGGTGAACACCGCATTGACGGAGTCGGTGGCAAAGTTGGTGCTGCTGCCGACCCCACCGGCGCCGGAGTAGTTGCCCCCACCGCAGCCATAGGCCATCAGCCAGGGATCGCTGTCGGTGTCGTTGAAAAAGTCGGCGGCTACCACCGCCGAATCGCCCACCAGGGGGTAGGCATTTCGCCAGCCGTTGGCGCCGAAAGCCTCGCCGCTGAAATAGCCGAAATTGTCGTCCACCAGCGCTTTTGGCTGGGCGACGTATTTTTTTTGCCGCCAGGCGTGGTTCTTGTCCAGATAACGGCGCAGCAATTCGGTGCTCGAGGCGCCGAAGGTGGCCGGGTTGAGGCGGCGGAAATCGACCCTGCCAACTTCGAGCTCTATGTCGGATGGGACATAGCTCTGGTCGAACTTGCCGTCGCCGCCAATGTTGTCGTTTGCGGCCCTGGCCGGCGAGGTGTTTTCGATCTGATCATCGGTCCACAAGCCGTCCACATCGCCGTAGTAGACGTCGGCTGGCCAGGCGCCGTTGTGCTCCGGGTGGGCATCCCAGGCGGTGTTGCCGGAATACGGGATGGGAATGGCGCCGAGCAAAAAAACGGAGCGCACGGATACGGAATCCGCCAGGTAGGCCTGCACAATCTGGCTTTTCACGGTTTCGACCGTGGCGGAGGCGCCAGTGGGGAACTCGCGAATATGCCAGCCGTCACCGGTCAGGTCAAGGCGCAGGCGCTCCAACTCCATTTCCAGTGGATCGTACAGGGTAGAATCGACGAACAGCAGCACCGTGCCGCGATGATCCACCGGTGGTGTGTACAAGGCGGCACTGGCGTAGCCAAAGGCGTTCAGGGCGCCGAGCTGGCGGCGGATGACGTACTCGTACGTTTGGCCGGCTTGCACGGTATTGTCCAGCAGTCCGGTAAAGTTGCTGGCGTTTGCGTTGAGCACAACGACCCATTGCGCGCCGGTTTGCCCTTTGGTGCGACGCAGCACCAGCAGGTTGGCATTGCCGGGGTTTGGCCAGGAAAGGGTGATGGTGGCGGGGGATTGCGACACTTCCGCTTTCAGGGGCACGGTAATGTCTTTGGAGGTCTGGGCCGGCAACAAAACAGCCGACAGGCACAACAGGAGCAGGACGTACAGGAATTTTGACATAAGAGCACTTTTTTGGTTTGAGCCCCGGAAAGATACAGAATCCGGCCTGAATGCTGCCGGAACCCCGGCACGGATGGGTTAAAAAAAGCGCCCTTTTTTATAATCGTTCCAAAGTAGCCACTGTACCCCGAACCGGAAACGGATTTTTGCGTTTCAAACCGCATATTTGTTCTCAAAAGCAAACCTGTCATGGCAAAACCGACCATCACCCTTATTGCTGCGCTCCGGGACGCGGCGGGGAACCTGCGCAACGGCGCCGCTTACGCCTGGGGACATCACGGGCAATGCAATTGTGGAAACCTCATCCAGGTGGTGACCGACCTTGATGAACGCGAGATATTCGCTTACGCGCAGCAAGGCGCAGGTGAGTGGACGGAGCTCGCCACCGCCTGGTGCCCCGCCAGCCAGGCGCCGGTGGACATGGTGCTGCACAAACTGATGGACCTGGGGCTTACCCCCACCGACGTGCATCACCTGGAATATTTATCGGACAAAAAGGTGCTGGCACAACTTCCGGGTGGCTTCCGCTGGCTGCGCCGCAACCGCCGGGAAGACGTTATCGCGTACTTCGAAGCCTACGCAGATGTGCTGGAAAACCGGCTGCTGGACGCCACCGTCCGGGAAGCGCTCGCGGAAACGCTGGCGCCTGCCATGGCCTGATTCCCGCCGCATTCGTTGCTATTCTCCTCTTCGCTGCACCTCCAGGGAGAGCACTTCCATTGCCTCCATGGTTTGCAGGGGCGACAGCAAGCTGCGACCGTAAATGGAGGGCTGGTCGGGGTCTACAAAACCGGGAGACGAAAGGAACCGGTCGGGCTCATATACCCGAAACGCCATGGACCAGTTGGTGTACAAACGCCGGCTGATGCCGCCCTCGCGCAGCACCTTGAGGTCGTAGTGCCGGGGGTCCTGGGCGATGTGGTTGTAGTACAAGTCCCGCACACATTCGTCGTCGCCTTCCAGCAGTTGGACATAAATCCCGTGCCCGTACAGCAGTATGCCGCTGATCTGTTTTGGCGTGTTGTTTTCCCGGCACTGCTGCAACAGGGCGGTCAGTTCGGCATCGTTGGGCCGGGTGCGGGCTTTGCTTCGGTATATGAGATGATAAAGGGCCATTATATATTTTGGAAGGGCTAAAGTATGGATAATTTGGGAATAATGGAGCGGGTTGTGTCAGTTGTGCGTAAAAATAGTAATACCCTGCGCCGTCAGTCCATGTGCACGACCTGTCATACTAAGCGCTCCCAGTCAGCAGCTTAGGCCGAAGGTCCAGGCAGCGCGAAGTATAACTTGTTTTACGAGTCAACCCTGTCCATTACACACAAGTTTTTGAAACCTTGGGATGTCGAGAATTGACGCCGCATTTAGGTGAAGGGTATTATTCTAACCGCCGATCGGGGGGGGTGTGGCTTGCCATTACAAACGTTCGACCTCTCCGAGGTCATTTCTCTGACGTCATTCCCGACATCCTGTTTGGCACCTCGGAAAGGTGCTGCTTTTGTAGAACTACAAAGGTTTGACCTCTCCGAGGTCATTTCTCTGACGTCATTCCCGACATCCTGTTTGGCACCTCGGAGAGGTGCTGCTTTTGTAGAACTGTTCGTTATCGAGGTTTTGCGACCTCGGAGAGGTCGTGCGTTTGTTGCATTCAAGTACCTAGTACAAAGCTTACTCGTAGGACGAGTTAACCCATAAAAAAGAGCCACTGTTCTCACAATGGCTCTCTTTCAACGTCGGGGCACCAGGATTCGAACCTGGGACCCCCTGCTCCCAAAGCAGGTACGCTACCGGACTGCGCTACGCCCCGAATTAAACAAGCAAGTGGGTGTGCAGTGCAACTGTAAATGAGAACAACCAAAAAAGCTGGTGTCCACACCCACATCCACACCCACACCCACTCAAAATTGCGGAGAGTGAGGGATTCGAACCCTCGGTACGGTTTAACCCGTACGTCGGTTTAGCAAACCGGTGGTTTCAGCCACTCACCCAACTCTCCTTGAGGGTCGCAAAGATAGGGGCATCTGCTGCAATAAACCAAATATAGCGGCGCAGATTTTTTTTACGGGTCGCGTTTATGCGTTCAGGCTCATGCGGATTTTCTTTTCGATGTCGGCCACCGTTTCCTTGAAAGCGGCGTCGGTATCCATCATATCCTGCACGGCGCGGCAGGAATAGATGACGGTGGAGTGGTCGCGGCCGCCAAAGATTTCGCCGATGGCTTTCAGCGATTTGTTGGTGAGCTTTTTGGCCAGGAACATCGAAAGCTGGCGGGCAATGACCACGTTGCGCTTGCGGGTCTCCTGCTTGAGGCGTTCCACCGCCACATTGTAATGGTCGGCCACCGTCTCCTGGATGAATTCGATGGTGATCTCCTTGTTCACGTTGGTCACAAAGCTGCGGATCACCTCGCGGGCCAGTTCCAGGTCGATCTTGCGGTTGATCAGGGTGGACTGGGCGAGCAGGGAGATCATCGCGCCCTGCAGTTCGCGTACATTGTTCTTGATGTTGTAGCACACGAACTCCAGCACGTCGTTCGGGATGTTAGCCCCTTCGTGTTGCACTTTCAGTTCCAGGATGGCCATGCGCGTCTCCAGGTCGGGCGCCTGCAGGTCGGCGCTCAACCCCCACTTGAAGCGGGAAATGAGGCGGTCTTCGATGCCGACGAGGTCCTTGGGGGCTTTGTCGGACGTCAGGATGACCTGCTTGCCGTTCTGGTGAAGCTGGTTGAAGATGTGGAAAAAGATCTCCTGGGTTTTCTGCTTGCCGGAAATAAACTGGATGTCGTCGATGATGAGCACATCGATCGCCTGGTAAAAATTCACGAACTCGTTCGTGGAGTTGGTCTTGATCGACTGCACCACCTGGTTCGTGAATTTCTCGGCCGATACATACAGCACCTGCTTGTTTTCGTACCGGCGGTTTATTTCGTTGCCGATGGCCTGCGCCAGGTGCGTTTTGCCCAGGCCCGAATGCCCGTAAATGACCATCGGGTTGAAGGCGGTCCCCCCGGGCTTGTCGGCAACCGCCATGCCGGCGTTGCGGGCCAGCCGGTTGCAGTCGCCCTCAATATAATTTTCAAAGGTGTATTGCACATTGAGCTGGGGCTCCACCTTGGTGCGACGAATGCCCGGAATGACAAAAGGGTTGCGGATCGCATCCGCCGAAAACACCCCGGGTACCGGCTCGTCGTCCTTCTCGGAAGATGGCCCGGCATGCGGACTCGCCAACGCAGCAGGAGCCCCGTTGGGGGTAAATTGGTACACCAGACGGCCACGCTCACCCAGCTCCTGACGGATGCTGTTTTTGATGAGCTGAATAAAATGTTCTTCCAGCCATTCATAGAAAAACTTGTTGGGCACCTGAATGGTCAGGACGTCCTTTTCCAGCGTGACCGGCTTGATGGGCTCGAACCACGTTTTAAAGGTCTGTGGAGGAACATTTTTCTTGATGGTACGCAGACAACCGTCCCATACCATGTAGCAGTCTTTTGTCATGCTCTACGGTAAATTTGGATGATGGAGTTCAGTCTTGTAGAGTGATTCCTTTTGTGCCGTTCCCGAAAAAACGGATGACAAAGATGAGGCTTTTTTTTGGGTTGCTCTCCTCTTCGAAGTATTTTTTTCGATAAAAATTTGCTCACATTCTCATCCGTGCAATATAAATATATGTACTTTTTTGTTTATAAATCATAAAACAAACGCTAGAATATTTGACCGAAAAAAAACGAATTTAAGGTTTATTATTGTGTTTTTATGTAAAAAATCGAACATTATTTCAACATATCGATAAATATCGTTTGGCAACGCTTCATGCGGTATTTCATTTAACGGTGGTGATCCATATATGAAGCTACCTGATTGTCAATTGTTAAAATGCGAAAGCAGGTGGTTTCTTTTTGTCCGGGCCCCGCCCGACAGGAAAGCCTGCCCGGCAAAAAAGAAGTGCTTTTTTTTCGTGTAAACACCTTGTTATAAACACCTGATTTTTCAGTTTTCCACATCCTGCCGGATGGTGGGTGGTGGAATGACGCCGGACGGGCGCCATCCATACGTTTTCCACAAGGTGTTGAAAAGTCCCCTGGTTATCAACATGCACCGGCAACCGGGGTTAAAACAGGGAACCGGCCTCTGTACGGATGGCGATCGCAGCCCGCTGAAGCGAAGAGGGTTCGCCGATTTCGGTCAAAATGGCGAACAAGCGGTTGATGAGCTGCTCATCCGGGTCTTCCGGCCGCAACCCCTCTGCCGCCTTGGTGATCGTCTGCAGGGTATCTTCCTTGGCCAGGCGCACGATTTGCCACAACGTGTCTGACACATACAACTGCTGTGAGGTGTTGTGCTCAAATTCCTGGTTGATGGCGAGCATCAGCGCACCTTTGAGCGTGCCGGTGTCCATACCCGGCATCCGTACGCGGAGCAAAGCGTTGGGTATGGCTGCCCGGTCGCACAACAGCATCAACCGCTCATAGGCCTGCAACCGGAGCGGCAGGGTCAGTTTCAGCCCCTCACTGCGCATTTGGGCCATCTGCCTGCTGTTCTGATCCGCAATCTGCTGCTGAAGTATAAAATAGGCGGTGGCAAATACCACCAGCGCAGGAATGGTATACTTCAAAATTTCGAAAAATGCTTCCATAATCCTTGTTCCGGTTTAGCCCGCAAAGGTAAATGCCCGTGCATTAAACTTTTTGCCTGCTTTTCGCGTTAGATCGGTTAACTTTGCTTCTCTTTATTTAGATTGATTATATGGAAGCTCTTTTGCAAGAAAAAGCAACAACCACACCGGTCGCCCTCACCGACAGTGCCGTGGAACAACTCCACATCATCCGCAAAACGGAAAACGTACCCGATGACTATTGCCTGCGTGTCGGCGTGAAAGGCGGCGGCTGTTCCGGGTTTACGTATGTATTGGCCTTTGACCAGGCCGACGCGGCCGACGACCTGTTTGAGGTAAACGGCATTCGTGTGGCCATGAACAAGGCACACGCCATCTACCTGCTGGGTATGGTGATCGATTTTGTTCAGGGACTGGACAACCGGGGGTTCACCTTCAACAACCCCAACGCCACCGACACCTGCGGTTGTGGCACGTCCTTTTCTGCCTGATCTCAAATGGTATCCAGCGCCACCACAAAACATTTCGGGTAGCCTTTTGATGCGGCAGCCTTTTGGGCCTTCGCGGCGGTCTCTTTGTCCGGGTAAGGGCCAACGAGCAATTTATAGCCGGTAACCGAACCCTTGTCGTCCGTCATTTTGGCGACCAGTACTTTTCCCGGCCACACGTTTTTCATTTTGGCCAGTTCCTCCAGCAACTGGGATGTATTGCTCAGCACGGCAAGCTGTATGCCGTAACCCTTTTTTTCTTCCGGCGTGATCTGCACCTGAAAGAGCTTGGATTGCGCTTGCGGCGCCGTCGTCTGTGCTGCAGACGCGGTCTGTTGTGCGGCAGCGGCGGTCGCCGGCTGTGCCGGTGGTGTGTTGACTTGTGCCGGCAACATGCGGTTCACCGTAGTGGTCGGGGCAGCGGTGGTGCCCGTAGCGGCCTGGGCGCTCGCGGGTGGAGGCGGTGCCGGATTGGTGGGCGGCACGGCCGTTGCGGCCACGGTGGCTGCATTGTCTGCAACTTCCACCTTGACACGCGCAACGCCTGCTTTTACCAGATCGATCTTTTCCGCAGCGGCGCGCGACAGGTCAACCACATACCCTTCGTGAAACGGTCCGCGGTCATTCACCTTGACAAGAACCGACATGTTGTTATCCACACGCGTGATGCGCAAAGTGGTTCCAAACGGATGAGTTTTGTGCGCGCAGGTGAGTTTGGCTTTGTCGTAAGGCTCGCCACTCGAGGTTTTTCGGCCTTGCAATTTGTCGGAATAATAGGCCGCTTTTCCGTATTCGGGCTCGGGGGTCTGGCAGGCGCCGGAGGTGTGGATTGTGACCAAAAATGCTGTGGCAATCAGGCTCAAGGTTAATTTAGTGATGTTTTTCATGTTTACAGCGAAATTCTGGAGGGTTTTGGTGGATATTTGTGTTTGTCCGGCAGCGCTGTTGCCGCTCAATTGTTAAGCAAATGTAACTTACAACAACGCTTCAACGTTTTTTTAGGATAATAATTCTTCTGCTAACGATCATTCGCCATGTCACCTTCCCGCCTTCCCGCTGCGCTTGACCGGCAGCGCGCCATTTACACGAACGGCGCTGCCGGCATTCGTCCGCTGATACCCACCACCCCTGGCGCATTGCCGGAAAAAGCGCGGCGAAGTATGTCGCTGTTTGCCTGGTCGTACATCCACGGAGGCGCCGGACAGGGGCTGACCATGCGGGCCAACGAGTCCGATTTCGACCGCTGGCGCATCGCACCCCGGATGATGCGGGATGTGGAGACACGCACGCTGGCCACATCACTGCTCGACCGGCCGTGGCCCGCGCCGCTTTTTCTCGCGCCGATTGGCGCCCTGGAGATGGCACACCCGGCGGCCGACCTGGCGGTAGCCCGGGCTGCCGCCGCCCTGGGCATCCCCTATATTTTTTCGAACCAGGCATCCGTGAACATGGAAACCTGCGCCGCCGCCATGGGCGATTCACCCCGCTGGTTTCAGCTGTACTGGAGCAAGTCCGACGAACTGGTGGTCAGCTTCCTGCAACGGGCCGAGGCCTGCGGCTGCTCCGCCCTGGTACTCACGCTGGACACCACCATGCTGGGCTGGCGCACCAGCGACCTGGACCTCGGCTTTCTCCCGTTTCTGCAGGGGATGGGCCTGGCTCAGTACACCTCCGATCCGGTATTCCAGCGGCTGGCGCAGTCATTTTCGCCGCCCCCGGGTCCCCGGGCCCGCATCACCTGGAGCGCACTGGCCACCCTGTACCAGGCCAACCGCCGGCACCCGGGCAATACGTGGCGCAACCTGCGCACCGGCGCCGGGTTGCGCGCCGTGCGCCTGTTTACCTCCATCTACTCCAGGCCGAACATCACCTGGGGCGAACTGGCGTTTCTGCGCCAAAACACCCGACTGCCGATCATCGTCAAAGGCATCTTGCACCCCGACGATGCGCGCAAAGCCATTGATTACGGCGTTGCCGGCATATATGTCTCCAATCACGGCGGCCGTCAAGTGGACGGATCCGTCAGTGCCATCTCGGCATTACCCGCCATCGCGGAGATCGTTCGCGGACGTATCCCGGTGCTGTTCGACAGCGGTGTGCGCTCCGGCGCCGACATTTACAAGGCCCTGGCCCTGGGCGCCGACGCCGTGGGGATAGGCCGTCCCTATTGTTATGCCCTGAGTATTGACGGGCAACGCGGGGTGGAGGTGCTGCTGGAAAACCTGCTGGCCGAACTGGAGCTGACCATGGCGCTCTCCGGCTGCCGCAACCTTCTGGAAATCAGGGAGACGGGGGTTCGGTCCGCGTAACCCTGCCCCACCCTACCGGTGCTGAACAGCCACCGTTTCCACCACCTCGCGGCCATCGGCAAATGCCACCACGCAGTAGTATACGCCATTGCGGGCAAACAATGCCGCTGAAAGCGGCAGCGGATGACCGGCCCTGCCCTCCAGTTCCCCGAGGCGAATGCCCCCACTGTCGAAAACGGTGCAGCGAAAAGCCGCATCTGACTGGCCCCTGACGAACAGGCTGGCGCCTTGCCCGCCAATGGGATTGGGCTGGACGGACACCATGGGCTCGACGCCCGTTTTCCAGTGCACGACCGGCCGGCGAACCTCGCCGTTGGTCATGTAAGCCATAGCCGCAACCGGCAAGTCGCTGACCATCAGGTGTTCGGCCAGCCGCCCACCCACAGCGCTCCGAATGCGCAGGCGAAGCAAGGGCTGGATGCCCGTCGCCCGGTACGGCCACACGCCGGGTTCCAGGCACACGCGCAGGCTTCCATTCAGGTAAAAATGCTCCACGCCTATAAAGGGATGCAGGCTTTCCACCGATTCAATACGGGCGCCCGATGCGGTGCAATCCAGGGTAAACTGCAGGGCCTCAAGCATCGAGCAATCGCCGGACAACACCACCTCAACCGTTTCACCCGCTTTCAGGAGCGTATCGGTCAGCACCAACGGCCAGGGAACTGCAGCGCGCACTTCCGGCTGCCCGGGCTGGAAGTTCGTTTGGGCAGAACCATTCAAGTCCCCGACTTTGATACCGATAAAATCGAGATGCTGCTGGGGGACGCCCTGCGGGTCGATGGCTATCGAGTCGGGAATCGCTGTCTGGAATGGGTTGATCGGGTTGGGAAACACAAAATCGGCCGGCACGAAACGCCAGGAGGTATTGCCGACGATGGCCGTATCGATGCCCAGGATGAGCTTGCGCAACACAACGATGTCGAAGGTGGTCAAACTGCCCGATCGGTTGGCGTCGCCGGCGATGATGCGATAGGGGGTATCGAGCGTATCCAGCGCCAGAATGTGCCGAGACATCAGCACCAGATCGTAGGAGGACACCCCGTTCAGCCAGGCGTCCTTCCGCGACGGACGGATGCCCTGCGCTGCGCAGGGGGCGGTGCTCTTCAGTTCGTATAGCCCGTCGGACTGACTGACATCAGTGGCGCCGACGCTTCCCGCAACTTGCACGTTGGCAATGGGTTGCCCGCTGTCGGTCAGCAGGGCGCCGGCGAGCGCCACCGGCGCCGGGTTGCCCCCGGGAAACAGGAGGGAATCGAGCGGAAAAGTCCATATCCCCCGGGCAAATGTGGCGGCCACGATCTCCCGGCGCACCGGGTTGAATGCCAGTTCAAAAACCGGAATCACCGGCATGTTGTCGCCGAGGCGTTTCCAGTTGGCGCCGGCATTGGTGGAGAAAAAAGCGCCCGCATCGGTGGCGGCGATCAATACACTGTCGTTTGTTTGGGGCGCCACAAAAATATCGTTGACCGGCGTCGGCGGCAGGTCTCCGGTGATGTTCACCCAGGTGGCGCCGTTGTCATCGGAGCGGTGGATGTGCGGAATTTCCTCGTTATCGCGGAAACCCGAATGGGTGGTGAAAATCCGGTTGGACCATGTCGGCGAGCCGTGAACAGCGGTGACATACCGTTCGGGGAGGTTTCCGGTGATGTTCACAAAGCTGCCGTTGGGTTCGCGGCGCCAGACGTTACCGTCGGAGGTGCCGGCGTACAATTTTTCGGCCAGTACAGGCGATTCATTCATGCAGGACACTGTATGGAATCGGGGGCCATAAATCACGCCGTCGGTCAGGTCGCCGGAGATGGGCCCCCAGCCACCGGAAACGGAACCGATGTAGGCGCGATAAGTGGCGGCGTACAACAGATCGGGGGTGTGCTGGCTGAGGAAGAAAGGCATATCCCAGTTGACCCGATCGCCGGTGCCGAGCGCTTCCTGTCCATAATCCCAGGAAATACCGCCGTCTATGGTGCTGTGTATGGCGCCGTTTTGGGACTCCACCCAGAAGGTATCCGGGCTTGTGGGTGAAAAAGCGCAGCGGAAGCCATCGGCCCAAAACAGGGACTCCCAGTTGTTGATGTCCTGGCCGTTGCCGCGCTGGATGCCGTTGTCCTGGGCGCCGAGGAAATATTGATCCGGCTGGTGGGGGTTAAAATCAGTGCGATAGCATTGGGTGGTGGGCAAATTGAGGCACTTTGTCCACGATTCACCCGGATTATTGCGGTACACGCCGCCATCACAACCCAGATAGCGCCTGCCGGTGGTACCGAAGACCAGGTCGTGCACGTCGGCATGGGAATTGGCGCCGATCAGCCAGGCGCTGCTCCCGGCGTCTTTGCGCCAAAGGGAAACGGCTGGAAAGTACACTTCCTCGTCGTTGTAGGGGTTGATGCGCACCTTGCCGAAGTACCAGCCGAAATCTGCGTAGGCTGTACTCAAGGCCGCGATGTTCATGGCTGCCCAGGTGTTTCCGCCGTCGGTGGTTCGGTACAGACCGCCGGGGCGGGAGAGCGAGTCCACATACACCACGTACAATTTATCGGGGTTTTGCGGGGAAATGGTCAGCCCCGTCCGGCCCATCACCCCTGTGGGCAGGCCGCCGCCGAGTTGCGTCCACGTCTGCCCGCCGTCGGTGGTTTTATACACGCGGGCGTGGATGCCGTATACGATCGACTCCTGGTTGCTGCGGATGCGGTCCCAGAAAGAAGCGTACAGGATATTCGGGTTTTGGGGGTTGATGACCAGATCGCTGGCGCCGGCCTGGTTGCTCACGAACAGCACTTTTGACCAGGAGAGCCCGCCGTCGGTGCTTTTGTACACCCCCCGTTCGTTGTCGCGCACATAGGGATTGCCCATGCAGGCCACATAAAGCGTTTGTGCATTCAGCGGATCGACCACCACTTTGGAGATGATACCCTGCTGTTCGAGTGCGTGGTAGTGCCAGGTTTCGCCACCGTCGGTGCTGCGATACAGCCCCCTGCCATTGAACACGTTAAACGGCATGTTGGGGTCTCCGGTGCCGGCGTACACCACCGCCGGGTTTTGGGGGTCGTAGGTGATGTCGCCGATGGCCAGCTCCGGCTGGTCGTCGAACACAGGCTTCCAGTTGACGCCACCGTCGGTGGTTTTGAATATACCCCCTCCGGAGAAGCCGGCGAGCAGAATATCGTCGTTTTGGGGGTGCAGGGCCAGGGCGTTGACGCGCCCGGCCACGTTGGCCGGCCCCTGAAGGGTCCATTGTCCTTGTGGCTGGGGCGCACAGGGATCGGCGGAGCGCAGGTCCACCGGTTGCCGGCGCACTTCCTGCAGCATGCGCTGCCAGCCACGCCAATCGAATGTGGTGTCGGGCCACGCCCTGATCCAGGCGAGGTGCTCATAGGGTTCCGACTTACGCTGCAGGGTGGCCAGGGTGGTGTTCTCCACCGGTGTATTTACCTTGCAGGCAGCCAGGGCCGTCAGTATCAACAGAAAAAATATCGGTCGCATAAGCGGTTGGGTTTGCTCATGCAAAATAAGGCACAAAACGGGAAGTGCGACAACCTTTGTGGACGAAATTGTGTTAAAAAGCCCAAAACGGACTTATCTCCATGTCCAAAGCCAACTCTCCCCGAGAGGACGAATTCCTGTTCCATCCGTACAACGTGATGTTGTTCCTCTCCCTTTTCGGCGTCACCGCCCTGTTTCTTTCCCTCACCTTGTCGTACGTGTACACCCGGGTGGCCATGCACGTGCCTGCGGTCCAGATTCCTGCCTTGTTCTGGTTGAACACCCTGGTTTTGCTGGGCAGCAGTTACACCATGATCCTGGCCAAAAAGGCTTATTTGAACGACGATACCGCCGGCTACCAGCGTTTTTTGCGGACGACCATCTGGCTATCGTGCCTGTTTTTGGTCATGCAGGCCGTGGCCTGGTGGTGGCTGTTCCAGCACAATGTGGCCCTGCGCACGTCCAACACGGCCGCCTACCTCTACCTGCTTTCTTTTGTGCACCTGATGCACGTCGTGGCCGGGCTTCCCTTCCTCATCCTGTTTTACCGCACCGCGCGCAAGCGCATGGTGGATCCGGTAACCGTATTGGTCTATTTCTCCGACCCGGAAAAGCGCCTAAAGTTGCGGTTGCTGACCATATACTGGCACTTTTTGGATATTTTGTGGGTATATCTGGTTCTTTTTCTAGGAGTTAATTACTGGATATAAAAAACCCGTTCCTGCTTTCAGGAAACGGGTTTTATTTGCCATGAAGAATTTCAAGTGTTTTTAGCCTAGCGGGCAATTTCCACCTTCCGGGAAGTAACCCCTTTTTCAGTCTGCACCTGCAGGATGTACAATCCGTTTGGCAACTGTCCTACCGGTATTTGTACGGCATCCGGCGCGGTGTTGCCCGGCATGCGGTAAACCAGGCGGCCGTCGGCGCTCATGAGTTGCAGGGAGCGGATGGTCTCTGTTCCGTGCAGGTGCACATTCAGGATACTTTGGGCCGGGTTGGGGAACACCGACAGGTCGGTTTCTGTTGTTGTTTCTGCCTCGGCGCGTTTTTTGACTTTATTGGTTTTGAGCGACACCGGGTAAGCGGTGCTGCTGCTCTGGGTAACGGAGCCGTCGCCCCATTGGGCGGTGGGTCCGTCGACAAATATAACGAAGCCGGGTTTCTTGTTCGGTCTTCCGCCTTCGATGACGTCTATGATGATGAACTCCACCCGGCCAATGTATCCGTGACCCGAAACAGGGCTGGTGCCGGTTCGGGTGAAGGCTGTTTCCAGCCTGCCGGTCGATGGCCGGCGCTGAAAAGTCATGTGCGGGGAATTGAGGTTGGTCCAGGCATTGTCGGCAAAGGTCATGTGGAGGGCGGAGTCCACAATATCCGGGCTGAGGGTCATATCGAACGTGAACCCGTACAGATCGGTCACCGGGTCGTCTGTTTCTCCGAGGTATACATCAATCTGCACGAGATCGCCCACGCCGGGATTGGGGGTGAGGATGTCCAGTTCAAACGGCAGACCCTTGCTGGTTGGGGGCAGAAAGGGCTGCATGGCGTGTGTGTTTCCGTAAAAAAAGCCCAAGGCCAGGGTATCGGCGTGATCGATGGCGCCGTTGCCGTCGGAATCGATGTATTTCAGGTCGGGCACATCGGCCATAAAAGGGTTGGCCCAGGGGTCGCCGAACTGGCCGTACCATTCCAGCGCCGGATCGTCGCGCAGTTCCCCTTCCATGCCCATGGCGTAGCCCAGGGTAAGGACATCCTTGTTGTTCACCTTGCCGTCGCCGTTCAGGTCGCCCGTCCACACGCATTCCGACAGGCAGTACGGCGGCGCGGTAGCGAGCACGTCGGACACATGGGCGGTCACCTTCACATCCCGGCAGATGTTGTTTGCGGTGACGCAGTAGTTGACCTCGAAGGGGTCGTCGCCGATAAATCCGGGGTTGGGTTCGTAAATGAGCAGGTTGTATCCCGAGATTGTTTGGGCGCCGAAGGTGTGTGTGGTAAAGCCTGGATGGAAGGTGAGCGTGCCGTTATCCGGTGCATCGGTCACTTCGAACACAAAGTCCGTGAACGGGATTTTGTAGTTGACGATCAGCGGGGTGCCCTCCGGCGTGGTCAGGTCGTAAGTGGTTTGGGCGGGGGCCAGGTTGCCCACGGTGATGTGCACGGCCGCCATTTCGAGGTCCGGTGCGTTGTTGTTGCCGATGCGGTAGTAGAAAGTGGCGACCCCGGTGAAGCCGGCGTTGGGGGTAAAGGTGAAGTTGCCGCCCGAAGTGGTTCCGGTGACGGTGCCGGGGAGGTTGGGCGGGATGACCCAGCTTTTCACCAGCAGGTTGCCGATGTCGTTCTGGCGTACGTTCATCGCGATCGGTTGGTTGACGGGGGTGTAGCCGTAGTCATCGATCGCCATTTTATTGGGTTCGGGGGTATTGAGCACCCGAACCAACACGGTTTTATAAACGGTCGTGCCGTTGTTGTTGTAGGAGAGCACAAACTGGTCGTCGCCGTGGTAGCCGTTGCCGGGCGTGTACGTGAATGCATGACCGCTGTGCAGGGTCAGTTGTCCATTCGACGGCGCCTGAAAAAGGGCATATCCGTTGTACAGAAGCGGCATGCTCACCCCGGTATTGCGCGTCGTGGCCAGGCGCAGGGTGTCGTTTTGTGGTGCGCTGCCGGCCGCATGCACACCGATGTCCCATTGTGCATTTTTACAGGTGCCGACGGTGTCGCAGACGGTGTAGTTCACATGCGCAATGCCGGTGTAGCCAGACGCGGGTGTGAACGTGATGGCGTTCCCATTCAACGAAACGGTGCCGTGGTTGCTCATCGGCACACTCCCGACGCTGAGCGGACCGACCCCCGAATCGTTGTCCAGCACATTCAGCGTAATCGGCGTTCCGCCGGCAGTTACGGCAAAATCGGTCGCCGGCGTAACGATAGACGGGTAAACACGCACCTCGAATGCCCTGTACACGAGAAACGGATAAACGCCCTGGTAAATGTACTCCAGCGTAAACGTGTCCACACCGATGAACCCGGCATCCGGCGTGTATTTTATCTCATAAACATAGGGATCACCGGAACCGCCAAACTGAAGCACCGTCAAGTCCACATCGCCATGCTGGGCAAGTGGACTGATTTTGTTCACGTCCAGATTGATTCCTGATACCGTATCTGAAACGGCTACACCTGCAGCGGTGAACAACTTTTCATAGCCCCCGCCGCTCTGTGCCTGCACACCTCCGCCCAGCAACCCCAAAAGAATCAGGGCCGCTGTTCGGACGTTGAACTGCGGATATGTAAAGATTATATTCATGGCAACCGTATTAAAAGACCGACAAATTTAGCATTCGCCGTGGAAACGACAAAAAAAACTAAAAAAAAGCACTAAATTGTGAACCCTGCTTTTTTATTGATTAAATTTT
Source organism: Saprospiraceae bacterium (assembly GCA_033764075.1). GTDB lineage: Bacteria > Bacteroidota > Bacteroidia > Chitinophagales > Saprospiraceae > M3007. The sequence goes on along the minus strand of JANRJH010000053.1, from coordinate 31,138 downwards.
TTTTCAAAAAAAATACTATTTTACAAGCAATTATAACTAAATTGTTAAAAAAAGACCTTAAATTTGTGAACATTAATATACTTGGCACATTGAACCGGCATCCCATACCGAACAACCACCCGACATGGCCCGATCATCCGCTCGCTCTGTGGCAACAGCGCACACCAATAAAGTTTACCAGGCACTCGCTTTTTTAGACGCTGCAGAGCTCAAGCGCTTCAGTCGCTTCCTGCAATCGCCTTATCACAACCAGAGCAAAATCATGATTCGGTTGTTCGATCAGTTGCACAAAGCGCTCCAGCACAGCTCCGCCCACTTTAACCGATCGGAGGCATGGAACAAACTCGCTCCGGGCGAACCTTACGACGACGTTACCTTTCGCAAGCACTGTTCGGATCTGCTCAAACTGCTGGAACATTTCATGGCCCTGGAGGCCCGGCTGATTGATCCGCTTGACCATCATCTGGATCTGATGTCCTTCGTCGTTCGGAAAAAAATGGAACCCCTGTACAATTCGGTACTCCGGCAAGCCAGACACAGCCTCGATCAGCAGGTGTACTTCTCCCAGCAGCATTACAAACAGCGACACCGGCTCGAACGCCAGTATTATCAGATGATGGAATTCGACGTCAAACTCGATACCCGGGCAAATCTGGAAGACATTTCCCGCAATCTGGACGTATATTACTGGATCGAAAAACTCAAGGTGCACATCTCCGCGCTGAGCCAGCTGCGAACGGGCACCTTTCGCTACGAGCTGGATTTTGTGCAGGAGGTGGTGAACTACCTTGCCCGGTATCCTGTGGAAACCATTCCCGAGCTCGCTGTTTATTACTACTCTTACCGGATGCTGAACGACGAGGAGGACACGGCCCATTACTTCAATTTCAGGCGGATGCTCAACCAGTTCGGCGGCCTCATGCCCCGGGAAGAGGCCATTGAATTGTACGACGCCGCCCTGCACTATTGCACCGGGCGGATCAACAAGGGCAACAACACCTTTTTGCAGGAGTATTTCGATTTGTTCGACGATGGCATCCGGAAAGAAGTGTTCATGCAAAAAGGCGAACTCGCACCCTGGCGCTTCAACAACATTGTCGGCGCAGCACTCCGCCTGGGCAAGCTCGAATGGGCCGAGTCTTTTATCGACCGGTATACGCCGTACCTCCCCGCCGAATCGCGCGACAATGCCTACACCTTTAACCTGGCACGCGTGTACCGCTACCAGCAAAAATACGACAAGGTGCTCGGGCTGCTGCGCAACGTGGAATACGCCGACACCGGCTACAACCTCATTAGTAAAGCTATGTTGCTGATCACCTATTACGAATTGGATGAATTCGATGCACTGGACTCTTTCAGCGAATCTTTCCGCGTGTTTCTGAACCGCCACAAAAATATTTCAACAGAACGCAGGCAAAGCTACCTGAACCTGATCCGGTACGTGCGCAAACTGATCCGTCTGGCCCCCGGCGACAAAGCAGCCGTTCGTAAACTGCGGCGCGAAATCGACGAATCCAGGGCCCAAACCGTGAACCACGAATGGTTGCTGGAAAAAACGGACGAGCTGTTATAAGCAGCACAGCGCAATCCACTGGCGGCCCTTCGGCTGATCAGGCAATTTTTTCGCTTTGCGCGGCGTTTTCCAACGCAATCTGCGCACCATATGCCCTTCTACCGTTTCTTTTTTGGCCTGATGGCCACGTTATGGGTTTCTGCCCGCCTGAGCGCCCAGTCCGGGCTTCCGGAGTGGGAGGCCGCTCTCATACCCTGGTCCAACAGACTCGTTGATTCCCTGTCCGCCGACCGGCAAACAGCCTCCGACAGCCTGTTCCACGGCCTTCGACAAGCCCTGGCGCTGCCCGGCGCTTTCGAATACCCCTTCGACTCGCTCCAGAGCATCTCCCGCATCACCGCCCCCGACGGTGCCCTTCGACTGGTGACCTGGCAACTGCGCCTCAACGACAGCACCTGGCAATACAAAGGTTTTTTGCTGGTGCGCGCACCCGTGGAGGCCCTGTTCGTCCTGACCGACCAGAGCAGCGAACTCCCGGCAAGCCCCCGGCACGAACAACTGGACCCCGACCGCTGGTATGGCGCCTTGTACTACAACATTTTCCGTTTTGAAGCGCCGGAAGGTACCCGCTATTTGCTCTTTGGATACAAGGGCTACAGCCTCACGGAAAGACAAAAGCTCATTGATGTGCTCTGGTTTGACCCCGTCACCAGACAGCCTCGCTTGGGAGACGCGGTATTCGAGGGCGTACCGGGAGAGGACGGCGAAGCCAGGCTTCGGTTTATGCTGGAATACTACGCCGAGGCCAAGGTCCGCCTGAACTGGGATGAACAGTACCAACGCATCCTGTTCGACCACCTCATACCCATGACCAACCCATACGACGGCACACCGACCCGGGTGCCCGACGGCAGCTACCAGGGGTTCGAACTGAAAGACGGACGCTGGCACTTCATCGATAACGTGTTCAACGATTCACAGGAGGAGGTCCCGCGACCGTTCCCTGTGCTGGATGACGACAAGAATCGGGACATCCTGGGCAGGGAAAAAAAGAAGAAGAAAAACTAGCTTCGGCCGGATGATAGAACACGGATAAAACGGATCGCTTCGCGAGCACAGATGATCACTGATTTTTCAAAAACAAAAAATCCGTCTGATCCGTGTTCGCGAAGCGATCCGTTTTATCCGTGTTCCATCAGGCGCAATCGGCAAGCCCCGACTACCGGATCACCGTCACATCCCCCCGGTACGTCAGCACCCGGCCGTCGAGGAACTTGACCTCGGCAATGTACACGTACACGCCCGGATTCACGTAGTCCCCGTTGTAACGTCCGTCCCAGCCTTCGCTGAAATCAAAGCTGCTGGGGTAGAAGTCGGTATTTTCGTACATCAGGCCACCCCACCGGTCGTATATCTGGAAGATGTTGACAATTTCGACACCCAAACCGGCATACACGTTGAAGCGGTCGTTCAACCCAGACGTGTTGCCGGGATGGAAAACGTTGGGAATGTATATATTGCGGTCGGGATCGACTTCCACTTCGATGGATCCGGTACCGGAGCAGCCATTTTCATCGAACACCGTCAGGGTGTAAGTTGTGGACTGGAACGTAGTAATCATCGGATTCAGGATGGTGGGGTCGGACAACAATTCCGCCGGAACCCAGAAGAAGGTATCCACCAGTGCACCGGTGATCTGCGGCTGCAGGGTCGTGAGGGTATCGCCCAGCTTGATCTCGATGGAAGCCGGGTCAAAGACCACCAGCAGCGGATCGGGCTCAAACACAAAGATGGTATCCGTGATTTCGCAGTTCAGGCGATCGTAGTAGGTGATGAAGTGCTGCCCCCCGTCCATGGTGATGGGGAACATGGGGTCGAGCAGCACGCCAAAATCGAGGCTGTACTGGTAAGGCGCGCCCGAACCACCAAAAATCGTGTCGATGAACAGGGTGGTCTCGTCGCCGAAGCAGGTCAGTTCCATCCAGGGGAGGAAGTTGCCAACGATGGGCGGCGGATCGTTGAGTACCAGGTTTTGCAAGGTGCCGGTGCAACCCCGGGTGTCGGTCACGGTTACAAAGTAGGCGCCCGAAGGAATGTCCGTCAGGATGGAGTCGGTGCCAAGGGAGGTACCCGAGCTGTCGGCCCACACAAAAGTATACGGGCCGGGATTGCCGCCACTGGCGTTCACGCCGAGTTGCCCGTTGTCGTCACCGAAGCAAATGGGTAAAGACGTATTGAGGATATCCTGCAAGACGATCAGTTCGTCGGGTTCGGTCACAAACGCTGTAAACTCCCCGGTACAGCCGATGGCGTCGGTCACGGTCACGGTGTAATCGCCCGCAGGCAGACCGGTGACGGTGGGCGTAACGGCGTTGTTGACGCTCCAAAGGTACTGGTACGGGCCGCCGTTGCCACCGGATGCGGTGACGCCGACCGTGCCGTCGGACAGGCCGAAGCAGGAGGCGGGCGTTACCGCCAGCACGCCACCAATCGTGTCGGGGCTGTCGGTAATCACGCTGTCCACCAGGAAGCAGTTATTGCCGTCAATGATCGTCACGTAGCAGACGCCCGGGCAGAGGTCAATCCGGGTGGAGTCGGAGCTGCCGTCGCACCACACGAAGTTGAAGTCGCCCGTTCCGCCGTCCGAATAATTCACCGTAGGGATGGCCTGGCCGTCGCAATTGCTGGCGCAGGTGGCCGGCACCTGCGCATAGGTCGCCTGAATGGCCGGCGGGTCAAGCAGGGTGAAGGTATCCACCAGGGTGCATCCGTTCAAATCGGTAACCGTGATGGCGTAGTCGCCGGCCGGCACATCAAACAACGTCGGGTTGTTCTGGCTGTTCGGGTCGCTCCACAGGTAGTTGTACGTGGGCGTTCCGCCCACAACCGTGATGCCCAGGCGGCCGTCGGTATACCCAAAACAGGAAGGCAGGATGAATGTGGTGTCGGATATGGACAATGGTTCCACGCCGGCCAGGGTGACGGTATCGGTGGACTCGCAGCCCTGATCGTCGCTGACGATGGCGATGTACGTGCCGCCGATCAGGTTACAGACTTGCTGCGTATTACCGACGGCTGCGCCGTTCAGGTCCAACCAGGTAAACACCACCGCGGTGCTGTCTGCATTGACGGTCAGGCATCCGTCGGCGCCACAAAGCACCGAAACGGAGTCGATACCGGTGATGGTCGGCGCCGGCGGAAGCTGCAGGTCAAAAGAAAGGGAGTCCTGACAACCATTCAGATCGGTCACGGTCACGGCGTACATACCCACGGGCAGATTGCTTCGGCTGGGTCCGGTCGCGCCGTTTTCCCATTCGTACTGGTACGTCATCGGGCTTCCGGTACCCCCGAGGGTGATCACCGTGATGGCGCCATTGTTTTGCAGCACGCAACTGGGCAGTTGATAAGCAAAAGTGTCCATCACAAGGGGAGCCGGGGACTCGACCACAAAATTGGCCGTATCCAGACAGCCGATGTTGTCTATGGCCAACACGTTGTAGGTGCCAATCGGGAGGTCGGACAGTTTGCAAGTAAGCGGCGTCTGGCAGTCTTGCGTTCCCACCCCCGGCGGGAGGACGATGAAAAAGAAATTGTCGCCCGGGTCTGATGGCGTGACGGTGACCGTGAGCTCGATCATACCATCGGTGGTGCCCGCGCACGAGGTGTTGGTCACCACGGCCGTGAGGTCCACGGTGCGCAGGGAGGTCAGCACGACGGAGTCTTCCAGGGTACAACCGTTGGCGTCGGTTATCGTCACGTAATAAATACCTTCAGCTTTGTTGTTCAGCAGGAACGGATTGGAAATGCCCGCTTGATCCTGGAACGGGCCTTGAACGCCGTCGGGCGAATAGGTCCAGTTAAAATCGTAATTACCACCAGCAAACGGTGTTCCACCCTGTACAAAGTACTCAATGGAGCCGTCGTTCAATCCGGAGCAGGAAGCCTGGACCACGGCGATGCTGTCGTCGCGCACACGGGTCGGCTGCGACAGGGTGCCCGAGGCCAGTGCCGAGCAGCCGGAGCTGGCCTCGGTGACCGTTACAAAGTAGTTGCCGGCGCAAAGGCTGTCCTGCATCTGTACGCCCTGTGTAACGCCCGGGCCGCTCCATGTGAACAGGTATGCACCGGGGTTGGGGTTGGGCACCACGCTGCCGTTGACCAGCACATTGGCAGACACCTCGCCGTCGCAGGATCCGAAACAGGTCGGCGTCTGGGTCAGGTCGAGCGACGCACCCAGCGTGGGAAAGTCCACCACCAGGGTGTCGATCACGGTCTCTCCAAGACCGTTCTCATCGGTCAGGCGGATGATGTAGGTGCCGTTGGTGATGGCGCCTGGGGCCGACAGGAACGTATCGCCGTCGTTCAGCAGAAAACCGCTGTTGACGGCGCCGCCCGGAACTTGCTGCCAGGTGAGGGAGTACGGTGGAATACCGCCTTTGGATGTAATGGAGAGGGTGGCCGAGCTCGTGCCGCCGAAACAGATGGTATCGGTCAGGCCGACGATGACCTCCAGCGGCAGGTAACGCACACAGATCAGCGCAGTGTCGAAGATGAGTGCAGTCGGTGTGCCGAGTGGTGCAATCTCGATGGTGGTGACCGCCGGGGAACTAGGCGCAAAGAGTTGGCTGCACTCGTCGAGCATACCAATCATGTTGAAGCACACTTCGAACAGGGACTCGCCATCGGGAATGGTGAAGGAGGCGCCCGACAGGTCGAAGATATTGACACCAAGCTGCCCGTTGGCCGCCAGAATCTCGTTCAGGCTGTTCGCGTCAAAGTCCACCAGCAAGGGGTTGGGGTTTTGCACGCTGACGTACTGGATGACGGCCGGATCCCAGCCCAGGTTAAAGGTAGCGGAGATGAGGTTGTTGAAATTTTGAACGGTAATGGGTACGCACAGCGTGGAGCCGGGTGGAGAAACCGTATCGGGTGGTGCGATGGTCGCATTGTCGGCGGCATTGCAGCCGCTCATGTCGATCTGGAACTGGGTTCCGCAGCTTTTACCATCCTCGATGGTCACGGTGTACACGCCGGGCGTTGAAACGGAGAACGGCACGGCAGCGCTGTTGAACCAATTCGGCGGAGGAAGGTGGATCAGCGCTTTCACCTCCGGGTTAGCGGCCAGGGATACGTCAATGTTGTACAGCGCTGTACCATTCATCAGTTCGGGCAATCCGCCTTTCACCTGAAAATAACCCAGGCAGTCGTCGCCGGCGTAGGTATTGGTCACGTTGGACTCCTGGATGGGGTTCAGGTAGGCCACGGCGAACTGGGCTGCGGTATTCACGTTTACGCAAGGGCCGGGCGGGAAGCCGGGCAGGGAGTCGTATCCGGGCAGAGCCCAGTTGTCGAGGGTGATGGGGGCAAAATGCAGCACCACGGGCAGACCCGCATTGAAGGTATTCTGGGCGGCGCTCTGGTTCTGGAGCCAGATGTCGCCGGTGATGTCACCCCGGGCAATCCAGATACCGTTGGCGGGGGGTGGGTCGACGGTCAGGCAAGGGTCGGCCAGGATGGCCTGGAGGTTGTCGCCGGCGATGAGTGGCGGGCAGTCGTAGAACGCCCAGGCGATGCCGTTGGGCGTGGCGGGGTCGGGGTCGTTGCTGAGGTCGGAGTCGCCGTTGTGATCGATGAACAGGGAGTCGCCAAAACAGAGGTAAATGGTGTCCAGGTCGGTATCGTTGCTTTGTCCGATAAACTGGCCGAGGGCAAACGTTCCGGCGGCATTACAGGGCAGCGCCGACCGGTTTTGCGCATTCAGGGCAGGTGTAAGCGGGGAATGAACGATTATGTTCTCGGGTGTCTGGGCCTGTAAGGCAGTCGTTACGCCCAAAAAAAGGAAGGGGATTAATAATTTTTTCATGCCGGGAGGATTTACAAAAGTTGTTGGAAGGTCACAGTTGTTGGGAAATTTTGGTTCAGATGCCTTTGGGAGCGGGTACGCTGTCTGGTCATTTGAACTTTAACACGACGCATTAACCCGTTCCGGAAGCGGAACGACTTGTACAATCGGCGCGCAAAAATAGACAAACGTTCAACATCCGACACATGGAAAAAGTGTAGTATGCCGATCTTAACATGCATTAGCCCGAAACAGCAAAAAAAACGGCATTTTAGCCCAATTATTGCGAATTCCACACGCGCCCACCCAGCACGACCGTCTCCACCGGATCGCTGCCGAAGGCATAAGGCAGGTATGCGAGCGAGGGCATGGGCCGGGTGACAAAAAAATTGGCGTGCTTGCCGACGGCCAGGCTGCCGTACGCGTGCCCCATCTCCAGGGCCGCCGCCCCGTTGAGGGTAGCGGCACTGACGGCCTCTTCGGGCAGCATACCCATGCGGATGCAGGCCAGCGAAACCACAAAAGCCATTCGCCCGGATGGCGACGAGCCCGGGTTGAAGTCGGAGGCCAGCACCACCGGCAAACCGGCGTCAATCATTTTGCGGGCGGGTCCGTAGGGGATACCCAGAAAAAACGCACATCCCGGCAACAGCACCGGCAGGGTATGCCCGGCGCGCAGCGCTTCGATCTCTTCGTCGCCGGTGTATTCCAGGTGATCCACGGAAACGGCGCCGTTCGCTACGCCCACCTGCACGCCACCCGTATAGCCGAGTTCATTGGCGTGAATTTTGGGCTTGAGCCCGTATTGCAGGCCAGCTTTCAGGATGCGGTCGGTTTCGTCGGGGGTAAAAAAGCCCTTGTCGCAAAAAACGTCGCAATAATCCGCCAGCCCCTCGCCGGCCACCCGCGGAATCATGTCGTTGATGACCAGGCGAATGTATGCTTCCCGGTCAGACCGGTATTCCGCCGGCACGGCATGTGCGCCGAGGAAGGTTGTTTTGATGGGGATCGGACTGACCGACTTCAGGCGTCGGGCCACCCGCAACATTTTCAACTCACTTTCCAGGCTCAGTCCATATCCGCTTTTGATCTCGATGAGTCCGGTGCCCCAGCCGATTACCTCCTGCAGGCGCGCGTGTGCCTGCTCGAACAGCACGTCCTCCGGCATCTCGCGCAAACGCCTGGCCGAGTTCAGAATGCCGCCGCCGCGTTGGGCGATCTCTTCGTAGCTCATCCCCCGGATCCGGTCGACAAACTCTTCCTCGCGGCTGGCTGCAAACACCAAATGGGTGTGGGAGTCGCACCAGGAAGGCAACACCAGACGGCCCGAGGCGTCCAACACCGTGTCCGCCCGGTCGGGACAGGTGTCCATCTCGCCAAAATCGGCGACCCGCCCGTTTTCACACAGCAGCCACGCGTGGTGCAATTGGGGCAAATCGGCCATGTCGGCGCCCCGCGCCAATATGCGGGCCTGGCGCTCGGCCCCAACGAGGATTTTGATGTTGCGAATAAGCATGGTTCTTCGAATGCAGAATGCGGAGTGCGGAATGCGGAATACGTTTACGCTTGGTCTGTCGTTTGGTGTATCAGGTCCGTTTGTTGCCGAATTGGGATGAAATCAACATGCCACCAAAACCACAAATAACCGACCGCCAACACCCGACCGCCGACTACCGATAGCCGACTACCGACTACCGACCACCGACAACCGACAGCCGACAACCGATAGCCGATAGCCGATAGCCGATAGCCCCAAAAGTAGCTACCTTCGTGGTTTCTTCCGCGCTTAAATACGTAAACAAGGTACAAACATGAAAACGAATGCCATTCCGGTAGTTTTTTGTGGGTTCCTGCTGGGTGCCTTCGCTTGCAAAACCGAACAGAAGTGCCCGTACAAGCCGGCGCCGATTTTCTCCAAAGACCTGCCGCACGTTGTACAGTACCTGTACGAGCAGCAAGGGCAGCAATCGCTGGAATCTATCTTTTTCGACACCAACGTATTGCTGGAAATCGAGCAGGACATCTGCAAGGAAACCATCCAGGAATACCGGTTTTCGGTTCCGGGCGATTACAGCGATTTCCCGGACAGCATGTGGTTCAAGGAAGCCGTGCTGCAGCTCAATTTCCTGAGTAAACTGTCCGAGGCCCACGCGCCGCTGCGCACCTGGGCCGGCATTCTGGAGGAAAACAGGCAGGAGATGAAACTGGGCGAGGAAAAAAGCGTGGAAATTGGCGCCTATCTGACGGTCGACAAGGTGATCGGCCCGGAGAAGAGCACGTTGTTGGTGACGTTTGTGCAACGGTAGACGAGTGGCGAATGGCGAGTGTCGAGTGTCGAATGAGGTGTACGCCGGGCTTCCACGGGTTACCAAGCGTATACAGCACTCGAAAATCGAAAATCGCATGGCGTGTACGCCTGGCGTCCACGGGTTACCAAGCGTACACATCACTCGACATTCGACACTCGCCACTCGCCACTCGAAAATCGCTCAGTGTTGTTTCTCAAACGTCTCCCACGGGGTAGTTCGGTGGCTGTCGGTTCCGAAGTATTGAAGGATGGTGAGCAATTTCTCGGCGTCCTGGTAACCGGGAATTGGTTGAATGATGTCCAGGTTTTCATCCAGGAAAACGCAGGTGGGGAAGTTCAGCCTGTCCAGCAGCCATAAGGCGGCGAGTTCGTGGTGTCCGCCGCTGCCGCTGCGTACGTACCGGTATGTCTCGCCCTTGAACGCTATGCTTTCCTTTTGTTCGGCGTTGAAACGCACAGGGTAGTAGTGCTGGTTCAGGTAGTCGCACACGGCGGCGTTGCCGAAGGTGGACAGGTCCATTTTTTTGCATTCGCTGCAACCGTCGGTATACACATCGATAAAAATCTTCCGCTGGTCTGCCCGCTGGAGCGACACGGCCTCTTCGATGGTCATCCACTGTACGCCGACCGGTTCGGCGGGCCTGGTGAGCGACGGGGCCGTTTGGGGTGCGGCAAGGTTGGTGCTCCTGGATTCCTGGCGCAGGTCTTTACCGGCGCCTGATGGCGGTGATGCCGTTCCGGGTGCTTCAGTGGGCTGCACGGTTGCCGGCGATACAGCCGAAGTTTCCGGGAATATGGTTCTGTTTTTGGCGTTTTTGGGCTGCCTGGATTCCGGGTACAGGTTGGTGCCCATCGGAGACACCTTGATGGTCTGACCCGGGCGGGGCGTGGGCTGGGCCCACAACGTTCCGCAACCCAGCAGCCAGATCAACAACAGCAAGCGCATATCGTCAAGCAATTTTTCCATTTCAACGTACAAAAGTAGTCATTGCTAAACCTAAATCAACACAGCAGGGGTATCCGAAAGGCCAACTTTAAAAAAAGTTTAACTAACAAACGGGCTCTAACACCATGCAGCGGTCTTTTGCGCCGGGAAAAGGGGCATTCGTTGGACGCTACACTTGCAAAATCTGGTTTATTGGGTCATATTTGCAGCAAAACATCTTGAATGTTTGTTTTACAAGAAGCTAAACACCGCAGATATGACGCAAACAAATCAATCCAGCCAGAAATTAAGCGCACTCCAGTTAGAGTTGCTTAAAATATATTCATTTGAACCATCCGAAGCAGAACTTATTGAGTTGAAAAACCTTCTTGCCAGATTCTTTGCGTCACGATTCACCGAAAAGGTTGCCGAAGCTGCAAAAGCACGCCATATCACAGATGCAGACCTAGACAAATGGCTGGACGAAGATGGCCGGTAAACCTCGACTTGTTCTGGACACCAATGTTTTTCTGGTATCTGTTTTGCCACACCATAAATACTGGTGGGTGTTCTAAGCCATTATAAACCAACGTTATACACTTTTGGTCAGCAATGAAATTCTTACAGAATATCTGGAAAAGAGTATACACAGGTACGGAGCAGATTTGTCGGGTGAACGGCTCGACTTTCTTCTGGAGTTCTCCAATGTGGAATTAATCAACCCGCATTATCGTTGGAGTTTAATAGAAGCAGACCCGGATGACGATAAATTTGTGGACTGCGCTGTCGCCGGACAAGCCGATTTTATAGTAACACATGATAAACATTTTCAAGTGTTAAAAAACATCCAGTTTCCCAAAGTCCAAACCATAAGATTGGAGGACTTGAGGGACCTTTTAGGAATAGATAAGCAAACGTGAGTTCTTGTAATCATGCAAAACGACCTCGACTACTTCGAAGACAACCGCCATGCCTGGAACCTGCGCACCGGTGTCCACCTGCAGTCCGATTTTTACAACCTGGAAGGCTGGAAGGAGGGCCAGACCAGCCTGACCCCCATTGAATTGAACGAACTGGGCGATGTCGCCGGCAAACGCCTCCTGCACCTGCAGTGCCATTTCGGCCAGGACACCCTCTCCTGGGCCCGCCTCGGCGCACAGGTGACCGGTGCCGACCTCTCCGACGCCGCCATCGAACAGGCCCGGATGCTGGCTGCCGAACAGGGGCTGGATGCCCACTTCGTCTGTTGCAACCTCTACGACCTGCCCCGGCGCCTGAGCGGTGCGTTCGACATCGTGTTCACGTCCTACGGCACAATCGGCTGGCTGCCCGACCTCTCCCGGTGGGCGGCTGTGATCGCGCATTTCCTGCAGCCCGGCGGCGTCTTCTACATCGCCGAGTTCCACCCCATGGTCTGGATGTTCGACGACGCTTTCGAGCGGTTTGCCTATCCGTACTTCAACGCCGGCGTTATTTCACTTGACAACACCGGCACCTACACCGATCATGCCGGCGAGCCGATCCGGTACCGCGACCACAGCTGGAACCACCCCCTTGGCGAGGTGATCAGCAGCCTCGCCGGCGCCGGCCTGGTGATTGAATTCCTGCACGAGTACCCCTACTCGCCGTTCAATTGTTTTCAGAAAACCGTCCGCGACGAGCAGGGGCGCTACCGGATTCAAGGGTTGGAAGACATTATTCCGATGGTTTTTTCCATCCGGGCGCACAAGGCATAGGGCAAATGCGCATATTTGCCCGGATAAAAACGAAACGCTGTCCGCCCGCCCATGTCAATCTGGAACAACCTGCTTCGCCGAAAAACCTTTGAAGACGCCCTAGCCTCCGCCGAAAACGTGCACGGGGCGGGCCTGCAAAAAAACCTGCGCGTGATTGACCTCACGGCGCTGGGCATCGCCGCCATCATTGGCGCCGGTATTTTCAGCACCATCGGCGCGGCGAGCGCTTCGGCGGGTCCGGCGGTATCCCTGCTGTTTATTTTTACGGCGGTAGCCTGCGGATTTTCGGCGCTGTGTTACGCCCAGTTCGCCTCGGCCCTGCCCGTGTCGGGCAGCGCCTACACGTACACCTACACTACGTTTGGCGAAATTGCCGCCTGGATTGTGGGGTGGAACCTGCTGTGGGAGTATGCCATCGGCAACATTGCCGTGGCCATTTCCTGGAGCGACTACTTTACCGGGCTCATGTCGGGCATCGGCCTTGACCTGCCGTTGTGGATGACGGTGGACTGGAAGTCGGCCCGCACGGCCGCCCTGGCAGACCCGGCGTCGCTGAGCGAAGCGGGCCGCGAGGCGCTGATTGCCTGGGAAACAGCGCCCAACCTCCTGGGGCTGCCGATCATTGCCGACCTGCCGGCTTTTGGCATCAGTGTATTGCTTACGTGGCTGGTGTACCGGGGCATCCGGGAGTCGAAACACACGAGCAACATGATGGTGTTGTTCAAGCTGGGGGTCATCCTGGCCGTTATCCTGGTGGGGATTTTTTATGTGCAGCCGGACAACTGGACGCCCTTTGCGCCCAACGGCGTCCGGGGTGTGCTGGCAGGCGTGTCGGCGGTATTTTTTGCCTACATCGGCTTCGACGCCATCAGCACGACGGCCGAGGAGTGCAAGAACCCCCAGCGCGACCTGCCGCTGGCGATGTTTTACGCCCTGGCCCTGTGCACCGTCCTGTATGTGGTGATTGCGCTCATCCTCACCGGCATGGTGCCTTCCGACCAGCTCGCCGTCGGCGACCCGCTCGCGTTTGTGTTTGAACAGGTGGGGCTCAACTTTTTCTCCGGGCTCGTCGCGCTCAGCGCCGTGGTGGCCACCGCCAGCGTTTTTCTGGTGTTCCAGCTGGGCCAGCCGCGCATCTGGATGACCATGAGTCGGGACGGCCTGCTGCCCAAAAAATTTGCCGAAATACATCCCCGGTTTCAGACCCCCGGCTTTTCCACCCTGCTCGCGGGCGCCATCGTGGCCATCCCCGCGCTGTTTATGAACCTGAACGAGGTGGCCGACCTGACGAGCCTGGGCACGCTGTTCGCCTTCGCCGTGGTGTGTGCGGGTGTGTTGCGCATGGACGCCTCGGGCATGACCGCCCAGGCCCGTTTCAAGGTGTGGTTTCTGGACAGCCGGGTGTGGCTGCCGGCTACCTTCGCCCTGTTGCTCGCACTTATGTACTGGTCGAACCCGGACTTCATTGCCCACAGTTTCTCCCCTGCCGAAGGCGCCACCCTGCTCGAAACCTCACCCCTGTACGTATTTTATGCCATTGCCCTGGTGGTGTCGGCATTCGCTGTTTGGAAGCGCTGGTCGCTGATTCCGGTGCTGGGTCTGTTGCTGAACCTGTTCATGATGTCGCAGGTCATGTTCATCAGTTGGTCGCGCTTTTTATTCTGGATGGCGCTGGGCGTGGCGGTGTATGCGTTGTACGGTTACCGGAACAGCAAGCTCAACAGATAACCCATGACCATAGTCGTCCTCACCGGCGCCGGCATCTCTGCCGAAAGTGGCATCAGCACCTTCCGAGACGCCAACGGCCTGTGGCACAACCACCGCATAGAGGAGGTGGCCTCGCCCGAGGGCTGGCGGCGCAACCCGGAGCTGGTACTCGATTTTTACAACCAGCGCCGCCGTCAGCTCTTCGACGTGCAGCCCAACGCCGGCCACCTGGCCATCACCGAGCTCCAGCGCTACTTCGACGTGCAGGTGATCACCCAAAACGTAGATGACCTGCACGAGCGCGCCGGCAACCGCAACGTGCTGCACCTGCACGGCGAGCTGCGCAAGGTGCGATCCGAACGGCACCCCGAGCTAGTCTATGACTGGGACAAAGACCTTCACCTCGGCGACCTGTGCGAACGCGGCGCCCAGTTGCGCCCCCACATCGTGTGGTTTGGCGAAGAAGTGCCCATGCTCCCGGTTGCCGCCCAATGGGCGCAAAAAGCCGACATTTTCCTGATCGTCGGCACCTCCCTGCAGGTCTACCCCGCTGCCGGACTGATGATGTACGCCGACCCGGAAATCCCGTTTATTTACATAGACCCCAACCCGCAGGTCAACGACGTACTGGCGCAGATGCCCAACCTGAGCGTAATCGACCAGCCGGCCACCATCGGGCTGCCCGGCGTGGTGGAGGCGCTCAGGAACAGAACGCGCTGACCCCGAGCATACGGCACGGTTATGTTCTATCTTTGCACGCGACATGAAAAAACCGAAATCGCCACCGGACGAACTGCCTGAAAAACAGCCCACGCTGCACCTGTCGGAGCCCGCTGAAACGGCGCTGCCTGAAGCGGCGCCCGCTCCTCCCAGGGAAATTCCCTTTTCGGAGGCCGATGTCAGCCTGCGCTATGAAGATGTCTACGAATGGCGGCATCCGGATCACGTATCCGAAGTGCGTTGGCGCGACAACGCTTACGAGATGTGCTGCCAAAACGGCGTGACCCTGCGCATTCAGGTGATTGCGGCCGACATTATTCGATTGCGGTACAGCCATGACGGCACCTTCGCGCATGACCATTCGTATGCCCTTGACCCCGACTTCGAGCCGGCACGGGTGACCGCCTCCCTGACAGAAAATGAGCACGATTATGTGCTGCACACCGAGGCCCTCCAGGTGGTGGTGTCCAAGCAACAGCTGCGGGTGCGCTTTTTTGACGCCGACGACCGCCTCCTGTGCGAAGATGCCGAAGGGTACGCCGCCAAACGGTCTATCCTTAAAGGCTGGTGTGACCTGCGCCTCCAGCTCAAGTGCAGGCCCAGGGAGGTCTTCTACGGCCTGGGTGACAAGCCCTGCGCCGTCGACCTGCATGGGCGCAAACTGGAGAACTGGTGCTCCGACGCTTTTGGGTTTTCGCCGGACACCGACCCGCTCTACCGCGCCATCCCGGTTTATTTCAGCCTTTACCAGGGGCTCTCGTACGGGATTTTTCTGGACAACTCCTTCAAAACCTGGTTTGATTTCAACAGCCAGGCCGACCAGTGCGTCACGTTCGGCGCCGAGGGCGGAGAGGTCAATTACTACTTCTTCAGCGGCCCTACGCCGACCGAAACGGCGCGCATTTACGCCAGGCTCACCGGCAAAGCCCCGCTCCCGCCGCTTTGGGCGCTCGGGTACCACCAGTGTCGATGGAGCTACTACCCCGAAGACCGGGTGCGCGACATCGCCCAAACCTTCCGCCGACTGCAGATTCCGTGCGACGCCATTTATCTGGACATCGACTACATGGACGGCTTTCGGTGCTTCACCTGGGATCAGGCGCATTTTCCCGAACCCAAGGGACTGGTAGACGAACTCCGGGCGCTGGGGTTCCGGACCGTGCTCATGCTGGACCCCGGCATCAAGGAAGACCCCGCCTATGCGGTGTACCAGGAGGGCGTTGCGGGCGACCACTTTTTGAAAACGGCCGACGGCGAGCGCGTGCACGCGCCGGTCTGGCCAGGCTTCTGTGCTTTCCCCGATTTTTCCCGGCCGGAAACACGCGACTGGTGGGCCGACCTCCACCCGCCCCTGCTGGATGCCGGTGTTGCCGGATTCTGGAACGACATGAACGAGCCCGCCGTGTTTCACGTGCACCACAAAACCCTACCCGATCATGTGATGCACGCCGGCGACGGCCACCCCGGCAGCCACCGGCGCCACCACAACCTGTACGGCCTGCTGATGACCCGCGCCAGCACGGAAGGGTTGCGCAAATGGCGTCCGCAAGACCGTCCCTTTCTGCTCACCCGCGCCAGCTTCAGCGGCGGCCAGCGCTATGCGGCCGTATGGACCGGCGACAACTGGTCGTCGTGGGAACACCTGCAAATCGCCAATATTCAATGCCAGCGCCTGAGCGTATCGGGCTTTTCCTTTTGTGGCACCGACATCGGCGGCTTCGCCGGTGAGCCGGAGCCTGAATTGTTCGTGCGGTGGCTCCAGCTGGCCGTTTTCCACCCCCTCATGCGCGTGCACAGCATGGGCCAGCACCTCAGCGGCGACGCGCTGACTGACGAAGCGCAGCTGGCCGACCCCAAGCTGCACCAGGTGGATCAGGAGCCCTGGTCCTTTGGCGACAAATGGACGGAGATTGCCAAAAAGGCCATCGAACTGCGGTATTCCCTGTTGCCCTGCCTGTACACCGCTTTCTACCGGCACCGGCTACACGGCGATCCCGTCATTCGCCACGCCTTCATGGACGACCCTGAAAACCCGAAGCTGCTCAAACAAGACCGGGATTTTCTGTTCGGAGACCATCTGTTGGTCAGTCCGGTTATCCAGCCCAAAGTGCAGCGCCAGGAGGTAACCCTGCCCAAGGGGCTGTGGTACTACTTCTGGAACGGCCAGGCCTGCCGGGAAACCATGACCATCAACCTCATGCCCGATCAAATCCCGTTTTTCGTGCGTGCCGGCGCCGTTTTGCCGGTGCACCCGGTCCGGCAATGGACCGATGAAAAGCCGGTGGACGAACTGACGTTGTACGTTTTTTACCGGGAAGGATCCGAAACCAGCCACCTGTACGACGATGAGGGCGACGGTTACGGCTGCGACCAGGGCCGGTACCGGCTGAGCCGTTTTGAAACCATAGGCTTAAAAGGGATGTTTACCCTCCATCACCATTTTGAAGGCGCCTGGACACCGGCCCATCAACGGGTGCTGATCTATCTGGTTGGGTTTCCCGAGTTTGTCAAACGATGTCTGGTAGACGGGGAAGACATACCCATCCGGGAAATTCGCCTCCGTGAGCGTTCATTGTATACCGTGCAAACCCATCCGTCGTTTAAGACCGTGGAATGGATGGGTGGTAAATAGCTCGAACCCACAGGCAACCCGTTTTCATTTAAACGCATCAAACAAAACAGCACCTCGAAATATGCAACAATGGAACGACCAGGAATTGGTGGAGGGTGTATTGAACGGCAGCATGGCGCACCAGACGGCCTTGTACCGCCAGTTCAGCCTGCCGATGTTCCGGGTTTTGCTCCGTTTTGCCCGAGACCGGGCCGAAGCGGAGGACATGTTGCAGGACGGGTTCATTCGCGTGTATCGCGACATGGCGCAGTTTCGTGGCGAAGGGGCATTGGGCGGTTGGATACGACGGATCATGGTCAATACGGCCCTCAGCCATTTGCGCAAGCAGCGCGATTTTTTGCGCGACACGGCAGACTTTTCCCCCTTCGAAAACCTCTTCCGAACCGATGAAGATATTTCATCGCGCCTGGATGCCGAGTCGCTCATGAAAGTGCTGCAAAAGTTGCCACCGGGTTACAGGGCCGTTTTCAACCTGTATGCCATAGAAGGATTCAGCCATGAAGAAATTGCCGAACAACTCGGCATTTCCATCGGCACCAGCAAAAGCCAACTCTTTAAAGCCAGGGAATTTTTGAAAAAAATCATCGACAAGTCCTACATTACCTAACCCAAATCCGTTCAACCGGCCTTTTAACATGACCGAACCACAAGAATTCGACTCCATCGACGAGCTCTTCCGCCAAACTTTCAAGGACTTGCCGGAATCGCCTGCTCCCAACGGGTGGGACGTTCCGTCCGAACGGGTCTGGGAACACGTTCGCACGCACATGCCCACACCGAAACAGGGCTGGACGTGGCGCGCCTGGTCCATGGCTGGCGCACTGGTGGTTGTGTTGGCCCTGGGTTTGTATTGGATGTCTACCTTGCAGCCTGCTCCACAAGCCGAGCCGCTCTCCCCTGCTCCATCCGAGGCGCCTGTGCAGGAACTGCCGGCCAACACCCCTGCCGAAGTTGTCGCAAACGATGAAGAACCGACGCCCGCCAAGACTTCCGATGCACCTGCTGTTGTGCTGCCCCGATCTGCACCTGGCGCCGTTCGCCCAAAACCGGTTGCGCCCAACCACGCGGCGACAGCAGGCGCCGGCGACTCGGTGGCGGAGGAGAAATCCCTGGATAAGCGCCCCTACCCGAACAACGCCGAGCGCCGCCGGGCCGAAGAGCTCCGTAAACGGTGGAACACGATGATCGCGCCGCTGCCCACGGTGATGGAAAAACAGTAGATGTTGCAGGCAACATCTCCATGCCCTGCACCCGGAAATCCGTCGAACCCAGCGGACGATTATGAAAAACATACTCCTTCTGGTGCTGGTTGCCGGCTTTGCCACAGGATGCAGCACGGAGCGCATCCTGAAAATAGCCCTGAATAAAAACAAACCAGATCACCCGTTCAACCCGACCGGTGTGCCGCCGGAGCCCGACTACGCGCTGGCCGGCAGTTGGGATACCGTACAGGAACAACCGGTTTATCTGGTGGATGTTTTTTTCCTGCACCCAACTACCTACCTCAAGCCTGATGGCTGGAATGGCCCGATCGCCGACTCCAGCGTCCTGGCCCGCAACCGGATGGTTAGAAAAGTACAGTTGAGCGCTTTTTACGGTACCGCAAATCTGTACATGCCCCGATACCGCCAGGCCACCCTGTATGCTTTCGTAGATCCGGAAACGGTCGGCGCCCAAGCCCTGACGGTAGCGTATGAAGACGTCAAACGAGCCTTTTTGTACTATTTGGAGCATTACAACAACGGACGCCCTTTTTTCCTGGCGGGCCACAGCCAGGGCAGCTATCTGGGCAAGCAACTGCTCAAGGACGTTTTGCAGGATGAGACAATCCGGCGTCGCATGATCGCAGCATACCTGATCGGAATGGAAGTGACCCAACAGGATACGGCCGACTTTCGTGGCCTTCCGCCTTGCCACGCACCAGGCATGACAGGCTGTTTCGTCAGCTATAACACCCAGGAAAAAGGCGGTTTTTCGCTGGTGCGTTCTCCCAAAGAAACCATCGCGGTAAACCCATTGAGCTGGCGCGATGACGAGCAGTATATTCCCTCCTCCGAGAACCTGGGGGCGCTGATCGGTATAGGGGGCACTTTTGAGATCATTCCGGCATTTACCGGAGCCCGTCTTGACAAAGGACGGCTATACGTCGATAAACAATTCCCGTATAAAAAAGAACTGAACAACGGGCCGAATAAGGGAGGCCTTCACAATTACCACATTTTTGATTACAATTTTTTTTACGAAAACATCCGGGAGAATGTGCGGGCACAGGTGGCCATGTACCAGAAACGGTAGAGACGTTGCATGCAACGTCTCCACGCCCTGCACCACCAACCATCAACCACCCGCATCCACCATGTGCCCCACAAACTGCGCGCCATTGTCTATGATGGGATGGGGACTGCGCCGGAACCCCAGTCCGCAAGCTTCATAAGCGAAAAACACACCGGCCTGGTAATACCGTCCGTCTTCATCACGGGCGAGTTGGGCGAGCGCCTGGTACACCTTTCTTTGGTCTTCATACTCCCCTGCCCGGACGGTCGTGGGCAATCCCTCGGCGTCGAAAAGGGCCACATTGGCGCCTTCCCGGCCGAGCACTACTTTTTCCACAAACGGATAGTTGCGGCGGCCGATGGGTTCTTGCAGGCTGCATTCGAGCAGCAGGGGGTCATCGGGATTCTGCTCCCACAGGTAGGCCAGAATGGCTTTTGACTGAAAGAGCATGGTGTATGCCGGGTTGAGCACGACGGCGTGGCCGCGCTTGACGATCCGGGTAAGCTGCTCCATCAGCTCCGGCTCGTCGGTTGCGATGTACTCCCACGGGATCAGTTTAAACCAGAAAGGGTATTGGGTCGTTTTGTCGGGCCCGTCGGCCGCGAAGATGCCGTTGTATTCGGAAAAGATCACCTCATCCACGTAGCGGAAGGCGGTTTCAAAGCCGGCCTCGCGCGCGGCCAGTTCAATCAGCTGGACGTTGTGGTCGTCCTCCCGGGCGCCGCGCATAGTGGAGAACAGGATGGCGGCTTCCCGATCGGGGTTCAGTTCGCGCAGGCGTTTGAAGTTGTCGACCAGTGCATCGTACAGGAAGTTGAACTGTTGCTCCTCGGGTATGCCGTTGGCCCTCAGCTGCCCCCATTGGATGATGGCGGTTTCCGGCACCGAGGTGGGCGTATCGGCGTTGAATTCCAGCAATTTGATGGGCAGGCCGTCTACCCCTCCGGCGAAATCGAAACGCCCGTATAAGTGCAGGTGCCCGTCGTCTTCCCAGGTGTACCGAATGAGGTCGTGCAGGTTGGCTGGTATGCCCATTTCGGTCAGCTTGTTGTTGCGCAGGGCGTATTCGGCGGCATCGATCAACAGCTCATAAAGGCGGTTTCCGGCTTCATAAAAAGCCTCCTGTTCATCTGCGCTGATTTGCGCCACCTCGCCGGTGAGGTAATCGGCGGTGTCTTCGGCGACAAAATAGTCCCAGCCCATCTCCTTAAAAACGGCGTTGGGCAACTGTTTTAATGGTCTTTTTTTCATGCTGTGGGTTTGTGTTGATCGAGCCTTTTCAACTCCCTGTGCTGCTGCCCCGTCCGCTGTTTCGAAAATAGCCGCTTTTGCCGCTCACCGGTCGCATTTCCGTGCGGGGTATGGCGGTGGACTTCAGCTGCTCCGAGGTGCGGTTGTACGCATAACCGGCCGGGCTGCCGGACTGCTGGCGGTAGAATCCGGGTTGGGTGGGTGTGTTGAAGCTCCGCCCCATCATGTACCCCATGGCGCCCCACCACAACACGCTGCCCATGCCATGGCCGTGGTAGCCCTGATGCGACTGAACCTCTCTGTACACGGTATCCTGGGCGCCGACCAGTCCGCGGGCCTGGGCCAGCGTCAGAGAGTCCACCGTTCCATTCAGTCGCTTGATGATGACCCTGGAGGCGTCTTTGCCCTCGACAATCTGCTCGTCGACGATTTCGTATTTGTCGGTCTCCACTTCTTCCAGCGTGGTCACCACGCCTTTGGTGACCTCATAGGTAGTCACTTCCTCCCAATCGCCGCCATTGTCATTGCTGCCGCACCGGGTATGGGCAGCCAGCAGGGCGGCTACCGCAACGAATATCGTTCCGCGCCGCATGCGCGACGCAGCGTGTTTATTTTTACTGAAATGCTTGAATGGTGTCATCGAATTTCGATATTTTGTTTTGCAAATATGCCTGTAAAAGCATTACCGGTCAAGTGGCTCCTTCCTGATTATCGATGATGGTTGCGCGCCATCCGATGAATCAAGGATAAAATACGGCAGACGCAGGCAGCGTTTAGCAGATGATGCGACTCTAACAGCAGTTGAGCATTTTAGCATGCGCGTAAAAACCGCTTTTTATTTAAAATTGCCGCATCTTTGTTTCTCATGGCCTTCTATCGCATATTCGTGACCCTTTTGACTGCGTTCGCGTTTGCTCCTGTTGCCCTGCAAGCGTGCATTGACAGCCTGAAGGTAAGCATTACCCCCGTGCAATGTTATGGTTTGCGCAATGGAAAAATAAGCATCGATACCGTTTACGGCGGTGAAGGCCCTTTTTACTTTTCCATCGACAGCGTCACCTGGAGCACCCGGCCGGAATTCGACCGGCTCTGGGCGGGCGACTACACCCTGCTCGCGCGAAATGCGCAGGGGTGCACCTACATGCTGGACGTAACCGTGCCGGAGCCGGCCTTGCTGACGGTGGCGCTGAGCGCTGATCAGCTGTTGGTTTCGCAAGGCGACCTCGTCACCATTACTGCTGCTGTGGAACCACCCGACGCGCCCCTGGCGAAAATCGCCTGGCGCCCACCGGGGTTAACGGGCATTACGGACAGCCTGGTACTGCAAACCCGGTTGTCCAACAGCACCACCATTGCCATCTCCATAGAAACGGCGAACGGCTGCAGCGCCTGGGATCAGCTGGAGGTAAAGGTTGAAAAACCACAGTTGTTTATACCCAATGCTTTTCAGCCGGGTAGCGTCACGAATTCCTATTTCACCGTTTATACCGATTTTTCGGTAAGCGCCATCAAGCTGCTGCAGGTGTACGACCGCAGCGGGGCCTTGTTGTTTGAGCGCAAGGACTTCTGGCCCAATGATCCGACATTGGGATGGAACGGCCGCTGGCGCGGCAAACCCGCCGCGCCGGGCGTGTACACCTGGAAAGCGGCGATCCAGTTTCTCGACGGCCACATCGAGGAGCATGTGGGCACGGTGACCGTTTTCTGAACAACCTTTTTTACCACTTTACTTCCAGCACCTGCCCCTCCAGGTAAGTGCCGGTGGCGCTGCGCAGGGTCACTTTGTCGCCCGTTCCCGTTGTGTACATGTCCCCGTTTTTCCACGGACGCCGGGCGGTGACCGATTCCCGTGCCACCTCGAACAAGAGGTTGTGCAATTCCTCCATGGTCGCTTCCTTGCTGTGTACTTCCAGCTCAGGACTGCCAAACTCGCTCATTCCGTAGGTGTACCCGCCGCTGACCCCGTCTTTTTCCATGATGCCGAAGTACACCCAGCAATACAAGGGTACCGACTGCTGTTTCAACAGGCCGGCAGCGGCGGTGAGGTAATAACCTTTTTCGAGCACCAGGTACTGGCTGTTCATAAAAACGCCGATCCCGCCAGTGCTTTCCAGGGCGGCAGCGGCGCAACGGGTAAACAACATGTACATTTCCAGCGCCCTGCGTTCTTCGCCGATGATGGAGATAACGAGCTGGGCCTTGTGGTTAATGGCCGACTGGGCCGCATTTTTCCACAACCAGGAGATGCCACAGGCGGCCAGCAGGTCGTCCGATGGATCCGGATAATCAAAATAGGCCATGGTCACCGTGGCGTTGTTCGCTTCAAAAATCGCCGTTTTGTCGTTGATGGCGAGGGAATCCACCTTGGTGGTCCATTTTCCGGAAAGGTTCTGGGTAATTTTTTTGAATGACGGCATGGCGGCTTCATTCAGCAGCACTACGCCGGTGACCACTTTGGTTTGCGCAGCCACGCCGGCCGTAATAAACAGCGAAAAAAGGGCAATCAGAAGAGAAAATCGCATGTAAAAGGGTTTAGTTGCGTTTGAACAAGCCATTAACGCAAAAGCGTGACGTCACCGTGTAGCACCTCCTCATTTCCGTCGGGAAAACGCACGGTGATGACGTACACGTACACGTCGGTGGGTGCGGGCTTGCCGTCTGCGGTGCCGTCCCACCGGTCGTTTTCCGCGTCACCCTCGAATACTTTCTGACCCCAGCGGTTGTAAATCTGTATGGAGACCACCGTGATCCGTCCGCCGGGCGACACCACGCCAAAGGTCTCGTTGAGGTCGTCGTTTCCAGGCGTGAAGGTATTGGGGACAAACAGACAACGCAAAATATCGACCGTGTACGGCGCCGAGGATGCCGAACACCCATTGACATCCGTGGCAGTGGCGACGTACGTATAGGCAGTCGGCTCCGGTTCGCTGCCGACCGGGGTGACCACCACCACGGTATCCGTTTGTCCTGGCAGGACCTCGCCGTTTTGCGTCCAGATCAGCGATGCATCCGGCGGGTTCACCGTTGCGGTCAGGCGGAGTTCCCTGCCCTCGCACAACACGGTCGTGTCCGGCTCGGCGATAATGAGGCCGATGGACACCGGGGGCAGCACGTTCACCCGCACTGTATCGCGCACGGCACAGCCGTCGCCAAACTGGTAGGTGGCGGTAAAATCGGTTGTCAAACCGGGGGACACCTCGATCGAATTGCCGAACAGGCTGCCCGGCTGCCAGATCACATTGCCGGGAGGCCCGTTGGTGGTCGCTGTCAAGGTTGTTATTTCACCGAAGCAGATCGTCTGGTCGGCGCCGGCGTTGACGTCGCCGGCCACCACCACCACCGTTACCTGCGCCTGCGTTCGGCATTGGGGGCCTTGCGCATCGACAAAGTAGGTGGTCGTAACGTCGGGCGTTACCACCGGAGTAGCCTCTGTGGATACAAACCCCGGCGGATCGGACGTCCAGTTGTACACCACGCCCGGTTCGGAAATGGTGTTGATCTGGATGGCCCGTCCGATGCAGATGACCGGATCGAGGGGCAAGGCCAGCGCCGGCAAGGGGAACACCTCCACGACGATGGAAGCGCTGGCCGGGCAATCGGCGTCCGGGGTCGAGACCGTATACTGCGTTGTGCCGGCGGGTGTGGCCACCGGGTTCGGGCAATCGGTGCACGACAGGGTGGGATCATCCTGCCATTCCAGTTTTTGCTGGGGGTTTACCGTGGCGTTCAGCTGCACGGTTTCGCCGGGACAGACACCCGGGGGGGTGGCGATCACCGCCAGGTCGGGGATATTGCCCACGTTCACCTGCACGGATGCGGTGTCTGCGCAGGCGCCGTTTTGGACGGCCCTTTTTAAAATGAGCGTATCGGTGGCGGTGATGACCAGGTTCCACAAGTCGGGCGGCGTTTCCTGCTGGCCGCCGGGCAACCAGTTGAAACGGATGTCGGGGAAAAACGAAGGCTCATAGGTTTTGGAAAACAGGATAACGGTGTCGCCCGGGCAGTACAGCGGTTTGTCGGGCGCCAGTTGAATGGTTTGTTCGGGCAGGGAATCGACGCGTATACGCACCGAGTCGGTCACGGCACAGCCGTTGGCGACATAACTGGCGAAGAGGGTGACCGATTCGTCGGGTTTGGCCGTCACGTTTTCGCCGGTGGCCGGAGA
Organism: Saprospiraceae bacterium; assembly: GCA_033764075.1. Taxonomy (GTDB): domain Bacteria; phylum Bacteroidota; class Bacteroidia; order Chitinophagales; family Saprospiraceae; genus M3007. The sequence goes on along the minus strand of JANRJH010000053.1, from coordinate 6,062 downwards.
CACATAAAAGGCCGGCGACCAGGTGATTTGTCCACCCGGCGGATTAACCACGGCGGTCAGTGGCACCTCGGTGCCGAGGCAAATCCCGACGGTATCGGGGCCTTGAATGTCGAGGTCGGCCGGGATCACCGTTACGTTTACGGAGGCGGTATCGGCGCAGTTGCCGTTGGCACTGGTGGCCACAAGCGTGTACGTAGTGGATAGCACGGGAATGGCTATCGGACCGGCGATGGTGGAATCGCTGAGGAAAAGGCCGGGCGACCAGTCGTACTGCGTGGTGGAGCCGATGTTCTCCGCCAGTTGAACCGGGTAGTGCTGACAAACGGTGGTGTCTGTGGCCACATTCGGGAAAAAGAGCGTATCCACCCGGATGGTCACTTCATCAAACACCGTGCAACCCGGAATGGCAATGGTAGCGCGGTAAGTGGTCGTTTGGGTGGGCGTCGCCACCGGTGTCTCGGACTGGGGGTCGCTAAGACCGCCAACCGGCGTCCAGCTCAGCCCCTGACCGCCCGTATTGTTCAGCGCTTGCAGCCGGACACTGTCGCCCAGGCAAATGGCCGTATCGGTCAGTGGCACGACCTCGAGCATGGGATCGGCAACGCGAATAAATATCGAATCCACATTGATACAGGCCCCCACGGTTCCGGTCACCCGAATCTGCACATCCTGGACAGGCATGATCGTCGGGTTGGCCGCCAGCGGGTCGCTGACCGCTCCGGCAGGCTGCCAGAAGTACCCGATCGCGCCTTCCGCCTGGAGTTGTACGGTGGCGCCGGCACAAACGAACAGGGTATCCTCGTTGCCGTTGATGGACACATCAACGTTGTCGTTCAGGTTCACGGTAATGGTCTCCAGGGTAACCGCTCCGCAACCGAAGTCGCGAGCCAGGGTAATCTCGATGGTCTCCGTGCCCTCGGTGAGCGCATCGGTCAGCGGGATGATCGGATAGCTCACCCGGGTAGCGCCGGCGGGGATGACCACGACCGGGGGCAGACCCAGGGTATAGTCCACATTGCGCGTGGCGCTTCCCGTTACGATCATCAGGAACTCTGTGTCCTCGGGTTTGGGTTCGCTCAGGGTAATGACGATGGAATCGAGGTTGCCGGTGCAGTTTTCGATCAGGTAGTCTACCCCGCTGGCAAAAACGGCCTCCAGGCCGGGGGTGCCACCGCTGATCTCGGAGACAAACACACCGGAATCGTACGCGTAATCACCGCGGTCCGACACCGCCAGTTTCAGCCGATAGGTCTCGCAGGGCATCACGGGAATGCGGGCGGTGAGCGTCTTTTTTTTGCCCAGTGAATCGATGGTGAGGCCGTTGTACTGGATACTCGGGCTGTTCTCGGTGTTTCGGAAGTAAGCCCAGTTGGTCAGATAGTTGACGGAGTTGATTTCGATGGGCGTGTTGGTGCCGGGCAACACCGCTACGTTGACGGCGTTGTTGAGCGCCGGGTCGCCACTGATGCCGGGGCCGGAAACGAGAAAGGCGAAGATGTCGTTGAATTCGGTCTCGACGTACAGCGGGTACTCCTCCGAGCCAAACGTGTATTCAAAGGTGAGTTCGTTGGTGGCCACAAACACGTCGAGTTCGATTACACATGCGTCGAAGGACTGCAGGAAGTTGCCCGATTGGTTGCTGAGGGTGTCGAGATCACGATCGCCGGGAGCCTGGTTTTCCACGCCGTTGTTATCGATGGTGGTGTTGGGGCCGAAGGCCAGGTTGGTGCTGCCGGAAGTGAGCAGGATTCCTTTCTGGAGGCCCAACGGATTGTTTTCATCTGAATAGGCGAACGTACCGTAAGCGCCGGATGGGCAGCGGATATCGGCGACATTGACCACAGTAGCAGGGGTAGAAACGGCGTCGACGATGTCGGCGGCGCTGATGCTGTTGTCGACCACCGGCAAGGGAGGATTGGGGCAGGCAGCGGGGCTGCAGCGCCAGCTGCCTTTAAAACCTTCCGCCTGCACGGCGTTATTGGATAGAAACTGCAAGGTGATGCAGCCGCTGGTCGCCCGGGTCTGGAAACAGACGCTTCCGCCGGCGGTGACGACCGGATTGGGGGCATCCCCGCCGATGTTGGCCAGCACAGGGCTGTTGACGTCCGGGCCGTCGTACAGCACGAGCACGTCGGCGGCGCCGAACGGCGAGTATTCGATGTTGAAGTAATCCAGGGTAAATTCTATGCAGCCGGAGGGGTTGTCCGGGCAAATGACAAACACAAATTCCTCGTTGGGGCCGTAGTCGCCGTCCGGGCCTCCGGTATCGTACACGGTGCCGGCGCAGAGCGAGGAACCGCCGCCATCGATGGTGACGATGGGCGGGATGCTGTCTACGCACAGGGTAAAATCACCCCAGTTGGGCGCGGCGGTGGCGGAGAAGTCCGACACGCGCAAGAAGTAACTGGCGCCGGGGGTCAGTCCGGCCAGGTCCACAAACAGGTTTTTTTCGCCAGGAGCCGCGGACACGCAGGTCAGCTCGGCCAGCCCGTCGAACTGGCAGTCGCCCCGGTACACGGCCAGTTGAGGGTTGACGATGGCGCCCGGGCCCACGCCATCGAGGGATACGCGGAGGTCGAGCAGCCCGGCGGGACAGGTGAACTGGAACCACACGTCGCGCCGGGCGGTATCGCCGGCGAAACAGGAGGGCAGGTTGTCGTTGCCGATGTCGGAAGGAGTGGCGTTCCGGTTGGAGAACACCGTAGACGGGCAAGCCGGCGCGGTGCCGAGGTTGACAACGCCGGTGCAGTCGTCGTTGGCGGGTGTCTGCGCCGGGAGGGTAACGGATAGGAATGACAGGGAGGCAATCAGGAACAAATGTTTCATACCGTGGGTATGGGGCGCGTGTTGCCCGTGTTTATTAATCGGTTAAAAAGTTGGGTAAAATTAAGGTAAAGGAGTCATTTGGCCAAATAGCGGTCGCTTTGAAAAGCCGGTATGCTCACTTTGGCATTACCCCCGGCGGGTTGCGAACTCTTTAGTACCTTTACCGCCGACATGAACCCAGCCACCAGCCTAAAACCCATTTTATGACCCAGGTGCCCGGACAAAAACCCTTGTTGGAAGAGACCGGCGAGTTGTCTGTATTTGCCGCGCGCTTCTTTCGGGAGGCATTTCGTCCACCTTTTGAGGTACAGGAGTTTTTGCACCAGTGCTACCTGATCGGCTACAAATCGCTGTCGCTGGTGGGGCTTACGGCGTTCATCATGGGCCTGGTGCTCACCATGCAGTTGCGGCCCAACCTGGTGTATTACGGCGTCGAGTCCCAGCTGCCGGCCATGGTCGGCATCGCCATCATCCGGGAGATCGGTCCGGTGATCACGGCGCTTATTTTCGCCGGAAAAATCGGTTCGAGCATCGGCGCCGAGCTGGGTTCCATGCGGGTGACCGAGCAGATAGACGCCATGGAGGTGTCGGGCACCAATCCGTACAAATACCTGGTGGTGACGCGCGTGCTGGCAGCCACCCTGATGATGCCCCTGCTGGCGACCATCGCCGACGCCATTTCGCTGTACGGCTCCTTTCTCGGTGTCAACCTGTACGAGGTGCTGAGCTGGAAACTGTTCATTACACAGGTTTTTGATTACCTGGATTACGAAGACGTGGTGCCGGCTTTCGTAAAATGCTTCTTCTTCGGATTTGCCGTCGGAATTGTGGGCTGCTACAAAGGGTATTATTCTTCCAAAGGCACGGAAGGTGTTGGCCGGTCGGCCAATTCCGCCGTTGTATTGGCCTCCATCCTGATATTTGTCATCGATCTGCTGTCGGTACAAGTGGCCGAACTTATCTGGTAATAAACGCATGGAAGAAAAAGAGCCCGTCATCATCATACGCGATGTGCACAAAGCCTTTGGCAAGAATGTGGTACTCGACGGGTTTAACCTAACGGTTTACCGCGGCGAGAACGTGGCCGTGCTGGGCAAATCCGGCTCAGGCAAGTCCGTGCTCATCAAGTGCATCATCGGGCTGCTCGAGCCCGACAGCGGGTACATTGAGGTGTTGGGGCAGGATATTTCCCGGCTTTCGCACATCGAGATGGATCAACTGCGGGCAAAAGTCGGCTTCCTTTTTCAAAGCAATGCCTTGTACGATTCCATGACCGTGCGGGAAAACCTGGAGTTCCCCTTGCGCCGTCACTGGATCGACGTGACCGAAGAGCAGCAAAACGCCATGGTTATGGAGGTACTCGAAAGTGTGGGCCTCCCCCACACCGTGGATATGCTGCCGGTCGAACTGTCCGGCGGCATGCGCAAACGCATCGCACTGGCCCGCACCCTCATTCTGAAACCGGAGATCATCCTGTACGACGAGCCCACCACCGGGCTGGATCCCATCACCGGCCTCGAAATCACCGAACTGATTAAAACCATTCAGCATTCCCGACAGGCATCCTCCATCCTCATTTCTCACGACCTCAAGCTGGCGCGCATCGCCGCCGACCGCATCGCCATGCTCATCGACGGCAAATGCCGGCAGGAGGGCGCCTACGAGGAACTCATCGCCGGCGCCGACCCGGCGGTACTGGCGTTTTTTGCCTGATCACATCAACCACTCGCTCCCATGGCCCGACGCACCACAGACTACGTTAAACTCGGTTTATTTGTCCTCACCGGACTGGTGTTGATCATCATCGTCCTCTACACCCTCAGCCGCAACCAGAGTATTTTTAACCCGCGTTTCGAAGTCCTGGTGCACTTCAGCGATGTGGGCGGACTGGTACCCGGCAACAACGTGCGGCTGAACGGCATCGTGGTCGGATCCGTCAAATCCATACAACTGCTGAACGATACCGTCGTGGAAGTGCGGCTGAGCATCGACAATACCATGCGCGGCATCATCCGAAAAAATGCGCACGCTACCGTGAACACCGACGGCCTGATCGGCAACCGCGTGGTGGACCTCCTGCCCGACAAATCCCCCGCCGAGGCCGTTGCGCCCGGCGACCGCATCGCCGCCCGACCGTCTATCGACACCGACGACATGCTGCGTACGCTTGCCGAGACCAACAGGAACGTGCTGGCCTTGTCGTTGGACCTGCGCGAGACGGTGCGCAACATCAACGAAAGCGCCCAGCTCAACGCCCTGCTGAACGATGTGAGCATCAGCGCCGATCTGAAAAACACCCTCAACAACCTGCGCCGGGCCTCCGAAGAAGCGGTGGGCTTGATGCGTAACCTGAATGCCGGCGTAAACGAGGCCCTGGAGGGCCAGGGCACCGTGGGCACGCTGGTGAACGACACCACGCTGGCCCATGAACTTCGACAGGTGGTGACGCAAATCCAGGCGCTGGAAGCACAGGCCGGAAAAGCCGTAGAGGGTATCGATGCTTTCGTGCAGACCCTCGACAAGGACCTGTACGAGGGCGGCGGACCGGCCCACCTCTTGCTGCGCGACACCGTGAGCGCTGCCGCCATCCAGCACAGCCTGGTCACCCTGGAACGATCCACCGTGCTGCTGGAAGAGAATCTGGAGGCCATGCGGCACAGCTTCCCGTTCAAAAAGTATTTTAAAAAACAGGAAAAAGAGGCCAAAAAAGGCGGTGAATAGCCCTTTTCATTCGAGGAGGTATCATCAGTGCCATGTCGGTGGGCAAGGATGAGTGTCAAGATTCGTTCATAGAACTGTTCAGGATTTTGTGTTCCCGAAACAAGTTTGGGTAGTTCATCTTTGAGGATAACAATGGCTAAATCCGCCGCAACTGCTTGACATACCCTTCTTCGGCATCCAAAAACGCCGCCACCTCGGCGTCGCTCCACTGCGGGAACTTGCGCATGATTTTTTTGACGATCTCTTCAAACGCCTCTTCCCGCCCCTTCTCGATACCTTGCTCGATACCTTTTTGAAGTCCTTCAGAAAGACCCTCTTCCCGCCCTTTCTCGATACCTTTCTCGATACCTTTTTTAAACCCCTGTCTGCGTCCCTTGCGCAAACCCGCCCGTTTCCACTTTTCGCCGAAGATTTCGGGAATGGCGTCTACCCAACTGTTCTCCGCCTCGGAGAGCTGGGTGCTCAGCGTTTTAATTTCTCCTTGTGACATACCGCTTACGATGTAGATGTAAAGG
>JANRJH010000055.1:0-59522 GCA_033764075.1 Saprospiraceae bacterium | reverse complement strand
TTTATGTCCGACACTTTTTCTTTTTTGAAAGCTTCACTGAACGTCCGCTGACGACTTGTCGATAATTGAAACTTTTTGTGCGCTGTCTTTGCCATTTTTGATTGACTTTTTTTGTCAACCTATTTTAGGCACACACAAATGCTATAGCTTGGCATTCGGATAAAGGATCAAAGTTAGGGGGTATTGAACAATGAGGTGGCAAAAATTGTAGTTGGGCATAACCTCGATTAGTGCATCACCGCGTATTTTTGCGCGCTCCAAAATTCCGCATTCCGCATTCCGCATTCCGCATTCCGCATTCGCTATGTCTTTATTGTCCGAGTTGCAATGGCGCAACATGATCCACGAAACCACGCCCGGCGTGGAAGAGCACCTGGCCAAAGGGCAGGTGAGGGGGTACATTGGGTTTGACCCCACTGCTCCTTCGCTGACCATTGGCAACTACGTGCAGATCATGCTGCTCAACCACCTGCAACGGGCCGGCCACCAGCCGTTTGTGCTCATGGGGGGCGCTACGGGCCGCATCGGCGATCCGAGCGGCAAGGATGCGGAGCGCGAGCTGAAGAGTTATGAGGAGCTGGACGCCAATATCGCGCGGCAGCTCCGCCAGGTGGAGCGCATGCTCGACTTCTCCCCCGCCCTGTCGAACCACGCGCGGGTGGTCAACAACCTGGAGTTTTATAAAAACATGAACGTGCTGGATTTCCTACGCGATGTTGGCAAATACCTGACCGTCAATTACATGCTTTCCAAAGAAAGCGTGCAGCGCCGGCTGGAAACGGGCATTTCGTTTACCGAGTTCAGCTACCAACTGCTGCAGGGGTACGACTTTGTGCTGCTACACCGCCAGTATGGTATCACCTTGCAGATGGGTGGCAGCGACCAGTACGGCAACATCACCGCCGGCATCGAGCTGGCGCGCAAGATTGACGACCAGAAGCTCTTTGCTGTGGTAACCCCCCTGCTCACCAAAGCCGACGGCACCAAATTTGGAAAAAGCACCGCGGGCAACATCTGGCTCGACCCGGAGCTGACCAGCCCCTATCGTTTTTTCCAGTTCTGGATCAATGCCGACGACCGCGACCTGCCCAAGTTCTGGCGCTACTTTTCCCTGCGCCCTCGCGACGAGGTAGAAGCCCTGGAGGCCGGCGAGCCGGCCCAAACCCAGAAGCGCATGCTCGCCGAGGAACTGACGCGTCGGTTGCACGGCGGCGAGGCGCTCGAAGCTGTGCAGGCCGTTACGGCTTTGCTGTTCGACCCCAAAGCCGGACCGGAGACCTTGCGTAAACTCGATGCCAACACCCTCCAGCAGGTGGCGGAGGAAATTCCGGCGTACAGCACCGCCCTGCCCCTCATTCAGGGTGGCGTTCCGTTGCTCGACCTGCTGAGCGAACACACCGGCATCCTGAGCAGCCGCAGCGAAGCCAAAAAGGCCGTCCAGAACAATGCCGTGTCCGTCAACAAGGTCAAAATTGAAACGCTGGACCACACCGTGGGCGCCGCAGACCTGCTGCACGGGCGGTTTATCCTGCTGGAAAACGGGAAGAAGAACAAGTATTTGGTGGTGGTGGGGTGAGGGGTGGCAAGTACACCTCACCCCATCTTCCCAGCCTTCTCCAACACCGCCGCCTCCAAAGACTTCTTGTACGCCACCACGCGCGCCTGTAGCGCCGGATCGTGTATGGCCAACATCTGCGCGGCCAGTATGCCGGCGTTGCGCGCAGCGTTGAGGGCCACCGTGGCCACCGGCACCCCCTCCGGCATTTGCAGGATGGACAGGATGCTGTCCCAACCATCAATGGAATTACTGGATTTGACCGGCACCCCGATCACCGGCAGCGGCGACATGGCCGCCACCATGCCCGGCAGGTGGGCTGCGCCGCCGGCGCCGGCGATAACCACCTGAATGCCCCGCTCATGGGCGTGTTGGGCAAAGTCCCACAACCGCGCCGGTGTCCGGTGGGCCGATACGATGGTCATTTGAAAAGGCACTTCCAGCTCCTTCAGGATGTCCGCTGCCTTTTGCATGACCGGCAGGTCGGAATCGGAGCCCATGATGATGGATACCATATCACAATCGTTTTTTCACTTCCATTTTCCGGCCCGGTAATCTTCGATGCTCTGTTCGACGATCTGTCGGGCGGTGAGGTGATCCAGAAAGTCGTCGATGACCACCGTGCGGTTTTCGAGTCGTTTGTACTCTTCAAAAAAGTGCCGCATTTCGGAGGTAAAGTGCGGCGGCAGCTCATCGAGCCGGTGTATGTGGTTCACGCTGACGTCGTGCAGGGCCACCGCGATGATCTTGTCGTCGGCTTCGTTGTTGTCGAGCATGCGCATGACGCCTACGACCCTCGCCTCTACCAGGCAGAGCGGCACAAAGTCGATCTGAGAGAGAATCAGAATGTCGAGCGGGTCGCCGTCGCCACAATAGGTTTGCGGAATAAAGCCGTAGTTCGCCGGGTAGTAAACGGAAGAGTAGAGCACCCGGTCGAGTTTGAGCAAGCCGGTCTGCTTGTCCATTTCATACTTGGCCCGGCTGCCTTTCGGGATTTCGATGAGACCGGTTACGACCTCGGGAGACCTGGGGTTGACGGGTACTTCGTGCCAGGGGTTGAACATTGGGTGGTCGGGTGCATTTAGTGGGTTGGCGAATCCGGTTAGCGGAGCAAATATAGCGTCTGCATCCTCACCATGCCCATTGTGGGTCTACAAAGTGCGCGTTATCTTGCGGCTTTATTGTTTAAAGTCCGTTGCATGAGAATATTACTCCAGTACCTGGCTCCGGTGCTCTTTTGGCCGCTCCTGCCCTTTTCCGCCCAGGCCCAAAAAACGGCGCCTCCACTGCTCGAACAGCTGCTGGGCAAATGGGCGGTCGTTGCCTACACCGAACAAGGGGTGCCGGTGGACAAGCTGGCGCCGGCCGGGCCCCAGGCCGTCCGGGTGTACGAACACATCCGCGACCAGCGCGCGTCCACTTTTTACAACTACCAATTGGCTTATGAGCAGCTGAACAGGCGTGAAAACCGGGATTTTCTGGAATGGCAACAACGCGACAGCATCCTTGAAGTGGGCCGTCTGGTGGAAGCCATACAAATGCCTTATTACGCTGTTTTTTTTGCCGACAGTACCCTGGCCCTGTACAACAGACCGGCGGACAACAGCCCCGTTTTTTTTCCGGAGTCCCGTCAGTTTGCGCTTGATGTGGCCACTATGAGCATAGACATCTACACGGTGGGGGGGTATTTTCGATCGGACGCGCAGATACTCTTCCTCGACGAACAGCGCATGACCCTGTTCTTTCCGGAGGAGGCAGAAGTGGTTGAGTTGGTTAAAAGGCCATTTAAATTACCCTGAGCCTAGGAGTGGTGCTTGCCTGGCGTCCAGCCGTGACTGCCCAAATGCACTTCTCCGCTTTCATGAGCGGGGTCTTCGAGTTGGGTACCCATGCTGTCGTTCCAGCGGTTGAGGTATCCGAAGAGCGCGACTACGCCCAGGATTTCGACAATCTCCCCGTCGTCCCAGTACCGGCGCAGGTTCTGGCTCACGGTTTCGTCCACACCGTTGGGTACGCCGGCGGCGGCAATGGCAAACGCAAGGGCGGCGCGTTCGGCGTCGCTGAAAGCCGGGTGGGTACGAAAGTCCCACACATGGCGCAACTTGTCTTCAGCAGCCCCGTACCGCTCGGCCGCCCGGATGGTATGTGCCTGGCAGTAGCGGCAGCCGGCAGAGAGGCTGGCGAGGTAGCCGATCAGCCGTTTGAGGTCGCTGGTCACCCGGCCGTCGTTTTGCATGACGGCCTTGTTGAGCTGGATGAACGCCTTGGCGATGTGCGGGCGCCGCTGCATGGTGAGCACGCTGTTGGGGCAAAAGCCCAGTGTTTCATTGAAGAACGTAGCCAACTCGGCCACATCGGCGTCGTGGTCGGGCGGCAGGGGTGAGACCAAAGGCATGTCGTCAGTTTTTCTTTTTCTTTTTGAAAGGATCCCATTCCTCCACTTTCTTTTTCACATCGTCCACGGTCTTTTTACCCTGGTCGCCAAGCACCTCTTCGGCTTTTTTGCCGATTTCGTCTGCGGCTTTTTTGCCCAGCGTATCGCCGACCGCCTGGCCAACCGCCTTGCCGACCTCTTCCTGTATCTTTTTCTCGGCCTCTTTTTTCATTTTATCCACCTGGCGTTGCGCTTCGCGTTGCAGGCTGTCTGCTGCCCGGTCGATTTCTTTTTGGGCCTGGCCTTTGGCCTTGTCCAGTTCTTCCTGTGCCTTGTCTTTGGCGGATTCCAGGGCAGCGCCTGCCACCTGATCCTGTATGGAACTTTCGCCGTCGGAGCCCAGCACCTTCATGGTCACTTTGGGATTGGTCAGGGTGCCGGCGAGGTCGAACCGCACGTTGATGAACTCGCCCTGCTGGATGTTGACGCCGGCCTTTTGTGCCTGTTGGGTGATCAGCGACAACCCGGAGCTTGCCGCAGCCCCCACGGCGTTTTGCTCGAGGGTTTTGCGGGGCACCTTGGTGAACACCTCGTAAGCCATTTCCTGATTGAGCCCGTGGGAGCCGGCAATTTGCATGGCTACGTCCTTTACCTGTACATTAAACGGCTTGACGATCACCCGTCCGTTTTTTATCTCGAACCAGGTTTTGAAATCCTTCAGTTCCAGGCGTTTCAAGGCGTCAACATTGAGTTTGTTGCCGATCTCGTTGATCGGTTTGACGTTGTTAAAAACTGCCTGGACGGTTTCGATGCCGCCTGCGGCGTCGATGGTGGTGAAATCGGGCATCATGTCCTTGCCCAGGGAGCCGCTCATGAGCAGAGCGGCATTGAATTTGCCGTCGAGGAGTTGAAAAACGGGCGCGAAAGTTTTGGCCATGGAGAAAGCGGAGAAAGCCTCTTTGAAGCCCATGTTGCGCAGGCCGAAGTCGAAATCAAACAGGGGTTTAGCCGGGTTTTTCGTCGAATAGCCGCCGTTGATGGCGAACTGGGCGCCGAGCAAATCGGCGGTAATACTTTCCAGGGCAGCGGCTTCGTCGCGCACCAGCAATTCGCCTTTGAGGTTTTCTACGTTGTATGTGGTGTATTTGAGGCGCTTGATGTCCGCCTTCATGCTCATGTCGATGTTCGGGGGCACGAGCATCACCGACGGGGGCGGGGCGGGTTCGCCGGTGGCCGGGGCGGCGGTGGTGGTGGCCGGCGTCATAAACGGGTTGAGGTCCAGGTAGTTGGCATTGATCTGGAGGTTTCCGGACACGGTCTGGTTGTCGAACAGGTAATTCCAGACGTTGAGCAGTTGGCCGCTGCCGCTCAGGTCGCTGGGCCCGGTTTTCAGACCGTATTCGTCCAACAGCCATTTGTTGGGGGTAAAATGCCCCTTCAGGGTGAGGTCGCGAAGGGAATAAGCGTCGTATTTGAGGTTGTCGATGAGGCCGTCAACGGTGAAATCCCAACGGTCGAAGGCCTTTTCCATGGTTGCCGGCGGGTCGCTGGGTTTGGGTTCGGCGGCAGCGGGGGCGGCGGTGGACGAGCCGGCGGCCATCATTTCATCGGCGTCAATTTTATTGGACCGCAGGGTCATTTTGCCCGTCATGGTTTTGTTGGTCGAAAAATAAGCCAGCAAATTATCGATGGATCCTGTGGCACGGAAGTCGCTTTTGCCGTATTTCATGTCAAACCGGCGCAGGTCAAGCTTTTGGGGGGAGAGGCTGGCGTCGAGTCCGCCGATCTCCACGGGCAGCATATCCTGGGCGATGTACTTGAAGTTGGTGAGCTTGAAGTGCCCGTCCATTTTGGCGCTTTCGTATTGCTGTTTTTCGATCTGGCTCATGGCTGCGTTCACAAACACGTCGGCGTCGAGCATGCCGGCCATTTCTTTGACCCCTTCCAGGGGGATGGCGCTGTGCAGCTCGCGCAGGTTGAGTTTGCCGTTGATCTTGGTGTGCACTGCCGGGTCGGTGGTCGGGTTTTTCAGGTAAAAATAGCCTTCCAGCGGGTTCGAGCCAATGGTCAGGTTAAAGGCCGGGACGGCAACGTTGAGGTTGCTCAGGTCGGGGCTTTTGTTTTCCACACTGGCGTCCATGGCTATTTTTTTCACGCTGAGCGGCATGCCGGGGTATTGAACGCTGCCGTTTTCGATTTTCGTGGCGATTTTGAAGTTGGGGTATCGTTTTTCATTGTAGGTACCCGCCACGAAACCGGCGAACTGCACGGAGCCGTCGGCTTTTACCCCGTCAAAATCTTTTGTATAGGCGCCCGGAATGAGCGAGAGCAGGCTTTTGAGGCTGTTTTCGGGTGTTCCGAAGGTGAGTTCCATGTTCACGTCGCCGTTTTCGGGCGTTTGCACCCAACCGCTCAGGCTCAGGCTGAAAGCGTTTACCTTCAGGTCGTTATCGCGGATGGTGAACTTCATTTGCGGCATATTGGCGTTGAGCACGGTTTTCCAGTCGATTTTGGCTTTGCTCAGGTAGCTGATGCCATCGTAAACGATCGTTGCCGCGCCGACCCGGGTGTTGGCCTTGAGGTCGAACACGTCGGCAGAAAATTCACCGCTGCCTTCGTGATTGACGTCGCGCAGGTCGGTCCGTATGGCCAGAGAGCGGTCGTCGTACAGGATGTTGCCGTTTCGGATTTCGTAATGTTCGAGTTTCACGCTGCCGGAGGCGGTAGTGGTGGCGGGTGCGCCCGGCGGGCTGGGTTTGGTGATGTCGTAGTTGGCCCTGCCGTCTTTAAGCACAAAAATGCGCAGGTCGGGCTTGATCAGGTACACACCGTTGATGACCGGCTGGTCGCCGAACAGCACCGACCAGAGGTTTACGGCCAGGTCGAGGCGTTGGCACTGCACCAGGCGGATGCCCTCAAAGGCATCCTTGCCGGTGACGCTCATCTCGTCGAGGCCCACGGACAGCTTGGGGAAGTGGCGGAACAGGGAGATGCTGACGTCCTTGAAATCAACGGTGGCGTTCAGGCTTTCATTGGCGGCATTTTTCACCTCTGCCAGGATGCGGTCTTTGAAAAAATAGGGAATGGCGACCGCCGCGCCGGTCAGCAGGAGCAAGAGGATACCGAGAATAAGCAGAATTCTGCGCATGGCATTAATTTTTGGTCAGGTGTTCAAATGAGGTCAAAAAGGTTGTTCACACCGGGGGTGCGGGAGAAGAGGAATCCTTCGGCAAACTCGACCTGAATGGGCCGGCCGAACACCCTGTTTTTGGCTTTCATGAATTCCAGGAATTCCCTTCCGGAGATGGGCGTTTCCGGCTGCGCACTGTCGGGGTCCCAGAATTGCGACCGGAAAGCGAGAATGGATTCCATCTTCCGATTGATGTAGGGGGTGATGTCCACAATAAAATCGGGCGTGAGTTGTTTGTCTTGAATATAATGATAAACGGCGTGCGGGCGCCATTTGGTCTGTGCCTGGCCGTCGGTTTCCACCGTTTCGATTTTTTCGAGTCCGGCATAAAAACAGGCTTCAAGCACCAGCCTGGCGGCGCGTGCGTGATCAGGATGCCGGTCGTCGGGTGCATTACACAAAACGACGTGTGGCCGATACCTGCGCAACACCTGAACAATCGGCAGCCAATGTTCGGGAGTCAAGGTAAAAAAACCATCCGGAATGCGCAGTTGTTCGCGAAAAGCAGCGCCCAGGATGTGTGCCGACGCTTCGGCCTCCGCCACCCGTACCTCGGCGGTGCCGCGCGTGCCCAGTTCGCCCCGGCTCAGATCAAGCATTCCGAAGGTTTTACCCATGGCGGCATGGTGCAGGAGCGTGCCGGAGCAACTCAATTCCACATCGTCGGGGTGAATACCGACGGCCAGTATATCAACTTTAGTCATCATCCGGTACCTTTGCATAGCCCTCATCGAACGCCCGGCAACATGGAAAATCAACCTGACGGTCACCACCCGACCAAAGCTGTGCTGGAGCAGCTTTTGGCAGGCGTATCCACCCTCGAACAGGCGTTGAGAGACGCCGAGATCCAATCGCAAAAGTATGCGCGGGAAACCGAAACTTTGCAAAAACAATGCGACGATCTGCGCGCCCAGGTCAACAAACTGGAGCGCGACTACGCCGCCCTGCGCATCCAGAAAGGCGGATTCGGCCTCCGATCACTCTCCCTGGCGGTGCTGGGCGGCCTGGCAGCCGGTTTGTTGCTGGCCTGGGTGTACGTCAAACTGCGCCCCCGGCCCGACGTTGAGGCGCTTTTCGAGGAGTACCGGCGCACACATCTGTTCGCGTACGAATTGCAATTGAGCCGGGGCGAGCACGAGGCTGTGCTCAAACAATTGGATCGCGACGCCTACCTGCCCGAGTACGCGCCGATCCGCGCAGAGATTGTGTTTGCCCGTAAGTTGCTGGGGGCGTCTGTTCAACAATAGCCCTACGGCAAATCCCATTTCCGCAGTTGCTTGAGCACGGCGGAAAAATCCTTGGGCAATTCGCACCGGAACTCCATGCGCTCGCCGCTCACCGGATGGTCGATGCGCAAGCGGGAAGCATGCAGGCTGCTGCGGGCCATGAGCGGTTTTTCACCTTCGGAAAATTTGCCGGACTTGTACTTTTTCCCCTTGATCTCCGACAGATAAAAGGCCTCCCGGCGGCCATACAGGGCATCCACCGCGAGCGGGTAACCAATGTGTTGAAAGTGCACCCGGATCTGGTGGGTGCGCCCGGTTTTGATCAGCGCTTCTGCCAGGGTAAAATGCTGAAAACGCTCGATCACCCGATAAAAGGTGAGTGACGGTTTGCCCCAGGACGCCACGGTCATCTTGCCCGGAATGGTCGGATGCTCGCCGATGGGCTTGTTGATCTCGCCCTCCTCATGGTGCATCACCCCGTCGAGCAGGGCGTGATAATATTTGTCTGCTGTGTGGTGCTCAAACTGCATGGACAGGTGGCGGTGCGAGGCTTCGTCGCGGGCAAAACACAACAACCCGCTGGTCTCCCGGTCCAGCCGGTGCACCACAAACACGCGCCCGTACCGCTGCTCCAGCGCAGCGACCAGGCTGTCTTTGTTGCCGAAACGGTCCGGAATGGTCAGCATTCCGGAGGGCTTTTCGACGATCAGCAAGTGGGCATCTTCGTGAAGGATCGTCAAGATTCAGGGTTCAGGGCGCGAAGTTCGGAAAATCGCATGATACGACGGGCGTAGTGGGCAAAAACAATGCTGCCGCGGTAAATGCCCCTGCGCTCTTCGGGTCCGATGCGGTATTGCGCCACAATGGCCGCCACCTCCTTGCGTTTGCGCACGGTATCCGACCAGGTGGCGTAGAAAGCAAAATGGGCCTGCACGATGGCGCGAATGGCGCGGAACTGGCCTTTGAGTAAAAACCGGACGCCGGCGAGCCCGTCGAGCACCAACCGGGCGGGGATGAGCCACGCCAGCTTGCCCCAGGGTTCGTTTTTGAGCAGCGAGTAAAGGCTGTTGCGAAAATTGAGGTACACCTTCCGCGGACTTTCGTACTCCAGCGTACCGCCACCCAGGTGGTAAACCACCGATTGCGGGAAACACCAGATGCTGTAGCCGGCGCGTTGCAGGCGCCAGCAAAGGTCTATCTCTTCGTTGTGCGCAAAATAATCGCCGTCGAAACCGCCAAAAGCATGGTACAATTCGGCGCGAATGAAAAAGGCCGCTCCCGAAGCCCAAAAGCAGCGACTGGGCGCATCGTACTGGCCTGTGTCCAACTCGCGGCGGTGGAAAATACGGCCCCGGCAAAAAGGATAGCCCAGTGCGTCGATCCATCCGCCGGAAGCCCCGGCGTATTCAAAGCGGTCTTTCTCGCGCCAGGCCAGGATCTTGGGTTGGGCAACGGCAATGGTGGGATCGGCTGCCATGGCTTCCAGGATGGGCTCCATCCAGCCGGCAGTGACCTCCACGTCGGAGTTGAGTACTACATAGACGTCGGCCTTTACCTGGGTCAATGCTTCGTTGTACCCACGCGCAAAACCGTAATTGGTCTTCAGATCAATCACCTCCACCCCGGGGTAGTGATCGCGCAGAAAGGCCACCGAATCATCGGGCGACCCGTTGTCGGCCACCACCACCCGCGCGCCGGGGCTGTGGGCGATTACGGAGGGCAGGTAGGCTTCGAGGTGCCTGCGGGTGTTGTAGTTGAGGATGACTACGGCTATGGTTGTCGGCTGTCGGCTGTCGGTTGTGGGTTGTAGGCTGTCGGGCGTGGGCTGTGGGTCGTCGGCGGTCGGCTGTGGGGTGTTGGTTTGGGGGGGCGTGTTGGCTTCCGAATTCGCGTCGCCGACCGCCGACGGCCCACTACCGACGACCGACAGCCGATCGCCGACTACCGACAGCCGACGACCGACAGCCGACAGCCGATAGCCGATAGCCATTTTATCCCGCTCGATTTGAGCCTTTAGTTCTTCCAGCCCATTCAGTTTTTTATCGTGCCGGATAAAGTCAATCACCTGAACGCGCAGGGTCTGCCCGTAGAGGTCGCCGTTAAAATCAAGGAGGTTGACCTCGATGGTTTTTCCGGGATGATTCGGATTTTCGATGGTGGGCCGGTCGCCGATGTAGAGCATGGCGTCGAAGGCGCCTTGCGCACAGTGAGCGCGGGCGGCATAAATGCCGGGAGGAGGAATTAGTTTATGCGGGTCGTTGATGTTCAAGTTGGCTGTGGGGAACCCGATGGTTCTCCCAATGCGTTCGCCTGCCACAACCGTGCCGGAAAACTCAAAGGGACGCCCCAGCAGTTGGTTGGCGTGCAGGATATCGGCCGACTCCATTGCGCGGCGGATCTTGGTTGAGCTGACGGCTATGTCGTCGATCTCCTGAGCCGGAATTTCCACCACCTCGAGGTCGTGGTCCCGTTCGTACCGCCGCAGAAAGTTGATATCGGCCGAGCGTCCCCTGCCAAACCGGTGATCGTACCCGATGACGATATAACGAGGATGGAAAAGGCCCAGTAAAAATGACTCCACGTAGGTTTCCGGGGTTTGCGCGGCAAACGCCGCGGAGAAGGGGGCCAACACCACATGGTCTACCCCTGTTTGTGCCAGCAGCGCCAGTTTTTCGGCCGTGGTATCAATACATTTGAACGACGTGTCTTGCGGGTGCAGTACCGTGCGCGGGTGTGGTTCAAAGGTAATGACCACGCTCTCCGCGTCGCTTTGCCTTGCCAGCGCCGTCACCCGGTCCAGGATGCGCCTGTGCCCGGCGTGTACCCCGTCGAAGGAGCCGATGGTAACCACCGTACGCCGGAATGCGGGTAAAGCGTTGAGGTCTTTGTGAACTTGCATGGCGGTGCAAAGATCGGAATAATTCATTTCGCCACACGCTGGAATAGACCTGGTGAAATCCGGATGAAGCATTTGGGCGTCTGCTACCTTCCGTGAAGTCTTTTTTCCACCGTATGCACCGGCTGTCGGAGCCACTTTGGTGCGTTGAACCGATAGCCCAGGAAAAACTGGAACGTGGTTCCGACCGATTGCCGGGTGATACTGGGCAACAACTCGCGCTCAAACACCCGAAAACCATCGTAATTGATGCCGCCAATGAAACGCCTGGATGCGTAACCCACCGCAGCGTCGAGGCGAATGCGATAAAACGCCTTGGCAAACTCGTCGGTCACGTCCGCCTCGTTCGGACTGTACGTGGTGAGGCGGGTGCTGTATATCCCGATATTGGGCGATGCGCCCACGGAAGCGTACCAGTGTTTACCCAGGACAAAGGTGTGGTAATACCCTATGTTCAAAAGGGCTTCAAAGGTTCGCGCGTAGTAGGTATTGGGTAAATCGGGAAATGGGCTCTTGTCATCGATGATCTCGTAGCTGTACACCAGGCCGCCAATAATACTTCCTGTATTGCGCAACTGAAGTTCGGTTTGGGTAGCCAGTGCCCGGAAGGAAAACTCGGGATTGAATTTATACAAGGTAGCCCCCCGGTAAGTCACAATCTTCAGGTCGGGAAACTGGTAATACGGCGTTTCTCCGTCGACCCAATTCGGGATGAAATCTTCCGAGTTTTGCAGATAAAATCCTTTGACGTTGCTGTATTGCAACTCTTGTATCCAGCTGCCCAGGTTGAGGTTCAGGGTCAGGCCGTTGTCCTCCGTTTCTCCCCTCCTTTCATTGTCGTTGTTTCCGGGATACCATCCGGGCAAAAAGGAGAAACCGACCGAGAGGAAACGGTAACTGAACGACAACCTGTTTTTCAGGGCAAAATTGGGGCGGATGTCATAATCCACATCATTGCTGGTCACCCGGTACCATTCATCGTTACCGTTGAAGTCAAGCTTGACGTTCACGGCATTCAGCGGATCGGAAAACCGGGCGCCCGGCCGGGCTGTGTACCAGGCCGAATCGCGCAGTGTCTGTGCCGGCAATAATGTGCCGGAAGCCAGACACAGGATAGTCAACGTAGCAAGTTTGTCTGAAAACACGGTCAAAAATAAACCAACTAAACAGCACTTGTCATACATTCGCAATTGAGGCATGCCCTTAGTTTGTTACAAATGTATAAACCTCTGTACATGAAAATTATACTGGCAGCGTCCATCCTCCTGACAACGCTTTGGCTGAGTCTGGGGAGCGACAGGTATCATTCCAACACCAGAACGGTCGATCTGGGGGAGTTGCAATGTCGTCTGCTGTTGAAAACCACCGACCAGGCCATAGCCACCCTCGTAGCCCTGCACCCGAACGAAAAAACCTGCACCGAAGTGATGGACGAACTGCCAAGGGACGTGCGATTCAATTTGGCAGGTGTTGAACAGGAAGAAAAACGCCTTTTGAAGTTCCGGAGATTTAACCAGGATCTTTGGTTTGACCCTAACAGAATTTTCACCAATACCGGACTCCGGAAAAACCTTCAGTTTCACAACAACAGTGCCACTGCCGATTTGGAGCAGGATATTCAGTCCTTTTCCGACACCCTGATTTCATTCATACAGGCAAGCCAGACCTCACCCTACATCGTTGCGGTGCACAACAACAGCGACGAAAACTTTTCCATCCTTTCTTATCAGGATACCACAGAGGCCGTTGATGTTTTCATCAATCCGGAAGAGGACGTCGATAATTTTATTCTGGTAACCCAACCACAGGATTTTGCATTTTTTAAAAGGCACAACATAAATACCGCACTCCTCGCCAACAGCCTGTATGAAGATGACGGCTCGCTCTCCGTGTATTGTTTGCAAAACGGATTTCCCTACATCAACATCGAAGTGGAACACGGAAACAAACAAAAACAAATACAGTTACTGATCCTGACGTATGACTTGCTGAAGCAAAAAAATGCGTTCCATCACCTGGAACCGGCGCCCCAAAAACAATATTTTTTGAATAATCAACACTAAAACACAACCTCCACCCAATCATGGTTACCGCCATCATCCACAAAGACCGCTATGCCACCGCCCTGTCCAACGAGCGACATGCCTGGACGGCCGACGAACCAACCGTCGTCGGCGGCCAGGATACCGGCCCCAATCCCTTCGACTACCTGCTGGCGGCGCTTGCTTCCTGCATCGCCATTACCCTGCGCATGTATGCCGACCGCAAGGAGTGGCCCGTACACAGCATCAAAGTCAGCGTGAGTATGGACACACGCAAGGACAATGGCCAAACAGAGACCACCTTTTTCAAAAACATTGTCATCGAAGGCGATATCGACGATGGGCAGCGGGCGCGGATGATGGATATCGCGGCCAAGTGTCCGGTACACCGGGTACTCACGGGTCGGATCGCCATGGCGGAAGATCTACCGTTGTAGTGATATACCGGCACATCGGAGCACCTGGCCGCGCGTTTTCCATCAATCTACTTGTACTACTTCGTACATGTCTTTTCCATCCACCTGAACCGGTTGATAGTACGTTTCGCCAAACTTCACGTAGGTCACTTCACCGATACGCACTTCCTCGGCGCCTTCCGGCAGGTTTTCCACCACGGCGCCCGCTGTCGGTGACACCACGGTGTATGACTCGCCGGATTTTTCGTAATAGGTACCCCCGTAATAGTAGTTGTTCGTTACATTTTGGTTGATCACCACCGGTTGGGCACTGGGGGGTATGGTGGTGACGGTGGCGCCTACCGGGGCAGTGACCACCACATAACCTCCGTTTGACGGGGAATAAAAAACGCCCTGATCGTAGTGGTACGTCATGTTGTTGACACTCACAATAATGGCCGTAACAGCCAAAGAGGCCATAAAGAAACCCCAGGGATGCCACGCCGGACCCCAGTAATATGGGCGATACGGGTGGTAATAGTAGTGGTGATGACAATAATAATGGTGCCCCCCGTAGTAGTATGGCGGGCGGGAATAGTGGTATGGGCTGCGGCGAACCACCGTGTTTCGTTGTACGTTGATATCGATGTCTTTACTGTTGTCGACATTGATGTTGACGTCCCGGTTGCCTGAATTGATGTTGACGTCCCGGTTGCCGGCATTGGCTTTGTTGCCCATGTTTGATTTATCTGCTGCCGGCGGCCTGGCGGCATCCTTTCCGGGGGCAGGTTTGGCGCCGGACGCGGGGCTCGGGGCGGGTTTGGCGCTGGGTGCGGGTTTGGCGCTGGGTGCGGGTTTGGTACTGGGTGCTGGACGGGGCGTTGCCTGGGTGGCGCCGCCGTTGATCTGGCCGCCGGATGTCGGTTTGGTTTTGGGGGCAGACGTTGTCGGACGCGACGTTGGCTTCTGGTGTTGCATGCGCTGCGCATCGACCCGGGTCGGGAGCAAGACCAGGCAGGCCGAAGCAAACAATACGCAAACGAGGATATTCAAGCAGTGGTTTTTCATTTTACTGGATTTGATTTTTTAATCAATTTTGGTTCTTTGGGAAAAAACGAATTTGCCGTGCAGTGGGCGGCGGAATAAATTCAAAGAAGGTAACCGGAATGTCCGGGTTAATGTCCCACTCGGAAAAAGTGGCTTCGTACTGCGGTCGTTCGGGGTGATCCAGATAATGGACGACAAACTTGACCGGGAGCGTACGCGCATCATCCGATATCCAGAATTGGGTACTTTTGTCTTTGCCCTTGGCGGCGATGTGAAAGCACTGGACGCCATTGACGCTGGAAGTGCCCAGGTAGGCAATATGGGTGCTGTTTTCCATCAGATCGTCTACAAAGGTAGGATAGAAGAAATCGGCGGCCGGGAACTCCAGGTCGTAATCGGCATGCAAGGTGTGAATAGCGTCGATAATGGTGCCCGGCGTTTCGATATAGCTGTAGTTGTTTTCCTTATAGGAGTAAAAGGCAAACAAATTGCCGCTGTACCAAAATCCGCGGTGGCCTTTATCGCCATTGGAGTTGATCAGCATCTTGTCGGGGCCGGTCATGTACACCTCATGTTCGTCAAAGTGTTTGACCAGGCCTATGCCGGGTACCGGCGCAAAAAAAGAGTTGTCCGGCACATCATACGCCGTGCTCATTTTGAAATAGCAGGCGTTCATTTCGCCGATAACGCTGCTCATGCGGTCGAGCAGCAGTATGGCAATCGGGTCCGCTTCGGCAACGGGCGGAGCGGTTTGGGCCCTCACCAAATTGGATCCGGCCAGCAGGAGGAAGAGAATGACGATTTTTTTCATTGGAAAGAATTTTCAATTTAGATATAGAAAGTCGTCCTACGAGTATACTCGTAGGACGAAATTTGCTGCCGGACTAAAGGGAGCGCTTGGTATTTGCAGACGACGGCATTCTGAGCGGCACAATCCTGTAGCACTCACCGCGGCGAAGTGGGAGAGTTTGGCTTTCATTTTGTCGTTTTTGACGGGGCCAAGATAATGGCAAATTCGTCCTACGAGTATACTCGTAGGACGAATTCCACCTTACTCCACTTTCATCCGCGGCGCCAGCAACTTGTACAACACCGGCGTCACAATCCGCGACAACAGTGTCGAGGAGATCAAACCACCGATCAACACGTACGCCAGGGGGGAGTACAGCGGGTTTTCCTCGATCGCCAACGGGATCAGGCCGCCGATGGCCGTCAGGGAGGTGAGCAGAATGGGTACAAACCGGACTTCGCCAGCCTGCTGGATCGCATCGTCCAGCGCCATACCCTCTTCGCGCAGCTGGTTGGTGAAATCCACCAGCAAAATTGAGTTCTTGACTTCGATGCCGATGAGGGCGATCAGGCCCACCACCACTGTAAAAGAGAACGGATAACCCGTAGCCAACAGGATGAGCACAGCCCCGATGATGCCCAGCGGGATCACCGACAACACCACCAACGTGCTTCGGAATGTTTTGAACTCCAGAATCAGCACCGCCAAAATACCAAAAATGGTGACGAGAATGATGTACTCCAGGCCGCCAAACGATTCCTCCGCCTGCTCCAGCTCCCCGGCCAGCTTGTATGAATAACCGCTGGGAAACGGGTACTGCTCCAGTTTCTCCTGAATGGGCGTAATCACCTCCAGCGCGTTTTTGCCGCTGCGCACCAGGGCGCTCAATACGGTATAGCGCTCCTTGTCGAAATGCTCAATGGTATTGGGTGTCCGCTTGAACTCCAGGGTGGCCACATCGCGCAGGGGCACCGAGGCGCCGGTCACGCTGGTCACGTACAGATCGCGCAGAGCAGACAGGTCGGCAAATGCGCCTTCCTTGGGCACCGTAATGGTGATGCCATAGGTCTCGTCGTCGGCTTCATTGGTGAACTCACCAACATTGAGGCCGTTGACACCCAGGCGTACCACACGGTCAATCGATTCAATGGGTATGCCCAGCATGGCGGCTTTGGCCTTGTTGATGTTCACAAAAAGGTCGGTCTTGATGGTTGCTATCGGATTGTTCACGTAAATCGCGCCGTCCGTGCCGGCAATGATTCCCTCCACGTCGCCGGCGATGCGGCGCAGGGTATCCAGGTTTTCTCCGAACAGCCGCACCACCACAGGCGCCTCAATCGGCGGTCCTTGCTCGAAGTTCTTCACGTTTATCTTGGCGCCGGTTATGTTTTTAAAACGCTCCCGCAATTCGTCGATCAGCGCCACCTTGACCGGCGGTGGCGTTTCTTCCTGAAGCTGGACGAAAACCTGGCCGATATCCGGGCTTTCCAACTGCGAAAACACGTTGTAGTACACCCGCGGGTTCGAACGACCGGTGTTGCTGGCGTACCAGGTGACGCGCGCCGGACCCTCGCCGGGGTACCGGGAGTGGGGTCGTTCGGTGGCCGCCGCCAGTTCATGCGGGCGGAAGCCGGGCGCCAGGTAGGTACTCAACACGGAATCAACCTGGGCGATCACCCGTTGCGTTTGCTCGATGCTGGTGCCGGGCGCCGTCTCTACGTCGATGTAAAACATGGGTCGCTCGCTGGCCGGGAACACCGCAAATCCGGCTTTTCCGGCAATACTGACCACCCCGCCAAAAATGGCGGCGGCCGTCAGCAAGGTCCATACCGGATGCTTGAGCCCCCAGTGCAACAACCGCGCATACGAGTTGTTGATGGCCCACTTCATGCCGCGCAGGAACAGGTTGCCCTCCGGATTTTCGTGTTCCGACAAGATACGACTACCCAAAAACGGTACGATGGTCAGCGACACAAACAACGACGCCAGTACCGTGGTCACCACCGCCATCGGCAGGCTCCGAATAAAGTCGCCGGAGGCGCCTGGCAGGTAAATCAGTGGCAGGAACGCCAGAATAAGCGTGGCCGTACAACCCAACACGGCCAGGCCAATCTGTTGGGTAGCTTTGATGGCCGCGTCGCGCCGGCTGTACCCCTCCCTTAGCCATCGCTCGATGTTTTCCACCACCACGATGCTGTCGTCAACCAGAATGCCCAGGGCAATGATAAGGCCTACAATGCTGAGCTGGTTGAGCGTGTATCCCAGCTGATCGAGGGCAAACAGGCCGATAGCGATCGACAAGGGAATCGAGATCATGACCACCAGGGAGGCGCGGAAGCCCAGCGGCAACAAGGTGAGCAGCACGAGGAAAATGGCGATGCTAAAGTCCTTGACAAATCGCGAGAGGCGCTTTTGCACCGACTCGTTCTGGTCAAAAACCCGCAGGAAATCCATGTTGGCGGGCAACGCAGGTTCGTATTGGGCCAGCACCTGGTTCACCTGCTCGCCCACCGTCACGATGTTCTGTTCGTCCTTCATGCGGGCGGTCACAAACACGCTGCGTACACCATTGGTGCGTGTCAGGTGGCGGGGTTGTTCGTAGGCATAGTCCACCGCTGCCACATCCCGCAGGTAAATCACGCGGCCGCCGTTGGTGGTGATTACCGTATTGCGGATCTCATCGATGTGCTCGTACGTGCCGGAGGTTTCCACAAAAAACTGCCGCTCACCCAGGTTGACCGAGCCGCCGGGAATGGACACGTTTTCGCTCATTAAAGCCCCGATTACCCGTTCGGCGCTCAAGCCCTGAGCAGCCAGCTTGGGCATGTTCAGGCTGATGCGCGCCTCGCGCTTCGGAAACCCGAACACATCCGCACCCTTGAGCTCGGGAATTTTTTCGAGCGCATCTTCCAGCCTTTCCGCTTCGCGCCGCATGTCGGCCCAGGAGGCCGTCTCGCTCACGATGGCTGCCTGCAGAATGGCCACGTCGGAGGCCGAAAAGCGGGTAATGTCTACCCGGTATAGATCCTGGGGCAGCTCGGGCAGCAGTGCATTGACCTCGCGCAGCACCTCGTCGTACTTTTTGTCTATGTCCTCACCGTACCGGAACTCGATGGTCAGCAGCATGAATCCATTGGAAGAGGTGGACACGATCTTGTCAACATTCTCCAATGCGCCCAGTCGCGCCTCCACTTTATCGGTAATTTTTTCTTCAATCTCGGCCGGACTGGCGCCCGGATAGGCCATTACCACGATGTAGCCGGGCGCGGTAAAAGTAGGATCCTCGGCGCGCGGCATGGTGAAAAGAGAGATGAGGCCCAGGGCCAGCACACCGATAAAGATGATGAAGGTGAACTGACTGTTTTTAACGGAAAACTCGGTGATTTTCATTGGATCAGCCTGATTTTTTTGGTTTCGTTCAAATACGGCGCGCCCGAGGTCACCACCTGCTGTACACCTTCCAAGCCACGGGAAACAAATACCTTGTCGTTGTCCACAAAAGCCACAGTAATCGGGATCTTGCGCACCGACTGCCCGTCGGGTTCCGGAGTAAAAACAAACGCCGACAGGCCGTCGCCCTCAATGAGCGCCTCCACCGGTATTACCGGGTAGCCGGCCGCGTCGCGCGGAGCAAACGCTACCCGGGCAAAAAGGCCGGGCGCAAAGCGCTCGCCCTGGGGTTGTACCCGGATCTCTACCGCGTACAATCCGTTGGTTGGGTCGGCAGCGGGGGCCAGCTGGGTCACCTGTCCCCGGAAGGTTTTTCCGGGGTAGGCATCCATGAGTACCTCCGCTGTAGTGCCCATTTGCAGGCGGGCCCAGTCGCGGTCGGGCAGGCTTACCACCACCACCCAGTCGTCCTTGCCTGCCTCATACAGCACCAGCACCGGAGTGCCCGGGCCGGCGATCTCGCCTTCGTTCATCAGCTTTTTAACAATCTTACCGGAGCGGGTGGCGCGTATTTCGGCGTATTGCTGGTTAAAAACAGCGATGCGGTACCCTTCGGCCGCTACATCACGCCCGGTGGTGGCATTTTCCAGCAGTTCGAGGGTGGCCGAGCTGTCGCTGTACAACCCTTGCACGCGTCGCAGGTCGCGTTCCGACTTGTCCAGCGCTTGCCGGGCCTGGCTCACCTGGGCGTCAATTTCGGTGCGGTTGAGCACGGCCAGCAGCTGGCCTGCGCGCACATTGTCGCCCTCATCTGCATACATTTTTTGGATAACGCCACCGATTTTAAACGACAGGCGCTGCTCGGAGGCATAGTTTAGCACCCCGCTGCCGTAAATGGGCAAGGCCATGGTGCGTTGGGTCACCGGGGCAAGGCGCACCGGAATGCTTTCGTCCGGGGCCGAAGGCGCCGGTTGGCCGTCGGAAGAACCGCAGGATGACCACAGCAGGGCGGCGGCGAACAGAAGGAAAGTGTGTTTTTTCATGGTTGAAAGAAAAGAGGAGGTGAAGGTGTGGGCGCTTACAGTCCAATCGCCGCTTTCAGGCGGGTTTCTTCGATAAGCAGGTCGGCATAACTCACCAATACCTGCAGTTGTGCGGAGGTGACCCGGTTCTGGGCGTCGAGCCATTCGATGAGCAGCTGGTTGCCGGCGCGGTACTTGTTGGTGGAAATCCGGAAAATTTCTTCTGCCGACGCCAGGCCGCGCCGGGAGGTTTGCCAGGTCTGGTAGGCAGCAACCAGGTTGTTGTAGCGCTGGGTGACCTGCAGGGCTACCTGCTGCTCGAGTTCGGTGTACTGGAGCGACAGGCGTTCCTTTTCCAGGCGGGCCTCCTGCGACTGGCTGCTGCGTACGCCACCCTGGAAGATGTCGTAGGTGAGGCCGACACGGGCGAATGCGTAGGCCTGCCCGTCGAAAATATCGTACCCGAAACCCTGGAAGCCCAGTTCGCCGCCCACGTACGCCTTGGGCATCCGGATGCGCGATTCCAGCAGGCGGAGGTTCCCGTCGGCAGCATCCATGCCCGAGCGCAGGGCGCTGAACTCCTGTCGGTTCGCGAGCGCATAGGCGATCAGGGTATCGGTGGCGAAGGTGTCGGCCGGCAGATCAAGCAGGATAGAATCGGCAATGACCGGCGCCTGCAGGTCGCGGTTGAGGAGTTGGTTGAAGTAGGCCCGCACGCTGCTCTGCTGGCTGCGGATCTTGTACAACTCGTTGTCGGCCTTGCTGATCTCGTAGTCGGCGGTGGCCACCACGTCTTTGGTAGCGACGTTGTTGCGTACCAGCGATTGGTTGAAATCGCGCAGCTCATTCAGCACTTCTTTGGTATTCAGCCAGATTTTCTCCGCCTCCAGCGTTTGCAGGTAACGCAGGTAGGCCTCGGTGATGCGGTAGCGCAGGTCGTTCGCCTGGGCGTTGAACTGGGCATTCTGGCTTTCGGCCAGGTTGCGCTGGATGTCGCGGTTGTGCCGGATGTCGGAATTGAACAAAGGGTACTGAACCGAGAGATTGGTCTGCTGAAAATCATTGGGCAAAAACTGCTCGCTGACGTTTTCAATGGTCGGAAAGTTGTTCGTCCCCGTCAGGTCGTTCAAAGTGCTGTACACCGGATTGAGCAGGTCACCGACGGGAAACTCCAGGGTACGCCCCCCGGCCGCCAGCGAGTAGTAGGCGCTGAAACCCACGGAGGGCAGGCGAAGACCGTCGGCCTGCCTGACCCGTTCGAGGGCTTGCTGCTGCACCTTGGCCTGCTGCTGCAAACCGATGTTTCGCGCCAGCCCCTCCTGAATATACGCATCCAATACCGCTGAGCGCTGGGCCATAACACCCGCCAGGGGAAGAAAAAGTAAGATAACGGAAAAAGTTGTTTTCATAAACTGAACACTGTTTAGCGATGAGGCAAAGGAACGGGCACTTTTTTCCGGGTGCCAGCGAAAACCGATGAACGGTGGATTATCGTGGGTGAATGGGGTAAGTTTTGGGGGTTTGGGGTCGGGGTACGGCGGCCGCGTCCTGCGGCATCGGGCAATTTACAGGCACTCCGCCATTTTCACGATCATGGCGAATGACCGCCCGGCCAGGGCCTCCCGCTCTGCTTCAGGATACATGCGCATGCGATCGCGGACAAAAAGCGACACCAGGCCGTGCACATGACACCACAGGGTGTAGGCAATCGCCTGTGTATCGGTACTTTTAAAATAACGCTTATCCACACAGTCCTGTACCGTCTGCACAAAAAAGCTGTGGGAGGCAATGCCCAACGTCCAGCATTCCTGATTTTCAATGTACGCCATGGGTCCCCGTGTCAGGAACAACAGATCGTACAAATCCGGATGATTGAAACCAAAGTCGATGTACCGTCGTCCGAATTCCACCAGCCGCTCCCAGGGATCTTCAATCCCCATGGCCGACGCCACATGGTCCCGTTTTACCGCCGCCGCTTCAAACGACAAGGCATAAAACAACTCGCTTTTGTCCTTGTAATACAGGTAAATGGCGCCGGGACTGTACCCGATCTGCTCTGCGATGTTCCGGATGCTCATACCCTCGTAGCCTTTTTCCCGAAACAACTCCATGGCCGCATCCAAAATGCGGCGTTTGACGTCCTCTTTTTTCCCTTCAGTGACCATAAACGTATCTTTTTGCAAAAGTAAACACTGTTCAGTGAACACCGTTTATTTTTTTGACAAAAAAATCAGGTTGCTTTTTCCTGACAGGGCGACAGGCGAAGGGGTGACATATTCCGGATTTATTACCTAACTTTGCCCTATGGCCAAAATCGAAGACTATCTCCAGGCAGCCCAGCCCAGCCTTGACCGGGTAAAGGCGTTTTATGAGCACCATGAATTGCATGTTTCCGACGTGGTGGACGCCCGGGGGCACCAGTACGTCAACCTCGTTCAGGAAGGCGGCGGCGTGCTGGGCGTCGCGCTGGTGGGATACACCTACATCCTCGAGCAAATGGGCATCCGGTTCATGAAGATGGCCGGCACCAGCGCCGGCGCCATCAACACGATGGTGATGACCTGTATGGGGGGCAAGGACGAGGAAAAGTCCGTCAAGGTGCTCGAACTCATCGCCAACAAAAACCTGTTCGATTTTGTAGACGGCCATCCCACAGCACGCCGGCTTATCCGAAACCTCATCACCTCCAGCAGCTTTGTGCGCCAAATCCGCCTGTTGCTGGTGCTGCTGGCGATAGCCCTGGTGGCTTCGCTGCTGATTTTTGTCTACCAGCTGGGCCGAGGCGCGAGCGACTTCTGGTTCTGGTTCGGCGCCGTTTTTTTTACCGCCACCTGGGCGACAACCATTTTCATGGCCATCCGGGCAAGAAACCTGTACAGACGTTTTCTCCGGGCCGACTACGGCATAAACCCCGGCAAGGAGTTCCTCAACTGGGTTTCCGGTATCCTTGAAGTCCATGGCATTCGCAACCTCAATGACTTGCGCAGACACGTGGAAACCGTACCCGAAGGCGGCTTTCGCCTGCGCCGGGCAGAAGACCAGGAAGAACTGCGCGACCTGAACAAGCCCAAACTCGAGAACTTTCTCACCCTGGTCACCTCCGACGTCACCAACCAGATGAAAGTGGAATTCCCGCGCCACTGGCCTCTGTACTGGAGCGACCCGGCCAAAGTGAAACCCGGCTATTTCGTGCGCGCCTCCATGGCCGTGCCGGTGTTTTTCGAACCCTTCATCATTGAGGACATTCCACGCAAGGACGTGTACCCCATCTGGGAAGCCATCATTGGCCTGGATGACCCTTACCTGGTGCCCACTGCCGCCCACTTCGTCGACGGTGGTATGATCTCCAACTTCCCGATCAACGTCTTTTACAACCCCCATGTGGCCGTACCGCGCCTGCCAACCTTTGGCATTATGCTCGAAGACGAGATTGCCCCGCCGCGCTCCGACTACAAGAGTTTCATGAGCTACGCAGCGGCTATGTTCAACACCGTGCGTTATAATTACGACAAAGAGTTCCTGATCAAAAACGCCGACTTCAACCGAACCATCGGCCGCATCGATGTCGCCGGCATCAACTGGCTTAATTTTAACATTACCGACGCAGAAAAAATCGACCTGTTCCGCCGCGGCGCCGAGGCAGCCGCCCGCTTTTTATTGGGAGAAGACCAAAAAAATTCGCGGGAAGAATGGGTTGCACCCGAATCCGGCGCCGAACCGGAAACCGAATCCGGCGAGTTTGAATCCACCCCCGCCACCTCAAAAGAACCCGCCGCCAAACCCGCCGGCGGTTTTAACTGGGAAGATTATAAACAGTATCGGAAGGTCCGGAAAAAATCATTAGGCTTTTGATCGAGTGTCGAGTGCCGAATGTCGAGTGTCGAATACGAGGGCGCTTGGTGCTCCGGAGGGTTAAGCGCCCTTGCATTTGACATTCGGCATTAGGGGTGTACAAAGCATTTGCATGCAACGTCCGTTGTTTTCACTGCAAACGGGTCCGTCCCCGAGGCAGGAAAAAGCCCCGTTAGGAGCGGCCTTCTTGTAGCTCGTGAACGTGCGGGGGGCGGAATGCCGCAGGCGTGGCTTTGTTACGCGTTACAGGAAGGCCGCCCCTAACGGGACTTTTTCTGGCCACAAGTGGCATTTTTCAGATCAAGGTTAACATAAGAGCTTGTTCGGATTTTGATTGCACTCAGATCCTTCATAAACCCTGTAATATAATTCGACATTCGACACTCGAAATACGAGGGCGCTTGATCCCCCGGAGAACCAAGCGCCCTTGTATTCGACAATCGGCATTCGACAATCGTCATTCCATAGATTCTCCCTTCAGTTCCCGTTCCAGCTCTTCCATTTTCACATAATCCACAGCCTCTTCAGTGGTGGGCACAATGTCCAGGATGGAGTCCAGCTGAGAAATTTCAATCAGCTTGGTCACCATGGGTTGAAGCGGGCCGGCGATCACGAAGGATCCGTTTTGTTTCCATAACCGGTGTGCTGTCAGAATGGCACTCAACCCGCTGGAGTCAGCGTATTTGACAGGTGACAAGTCGAAGATGAGGTTGCGCACCCCCTCCTGAGCGAGTATGATAAATTCGCTTTTCAAACCGGGTGCTATGGTGCTGTTCAGGTTTTCTTCTTCCAGGGTAAAAATGGCAAACTGCTCCTGTTTATCCACACTATATTTCATGACAAACTGGTTTTCAAGATGTTAAAAGAAAAAGTCGGTTGTTAAACAAATGGACTTGTTCGGGAAGAAGGCAAAGGTACGGAATGCGGATGAAAGTTTTTTCAAACATGACAAGTCGGCAGTCAAATCGTTTCGGCACTGTTTTTTCCGTAAAGTTTGATCTTTCCCGGCCAAGCCCTTGTTTTTACCGTTTTTAGAACCCATTGTCCGGATTTTTTGTTAAAAGAAAACCAAAGTGCAGGCCAACACTTGCATTATTCAATCGGAAAGGCCTAAAATTGTCCATCCGTTTGAATACGGTTCATATTCAAGCACACACGACCACGCGGAATGCACAAAAAGTTTTCTCCAGACGTCAAACAGATCATCCACCAGAGCGGGCAGGAAGCCCGTCGCCTGGGCCATGACTACATCGGCACTGAACACCTGCTGCTCGGCATCATCGCCGAGCGGGAGAGTTTGCCTGTACGTGTGCTGGAGGCTTTGTTGGTAGACGTACACGACTTAAAAAAGCGACTGGAACAGGCCATTCCCCGCCGCAGCGCCTATCCTCCGGCCGAAAACCTGTTCGTCGGTGAATTCCAGGTGACCACCCAGGTGCAACGCGTCCTGAAGGTTACCTTCCTGGAAGCCCGCCTGATGAAAAGCGAGGAAATTCACCCCGAACACCTCATGCTGTCGCTGCTCAAACACACCGACACGGCAGCGACCAAACTTTTAAACGAATACGACGTGGACTACGAAAATTTCAAAAAAGAGCTCGAATACGTGCGCTCCGAACAGGACCTGGCGCACCCCAACCTTTTTGACTCCGCATCCGACAGCCCTGGCGAATACGACGACGAGGAGGAACGCAGTGGCTACCGCTCCGGTGGCGGGCAGAAAGGCCAGCAGAAAAGCCGCACCCCTGTGCTCGACAACTTCGGGCGCGACATCACCCGCCTCGCCGAGGAGAACAAACTCGACCCCATCATCGGCCGCGAAACCGAGATTGAGCGCGTCAGCCAAATCCTCAGCCGTCGCAAGAAAAACAACCCCATCCTCATCGGAGAACCCGGTGTGGGTAAAACGGCCATCGTCGAAGGACTGGCCCTGCGCATCATCCAGCGCCGCGTGAGCCGCACCCTGTTCAATAAACGCATCGTGATGCTCGACCTGGCAGCCCTCGTCGCCGGCACCAAATACCGCGGCCAGTTCGAAGAACGCATCAAAGCGATCATGAATGAACTCGAAAAAAGCCGCGACGTCATCCTGTTCATCGACGAGATCCACACCATTGTGGGTGCAGGCGGCGCCACCGGTTCCCTCGACGCGTCCAACATCTTCAAACCGGCCCTCGCCCGCGGCGAACTCCAGTGCATCGGCGCCTCCACGCTCGACGAATACCGCCAGTACATCGAAAAAGACGGCGCCCTCGACCGCCGCTTCCAGAAAGTACTGGTTGACCCGCCCAGCCAGGAGGATACCATCCACATCCTCAAAAACATCCAGCCCCGCTACGAGGAATTCCACAATGTGACCTATTCGCCGGAAGCCATCACCGCCTGCGTGCGCCTGAGCGACCGATACATCACCGATCGTTTCCTGCCCGACAAGGCCATTGACGTGCTCGATGAAGTGGGCGCCCGCGTTCACCTCAAGAATATTACGGTGCCGAAAAACATCGAAGAGCTGGAAAAACGCATCGAAGAACTGAAGGAGCTGAAAAACGCCGCTGTCAAAAATCAACAGTACGAAGAAGCCGCCAACCTGCGCGATCAGGAGAGCAAACTCGTGCGCCAGCTCGAGTTCGCCAAAGTGGAATGGGAAGAGGAAAGCAAAACAAAGCGTTATCCGGTTGAGGAAGAGGACATCGCCGAAGTGGTGGCCATGATGACCGGTATACCCGTGCGCAAAGTGGCCCAGAGCGAAAGCAAAAAGCTGGTCACCATGGCAGATGACCTGCAAAAAATGGTCATCGGACAGGAAGAAGCCGTTACCAAAATCGCCAAGGCCATTCAGCGCAACCGCGTGGGCCTCAAAGACCCGAAAAAACCCATCGGCTCCTTCATCTTCCTCGGCCCCACCGGCGTCGGCAAAACCGAGCTGGCGCGATCCCTGGCCCGCTACCTGTTCGACAATGAGGATAACCTCATCCGCATCGACATGTCGGAGTACATGGAAAAATTCACCGTGAGCCGCCTCATCGGCGCACCTCCCGGATACGTGGGTTATGAAGAGGGCGGCCAACTCACCGAAAAAGTGCGCCGGAAACCCTACTCCGTCGTGCTGCTCGACGAGATCGAAAAAGCACACCCCGACGTGTTTAACATCCTGCTTCAGGTGCTCGACGACGGTCAGCTCACCGACGGTCTCGGCCGCAAGGTGGACTTCAAGAACACCCTCATTATCATGACCTCCAACATCGGTGTTCGCCAGCTCAAAGACTTCGGCATGGGCGTCGGCTTCGCCACCCAGGCGCGAAAGCAGGCACAGGACGAGCACAGCAAAACGGTGATCCAGAGCGCCTTGAAAAAAACGTTCTCTCCGGAATTCCTGAACCGCATCGACGACGTCATGGTATTCAACGCCCTGACCAAGGAGGACATCTTTAAGATCATCGAAAATGCCCTGTCCAGTCTGATGAAGCGCCTCAGCAACCTCAAACTGACGCTCACGCTCAGCGATGAGGCCAAAAGCTTCGTCGCCGAAAAAGGATACGACCCGCAGTTCGGCGCCCGCCCGCTGCACCGCGCCATCCAGAAATACATCGAAGATCCGCTCGCCGAGTTCATTCTCAGCGAAAGCCCGGGCGACAACAGTCGCCTGCAGGCTACGCTGAACGAAAACAAAGACGGCATTGTGGTGGCGTTCGAAGAGAAAAAGAAAAAAGGAAAGGAAAGCGACCAGACAGCCTAGGCGAATGTGGAATGCGGAATGTGGAATGCGGAATAAAGTTACGCTTAGTCAGCGCATACCCGCAAAGACCCACAACCGACCAACGGTTCCCGCTTTGAACCAACGCATTGCCTCGTATGCATGGAAGAAGCTTTCATAAGCCCCACTAGGAGCGGCCTTCTTGTAGCGGTCGAACATGAATAGCCCCGGATGAATTCCGGGGGCGCGCAATCGTTATCTTTGCCTTCATGCATTTCGTCATCCCGCCGCGTTGCGTAGTTTGTTTCGTGTTGTCGTGTTCATTGGTCTTCATGCCATTGCCCTTCACACAGCCCAATCGGCCCTGTGCAGATGAATCGGTGCATCCCGGCGTTTACTTTGTATTCAAAAACCGGGGACACTGGCTGCGTTACCCGATGGACGCACAATCGGACCCTTTCGAGCGCCAAACCCAACTGTGGAGCGGGCGACTCGACACCCTCAGCAACTGGTACAGCCGGCAACGGACCTATGTAGAGTTCGTGCGCCAGGACCACGCCACCCAACCCACCTTGGGCATGGCGCTTGGGTTCGAGTTCGACGAAACCTTCGGCGAATACCCCTACACGCCGCAGTACGCCCGCCTGCAACTCAAAAACTTCACCTGGGGTGGTGTGGAGTTCAGCCTGCGCGACACCTTTAACTACACGGGTGTTTCCAACGAATTCAGCGATGACCTGTCCGTGGAAGTGGACTACTTCGACGGAGACAGCATCTCCGGACGCTTTTCGGGCCTGCTCCTCAGCGGAGCAGGCCCGATGGCGGTATTGGACAGTGGAACATTTGCCCTGCGGCTGTTTCGGGTGGATTGAAGCGCCGGCACGCGGCCGTAGGCATCTTAATGTACGATCTGAATCTGCCTGCTCAGGCTGCCCTTGCTATTGCTGATGGTGAGCGTGTACACACCTGCCGGCAAGGATTGCAAGTCAAAACGTTCCTTCCAGGCGTCCACACCCTGCACCCGCCGTTGACCCGCCAGCCGTCCCGCTGCGTCGTTGAGGAGAATGAGCCAGTCCGTGCTTTCGGCATACCGGGAAAGGTTGATTTGCACGACGTCATTCGCCGGGTTAGGGGAGACGGTTACTGCTGCGTCGAGGGTGTTGCCGGAGAATACGCCACTTAGCGGGTCGCCGTTGTATCGGTACAGGCGGGTTTTGGAGACGGTCGTTTGCCAGTCGCCCGCATACCCTGCCGTCGGACTGACAAAATAGGCCCAGCCGGGGTTTTCGCCTTCGGCAATCTGCTGCCAGGTGTTGCCCCCGTCTTTGCTGATGAGGGTTCGGAAGGGGCCGTCGGCGATGGAATCCATGGTCGTGACCAGGAAGTACCGGGAACCCGGGATGATGGCAGCCGAGCTGAGGTTGTAATCCCCTGCGGGTGACACATCCTTCCATGTTTTCCCCCCGTCAACGGTCCGCCACACGATCGATTCCCGGCCGCCAAGGTTGTTGCCGCAAATCCCGTTCAGGCTGTCGGCAAAAGAGAGTATTCCGGTAGAGGGCATTCCGGTAGTATAGGTCTGCCAGGTAGCCCCGCGGTCGGGCGAATGGTACAACATACCTTGCACGGTGCCGAACCAGAAATGGTCACCCACAGCAGCGTAGCAGTTGCCGAGCCCAAAATCGCCCGGTAAGGGAGCCGCAAGCGCACTTTTCGGCACCCGTGTCCAGTTTTGGCCACCGTCCGAGGTGCGGTAGATTTCGTAGAAAGGAACGGTGTCCGGGTCCAAGGGCGCAGGATCCCCGCAGACAATACCGTTCTGGGCGTCCCAAAAGTAAACGTTGTTGATGTAGGACCACCCGGGTATTTTGAAGCCATCGAGCAACTTTTCCGTCCAGGTCTTGCCACCGTCAGTCGTCTGGAGAAGCTGCATGTACAAGATGGCAAAATCATACCCGGTCAACCAGGCCGTTTGGCCATCGATGCCGCAAATGTTGGCGATGAAAGGCGCAGCGCCCAGCGGAACGGTGTCCGCCGACCAGCTCTGGCCACCGTTGGTGGTGCGAAACACATAGGCGCGGGGGCTGAAAGCGGGATTGTAGCCTGCGGCGTTGTCCGCAACATACTGGTTGGCGCCCGCCCAGGCGATGTTTTGGTCGACCACGTGTGTTGTAGCGATGCCGACCGTGTCGGGAATGTTGGGGGTGAACGTCAACCACTGGGCATGGCAGGGAACTGCCACGGAAAGGGCAAACAACAGCAGTGCAGGGAGGAGAAGATGTTTCATAGCAGGTTTTAGTTAAGGTAAACAGGATGCAAAAAGACACCGGCGCGCTTTGGCAGGCGTGCCGGTGTTTAATGGCGAATGGCAGACAAATCTTAACCGGAAAAAATAAAAATTTACCGCAACGCCTGCATAAGGAGGGAAGCCTCCTGGCGGTAAGGGTGTTCGTCGACGCTTGCAATGGCGCCCAATCGGGTTTTCGCGCCGGCACGGTCTCCGGTTTTCAACAGGCATAAAGCACCATACCACTCGGCCTCCTGCGCATACCGAAACCTGCTCTTTCCCCTTAACGCGTCGAAATACGTCAGCGCCTTCGTTGCCTGTCCCTCGTGCAACAGGGCCTGGGCATAGAGAAACTGAACGGTGTTGTTGCCCCGGGTTACGGCAGGAAGGGAGTCGAAACGCAAGGCAGCAGCCCGGAAATCGCCCGATGCGTAGAGCATCAGAAATCCTTCATAACTGTACGGTTCGGGATCTGTTCCCCGCACCGTGCCGTCCAGCGCGTCGTCGGAAAAAGGCCGGTAATACTCGGCAAAGAGGTCACGACGCCGGGGTTGTTTGCCCGGCAACGCGGGGGCCGATTTTTCCTGTACCTGAAGCGGGAGCGTGTCCGAAGCTTGCGGAAAGGTGTCGTGCAGTACCGGTTCGACGGGCAATTGAGGAGGCAAACGAATATGTATGCCGTCTGGCCAAAGGTAAAAGCAAAGCAGCGCCGCACCCAAAACAAGCCCCGTCATCAGCAACCCTTTCCGCCGGAGCGCCATGCCTTGACCACGGGACTTAAGACGCTTTTTCAGTGCCTGGCGACCCGACCACCGAACCAGATCCACTGCCTGCAAATAGGCTTCGTATTCGGCGCGGAAGGCATCGTCGGTGCGCAACCGCTCTTCCACTGCGCCGGCCTCCTGTTCGTTCAACTGCCCCAACAAGTACTGTTCAATCAGGTTCATGATCTCCGGTTTAATTGCGCCTCCATCATTTTTCTTAACCGGCTAAGGCATCGGGAAAGACTGGCGCTTGTGGTGTTCTCATTGGCCAGGTTTAGCAGGGTTCGAATCT
Organism: Saprospiraceae bacterium; assembly: GCA_033764075.1. Lineage (GTDB taxonomy): Bacteria > Bacteroidota > Bacteroidia > Chitinophagales > Saprospiraceae > M3007. Next base: position 28,706 of record JANRJH010000055.1, on the reverse strand, counting down.
CGCCGATCTTTTTTTCCTCATAAAAACGCATGACGAGCAACTGGCGGCATTGGGGCGATAGTTCGTCCATCAGCCCAACCAACAATGGAACATAAGGATGGAATTCCGGTTCAGCCGGCACGTCCAGCGCAGCCAGTTCCGCCTCGGTCGGACCGCCCCACACCAGGCGCCGTTGTTTGCGGCTGAAGTGCAACATTTTCCGGTAGGCAATGGCAAAAAGCCAGGTGCGCACCGAGCAATCGAGGCGGGTAACCTTCCGGGAACGCACTTGCTCCACAAACGTGATAACAGCATCCTGCCAGATATCTTCCAGGTCCTGCGGGTTCACCTGAAAACGCGCACGCGCCCAACGCATGAAGGCATTCCGATTGTCCGCATACAAGACCTCCGCGGCCGCATTCCCGTCGGCCAATATCGATTCAAATACCTGCTGATTTTGCGTTTCGATATCCGTTCTCAAACCGTGAGGCTTTGGGGCAAAGCTAAAGAGAATGCTGCTTGTTGTCCAAAGGGCTCTACTCCCATTCATCCCTCAACTTTTTTTGCCAGGAAACCGGGTCTTCAATCTGGTCAAACACCCTTGATGCTTTCATTTTTTCAAGCAACAACCGCAACTTTTCCTTTTTCTCCACCAGGATAAAAGACGAATTTTAAAGCAATACCATTACCCGCACAATCCGATTGTCGTATGCTTCGAATTGTTTGGGCAAAAGAATTGCTCCGTGTTGAATCTTGCCGGAGAACTCTATGGCATTTACCTTTCCTACCATACGACAAAACTATGGTTATTTTTCCATTTTTTTGGTGTTAATGGTGTGCAACAACGTATCCACCTCTGGACTCCGGTTCAGCGAGTCCAGCGCATCGGCATCTTGCAAGATGCGCACGGCCGTGTCGCCCCCCCCGCCTCACCCCGTAGCCCCATCCAGCACCGCCACCGCCTTGTCATAAAACATCTGGGCCCGCTCCGGCGTGCGGCCAATGGCGACCATGCCCAGTTTGCCGTACTCCGAAATGGCGCCGATGAGGTGAAAGGCCACGCCCTCCTGAATGGTGGCGTCGAAGTGCACCTGGTTGCAGATGGCGATGTCGATCAGGTCTTCCGGCGCCAATTGTTTGTATGCCTCGCTTTGCAGGCCGTCGGTGGCGATGTAGCAACGCGTTTCCCCGTTGGGCATGTTGTACTGGCCGGAACGGGCGTTGTAGTTTCCGTCGGTGAGAAACTGCAGCATGAGGTAGGGGTGGGTGGTGCCTCCTTTGCGCAGGTTGATCTCTATGGCGTAGTGCGACCAGTGGCCGTTGTTTCTGACCGACACGAAATCCACCCCAAAGCGGCCGAGCACTCCGCGTTCGTGGAGCGCATCGGCAACCTTTTGCCCCATGGCGCCCAGCTCGGCGCTGTACGCCGGATCGGCCGGGAAGCGCGCACCGGTGTACACCTGCCCGGATTCTCCGCCCAGGATCTGATCGTGGGTAGAAATCACCTCGGCCTCACCGGTGGGCGTCACGCGGCACTGGACCGACGGGGAGGTTTTTGCCTCGCCCTCCACGAACGCTTCCGCGATTCCGCCCATAAACTGCATTTTATCGGCAAAGAGGTCGTACGTGAGGTCGCCGGCAACCATACGCAAACCCTGGCGCAGGCTTTCCCCGGTCACCGGCTTGTCGGCTTCGTATCGCCAAATGGCGTTGCCGTCGCCCGAGAACCCGTCGTTCAGCTTGACCACGGCCTTGCGCAGGTTCGGGTATTCTGCCTTGAGGCTGTTGAGCGCATCGGCCACCTGGGCCATGTCCCCCAGGTTTTCGTATCCGGGCGGCATGAGCAGACCGGCGGCGCGAAACAACTCCCGGCTGCCGCTTTTGGAACCCCACCAATTGAGTCGATGCGGGCACCCATACAAAGGGATATCCAGCGCCAGGGCCAGTTCCTGCTCCAGTTCGGTGATGTTGAAACACGCCAGGTGGGCGGCACTACCGGGCGTTATGGCCTTTCGGATACGCTCCAACAGCAGGGGCCGATCCAGAATCTTCCGGGTCAGGGGCTGGTTGGAGGCGTCGTAAGGGCTGAGCATGTGCAGCCGCCTGCGCGCATGCATGCCCGTGATGCCCGGCAACAGGTGCAGGTAGTAGTCCACCACCACCTCGTCAATCGGCATGCTGCTCAGGTATACAATCTGCGTACGCGGCATGCGCAGCAGCAGCAGCAAACAAAGCAGGCGCTCCTCGTAGTGGATATAACCTTTGATTTTGGCCAGAATCTCCGGATCAAGCGTAAAACTGGGCACGATCACCACCGTCTTGGGCGCCATGGGATCCGGAAAATCTATTTCAAACTGGTGAACCAGGCGACGCTGCAGGGCGTCGAAACGACGATCCGCCTCCGTCTCCGGTACAGGATATAAAGCAGGCATAGAGCAAAATTTACCTAATTTCGGCGGAAAAGTAATACAACTGACGCCGATAAGGGATGACCGGAGCCGGATTGGACCATGATTTTGAACACCAAACACACGTTCAACCGTTTTTTTCAAAGACCTTTATCGGACTTTATCGCCGGTTTCAACAAATTCTGCCGGACACCCGACATACGTTTGCCACAACATACCGCCACATTGCCGTACCTTTGCCCCCCGAACCGAACCACTCGCTACCTCGTATGCCAAGAGATACCTCCGTCAACACCATTCTGATCATTGGATCGGGCCCCATCATCATCGGACAGGCCTGCGAATTCGATTACTCCGGCTCCCAGGCCAGCCGCTCCCTGCGCGAAGAAGGCATCAAGGTGGCCCTCATCAACTCCAACCCGGCGACCATTATGACCGATCCGGTGACGGCCGACTTCATTTACCTCAAGCCGCTGACCACCGAGAGCCTCTCCGAAATTCTGGAAAAACACCTCAACGACCCCAACCTGCCGGTCATAGACGCTGTGCTGCCCACCATGGGCGGTCAAACAGCCCTCAACCTGGCCATTGAGGCCGACAACCTTGGCATCTGGGAGAAATACAACTGCCGCATGATCGGCGTCGACGTGCAGGCCATCGAACGCACCGAGAACCGCGAAGAGTTCCGCCGCCTGATGGTCCAGATCGGCATCGACGTGGCGCCGTCCATGATCGCCAACTCCTACCTCGAGGGCAAAGAGGCCGCCCAGAAAATCGGCTTCCCCCTCGTGATTCGGCCCTCCTACACCCTGGGCGGCTACGGCGGCGGCTTCGTTATGAACGAGGAAGAGTTCGACGACTCCCTCAAACGGGGCCTCGACGCCTCGCCCACCCACGAGGTGCTCGTGGAAAAAGCCGTGCTGGGCTGGAAAGAGTTCGAGCTGGAGCTCCTGCGCGACCATCTCGACAACGTGGTCATCATCTGCACCGTGGAGAACCTCGACCCCATGGGCATCCATACGGGCGACAGCATCACCATCGCGCCGAGCATGACCCTGGCCGACACCACCTTCCAGCGCATGCGCAACCAGGCCATCCGCATCATGCGCTCCCTGGGCAACTTCTCCGGCGGCTGCAACGTGCAGTTCGCCATCAACCCGGCAACCGAGGAGATGATCGCCATCGAGGTCAACCCCCGCGTGTCGCGCTCCTCCGCCCTGGCCTCCAAAGCCACCGGATACCCCATCGCCAAGATCGCCGCCAAACTGGCCGTCGGGTACTCCCTCGACGAACTTAAAAACCAGATCACCAAGACCACCAGCGCCATGTTCGAGCCCACCCTCGACTACGTGATCGTGAAAATGCCGCGCTGGAACTTCGAAAAATTCCACGGCGCCGACCACCGCCTCGGCCTGCAAATGAAATCCGTGGGCGAGGTCATGGCCATCGGACGCAGCTTTACCGAAGCCCTCCAGAAAGCCTGCCAAAGCCAGGAAAACAGCCGCACCGGTCTGGGCGCCGACCGCAAGGAGTGGCTCAAAACCGAAGACATCCTCGAACGCCTCCAGGCCGTTTCCGACGACCGCATCTACCGCGTCAAAGACGCCCTGCGCCTCGGCATACCCTCCAAAACGGTGCACAACCTCACCGGCATCGACCCCTGGTTCATCCAGCAGATTAAAAGCCTGGTAAAACTCGAAGACCAGCTCCTGCGCTACAACGTGCCCGAAGACCTGCCCAGGGACTTTTTCATGGAGCTCAAGAAAAACGGCTACTCCGACGCCCAGATTGGCTGGCTCATGCGCGTAGACGAAAAACCCGTCACCAAACGCCGTAAAGAACTGGGCATCCGCCGCGTCTACAAAATGGTGGATACCTGCGCCGCAGAATTCGAAAGCCACACCAACTACTTCTACTCCACCTTCGACGACCGCAACGAAAGCGTGGTGTCCGACAAAAAGAAGATCGTCGTCCTCGGCTCCGGCCCCAACCGCATCGGCCAGGGCATCGAGTTCGACTACTGCTGCGTGCACGGCATCATGGCCATCAAAGAGGTCGGCTACGAAGCCATTATGGTCAACTGCAACCCGGAAACGGTGAGCACCGACTTCGACATCGCCGACAAGCTCTACTTCGAACCCGTGTTCTGGGAACACCTCGAAGAAATCCTGGAGCACGAAAAACCCGACGGCGTCATCGTGCAACTCGGCGGCCAAACGGCCCTCAAACTCGCCGACGACCTCTACCGAAACGGGTACAACATCATCGGAACCTCCTTCCCCGATATGGACATGGCCGAAGACCGCGGCCGCTTCTCCGACCTGCTCAAAGACCTGGGCATTCCCTACCCGAAATACGGCGTCGCCCGCGACGTGGATGAGGCCCTCAACGTAGCCCAGACCATCCCCTACCCGCTGCTCGTGCGCCCCTCCTACGTGCTGGGCGGACAGCGCATGAAAATCGTGATCAACGACGCCGAGCTGGAAAGACAGGTCCTCGAAATATTCAAGCACATGCCCGACAACCGGGTACTCATCGACCAGTTCCTCGAACGTGCCTCCGAAGCGGAAATCGACGCCATTTTCGACGGAGAAGAGGTGCATGTCATGGGCATCATGGAACACATCGAACCCGCCGGCATCCACTCCGGCGACTCCAACGCCATGCTGCCCACCTACAGCCTCTCCGAAAAAGCGGTCGGCATGATGGTCGAGTACGCCGAACGCATCGCCCGGGCGCTCAACATCCGCGGACTGATCAACATCCAGTTCGCCATCAAAGACGATCAGGTATTCGTCATCGAAGCCAACCCGCGCGCCTCCCGCACCACCCCGTTCATCGCCAAAGCCTACGGCGTGCCCTACCTGAACATCGCCACCAAGGTCATGCTCGGCACCCACAAGCTCAAGGACTTCGATATTCAGAAGAAACTCGAAGGCTACGCCATCAAAATTCCGGTGTTCAGCTTCAACAAGTTCCCGGGCGTCGACAAGCACCTGGGCCCCGAAATGAAGTCCACCGGTGAAGCCATCTACTTCATCAAAGACCTGAAAGATCCCTACTTCCGGGAGCTGGAGCGCAACCGGAGCATGTTCCTGTACAATTAGAAAAAATTACTGCCCGCCGCCGTTCAATGCCGAGTAGATGGTCTGCGCCATCTGCTCGTGGGCGTACGGGTTGGGGTGCTTGTCGAAGTAGAGCGTGTCGCCGTTGTGCACGTGGTACAGCTCGTAATACGACTCGAACGTGGCGCCACGGGCTTGCAGCACCGAGTCCAGCCCGCGATCCAGGTCCACCACCATGGCCTTGGGCGCCAGGTAGTCGAGCAGCTCCCGGCAATCGGCTTCCGGGTACCGGAGTTTGAGCACTACCGGCGTGGCTCCATGCGCCCGGCATCGGGCGATCATGGCGTCGTAAAAGTGTTTTTCCAAAGACAACTTCCGGTTGGTGGGTTTGGGCGTCATGCCCAACTTCATGCGGAGCGAGGCCCATTTGAAGGCCGCATAGTCAAAAAACTCGGATACAAATCCGTCCGTAAAACTGAAACGAAGCTTTTCGAGGTACGATGCGGGCCGGCTCTTCCAGTCGCCCCGGCGGTAGAGCTGCGAGCGGTACGCCGGAAAGTTGAGCGCAAAGCCGTCGTCGCCCTGATCCGAAAAGTACGGGAAAGGCCGGTACCCGTACATGGTGGGGCCATTGATGTTCATGGCGCGGTCGGACAGCCAGGGGCTCAACTGGATAAAGGCGTAGCGAAAACGGCGTTGCGGCAGCCATTTTTCGGCCAGCTGCTGCATCTGGCCAAAGCCATAGGCCGAAGCGCCGGTGTTCAGGTAGTTGTGGTGGAGTTTCTGGGCCGTCCGGTAGGCGTAGGTCTGCTCCGCCGGCACGTTGTCGCCAAAGGTGAAGGAGCAACCCAGAAACAGATCCAGGGTGTCCGACTGCAGGGCCAGGGACTCCGGCACGGTCCGAAAGCCGTTTTCATCGAAGAAAACGGGTATTTCTCCCCGAATGGAGTCGCCGATAAAGTAATAATAATGGCCCCGGGCATTGGGGATGGCGTGGTGCGCCAGTTGGGGGTCGAAGGTCCAGATGTTGCCGGAAGTGGTGAGGTGGAGTTTTTTGCTGAAAAAATAAAACTGGTCGATCCGGATCATCCGTTGGGCGACCAGCAGGGATACCACCAGCGGAAGCAGGAGATAACCCGTAACGACGAATTTATTCGAATTCATGTCGTACAGCCACCGGTAGGCAACCGCCTGGAACAGCACATACAGCAACAATGCCTTCAGCACAAAATCCAACACATACAACGGAGTGCTGATGCCCAGGTTAACCTTTAACAGGTACAACACGTAGTCTTCCAGAAACAACAAGGCAACAGGGATCAGGATTTGACGTGCTTTCATTTTTGTTTTTGTTTCGGACTTCCGGCCAAAATTCATGCCAGACTTATCCTGTTTGGGTTAGGTGGTGCGTGTTTCGGCGGAGCGGCCGAAAACCAAAAAACGAAACAATCGAACCGTTTCTTCCGGTTTAATCGCCGAAAAACCAAAAATGGCGCCAGGCCATGTTCGCTGCCGGCAATTTTGTGCCAAAATAGCGCAAAATCGCCTTTCAACCCCGCACATTCACCGTAAAAACAGGAGACATCACGAATTTTACGACTTCGCCAGGGTGAAAGGTCTCTCCCCGTTTTAACAAGCGATTGTCATTCCGAGCCCGTCAGGGCGAGGAAACTCGGTTTGTGCTTTTAGGCGTTTCCTCGCCCTGACGGGCTCGGAATGACAGGGTCGTTTTCAGGGATAAAGGGGGGTAAGTTTGGCCACTCACCCTGGCAGAAGTTCAAAATGATTCATGTTCGCCGACCTTGTCGATTTCAGCGATCCGGGGGATTTTGATGTCTGCGGTTCTGCAAAAGCAACCCTAAGCCCACCACCATCATACTACGGCCGTGAAACGACGACACGCTTAACCACCCGTTGCCCGTCGGCGTTGAGGAGTTCCAGGATGTAGAGGCCGGACAACCCCGCAGGCAACAAAACGCGTGTCTCTTCGCCGGCGGGCACGGCTTGTGTCTGCACGTTGACGACCTGGCCAACAATGTTGTAAAAACGTACGCGATCGAAATGCAGTTCGCTATTGTTTTGAATGACAACAAAGTCGGTTGCGGGGTTAGGATATAGGGCTACCTGCGACGCCGCACCCTCAGCGGGTTGTTTTACGCTTACGGCGTTGCAATCGTATTTCACAATGGCGCCATCGCTTCCTACGGCCCAGCCCGTCTGGCTATCGGTGAAAAAGACTGAGATGAGCAATTCTCCCGTGCCGGAATACTGCGCCGTCCACCATGTCCCGCCGTCCACCGTTTTGAGAATGACGTCATCACTTCCCACAGCCCAGCCCGTTTGGCTGTCGGTGAAAAAGACCGAACTGAGCAATTCGATTGTGTAGAAATTCTGCATTGTCCACGTCACTCCGCCGTCCACCGTCTTAAGGATGATGGATTGACCATAGTTGTCACTTCCTACAACCCAGCCCGTCTGGCTGTCGGTGAAAAAGACCGAGAGGAGAAAGCCTGATGTTCCGGATTGCTGCGCCGTCCAGGTCGTCCCGCCGTCCACCGTCTTAAGGATGGGGCAATCATCACGATAATAGGTGCTGATTCCCACGGCCCAGCCCGTTTGGCTGTCGGTGAAAAAGACCGAACTAAGAAAGCCTGATGTCCCGGATTGCTGCATCGTCCACGCCGTCCCGCCGTCCATTGTTTTGAGAATAATGCCATCACTTCCCACGGCCCAGCCCGTTTGGCTGTCGGTAAAAAAGACAGAACTGAGATGGCTTGTCGTCCCGGATTGCTGCATCGTTCAAGTCGTCCCGCCGTCCACTGTCTTGAGAATAATGCCATCGCTTCCCACGGCCCAGCCCGTCAGGCTATCGGTGAAAAAGCCTGAGTAGAGCAATTCTCCCGTGCCGGAATACTGCGCCGTCCACGTCACCCCGCCATCCACCGTCTTGAAGATGGCGCCTTCCTCTCCTAAAACCCAGCCCGTCAGGCTGTCAGTAAAGAACACTTCGCACAGGAGGTCATTTCCCTGCGGCAGCGGTAGAGGGTTCAGCAATGCCCAGCAATCGCCTCCAAGTGGGGCTTGCGCGGGGAGGTAAGTCAGGGCCGCAGCGCCGAAAAGCGATAAAAACAGTATAATTTTTTGCATGGTTAGGGAATTGATGCTGGATATACGCCTACAAAGATAATCATCCTGCTAATATGGTCGGAAAAAGCGCTTACCGCCGCATCCACGAGCCAATCCGACCCCAAACCGCCGCCAGCATCCCATTCATATCCGCCGACACCCGCAGGTACAGCACCGGCGCCATAAACAACAGGGCAAACGCCCCGGAGCGCACCACCATGTTCAGCAGCGGCCATTCGGTGCGCGGGATGAGCCAGGCCAACACAAATGCAACCACGCCGATGGCCACACCGACCAGCGTAGCCCGCGTGAACGGGAACAGGCCGAACTTGACCCACACCAGCCAGACGTTCACGGCGTTGTACCCGGCAATGGACAACAGCGCCGACCAGGCCGCCCCGGCAATACCGTAGCGGGGGATCAGCCAGACGCTCAGCACCAGGTTGAACACCGCCGCCGCGCCCTGGGCCGCCAGCGAGAGGCGGTAGTGCGCAGAGTAAAACATGATGTAGTTGTTCAGTCCGGTGGACATCTCCACCAAACGCGAAAAGCCGATCAGCACCAGCACGATCTTGCCCACCGCCACCGCTTCGCGGTTGGCGATGAGCAGGTACAGGTCGTCCACCGACACCAGCACGCCTCCCAGGATCAACAGCCCGGCAATGAGCAGGTTGATCGACACCTTCCGGTACAGGTCGCCCAACGCCTCCCAGTCCTGGCTGTTGATGTACCGCGACACCGACCCCACGCTGGCGCCGTACAACGCCTTGATCGGTATCTCCACCACCGCCGCGATGTTCAGCGCAATGTTGTACACCCCGGCGTTGCTCAACGTGCTGATGCTGCCCACCAGAAAGGTGTCCAGCCGCGACGCCATCTGCACCGCCAACTGCCCAAAGGCCCCGAAACCCAGGATGTAAGCCCCCAGTTCCCGGCGCATGCCGTCGTCCAGAAAGGCCGGATCGGGCCGCCAGTGCCACTGGCGAAGCGCAACCCGCAAATACACAAACATTCCACCAAAAACCAGAAAATGGTATATTAGCAAACCATATACCGCCCAACCGACCGGCATCCAGCCCATCCAGACGCCGAGCAGCAGCAGGGGCTGCACGATTTTCAGCGAAAAATCGATCAGGATGCTCGGCACCACGATCCGGTTGAAATTGGTCGAATACTGGAACAGCACCGCATTCAGGGTGTACAGCACCGCCACCGGAAAAGCCACCCAGGCGTACCCGGTTTTCAGGGGGTCGCCTTCGAAACCGGCCGATATCCACGGCCACAGCAGCAGCAGCGCCAGCAGCGCCAGCCCGCTGCCGACGGCGCAGAGGGTCAACAGCAGCGGCAGGAATCCGTGGTGCCCCGACGCCGGGTCGTCGAACCGCGGAAAAAACCGCACCGCCACCAGGTTGGCGCCCATGCTCAACAGCGGCAAACCCAGGATGCCCATCGACAACATCCACTGGAACATGCCGTAGGCTTCCGTCACGTGCGGATAGATGAACAACGTGCTGGCCACCCCGATCAGCAACCCCACGAGGTTGACGACGGTGTATTTGAAACTTTGTCTTTGGATAACACCCATGTCGAATGCGGAATGTCGAATGCGGAATGCGGAATAAAGTAACGCCTGGTTTCACGGTGATGCCAATGGTAAACGCATTCCGCATTCCGCATTCGAAATTCCGCATTCGAAACGATTGCTGCAAAGATGCACCACATTTGCCAAGGGAGGCACCCTTTCATACTGGATACACGCCTGTACCCAGCCGTCCCCGCTTTAAGCAAACGCATTTCCCAGTTTTGCATAAAAGCAGCATCACCAGCCCCGTAGGGGCGGCCCTCTTGTAGCCTAGGGTAAACGTGCGGGGTAGAACGCCGTAGGCGTGGCATTATAAAAGGTTCAAGTTCACCATGTCTAACGTCAAAAATGGCCAAAACGGGAACCGTCGGCCTGCACCCTTTTTCCCGCCCAAACCCGGAACCTTTATACCTTTGCGGGGTAAACACAAAAATCGCATGTCCACCACCAAGCAAGACCTGGAGCGCGCCCAGAATGCCGACGCCCTGAAACTCGCCGTTTCGAACATGAACCGCCGTCTGGACAAGATACACCTGGGCGGCGGCGCCAAGCGCATTGAAAAGCTGCACGAAGAGGGCAAGATGAGCGCCCGGGAGCGCATCGCTTACCTGCTGGATTCCGGCCGGCCGGTCATAGAGGTCGGCGCCTTCGCCGGCTATGAGATGTACGAATCAGAAGGCGGCTGCCCTGCCGGCGGCGTGGTGGTGGTCATCGGGTATGTGCGCGGCCGCCAGGTAATTGTCGTGGCCAACGACGCCACCGTGAAGGCCGGCGCCTGGTTCCCCATCACCGGCAAAAAAAACCTGCGCGCCCAGGAGATCGCCATGGAAAACCGACTGCCCATTATTTACCTGGTGGACAGCGCCGGCGTTTACCTGCCCATGCAGGACGAGATCTTCCCCGACAAGGAGCACTTCGGACGCATCTTCCGCAACAACGCCCGCCTGTCGAGCGCCGGCATACCCCAGATCGCAGCCATCATGGGCGCCTGCGTGGCCGGCGGGGCCTACCTGCCCATCATGTCCGATGAAGCGCTCATCGTCGAAGGCACCGGGTCGGTCTTCCTCGCCGGCCCCTACCTCGTGCGGGCCGCCATCGGCGAGGATGTCGACGCCGAAACCCTCGGCGGCGCCGCCACCCACTCCGAGATCTCCGGCGTGACCGACTACAAGATGCCCGACGATAAAACCTGCCTCGACACCATCAAAGACCTGGTCGACAAGATGGGGCATTTCCCCACCGCCAGCTTCGATCGCGCGGAGCCCATGCCCCCGTCGGGCAGCACCGAAGACATGCTCTCCGTGTTTCCGGCCAGTGCCGCCAAACCCTATGACAGCGTGGCCCTGCTGCGTTGCCTGGTGGACGAGGGCAAGCTCACCCAGTACAAGGAACACTACGGTAAAACGATCATCTGCGCTTACGCCCGCATCGACGGCTGGGCGGTGGGCATCGTGGCCAACAACCGCCAGGTGGTTAAAAACGCCAAGGGAGAAATTCAGTTCGGCGGCGTCATCTACTCCGATTCGGCCGACAAAGCCACCCGGTTCATCCTGAACTGCAACCAGAAAAAAATTCCGCTCGTGTTCCTGCACGACGTCACCGGCTTCATGGTCGGCACCCGCTCCGAGCACGGCGGCATCATCAAGGACGGCGCCAAAATGGTGAATGCCGTGGCCAACAGCACCGTGCCGAAATTCTCCGTGGTCATCGGCAACTCCTACGGAGCCGGCAACTACGCCATGTGCGGAAAAGCTTACGACCCGCGACTCATCGTCGCCTGGCCCACCGCCAAAATTGCGGTCATGGGCGGAGAGCAGGCCGCCAAGGTGCTCACCCAGATCCAGGTGTCCTCCCTCAAAAAACAGGGCCACGCCCCCGACCCCGAAGGCGAACGCGCCCTGTTTGAAGAGATCAAAAACCGCTACGACAGCCAGACAACCCCCTACTACGCCGCCGCCCGCCTGTGGGTCGACGCCATCATCGACCCCGCCGACACCCGCCGCTGGATCAGCATGGGCATCGAGGCGGCGAATAATGCCCAGGTGGAGCGATTTAACCCCGGGGTCATTCAGGTGTAAATCGTTTGCGGCCCAAATGCCAACACACAATTTGTGTTGCAAAGTCCGGGTTATTCCTTTAACTTTGTGTCTGGTTCGTTTCCGGATTATCATTGGAGATGAAATATTATAAAAACAGGAAGAAATGAGTAGCCGTATCTCCTATGCCGAACTTGTTAAATCTGCCACGGAACTGGATTCCGAAGCGTTCGAAGCATTTCTTCGGGATGTAAGGCGTCAGCGTGCTACCACTGATGGCCCCCGGTACGCATTGGAAGAATTGACGCTGTTGAAAAAAATCAACCGTGGTTTTCCTAATGACCGATGGTTGCGACTTCAATTGCTGGATAGTAAAATGGAAGAAAGTACCCTTACCGAGCAAGAATATCAAGAACTGGCGACATTGGTAAATGCCTATGAACGGTATACCCTCAATAGAATCCGGTGGATAAAAAAATTAGCATCGCTCAGGAACATCAGCGCAGAAGAAGCCATGGCCCAAATAGGTTATGCCCATGGCAGCCGGTAAGTTGACAGAAACGGATCGCCTGTTTATTTAAAAACGAGCCGAATACCGATGTGAATACTGTAAGGCACCTGCAGTTTTCTCTCCGCATCCTTTTACCATGTTGAGAATGCGTCAGGAACTAATTGAAATTAACAGGCATCCGCCTTAGTAAAGGAATACCTTCTGTGACCCTGACCTAGTTGCCAACCCAATAAACCCGAACGCTCTCCGTCCGGTTCAACGGATTGAGCCAATGCAGGAACCGGTCCAGCAGGTTGGACGCATGGGTTCCCTCCCAAACCATGCCGGGAAATACCGTCTGCAAGCCGGCCACCACCGCCTCTGTGCGGTCGTTCTCCAGCACCAGAATCACACACGGTGCTGCGCCTTTTTCTGCCATTTCGGCCCTGAACGCGTCCGGCGTGCTGTTTTTTCCGTAATACAGCACCTCCGGCCACCGGCCCGTGTAAAAGAGCGGCATAGGCGCGGGCTGCTCTTTTCGCCCGTCCGCCACCACCAACCATTCCGAGTGTCGAGTGTCGAGTGTCGAATGTCGAGTGTCGAGTGTCGAACGGCCATTCCGCATTCCGAACTCCGCATTCCGCATTCCTAACATCGCCTCTACCCTGCCCTGCTTCGGATAATACGTGCTGAACAACAGCAAAGCGATGGTGTTCAACAGCCAGAAAGCGGCCCAGAGCCCGCGCGACAAGGTCTGGCGGCGCTGCCAGAACTCCGAGCGGGCCGTCCACATGCCCCAGCCCATGGCGCCCAGCGCGATAAACATGGGCACGATGGAAAAGATGAATCGCTCCTGTTTGTTGGGCATGGTGGAGTGAAAAACAAGGAAAAACAAAAAACCGAGCAACATGGGCAAATACCGGTTGCCGTAGCGAAATACGCCCCAGGCGTATAAAAGGCCGATGGGGAAGAGGAGCGCCGGCAGCAGCAACAGGTAATTGTACCACGGATGCTGGAAGTAGGCGTCCTTGTACGTCAGGTTGTATCGGATGTAGTATTCGATTTTGCCGAAAGGGTATCCCCACACGTACCACTCCACCCAGCCGTGCATGAAGGCGATCCAGGCGGCCGAACCGAGCGCGAATCCAAGCGCGTGCAGCCACCGGCGCTCCCACAGCAGGGCCGCACCCAGGCCGGCGCCGTACAGCAGGGTCTGGTAGCGGAGCGAGAAGCCAATGCCAATCAGCACGCCGGCCCAGAGCGCCCAATACCATTTTTCCTGGTAACGCGGGCCCACGAGCACCCAGGTGGCCGCCAACAGCGGCGGGATGCACACCACCTCGGCCAGGGTGCGCACGCTGATGTAGGGCATCAGCCAGAGCAGGGCCACCAGCAGACCGGCCTCGCGGGCGCGTCGCTCGTCGGACCAGTGCAACACCAGCTTGTACGTATAGAAAACGGCCAAAAGGCTGTACGCAGCTTGCAAGAGTCTAAGGATCAGCGTTTTTAGCCTCGGGTCTTCCACCCCGCACCATTCGAGCCCCTGAAACAAACCCGCCACAATACCCGGGTAAAACAGGCTTCTGCCGCTGGTATTGGTCTCTTTCGTAGTGGTAATCCAGCCGTACACGTCCCGGCCGTCGACCCAGCTCTGGGCCACCTCCACCACCAGGAAATGGTCATCGTGCATCGCATACCCGGCGGAGCAAAAGGCCGCCAGGAGGCGCACCGCTGCCCCGAGGATCAGCAAGCTCCACAACGGGTGCTCACGCCAAAACCTGCGCATGTCCATTTGTATTTGTTTCCGGCAGCGATAAAAGCATTACCTTTGCTACTTTGTTTCAAATTGATGCGCTACAGCTCATGCAAACCATCTCCAGCAAGTTAAACGCCACCTATTGGCTGCACCTCGGGCTCACCGTGCTGTCCTGGTTCATTCCTTTTCTGTTCGACTGGCGGCTCGTGCTCACCGCCTATTGCATCGTGCTGGCGCAGTTTCTGGTGTTCGGCGGCTGCCTGATGAACCGGGGCCACGGGCTGGAGGACGCCGGCAACGACGACACGTTTTATGCGCACCTGCTCGAAGGCGTGGGCCTGAAGTTCAACCGGGCGAATGTAAAAGTGTTTGTTCGCTCCTGGATATACGTCATTCTGGGGTCCATCGCCATGATCTGGCAGGTTGTGCTGGGCATGTCGCCGCTGCTGTTCTAGTGCGCTATTTTTTTCCCCTGCTGAAAAAGTTCAGCACCTTGCTCACCAGGTCGTCGTTGATGCCGAGCACCCCTTTCAGCCAGTTATACAGCTCCACGGCTTTTTTATCCAGCCAGATGAGCGCGCTTTTGGCGCCGTCGCCCGGGCGAGCCCGGTAGTTGGTGGCGCGTTTGCGGGGTGCTTCTTTCTCTTCGGTGAAATAGTACAGGGCGATGGATTTGCGCGTCATACCCTCCGGGCACTGTATGGGTTCGGGCAGGCCGTGGAACGAATCCTCGTCGGTATTGAAAATGGCGCAGCGGTTAAACACCGGGCTGATCTTTTGCGCGCATTCCTTCATGTCGCGCGTCCAGAGTTCCAGGTCGCCTTTGTATTCGGGTTTCCAGTCCTCGTTCAGGTACACCAGCAGGTTCACCCGGCGGCGCCAGTTGCGCTTGTGCGGGTGCACGGTGAAGTCGGCGTGTATGTTCAGATAGCCGCCGCGCTGCGACTGGTGCAGCCCCCCGCCTTCGAGCGAGGGATCGGCTTTGAGGCCTTCGATGCCCGTCAGTTTGCTCAGGATGGCCACAAACGCGTCGGAGTTGAGCTGGCGGATGACGTCCTGGATGAACGGCGGCAACAGATCCATCTTGTTCAGCCCGTGTTTTTTCTCATTGACGTGCACGTAGTGGATCCACCCGTCGTCCTTGACCGGCGGAAAAGCTTCCATGGCCTGTTTGGCGGCCCAGGGTTCCAGAAAATCGTTGAAATAGGCATGCGGGTACGGGTGCGCCTGGCGATAGCCGGCAGCCGCTTCGGCGCATTGTTTTTCCCAACGGCTCAGGTCGAGAATGGAATGAGCGGTAGTTTCTACCATATCTTCAATTTGGCGGCGAAGATAGGGCGATTTGATGAAATGCCCACCGTGACGTGCAATGGCCTGAACGCCCGGCCCGATTTTGCGCATAACGCCCGTTTTGCGCCATTCATCTATGAATTCGGGGCATTGGTTGGAAAGAAGTTGCGCGCTGTTGCAACCCACCACACCTTTGTGCCGTCAAATAAGCACCAGGTAACGAGCACTTCGATTGCCTGAACAGTAAACACAAAAACTTTCTTCCTTTGAAAACACTGGCATGGATCATCCTTTTAACAGGATGGATGGCGGCGGCTTTTCCCCTGAACGCCCAAAACCGGGTCACCCTGAACGGCTACCTCAAAGACGCACAGACCGGCGAAGTGCTCATCGGCGCAACGGTGGCCATCAAGCCCAACGGCCCCGGCACCTACACCAATGAATACGGGTTTTACGCCCTGACCCTGGATCCGGGCACCTACCAGGTCGCCTATTCGTATGTTGGATACACCGATCAGGTGATCGGCGTGACGATAAACGAAAATACCACCCAAACAGTAGAACTGAAGCCTGAAGGATACACCACCAAAGAAGAGGTGGTCATCCTCGGGGAGGCGTCCGACGCGCAGGTGAAGCAGGTGGAGATGAGCACCAACAAGTTGTCGGTACTGGAAATCAAACAAATGGCCCAGTTCATGGGCGAGGTGGACATCATCCGTTCCATACAGCTCTTGCCCAGCGTGAGCACCGTGGGCGAAGGCGCCACCGGTTTCAACGTGCGGGGCGGCAACGTGGACCAAAACCTCATTCTCCTCGATGAGGCCCCGGTGTACAACTCCTCCCACCTGTTTGGCTTTTTCTCGGTGTTCAACGCCGACGCACTCAAGGACGTGAAACTGTACAGCGGCGGTATTCCGGCCCAGTACGGAGGCCGGCTCTCCTCGGTGCTCGACGTGCGCCAAAAAGACGGCAACGCCAAAACGTTCTCCGGGCAGGGCGGCATCGGACTCATCTCCAGCCGGCTGACGCTCGAGGCGCCGATCATCAAGGACAAGATGTCGTTTATGGTTGCCGGCCGACGGTCGTACGCCGACGTGTTCCTGCCGCTGTCGTCCGACACCACCATCAACAGCAGCACCCTGTATTTTTACGACCTGAACGGAAAACTCAACTACACCATCAGCGATAAAGACCGCCTGTACCTCTCCGGATATTTCGGAAATGACGTGTTCGGCTTTCAGGAAGACTTCACTTTCCGCTGGGGCAACGCCACCGGCACCGCGCGCTGGAACCACCTGTTCAGCGAAAAACTGTTTTCCAACTTCTCCTTTGTTTACAGCGATTACGATTACGAGATAGGCATACCCGAAGGGATAGATGCGTTCAGTTGGACGTCGAGCATCCTCACCCGCGAGGGCAAGGCCGATTTTGGCTGGTACGCCAACCCGGCTTCCACCCTGAAGTTTGGTGCAGACGCCATTTTCTACACGTTTCAGCCGGGCGAAGTTGACTTCAAGGAAGAGGGCTCCATCCTCAGCGACTTCAAACTGGAGGAAGAACAAGCACGTGAGTACGCCGCATACGCTTCGCACGAGTACAAGGTCAATAAAAAACTGACCATCCAGTACGGTCTCCGGTATTCCTTTTTTCAAAATGTGGGCCCCCGGGATGTGTACCTGTACCCGAACGGCGTCCCTACCGAACGCACCGACATCACGGACACCGTTACTTACGGGAAAGGCGACGTCATCAAGGACTTTGGCGGTCTGGAGCCCCGTTTCTCCGCCAATTACCTGCTGTCCGACAACAATTCCGTCAAGGTCAGCTACAACCGTATGCGCCAGTACATTCACCTGATCTCCAACACCACCGCCGCTACGCCGGTGGATGTGTGGAAGCCGGCAGGCCCGTACGTCGAACCGGCCATTGCCGACCAGGTGGCCCTGGGGTACTTCCAGAATTTTATGGAAAATCAGTACGAGTTCTCCGCAGAAGCTTATTACAAAAATTTTCAAAACCTGGTGGACTATGAAGACGGCGCGGAACTGCTCTTCAATTCCAGCATCGAAACCGAACTGCTCACCGGCAAGGGCCGCGCCTATGGACTGGAACTCATGCTGCGCAAACAACGCGGCCGCCTCAGCGGATGGGTGAGCTACACCCTTTCCCGCACCGAACGGCAGGTAGACGGCATCAACAACAACGAATACTACCCCGCCAACTGGGATAAAACGCACGACCTGTCGATCGTAGCCATGTACCAGGCCTCCAAGCGCTGGTTGCTGTCGGCCAACTTCGCCTACCAAACCGGACGGCCCATCACCTACCCCGATGCACGCTACACCTGGGAAGGCATCACCGTGCCGGTGTACGACAACCGCAACGGCGCCCGCACCCCGGTTTATCACCGCCTGGACCTCGCGGCCGACTACACCTTCCGGAAGAAAAAGCCCGACAGCCGCTGGAACCACAGCCTGAACATCAGTGTGTACAATGCATACGCCCGCAGAAACCCTTATTCAATCTATTTCCAGCAAAACGCCGACAACCCCACCGTCACCGAAGCCCACCGGCTGGCCATCTTCGGCACGGTAATCCCCTCTGTAACTTACAACTTCAAATTCTGAACGCCATGACCTTCCGCATAAACCCCCTTTTATTGCTTTTGGTCGCAGCCGCCACCTTTTGGACCGCCTGCGACGACGTCATTGACCTCGAACTGCCCGACGCCGAGCCCAGGCTTTCCGTGGAGACCACCATCACCAACCTGGATACCGTCCAGATGATCCGCTTATCCTACTCCTCCAACTATTTTTCCAACGCGCCGGCCCCGGCGGTGGGTGGCGCCCTGGTCGTGCTGACCGACGATACGGGCGGCGTGGATACTTTTTCGGAAAACGGTACCGCCGGACTATACCTGTCCGATGTCCGCAAAACAGTCGGCCGTAGCTACACCCTGTTCATCCGGACGCCCGACGGCAAAACGTACCAGTCCGAACCCCAGCTCCTGCGCGAGCCGGTACCGGTCGACTCCATTTACTGGGAGTACGAGCCCAACGGTGAGTTCGACAACGACTCCCTGCCGCCAGGCGGGTACAACATCCTCATCGTCACCACCGAACCGCCCGGGTCGGGTGACTTCTACCGGTGGCGCAACTACATCAACGGCACCTTTCTCAACGAACCGGCCAACCTGCAATTCTCCAACGACAACTTCGTGGACGGCAACACCACCACGGGATTTTACATCAACGCCGAATTGGTACCCCCCGGCGGGCACTTCCGCTTGGAGCAGATGCGCATTTCGGAAGACATGTACAACTACCTGAACTTGCTGCGCACCCAGACCGCTTTTATCGGGGGACCGTTCGACCCGCCGCCGGCGCCCATCCCGAGCAACATCCGTTGCTTGAGCGACCCGAACGAAAAAGTATACGGATTTTTCTGCTGTGCCGGCACAAGCGTCGCGGAGATCATCGTACCCGACTAGTTCAGGTCGCTGTCGCAAATTCAACACCCGACCGGCTTGTTATCACGCCAAACCGGGTTACCTTTGCAGCCCCAAACGCCCCGGACACACTAAAATCGTTTCCGAGGCGTTTGGAAGGTTGAGAATTTTCAGTTTTACATTTTTGGGATGGTTCGTTTGTACAATACCTTGCTGGTTTTCGCAAGCCTTCTTGTATTGGGGTTTACCTTCGGAGACGGCGGTCGTTTGGGCCGAGGCGCAAGCGTTCCGGTATGTTCGGCAAACACGAAAGGAAGCGCGACAGCATTCAGCACCAGCGATCCGAATCACGATGTTGCACCCCGGGTGCTGCTTTTTAATGCCTTATCGTACGACAGCGTGTACGGCCGAACCCTTCGTACCCTGATTGAGGGGTGTTTTCCGGAAGCCAACATCACTGAATTTCACCAAGGATCCGCTTTAGCCCTGGAAAAAGCGCTGTATGACCGGCAAGTGGTGGTGGTGGTGTACCCCTTTAGCGGCGAGAGCCGCCAAACGGTGGAAGCTTATGGGCAGGCCCTGGCTCACTTTGCCGAATCAGGCGGCGCCGTACTGCTGACCGGATCACACGATCTGGCCGTGTTCCAGCAGATCGGACTGCTGGACGTAGACGCCGCCTTCTTTTGCGCCGCTCCGAACGTGCATGAAATCGGCACAACAGATATTCTGGAGGGCACACCCGTCGATTTTCAGTTGTCCAATTACGTTTATCCGGTCTGTGTCCGAAACCCGAACTATGTGTCTTTGGCGGGTCTTCAGAACGACATAGTGCTCGCCTACAATAAAGACCTGTCCGTTGATTCGATCAACACCGGCGAATTCGCCAAACCGTTAAGCACCCTGGGCTATTGCCTGCTCGGGCGTGGCCGTGTTTACTACCTGGGATTTGAGTACTTCTACGACGAGCTTCCTTCCACACGCATTCTGACCAACATCATCCGCCGGTCTGTGGATGACTTCCCCCATGCCGGCGCCGGCGGAGTCGCCCAAACGGCCAGTGCGCGCGTGGGTTCGCTCCGCCGCACCGAGGAACACCTGGTGGCGGGTAGCGGACGCAACTTGCTGAACATCAAATTGTATCCCAACCCCTACGTCATCAAGGCCACGGTTGACCTTGAACTGGAAACGTCGGCTCAGATTTCCCTGGACATGGTAAACGAAAACGGTCGAACAATAGCCGTGTTGCTGCCGCCAAGACAACTGGCTGCCGGAAATTACCGCTTTGAATTGCCCGACGTGGAGCCGGGCATTTACTTCGTCAAATGCAACAAAGACGGGCAGGTTGACACCCGCAAAGTAGTTAAAACCAAATCGCTGTAGTTCTACTTTTCCCGGGCTTCGTTCCAAATTGCCGTCCAGACGCTGAGCACCCCCTTTTCCATGCGCGTCCAGATGGGCCGAACCACACCCGCGTGTGCGCTGATGTGGTTGTAGTCGCCAAAGAAAACCAGCCGGCTGGGATCAAAGGGAGACTCGCTGATCTTTTCGTTGGTGAAGGTTTTTCCCCCGTCGCGGCTCACCGCCAGGTACACATCGGTTCGTTCATCGCTGTACTCGCGCCGGTCGTAAAAAACGACGTACAGGTACCCGGAGGTCTGATCGATGGCCAACCAACTCAGAAACTGGTGCTTTCCTTTGCGGTCGTCGTTCACGCGAATCGGACGGCTCCATGATTTGCCGCCGTTGGTACTTTTAGACACCCAGATGTCGGTGTCGTTTTTTCCTCTTTTTTGATCAGACCAGTTGACGTAAAGTGTTCCGCGGTGCGGGCCGTTGGACAGGTCGCACACCAGCACCGGCATGCCGTTGCAGCGTTGGATGCCGGGGATGTCAAAAGTCCATCCGCCGGGCTGTTTAGCCACCACGATGTCTTTGTCCAGCCATGTTTGCCCGCCGTCAAGGGAGCGGTCGAACCAGATTTTGCTGTTCCAGGCCCAGGCCACGTACACTTCCCCGTTGGGTCCAGCGGCGGGCACGGCGCCTTCGGTAGTGAGGTCGTCGTCGAGGCAGTCGCCTTCAAACTGGCTGATGGCGACCGGTTTACTCCAGGTTTTTGCGCCGTCGGCGCTTTTGGCGAAAAGAATTCTGCTTCGGTCGTTTTCGTCGGGACTGTTGTACTTGTCGAATTCGGTCCAGGTGCACAGGATGGTATTGTCGCGCGGGTCTACGCACAGCCATTGCTTATCCTGGTCCTTGGGGTGGCTTAGCCCGACGTACGTTCCATCGTTGTACGTTTTGCCCCCGTCTTCGCTTTTCTGGATCACGATCCGGTCCAGCAGCCGGGGACTGCTCCAGCCGCCTTTTTCCGGATCGCTGAGGTGGGCGTAGTAGAAATTGCCCAGGTTGTCGGCCACCATAACCGGGTCGCCAAAAACACCGTGCGGGGAGGCGAGTTTGTTGCTCTGCCAGGTGCCACCCCCGTCGTCGCTCCAGTAGTAGCGGTCGAGGATGGCGCCCGCAGCGATGTTGTTGGTGTTGGTCGGGTTGATGGCGATGGTGGGTTCGCAAGGCCCCATTTGTTCACCTTTTTTTGACTGGGCGATCAGAATGTTGGCCGGCTGTGCGGACAAAGAAGGGACGAGGCTGGCCAGCAGGGCTGCCAGGAGCAAAGTCGGGTAAGAAAAGGGCGTGGTCATTTGTACACAAGAGGGAAAAATGGGATCGCAAAAGAATATCCGGCGACGTCCCGGTATTTTTTGTCAAAAGTGCAGTGATTTTTTCAAAAGGACAGACCTTTGTCGCTTATGGCTGCACAAATTTATTTGAAACCGGGAAAAGATCTTCCACTCAGGCGTTTTCATCCCTGGGTGTTTTCCGGAGCGGTATCGCGTCTGGAGGGCTCGCCGGAGGATGGAGACGTGGTTCGGGTGGCCGACCGTTCCGGACAACTGCTGGGCATTGGCCATTTCCACAAAGGCAGCATCGCCGTGCGCATACTTTCTTTTGAAGAAGCGGATCTGAACGGGCCGGATTTTTGGGTGCAAAAACTCGAGACGGCGCTTCGCCTGCGCCGGTTGCTCGGGCTGGCCGGTGCTGAACACACCAATTGTTACCGGCTGGTGCACGGCGAGGGCGACGGGCTGTCGGGGCTCATCATCGATCTTTACGGTCCGGTGGCCGTCATGCAGTGCCACAGCATCGGTATGCACCGCCAACGCGCACTGATTGCCGAAGCCTTGCAACGGGTACTGGGCAGCGACCTGGAGGCGGTGTACGACAAGAGTGCGGACACCCTTCCCGGGCAATACGCCTCCGGCATGTCGAACAGCTACCTGACGGGTACTGCCGAAACGCCTGCCACCGTGCTGGAAAACGGCGTCCAATTTGCCGTCGATTGGGTTACCGGGCAAAAAACCGGCTTTTTTCTGGACCAACGTGACAACCGCCTGCTCCTCCAGCGGTACGCATCCGGCAAGTCCGTGCTGAATACCTTCTGCTACACCGGCGGTTTTTCTGCGTATGCACTGCACGTCGGCGCCAGGCTGGTGCACTCCGTCGATGTATCGGAAAAGGCCATGGCGCTCACGGAGCAGAACACCCTGGCCAACCGGGCGCCGGGCGCCGAGCACGAAGGGTTCACAGAAGACGTCCTGAAGTTCCTGCAACGCAGCAACAACCGGTACGACGTGGCCGTGGTGGACCCGCCAGCCTTTGCCAAATCGCTCGACAAGCGCCACAACGCCGTGCAAGGGTACAAACGCCTCAACGCGGCCGCCATCGCCCGGATCGAACCCGGAGGGCTGCTCTTTACCTTTTCCTGCTCGCAGGTAATCGACCGGGAGTTGTTCTACAACACCATTGTGGCGGCAGCACTCGATGCCGGCCGGCCGGCGCAGGTGTTGCACCACCTCAGCCAGGGCCCCGACCATCCGGTGAACCTGTTCCACCCCGAGGGCGCCTACCTGAAGGGATTGGTACTGCGTGTTTGAAAAAAAACAAAACCAAACCCTTTTTTGCTGGTTTAAACAAAAACAAAACTCCCCTGCTATGCGTATTTTGCCTATCTTGCTTTTTATCCTGTTTTTCGGCGCCTGCCAAAGCCGGCAGGAAAAATTGACCATGTGTCACGACCCCAACGCGGATTTCGCGGCATTTGCCGACGATAAGTCCTTCCGCGACGCCCACCCCGCCCCGGTCGCCGTAAGCCTCACCCACGGAGGCAAGGACATCACCTTCCCGGTGGAAGGTGGCGCCGAGGGACGCGCATTTTTCGTAAAAGCCCACGGCAACACCAACAAGTACCTGCTGCTATTCCACGAATGGTGGGGCCTGAACGACAACATCAGGGAAGAGGCCATGCGCTGGAGCCACGACCTCGGCATACACGTACTGGCCGTCGATCTGTACGACGGCAAAACGGCTTCCAGCCCCGACGATGCCGGCAAGCTCATGCAGGCTAATGACAAAAACCGCTCCGCAGCCATCGTTCGCGGTGCGGCTGCCTACGCCGGCAAGGACGCCCGCTTCAGCACCATCGGATGGTGCTTCGGCGGTGGCTGGTCGCTGCAAGCCGCCCTGCTCATGCCCGAACGCACCGATAAATGCGTGGTGTACTATGGCATGCCGGAATCAGACGTTGAACGCCTCAAAACACTGCAGTGCGATGTGCTCTTCATCCACGCCAAACAAGACAAATGGATCAACGACGAAACCGTCGCCGCCTTCGAGCAAAACATGACCAAGGCCAACCGAAAAGTGACCGTAAATGCCTACGATGCCGACCACGCTTTCGCCAACCCCAGCGGACCCCGCTATAATGAGGGGGCTGCCCAGGCCGCCCGGGAGGTGGTGAAAACTTATTTGAAATAAAACCCTTTGCGAGTGTCGAGTGTCGAGTGTCGAGTGTCGAATACGTTTACCCTTGGTTTTTCGATCAATTAAGCGCACCTTTACTCGACATTCGACACTCGACATTCGACACTCGTCATGGCTACAGAGCAACCAGACCTTTCCCCCGGTACGGGAAACATTTTCGGCAGCCAGATCGTCTTGCTGGCACTCATCGTAGTGGCCGCCCTGGTGGTGTACAACCTGTATTTCAACGACAGCTGGTCGGGCGGCCCGGGCAAGGGAAGCCGTAAGTCGCGGGAGATACAGCTTGATTATGTGCCGTCGGACTTCAAGCCGAACCTCGATGAAGGAGCTACCCTGCAAATCCTGTCGCAACCCGAGCGATACCGCAAGGAGTTCAACGACCTTGTGTACAACTTCAATCTTTCGCTCCTGTACCACGTGGCCAACCGCATGAACCTGCCGGACAGCCTGAAACGGCAGCTCGAGCCCGAGTACAAAAAGCACCACGAGTACCTCGCCAATCTTTATTATTTCGACTTCGTCAACCTCAAAGACACCACCGCCAACCTGTACGAAGACTGGTACAGCGACAACGCCAACAACGCCGTCACCCTGTTCAACGAGGTGTCCGGCAAATACACCTGCTTTTTCATCACCCAGATCATGTCGGTGCTGCTCAAGGCCGGCAGCACCCGGCTCATGGGCAAGGGGAAAGACCCGGATAACCCCTGCGCCATCGCCGTCAACGAAGGGTTGAGACCTATGGTGGACCGGCTGAAAAAACAGGCGGACATCTACGATTTCAGCAACTCCCGCGGCATGCTCAAGGAAAAAGTGCGCAAGGGCATCGCCGAACTGGCCACCTATGAACTGCGCAGCCGCCTGGGCATCGACAAGTCGCTGCAATACAAACTGTTCGGCATCAATATTTCGGACACGGACATCCGCATCGAGGCCATCAGCGTGATCAAAGCCGGGTTCAAACTCGACCAGCGCTTCGACATCACCTTCAACCCCCGGCAGGCCGTGGTGTTCGTGACCCTTCCCCAACCCACCATCCTGTCGCACGAAGTGTACCCTCGGGTCGACAAGCTGGACGTGGGCGTCCTGGCAGGCGTCAGCAATGAGGAGCTGAACCGCAACTTCAACGAACTGCGCCGGCAGTTCAGGCAAGACGCGCTGGAAAACGAAAAAGTGCTCGACAAAGCCAAAATGCGGGCCGACTCCGTCATGCAACTCTTGCTCGGACCCACCGTGCGCGCCATGGGGAAAAATTATAAATTGCAGATCCGGTACGACGAAACGCCGGCGCCCGTCACCGAAGATGAACTGCGGCGCCAGGGCATCGAAAACGGCGCGGCAACGAAGCCCGACCCCTCGCCGCAGCGGCCAACCATCGGGCAATAAGCGCGCGCCTTGCGCCTGTTTTTCCCTACCTTTGCGCTATTTCAAAGCAATAGTTGTACGCATGCCTCTGATCAAATCCATTTCCGGCATCCGCGGCACCATCGGTGGCACCCCGGGCGAAAACCTGACCCCCGTTGATGTAGTGGAGGCGGCGGCAGCTTTTGCGGCCCGGGTGAAAGAAAACAGCGCCAACCCACGGGTGGTGATTGGCCGGGACGGACGCATCTCGGGGCCTCTGGTTGGCCAACTGGTAAGCGCCACCCTCCGCAGCATGGGCATTACGGTGATCGATCTGGGATTAAGCACCACGCCCACCGTGGAAATGGCGGTAACCCAACTGCGAGCCGACGGCGGCGTCATCATCACTGCCAGCCACAACCCGCAGGAATGGAACGCCCTGAAACTGCTCAACGCCAAAGGAGAGTTCATCAGCGCCGCCGAAGGGCAGGATTTGCTCAACCGCATCGCCGGCAGGCAACTGGAATTCGCCCCTGTCGATCAGCTTGGGGGGCTCGAATCATACGAGGGGGCCATCGCGCAGCACATAGCAGCCATTTTGCAGTTGCCGCTCGTCGATGTGCCGGCCATCCGGGCCAGGCACTACCGTATTGTCGTCGACCCGGTGAACTCCACCGGCGCCCTCGCCGTGCCGCCCCTGCTCGACGCACTGGGCTGCGAGACCGTGCTGATCAACGGCGAGGTGAACGGCCGTTTTGCCCACAACCCTGAACCGCTGGCCGAACACCTTACGGGCCTGTCCCAGGCCGTTGTGCAAGCAAAAGCCCACCTGGGCATTGCTGTCGATCCGGATGTGGACCGGCTGGTTTTCATGGATGAAACCGGCACGCTCTTCGGCGAGGAATATACCCTGGTGGCGGTGGCCGACTACGTCTTGTCCCAAAATCCCGGCAACACCGTGTCCAACCTGTCGTCTTCCCGGGCGCTGCGCGACGTCACCCTCCGGCACGGCGGGCAATATTTTGCCGCAGCGGTGGGCGAGGTAAACGTCGTGGAGAAAATGAAGTCCGTCGGCGCCGTCATTGGCGGCGAGGGCAACGGCGGCGTCATCCTGCCCGACCTCCACTATGGCCGCGACGCGCTGGCCGGCATTGCCCTGTTCCTCACCCACCTGGCGCACCGGGGCACAACTGTAAGTGCGCTGCGAAGCACCTACCCGGAGTACCACATGATCAAGGCCAAAATGGCGCTTGCGCCGGGCGCCGAACTCTCGGAGTTGTTTGCGGCTGTTGAACAACAATTTGCCGGCGAACAGTTCAACCGGGAGGACGGGCTGAAAATCGACTTCCCCTCCGGCTGGGTGCACCTCAGAGCCTCAAACACGGAACCCATTTTACGCGTTTATGCAGAGGCGGCATCGGTGGAAGCGGCCGGCGAGATGGCGGAAAAAGTCATGCACGCCGCCCGCGAGGCCTTCCGCTAACACACGAATCCCGTACTTTACACCTTGAACCGCAACGCATGCGCATCTATTTCGACAACGCCGCCACCACCCCCATCGACCCGGAGGTGATCGCAGCCATGCAGGCCACCCTGCGTGATCACTATGGCAATCCGTCCAGCATACACGCCGAAGGGAGGGCCGTCCGTGCGCTCATCGAAGAGGCGCGCAAAACCGTAGCCCGTTACATCGGCGCCAGCACGGCAGAAATATTTTTCACCTCCGGCGGCACAGAAAGCAACAATATGGCCATCAAAGGGGCTGTGCACGACCTCGGGGTGCGGCGCATCATCAGCAGCCCCGTGGAACACCACTGCGGGCTGCACGCCATCGAGTCCGTCGCGCGCAACACCGACGTGGCGGTTGTCATGCTGCCCGTTGACGGCATGGGACGTGTTGATCTGGACACGCTTGAGCAGCTGCTGACCGAAAACCCGGAACCCAAAACCCTCGTGTCCCTGATGCACGCCAACAACGAGATCGGCACGATGGTGGACCTGGCGCGGCTGAGCGCCATCTGCCGGGCCCACGGTGCGCTGTTGCATTCCGATACCGTGCAGACGGTCGGCCACTTTCCGATCAACGTGCAGGAGACCCCCCTCCATTTCCTGTCGGGCGCCGCGCACAAGTTTCACGGCCCCAAGGGCGTAGGATTCATTTACATCAACCACACCGTAACCCTCAAGCCGTTTATCGACGGCGGCGCGCAGGAGCGCAACATGCGCGGCGGCACGGAAAATGTCTATGGCATCGTGGGCCTGGCCAAAGCCCTGGACCTGGCCTGCACGCACATGGACGAGCGCCGGCAACAGATCAGCCACGTGCGCGAGCACCTCCTGCGGCGTTTGCAACAGGAGTTTGCCGATATTGATTTCAACGGCGATGTGCACGGAAGCAGCTTATACACCGTGCTCAGCGTTTCCTTTCCGCCTTCGCCGAAAAACGAGTTGCTCCTCCTGAGCCTGGATATCGCCGGCGTAAGCTGCTCGGGCGGCAGTGCCTGCAGCAGCGGCGCGGAGCACGGCAGCCACGTCCTGGAAGCCATTGCAGCCGACCCGGCGCGCAAAACCATCCGTTTTTCGTTCTCCCACCTCAACACGGTGGAGGAGGCCGATGCGGTTATCGAAAAACTGCACGCGATTTTTCCACAAACGGTGCCGGCCTGACGTATGAAATCCATCTGTTCCTCCCTGTTGCTGCTGCTCTGTTGGGCAGCACCCCTGTCCGCACAAAAAATGCTGCTGCTGGAGCGCAAAAACAGTCCCAAAACGACCAAATATTACGTCGGCGACGTACTTACCTATCAATATCGCAACGACGACATGTGGTACACCGCCATGATTACCGACGTGCTGGTGGAGCAGAAAACCCTGAAGCTGGATCAGTTTGCCGTGCCCATCGACAGCATCGGCGCATTCAAGGTGTCCAAAAAGCCCGTAGCCAAAATCTCCGGCGGGGCACTGATGACCTTTGGAACAACCCTGGTTTTTGCCTCCACCGTCGCCCTGTTATTCAACGAAGACTATAACTACGCCCATCTGTACGGCGGCGCCGTGGCCAGTGCCGGCGTGGGCTACCTGCTCATCAAACCCAAACGGCTCAAACTGGGTGCAAAATACCGGTTGAGGGTGGTGGAAATTAGGTTTCCAGGACAGCAGTAGTCGGTTGTCGGCGGTCGGTCGTCGGCTATCGGTCGTCGGCCCCTCCGTGCTTCCTCTGAGTAACCTCCGCGTCCTCTGTGGTTCCTTTTACAATAAACCGCAGAGGGGCACAGTGGATACACAGAGGAAGCACGGAGGGGCCGAC
>JANRJH010000037.1:0-118092 GCA_033764075.1 Saprospiraceae bacterium | reverse complement strand
GTTCAGTGTTGTGGGCGACTTTAATCGCACTTCATACACCGCTTTTCTGCATGATGGCGAAATACAACAACCCGAGCAACCTCCCGGCCAAATTCCGGGCGTGATCTCGTAGGTAAGATCACTACAACTTTGCAGTGAAAGCGTTGGAGGCGCCCCCGGCGTTTGGGCGCCCAACGGCAGTACGGCTACCCAAAAAAGGAAACTGCCAAGAGCGATACGGCGGTGGCATAACTTACCCATTGCCCCCCCCCCCCGCGGAGGAAAGAAAAAATTGTTTTCATAATCGAATGTATTTGAGATGGTGAAAAGTGCTTTTGGAGTGGATTAAACCGGCACTGCAAATATAATGGAAAAGAAACCGGTTGCTCCACGGCAAGAGGGGAAATCGACGATCGTTTGTCGAAATTAATTTACCGAAAGTGAGGTTATTAAAATTTGATGTAAGGTATTTGATATCACAGTGAAAGTCCGGAATAGCGACGGAAACCCAAAGGGCAGATTCAGTGCCTCACATCTTGCTCACCTTAATAAATGTCCCCCGGCTCACCCGGTACTGAAACGCACCGATGGCAACGGTTTGCCCTTCGGCGAGGGCCGCCAGGTCATCGATGTCCTGTTCAATGGTGTGTATGCTGCCCTTTGTTTTGTACGCGATTTCGAGGTAGTCTTCGTTGATGCCGCTTTCCGCGCCGCACAGGACAATGTGCACGGGTACGTTCAGGCGGATGACCAGTTCCTTGTCGCGAACATCGCTGTAGTTGTCGGCGATGAGCAACAGTTCATCCATCCCCTGTTTTTTGGCGGCGCCGGCGAGCAGGGCTTCCAGGTCGTTTTCCGGGCTGTCGCCCCCGTTGCCGTTGCGCGTGGTTTCGCGCATTTTTTCGAGGAGTTGGGGCATGTCGGCGCGGTCGAGAAAGTACAGGCCGCCGGTTTGCCCGATGCGCTTTTGGTCTTCCGGGGTGCGGTCGCCGTCGTTGAAAAACAGGTACCTGTTTTCTTCGTGCTGCACCAACTGGAGCGCGTGCCAGAGGACCACCTGATCCATGTAGGGCGACATGCTGCCGGTGAGGTCGGTCACCACCACCTTGTGCGCCCAGCGTTCGCCCATCCGGAAGAAGGTCGCTTTGACCACCTCGCCCGTTTTTTCGAAGTATTTGGGGTCTTTGGCCACCGCTTCGCGTTCGCGGGCGCTGCGTTTTTCAATTTTTTTGATCACCGAGTCGAGCGGGGCGCCATAAACGAGCTGGTCGACAAAGTCGCTCTCTTTGAGCTCCCTGTTCAGGGTGGCCACCGAGTCGCGCGCACGCCGAATCTGGTAGAGCGAGTCGCGCACGGCGGCCAGGCGCGCGCGTTCGGCCTGGCGGCGCAGCAGTTCCCGGGTTCCGATGGTGTTGTAGGTGATCTTGAGCTGACCGGCCTTGCCGTTGTCGGGCAGTTCGTAGCACTTCAGGTTTTTGTAAAAAGCGGTGCTGAAACAGTAATGCCGGCCGTTGGGCAGCATCAGGGCTGCCTTGCCGCGCGCGTCGGTGGTGGCGGTGTACACCGTTGGGGCGCCCTGGACGGCAAAATACAGCACTTCGCCCTCAATCGGCTTGTCGTCGAGGTCCAGGATGTTGGCAATCAGCAGAACGCGGTCGCGCGTGGGTGTCTGGTAAAGGGACACCTGCTGGCGAATGGTGTCGTTCACTTCTTCCTCTGTAAATGCCTTGGGCAGGTGGGTGATGCGCAGGAACTCGGTTGCGAAGGGGTCGTTGGACAGGGTGATGGTCTCGATGGCCGGTTCGTTGCCGGCGCCGATGCGGTACGTTTGCCCCTTGGGCAGGCGGAAGTTGACCTCTCCGTACTTGCCGGTGACGCCCTGCCAGGTTTTTCCGGCGGCGGTTTGCACGACCGATACGTCGAGGTCCGGCAGCTTGCGCTGGTTCAGGTCCTGCACCACGATTTTAAGCAACACCAGGTCCTTGGTGGGCGCCAGTTTGTCGTCGGCGTGGCTGTACTCGCGGAGGGTGTCGGCTTGGGCGTTCAGGGTGCAGGGCAGCAGGAGGGCCCAGAAGAGGCTGTTGTTTCGCATAAAAAAGGGTTAGTCCGAATCAAACGTTTATTTCGTACATTCATGCATGTAAATTGCCGGGCAAAAGGGAAACAGCAAAAAAAACAGGAGATGGATGCCCAACTGCTTCAATTGTTGAATACATACGGCGAAGAATACACTTTTCCCGGCGGCACGGTGTTGCTCCGTGACGGGCAGTATATCAAATGGGTTCCGCTGGTGCTCGGGGGCAGCATCAAGGTGGTGCGGGAGGACCAGTCGGGGCGGGAGTTGCTGCTGTACCTGATTGTCCCGGGGGAGTCCTGCGTGATGACCCTGCTGGCGGTGCAGCAGAACACGCCCAGCCGGGTTCGGGCCGAGGTAGCCGAAGCGGCTCGTGTATTGCTGCTGCCGGTAGACGCCGTTCGGCGGCATTTGTCATCGAGAAAAGATTGGCTGGACTTTATTTTCGGGCTTTTCAGTCGCCGTTATGAGGAGTTGTTGCAAATGGTGCAGGAGGTGGCGTTCAACCGGGTGGATGAGCGGCTGGTGGATTTGCTCCGGCTCAAGTGCAGCCTGCAAAAAGGGCCCGTGCTCCGGATTACGCACCAGCAGTTGGCCGACGAGCTGGGCACCGCCCGGGAGGTGGTCTCCCGGTTGTTGAAGCGTTTGGAGGAGGAGCAAATGGTGCGAACGGAGCGGGGCGTGATACATTATTTAGGTGCTTGGTGACTGAGGTCACAAAGCGGGGCTTTCCGCGCCCTGTATATTTGTTTCATCATTCATCACTTAAACAGTTCCTGATATGAAACGCAACGTAGGTTCCCTTGATCGCATCCTCCGCCTGGTTTTGGGCGCAGCCATGGTAGGTGGCGGCATTTATTTTCAGTCCTGGTTCGGCGCCATCGGCCTGATATTGATCGGCACCGCCCTGATTAATTTTTGTCCATTGTACGCCATCGTGGGGGCGAATACTTGTTCGGTGCGGAAAGCCTAGGCAAAATGTCTGCCTCAGCACCGTAAGCGCAACTGCTCCCTGACGCCCGACAGCCACTCTTCACGCAGGATGCTCAGCACGATGCTGTCGCGGCGGCGGCCGTCGGGGAGCAGTTTATGGCTGCGCAGCACGCCTTCCACGGTGCAGCCGATTTTTTTCATGGCGGCGATGCTGCGCTCGTTTTGCACGTCGGCGTTGAACTCCACCCGTTCCATGCGCATGGTTTGGAAGGCAAAATCGAGCATCAGGAATTTGCAATGCCGGTTGAGCCCGGTGCCCTGGTGTGCTTTTCCGTACCAGGTGTAACCCAGATGGGTGGTGCCGTTTTTGAGGTCAATGTGGTAGAAGCGGGTGCTGCCGGCGTAGCGGTCCTGCCGCTTGTCAAAGACGATGAAC
The DNA here is from genome assembly GCA_033764075.1 of Saprospiraceae bacterium. GTDB lineage: Bacteria > Bacteroidota > Bacteroidia > Chitinophagales > Saprospiraceae > M3007. The sequence continues at coordinate 114,670 of JANRJH010000037.1, read as the reverse complement.
GGGTAGGCAGTTTCCCGGACGCGATACTTGAGCGCCTGGGCGATGTAGGTTTTCAGTTTTTCCGGGCTGTCGGCCGCCACCAGCGTGTGGGTCCATATTTCCGGCTCCTGCAGGGCAAAAGGCAGAAGATGGTCGTAGTCGGCCACGGTCAGGGGTTGCAAGCGCGCAAAGTCGTCTTCCAGGACGTACTCGCGGCCGAAGTCGAAGGGTTCGGGTGTCATTTTTTGAAAAGGTCTTCGATCACCCTGCCGGTGCTGCCGTTGGGCTCCATGATGCGTAACAGGGCTGCGAGGGTGGGGGCGATGTCGGCGATGGTGACCGGCGCGTGGCTTTCGCCCTGTGGCGTTTTCCAGCCGTACCAGAGCAGGGGCACGTGGGTGTCGTACGGGTACGGGGAGCCATGGGTGGTACCGCCGGTGAGGAAATAGTCGTCGGATGTGTGCCAGGCCGGGTCGAGCAGGTACACGATGTCGCCGGAGCGGCGCGGGTGAATGCCGCGGCGCACCTCGGCGGCGAAGGGGTAGTCTTCCGGGAGGTAAAAGAGTTCATCGGTGCTCATGGCATCGTACACACCGGGCATGTCCATGAGTTCCTGAATGATCACGTCCGCTACGGTGTTGGGGTCCAGCTCCAGGTCTTGCATGGCCTCCCAGTTGAGCCACACCTGCTGGTTGCTCGCCTCGTGGATCAGGTTGGCCTGCATGCCGAGGTCGAGCTCAAGGGCCTGGAGCAGTTTGTTTTTGAGCTTGCTCTCCGGGAACACCCCGGCTGCGCCGCCGATCGATTGCAGGTGGGCGGGCGTTTCGGCGCCTCCGTGGTCGGCGGTGAGGAACACGAGCACCTGGTTTTTGCCGAACTGCCGATCGAGAAAGCTCAGCAGGCGTTCGATCTGCCGGTCCAGTTTCAGGTAGACGTCCTGGGTCTCTTCCGCATGTACGCCGAACTGGTGCCCGCAGTAGTCGGTAGAGGAGAAGCTCAGGCACAGGAAATCGGGGTAGGCATCGGCGCCCAGCTCCATGTTTTTGATGGCCTCCAGGGCAAAGTCGAGGGTAAACTCGTTTCCGTAGGGGGTGTAGCGGATGAGTCCGGGGCCGAATTTTTTCTGTAATTCCTGGAGATCGTAGGGCAGGTCGCCGCTGATGTAGGGCGTTTCGAAGGGTTTCCAGTCGGGGAAGCTCTGGCTGTAATCGGCGTTGGGGAGCTTCGACCAGCCCTTGTTCAGGTAGGCCTGCACGCGGTTTTGGGCGTTGAATGCGGTGACCCACCCGGGCAGGGCGGTGGAGTCGGGGTAATAGGTGCTGGTGATCCAGTTGCCGGTCTTGTCGTCGAACCAGTACGCGGCGTTCGGAAAGTGGCCGGCGGGCAGGATGCTGCCGCGGTCTTTGAGGCAAACCCCCACCACTTTGGAGCGCAAGGCGTTGGACAGGCGGAGTTCGTCGGTGATCGTGGAGCTGAGCATCACGGCAGGGGAGTGTTCGCCCACCTTGCCGGGCGTGCCGCCGACGGTCCGGTAACGGGGATCCTGGGTGACGTATCGGGCGGATTTCCATTCCGGGTCCCACCAATCGTTGGCGATGACCCCGTTGACCGAGGGTGTTGTTCCGGTGTAAATGGACGCGTGGCCGGGACCCGTGTAGGTGGGCATAAAGTTGAAATGCGTGTTTTCGCAGGAGAAGCCCTCGCGCAGCAAACGCTTGAATCCGCCTTCTCCGTAGGCGTCCTCGTACTTGTACAGGTAATCGTACCGCATTTGATCCACGACGATGCCGACGATGAGTTTGGGCTTGTTGGGCATTTGTGCGGGCAAAAGACCGGTGGAAAACAGCAATACGGGAATCAAAAATGCGTAGCGCATGGCAGTCGGACGTTCAGGATCAGGCATGTTGGTTTGGCGAACCAAAGATAGGGGAGAAAAGCTATTGGGAAAACCTTTTGCGCGGGTTGGCGTTCTTTGCGTGGCTATAAACCCGCTGCTGCATGTCACACGACCGTACTCCCGTATTGCTTGACTGGCTCACACTGGTTTTGCTGGCGGTCGTCTGGGGGGCATCTTTCCTGTTCATCAAACGGTCCGTCCAGGTTTTTGAGCCTGTGCACATGGCGTTATGGCGGATGTCGCTGGCCACAGCGCTTTATGTACCCATTGCGTTGGCCTTCTGGTCGCGCATCGACTGGAAGCGGTGGCGGCCCCTGATTGGCGTGGCCCTGTTTGGGTCGGCCATTCCGAACTATTTTTTTGCCATCGCGCAGCAGCACGTGAACAGCGGTCTGGCAGGCGTGCTGAACGCCCTGACGCCCATGTTTACCCTGTTTTTGGGTTTTGTGTTGTTTCGGCGGGCGCCGACGTTTTCCAAGATGTGGGGCGTATTGGTGGGGCTGGCCGGTGCTACGCTGCTCGTATGGAGCAGCACAGGCGGGCATTTTTCCGGAAACCTGTGGTACGCCGGGTTGTGCATCCTGGCCACCATGTGTTACGCGATGAACGCCCTGCTGGTGAACCGGTACCTGGCCGACCAGCATCCGGCGGGCATCGCCTCGGCGGCGTTTATGATCACCGGGCTGTTTTTCCTCGCCGGGCTCTGGTGGAGCGGCGCCTGGTCGGCGGCCCTGGCACACGAAAGGGGTGCTCAGGCCATCGGCTACATCGGCTACCTGGCTGCGGTGGGCACCGTTGGCGGCTCCATCCTCTATTTCTGGCTGATCCAGCGCACCAGCCCGGTTTTTGCCACCTCGGTGACCTACCTGCTGCCGGTGGTGGCCCTGCTTATCGGCTTCATCGACGGTGAAAAAGTGTCGGCGATGGACGTGGCAGGCACGGGAATTATTCTGGCTGGCGTATATTTGGTGCGGTCGTAGGCCCACTAAGGCAAATTAAATGGAAATGCTATGCGCAAGGTTCTGCTGTTGTTTTTCTTTGCTGTTTTCCTTTACGTTTTGGACGCCTGTTGTGAACGTTTTGCTTATTATGATTACCATCGCCTGCTGATTCGGCAGGCTGATCTGCCATCCCGTTCTCAAAACCTGCCCGCTACCGGATTTGAAGTTTTGCCCGATTCGCTGCGGTTTATGGCCGAAGGCTACATGCCTGTGGTCACGCCGATGGCATACGGCACCAGTTGTCCCGACGACGGCAGCGAAGGAACCCAATACGGGCTGGATACCATGCTGATCACGGCCGATCAGGCATTCGATACGTTGCACCCCGCCGGTGCGTCCCTTAACGATCTATTTTATTCCCTGGACATCTGGTATGCCGACAGTACTGCCGGCCCGCTGAGCCAGGGGTTGCGCGGGCTTGATTTCTACGCGCTCGGATTAGCCGGATTGTATTTTTACACACCGTATTTGCCTTCCGACACCTCGAAAGTGTACACCATAACGTTCTGCTTTACCAAGGACAACGGTCAGTCCGCCTGCGGCAGCCTGTCCGGCGTGCAATTCCGCTAACCTTTAAACCAGGAGGCATACAAAACGTAATTGTTTGCGATGCGCTTGATTTCCCCTTCGAACAGTTCGGGGGTCAGTTCTTTCACCCGTTTGGCCGGCACACCGGCGTACACGCCGCCGGTTTTGCACACGGTATTTTCGAGCACCACGGCGCCGGCGGCGATCAGGCAATTTTCTTCCACCACCGCCTGATCCATCACGATGGCGCCCATGCCGATCAGCACGTTGTCGTGCAAGGTGCATCCGTGCACAAGGGCCCGATGGCCGATGCTGACGTTGTTGCCCACAGTCGTGCCGCACTTTTGGTAGGTGCAGTGCAGAATGGCGCCGTCCTGAATATTGACCTTGTTGCCGATGCGGATGAAATTCACGTCGCCCCGCACTACCGCCTGGAACCACACCGAACAGTCGTCGCCCATGACCACATCGCCCACAATCGTGGCGTTCCCGGCAAGAAAAACGTTTTGCCCGAAAGCGGGCATGATGTCGTTACAAGGCAAAATCAAAGCCATAATCCAGCGATTTGTGTAAAAAAGCAAAATGCCCCCAACCGGCAGCGGTTCCCACTTTGACCATTTGGGGGTAACGGCCAACACAGCCGGCTCCATGCGCCACAAATATAGAAACCCCATATCGAAATCACCACAAGAGGGTCGCCCCTACGGGGCTTATTGGGACTTCTATTCGGCATTCGGGGCTCAAAGCACTACCGGGTGACACAACCGGCTGAATGCGCTACAAATATACCCCACAAGAGGGTCGCCCCTACGGGGCTTATTGGGACTTCTATTCGGCATTCGGGGCTCAAAGCACTACCGGGTGACACAACCGGCTGAATGCGCCACAAATATAGCAAACTCAATCCCAAACTCCCGACCACCGACTACCGATAGCCGACAACCGATAGCCGACAACCGATAGCCGACTACCGATAGCCGATAGCCGAAAGCCGAAAGCCTTTTCCTATTTTTGCCCAAACCTTTTCGACTAAACAAACCATTCGACCATGGCAAGACTCACCGGATTCTCCCGCTTACTCATCACCCTGGCCATTGTGGCGGGTGTATTTTTTCTGATCCGCACCTTTCTGCCCCAGCTGACCGAGCAATTCGGCGGCAAGACGGGTACCACCACCGAACAACCGGCATCCCCGGCAACCGACGAGCAGGGTGGGGGAGCGGCGGCCTCTGCGCCTGCGCCCCCTTCCGGCGGCGGTGGCGGCGCGATGCCTTTTCGCTACCAGCCGCCTGCCCCGGTCAACGGCAAGCTCAAGGGGGTGGTTGAAATGGGCGCCACCGGCTTCAACTCTTTCATCATCACCATCGACAATGACAAAAACTGGAAGCTGGAAAAGGCCGAATTCGGCGCCAGTCTGGTGTATGAAAAGCTCGCCACCGACACCGACATCAAGAACGGCCTGAAAAACTACATTGCCGACATGCTGGCTTTCGGCGTTCCGGCCAAAGACATCCACTTCGTCATCTCCTCCGGCGCGAAAAAAGTGGCGATCACGTCCAAAATCTCCGGCATGCTCAAGGGCATGGGGTACAACGTAAACGAAGTGAAGCCCGAGCAGGAGGCGCGTTACGCCCTGCGCTCGGCCATGCCCCCGGTGTTCGACGCCAAATCGTTTGTGGTGGACATCGGCTCGGGCAACACCAAAATCTCGTGGGTGAGCGGCAGTGGCGTGCGTGGGCTGGACTCCTACGGCGCCAAATATTTTCAGGATAAAACACCCGATGCCACGGTGTACAACGACGTGAAGGCGAAATGCGGGCAGGTGCCTGCCAGCCTGCGCTCCACCTGCTTCATCATCGGCGGCGTGCCCTTCGAGCTGGCCAAGCAAACGCGCAACGGCAAGGAGCGGTACACCGTGCTGAACATGCCCGACCAGTACACGGCCCAGGGCGAAAAACAAAAAGCCGGACTCAACATCTACAAAGCCGTGGCCGACGCAACCGGTTGCAAGCAATTCGTGTTCGACTGGGACGCGAATTTCACCATCGGGTTTTTGTTGAGCTTGTAAAATGTCCCGCACCGATATTCTCGACGACTTCGACTTCGACGACAGCTCCTTCTTTGAAGGGGGCGACGAGGGCGAAGTCGTCGCCAAGTATTACTCCAACCTCGAAGCCGAGGTGGCCGCCGCCCGGCTGCGCTCCGAAGGCATTCCGTGTTTTCTGGCGAGCACCACGGCCCAGTCGGTATTGCCGCACCTGCAGCTGCTCGTACGACTCCATGTGCGGCCGGAGGACGTGCAACGCGCGCGTGAGATACTGGGCGAGGCGGCCATTGACGCGGAGGAGACGGATTCGACCGGCGATTTGAACACGCCGGTGCTGACCATCATCGCCATTGCCATCGGCGTCATCCTGGCCATCCTGCTGGTGAAAGCGATTGGCTGGTAGCAGCGCAAATGGTCAGGTCAGCCGCCGCCACATGCCCAGCGCCAGCCCCAGCAGCATCAGTATGCTGCCAGCCCACACCATGTTGATGCCGGGGAAGAGGATGGCTTCCAGGACGATGTAGTCGGATCGGGCAGCATCCTCGGCGATTTCGATGGGCAGGCGGCGCTGCTCCTCGTTGGCCTGTGCCACGGCGATGGTCAGGATTTCTTTTTCCGGGTCTATTTTTTCAAACCGCAGGTGGAGGCCCATCTCGGGCACCTCGTCTTTAAGGCTGAACGGCCTGTTGCCGCGCAGCAGGTACACCGGGGCTGCGGAGGCAGTCTTGCCGTCGGGCGCGGTGATGAGCAGGCGGGCCGCCACGGCGATGTCGCCCGCTTCGGGCACATAGGTCGGGTGTTGGGCGTTGGGCTCTACCTGGGTGAACTGGATGGTGTACCCGTTGTACGTGTAGGTGCCGCCCTTTTGCATGGGAATTTCCCGGTAGTTCAGTTCATCCTCGGTGCGCAGCACTTTTTCCATGGCGGCTTCGGAGAGCCTGAATTTGAGTTGCAGCGCGCTCACCTGGTCGGGCAAGGCAAATGCGCCCTCGCCGGGCCGGAGGTACATAACCGGTTGCACGGTGTACGTTTTGGGGTCTTCGAGCGCGTAAACGTCGAGCCGGGCGCCGAAGGCCATGTCGCCCGGGCGGGGTTTATAATCGTGGTGTTGCGGGCTCTTGGTAAAAGCGCGCACCACTGCGTAGTATTGGGTGAGGAAAATGGTGTCGCCGACGGTCGCCTCGAACACCTCGTAGCGGAGGCTGTCTTCCTGTTGTTTGGCATATTCGCGGTCCAGCTCCGCTTTGGGCAGGGAAGTGACGTGGGTAAAAATGTCGCGATCCCAGTAATGTTTGGTCGATGGGTTGGAGGCCACAATGTTGGTGAACTGCCGGTCGTACATGACGTTGGGGGTCAGTTCAAAGGTTTCGCCGCCGACGTTGCCCATCGAATCAAGTTTTTCGAACCGCACGGTGAAGGTGCGCGTTTGTCGTTCAATGGTGTCGCGCAGGTAAGTGGCCCGGTAGCCCTTGCGCATGGGCATGGGCGCGTCCTTGAGCAGCAGCACGTTCCGGTTGAGCGCTTCGGCGTCGGCGCCCTCGATCAGCCCTTCCATGGCGAACGGGTTCGACGACACGTACTCCTTGTTCAGGCCGGTGTACAGGACGCCCAGCACCAGCACGCCGAACCCGAAGTGGGCGATGCTGGAGGCGCCGATTTTGAGGTTGCCCTTCACCACCGTAATCAGGTAGCTTGCGTTGGAGACGGCCGTGAACATACCGGCGAACAGCAGCACCCAGTACTGGAAGCTGTCGGCTTGCAGCCACAGTCCGTTGAGGGCGGTGAGGGCCGTAGCGCCGACGATGGCGATGCCCATGTGTCGCACGAAGGTGTTGCGATACATGGGCCAGTTGCGTTCGCTGTAGCGCAACCACTGGGCGGTGCCCGACAGCAGGGCGATGAACACCGCCACCCACAGCTGGTAGCGATTGTGGTGGGCCACCGGGTCTTTGAGCGCGGCGCCCACATAATCGGGATTGAATGTTTGCACGATTTTGTTCCACACCGGCAGGGAGGTGGCGCCGGTGATCAGCACTGCGGAGAACAGCAGCACCATGGAGCCGATGAGCATCCAGAACTCGCGGGTGGAGGCAGGCTCGTCCTCCTTCATGCCGGGGGTCTCCCGAATCCGGGCGATCCAGAGACCGAAGCCCAGCACCACGAAGGCGGCAATGAACAGGATGAGTTGCAGGCCGAGCCCCATTTCGGTGAAGGCGTGGGCAGAGGTGTCGCCCAGAATGCCGCTCCGCGTCAGGTAGGTGGAGTACAGCACCAGCACAAAGCTGAGCAGGTACATGGCGTAGGCGCCCCGTATCGAATGCCCTGTGTGACGCGCGATGAGGTGGTTGTGCACACCGGCCACCAGGGTGATCCAGGGAACGAGGGATGTGTTTTCCACGGGGTCCCACGCCCAGTAACCCCCAAAAGACAGCGCTTCGTAGGCCCAGGCGCCGCCCATCAGGATGCCCGTGCCGAGGATGGCCGCGGAGAACAGTGCCCAGGGCAGGGCCGGTTGCAACCAGCCCTTGTGGTCGCGCGTCCACAGGCCGGCCACCGCATAGGCGAACGGCACAATGGTGGAGGCGAAGCCCAGGAACAGGGTAGGGGGGTGGATGGTCATCCAGTAATTCTGGAGCAAGGGGTTTAGACCGTTGCCCTTGACCTGCGACAGGTAGTTGGCCTGTTGAAATATGGGCGCCTCCATGGTGTCGCGCAGGAGGTCGAAGGGGCTGGCGCCAAACCGGCTGTCGCCGAAATAGAGGCCCAGCAGCATGGAGCCGATGAACGTCTCGGCCAGGGCAACCACCGCCAGTACCGGCGCCTCCCAGCGGCCGGCACGCCAGATGAGCACCCCGCCCAATACAATGTGCCAGAAACTCCACAACAGAAAACTGCCCTGCTGTTCTTTCCAGAAGGCAGAAAAGGTGTATTGAAACGGCAGGTCGTCGGACACATTGGCCCAGGCGTAGTGGTACTCGTAGTATTTGTTGACCAGAATGAAAAACAGGGTACCGATGATGCCGAAGGTAGCCAGACCGTGTACGCAGAATGATACCCGACCCATATTCAGCCACCCTGGCTGTGCGGGTGTTTGCGCGCTTTGTGTGGCCCAGGTGAAGGCAATGGTGCTCAACAGGGCCGCCACAAAGGACAGCACAACCAACAGGTGACCCAGCTGACCGGGCAGCAGGTGTTCGCCAATGTATTCCATAGCTTATTTACAACGTTTCTAAATCAGGATTGCTCCTTTACGTAAATTTCCTGCTGCTCGTATTTCGACGGGCATTTCAGCAGCATGTCATTGGCTTCAAACTGCTCGCCGCGCATGGCGCCGGTGAGCACAATCTGTTCGGAGCGTTCAAAATCCTGGGGCTTGCCGGCGCGCAGCACCACGCGGCGCACCTCCCCGGACTCGTCCTTCAGGTAAAAGGCGAGAAAGTTGGGGTCTTTTTCCGGGTTGTATTCAACGGGCTGATCTTTAACCAGTTGGCCAACCAGTTTTACACGGTCTCCGCTTTCGGACGCCTGGGCGAACGTGGCGTATGTGGTCACGTCCTGGCTGGCGGAGATGAGAATGGCTATGCCAACAGCGACAAGGACAATAGCCAATATGTGTGATTTTTTCATCTTGCAGACACAATTTTGCACAAAGTTAATGGCCAATGCGTAGCTTTCCTGTCCTCTTTTCGTCAAACGTTCCGAAAACCGTACCTTTACCCAACTTTCCTGCTTGTGAACCCTATTGTAAACGTCCGATGTGCGCTGTTGGTTCTCTGCCTTTGCTGGACGGCAGGTGCGGCGCGTGCGCAGTCGGCGTGGGCCGACTCGCTGGCCCATCGGGTCGGGGTACTGAAGCAACTCCACGAAAGTGGCCATCCGGAGCGCGCCCAGCTGGAGGCCATGTCGCTGATGGGCTACCTGGAAACCCGGCGTATACCCTGCTCGGCCGAAGCGCTGCAGGTGATGAACGCGGTTTTTTGGGAGAACAAGGACCGGGAGTCGGCCGGCAAGCTGTTTGCCAAGGCCGAGTCGGACGCCCGTCGGCTAACTGACCCCGCCTTGCAGGTTCAATTGTATGCATCCCTGGAAAAATGTTTCGCAGTGTGGGGCCGGGAAGACGACCGGGAAAGGATTCGATCTGCGCACGACGAGGCGCTCCGGGCATGGCAGTCGCGCGAGCAAGCGCTGTCCGAACGTGCGCTGGTGCAGGCGCGCGACTCGCTGGCGCTGTTGCTAAGTGCTGTTCGGGAGTCGAACAGCCGTTACTGGTGGGTTGACCCAAACACGTTCCTGGGCCTCGGGGCTGCCGTACTGGGTTTGTTCGTGCTGCTGGCCCTGGCCTGGGCGCGCAGCCACCGCCGCTGGAAACACCGGTGGGTACGGCGGGAGCAGGAGATTGATCTGGAAAAAGCGGCTGCCGGCCTGGCCCTGTCGCGGACCGAGCCCCTGGCTGCCGGGTTGCCCGATTCGGCGCGTCATGCTTCCGGGCAGCCGGAACACATTGCGCTGCTGATTGAGCCCAACCGCCCCATTTCCCTGTACCTCAAATCGCTGCTGTCCGACCGCTTCAGGGTGGAAACGGCGGCCACGCCCAACGAGGCGCTGCTGCGGGCCGGCGACCTGTTGCCCGACCTGATTATTTGCGATGCCGTGCTCAACGGGCATACCGGTATCGAGGTGGTGCGCCAGATCAAGCTGAGCGATCGCACCAGCCACATTCCTGTGATCCTGCTGGTCGAAAACCATGGCGCAGAGGCCCAGCTTGACGCGCGCCGGGCAGGGGCCGACACCTGGTTTGTGCGGCCCTTGCCCGACGACGAGCTGCACCAGCAGGTGGAACAACTGTTCCAGACCCGCAAGCAACAACACCGGCTGTTCGACCGCCACCTGCACCTGTACTTCACCGAATGGCGCACCACCGTACCCGATGCGTTCCTCCAACGGGTGCTGGAATGTGTGGAAGCCAACTTGTCGAACCCCGATTATCTGCCGGAAGACCTGTCGCGACAAATCCAGCTCACCCGGCCCCACCTCGTCCGCAAGCTAACCGCCCTCACCGGCCGCGACCCGCAACAACTCATCCGGGAAATGCGCCTGGAAAAGGCCAAGGTGCTGCTCGAAAAGCGCGCCGCACCGCCACAGGTGGTGGCCGAACTGGTGGGCTTCAGCTCGCCCGGCAGCTTCACCAAAGCGTTCCGTGAGTACTTCGGAGACGATGCCCTGCTGCTCAAAAAATAGGCGCCAGGTGCACGGAAGATAAAGTTATTGTTAAAATTGTGTGGATTTAGCGGTATTTATAAAAGTACGGCGTAAATTTGATCATCATTTTAAGGGCGTCGGAAATGGCAAATATTATTTGCGTTCCCGATAGGTTTTCGATCTGAACCTCTCCGGCGCTGTACCTGGAACTCTCTGAACTTTAAGGGTGTTTTGTTAAAGTCATTTTTAAACCATAAGCCTTTTGTTTTATGGAGTGGAGACGTTTAAACGGACAGCGTATCGAACAACCCCTGCTGGAGGCGGTGGAGGCCACCATCCGGCGGGAAACCGCTGAAGGTTACAAACTCAAGGTCTGCATTGGCACCGACTCGCAGGTGATGTCCGAGGAGGTACACTTCGCTACCGTCATTGTGTTCCTGCGGGAGAAGCGCGGCGGCTTCATGTTCATCTCGAACGACCGAAGCCAGCGCAAAATGACCCTGCGCGAACGCATGATTCTCGAAGTAGGCCGCTCAGTTGAAGTGGCCTATTCTCTTTGCCACCTGCTCGATCAGTACGACGTGGCCCTGGAGGTGCATGCCGACATCAACACCGACCCGGCGTTTGAGAGCAACGTAGCCCTCAAGGAAGCCATGGGCTACATCCTGTCAATGGGCTTTGAGTTCAAGGCCAAGCCGGATGCATTCGCCTCGTCGTCGTGCGCCGACAAGGTGATTTGAGCTTCCTCGGCGTTTTGTACGATTTCAGCTAATTTTAACCGTTGTTCATCGAACAAGGGGGGGCACTTTCGCTTCATCTTTGCACCTTGACGTCGAATTTCCGTTCGTCCCTTAAATGCACTGCTAAACATGAATCGACTACTCCTCCTTACGACCCTGCTGGCGGGGTCTGTAACTTTGCTGACGGCCCAGAACATCCGCTTCGTAGAATACGAAATGCCGAATGGCCTGAAAGTCCTCCTGCACGAAGACCACTCCACACCCATCGTGGCGGTCTCGGTCATGTACCATGTGGGTTCCAAAAACGAAAAGCCCGACCGCACGGGTTTCGCGCACTTTTTTGAACACTTGCTGTTCGAGGGCTCCGAGAATATTGCCCGCGGTGAGTTCGACGACTACATCAACAACGCCGGCGGCCTCAACAACGCCAACACCACCTACGACCGCACCTACTACTACGAGGTGCTGCCCAGCAACCAGCTCGCCCTCGGCCTCTGGCTTGAAAGCGAGCGCATGCTGCACGCCAAAGTGGAAAATGTGGGCATTGAAACCCAGCGCCAGGTGGTCAAGGAAGAGCGCCGCCAGCGCATCGACAACCGCCCCTACGGCAAGCTGCTCGAAGAGGCCATGGTGCGCGCCTACACGGTACACCCGTACAAAAGCTCGGTCATCGGTTCCATGGAACACCTCGACGCCGCCGTGGAGGCCGACTACAAACAGTTCTACGCCGACTTCTACCGCCCCGACAACGCCATCCTCAGCATTGCCGGCGACATTGACATCGAGCAGACTAAAAAGCTCATCGATATTTATTTTAAAGACATCCCCCGCGGCAAAGGCACCATCTATCGCCCCAGCATCGTGGAGCCGCCCCTGAAAAAAGAGGTGCGCGACACGGTGTTCGACAACGTGCAACTCCCCGCCCTGGTGATGACCTACCGCATCCCCGCACAGGGTACCCCCGATATTTACGCCGTGAAAATGCTGGGCACCCTGCTCAGCCAGGGAGAAAGCAGCCGCATGAACAAGATCCTGGTCGATGACAAACAAATGGCGCTCACCTCCGGATCGTTCCCCCTTGAACTCGAAGACCCGGGCGTAAACATCATGTTCGCCATCGCCAACATGGGTGTGCAACTGCCCGACCTGGAAAAGGAAATAGACGCCATCATCGCCGACCTGCAGAACAACCTGATTCCGGAAACGGAATTTCAGAAGATCCAGAACCAGGTCGAGGCCGACTTTGTGACCGCCAACAACTCCGTTGCCGGGATCGCCGAAAGCCTTGCCAACTACGAGATGTACTTCGGGGATGCCAACCTCATCAACAACGAACTGGAACGCTATCGGAAGGTCACCCGCGAAGACATCCGCCGCGTAGCCCGTGAGTACTTCAAGCCCTCCAACCGGGTGGTGCTGTACTGGATGCCCAAGCAAAAACAACCCTGATCGTTTGCGCTCTCCAAACCTTGCAGGTTTGTCAATCTTGGTAAAACGCAGTGAAAATACAACCAAATCATTTACATACATGAAACAAGCCATTTCCTCCATCATAACCTGCGGCCTGCTGCTGGCCGGAACGCTGGTATTCGGACAGCAACCCGCCGGTAAAGCACCCAAAATTCCGGTGCCCACGGGCAATGTCCGCAAAGCAGCACCCCAGCCGGGCGATGCACCCAAAATCCAGATCGGCAAAGCCGAAACGTTTACCCTGAGCAATGGTCTGAAGGTGATCGTGGTAGAAAACCACAAACTGCCGCGGGTCAACTACCAGATATTTGTCGATACCGACCCGCTCGTAGAAGGCGACGCCGCCGGTTACGTACAGATGATGGGCGACCTGCTCGGCAAGGGAACCAAAACGCGCACCAAACCGCAGATCGACGAAGCCGTCGATTTTATCGGCGCCAACCTGTTCACCTCCGCCAACGGGGTTAACGGCTCCTGCCTCACCAAGCACTCCGACAAACTGCTCGAAGTCATGGCGGATGTGTTGCTGAATCCGGCCTTTCCGGAGGACGAACTCACCAAGTCGAAAAAACGCGCCGAAAGCGGCTTGCAAGCTGAAAAAGACAACGCAGACGCCATCGCCGGCAATGTGGGCAACGTCCTGCGCTACGGCAAGGGCCATCCTTACGGCGAAAATATGACCGAGGAAACCCTCCAGAAAATTGACCTGGACAAGATCAAAAAGCATTACAGCACTTATTTCAAGCCCAACGTTTCGTATTTTGTGTGTGTGGGCGACATCACCAAGGCCCAGGCGGAGAAATATGCGCAAAAATATTTCGGCAACTGGGCCAAGGGCGATGTGCCCCAGCACACCTACCCTGTACCCCAGGCTCCGGCCCAGTCGCAGGTCGACTTTGTCCATAAGCCCGGCGCCGTGCAGTCGGTCATCAACATCACCTACCCGGTCGACCTCAAGCCGGGTACGCCCGACGCCATTCCCTCCAGCGTGATGAACACCCTGCTGGGTGGCTATTTCAACAGCCGCGTCAACGCCAACCTGCGCGAAGGGAAGGGATACACCTACGGGGCTCGTACCGGCCTGTCCACGGATGAACTGGTCGGCAACTTCAACGCCACCGCCAGCGTCCGCAATGCCGTCACCGACAGCTCCATCATCGAGTTCATGAAGGAGCTGAACCGCCTGCGCAATGAAAAAGTGGCTGCCGACGAACTTCAGGTGGTGAAAAACGTGCTGACCGGCAACTTTTCCGCCAGCCTCGAACAGCCCGGCACAGTAGCCCGCTTCGCGCTCAACACAGCGCGCTACAACCTGCCTGCTGATTATTACGAAAAATACCTCGAACGCCTGCAAAGTGTGACGGCCGACGAGGTGCAGGCCATGGCCAAAAAGTACATCAAACCCGACAATGCCCACATCCTGGTCGTCGGCAACAAGGAAGATGTAGCCGACCGCCTCAAGCAGTTTGCCAAAAGCGGAAAGGTCAACTTCTACGACATATACGGCAACCCGCTCGAAGATGTCAAGGTTGCCCTGCCCGCAGGCCTCACCGCCCAGCAAGTGATCGACGACTACGTGAACGCCATCGGAGGCGCCGCCGCCATCCAGAAATGGAAAGACGCCGACGCCAAAGCCACCGTAGCCCTCGGCCCGGGTATGGACATGATCATCCGCACCGTGCAAAAAGACAACACCAAGGTAGCAACCGAGGTGTCTATGAACGGCCAGACGATGTCCAAACAAGTATTCGACGGAACCAAAGGCTTCGCCGTGGGGCCCGGTGGAGCCCAGGAGGTAACCGGCAGCGAACTCGATGATTTGAAGGAACAGGCGGCCTTTTGCAAGGAAGCCGGCTACAAGTCGAAGGGTTACACCCTGACGCTTAAAGGCGTAGAAAATGTGGAAGGTAAAAATGCCTATGTCGTGCACGTCAAACGTCCCGACAACAAGGAATCCACCGAATACTACGATATGACCACCAGCCTGAAAATCCGGGAGATCAGCGTCCAGGGCGCCGGTGACCAGACCGCCACGATCATCACCGATTTCAGCGACTACAAACCGGTCAACGGCGTACAATTCCCCCACACACTGACCATTTCCGGCGCCATGCCCATTCCGCTGAAGGCGCAGATCACCGAGATCAAGGTGAACCAGGGGGTAGACGACGCGGTTTTCAAAGTAAATTGATTTTAAAACACCATTTTCATGTTCCTGCTCCAAGCTACCCAGTCCAGTCCGTTCATGGCGTTTTTGTTTCCGCTGCTGATCCTGGTGGTTTTTTACTTCTTCCTCCTTCGGCCTCAGATCAAGAAACAGAAAGACCAGCAAAAAATGATCGACAGCCTGAAAGAGGGCCAGGAGGTGGTCACCACCGCCGGCATCATCGGCAAGGTGGTCAGGATTGACGGCAACATCGTGCGCCTTTTGGTCGATGAAAAAACGTACATCCGCGTGCTCAAGCAGACCATCAGCGGCGAGTACAAAACCGGCGCCTGATGTACCGCTGGGTTATCTTTTGGCTGTTGGCGGCTGTGGCCACGTCCTTGCCCGCCCAAAGCCCCTGGACACGCAGTAAAGCCGGCCTGTACACACAGGCCGGCTATCACTTTATTCCAACATATGAAAGTCTGTTTGCCCCCGACGGGGGCGAACAGGCGTTGGAGCGCGCGCTGAGCGAGCGCACCATTCAGTTGTACACCGAATACGGGATTGGGAAAAACACTACGCTGGTGTTGTCCCTTCCCTTTCGTTTTCTGGAAGCCGGCGATCTGACGATGCCCGGCGTTCCGCCGCAAACGGGATCCGGAACCCTCAGCGGCCTGGGCAACACCCAATTCAGCGTTCGCCAAAAACTGATCGATGGCAAGCTGCCGCTGACGGCTTCTTTCAAGGCAGAACTGCCGGTCGATCGCTACGACGATATCACCGGCATGAGCCTGGGCTACAATGCCTGGACGTTCACGCCCATGATCAGCACGGGAAAGGGATACGCTGCCACCTATTGGTTCGCTTACGTCGGTTATGGGTACCGCACCGATGATTTCAGCGACCTGCTAAACGCCGGCGCAGAAGGCGGGCTCCACCTCGGCCCGGTTTGGGCTATTTTGTTTGTCGACTGGGTGCAACCCATGCGCAACGGCGCCGTGTCGCTGCCTCCCCGCAACAACCTCACCGGCTTATATGTCAACAACCAGGGCTATGTAGCCATGGGCTTCAAGACCGTCGCGGAGATCAACCGGTTTTTTGGCGCCTTCTTCTCTTTTGGCGGGGCCGCCACCGCTCAGCTGGTACCCCGCAGCCCGGGACTCGGGCTTGGGGGGTATTTCAAGTGGGATTAACGCAGGAAAAACGCATGGTATGCGTCTGCGAGAAATCGATTGCGCTTAACCTTTTGCACAACGCGCTTTTCCCCTATCTTTGCGCCCTTCAAAACCAATGTCGCCCCCCGTCTTTCGCGGAAGGCACAAATCCGTAACCACACCATGGCATTACAATGCGGCATCGTCGGCCTGCCTAACGTCGGCAAATCCACGCTTTTTAACGCGCTGACCAGCGGCAAGGCGCTGGCCGCCAATTATCCATTTGCCACCAAGGACCCCAATGTGGGCGTCATTACGGTTCCCGACGCCCGGCTGGATAAACTCGCCGAACTGGTCAACCCCCAGCGTACGGTGCCCACCACCGTAGAGATAGTGGACATTGCGGGCCTCATCAAGGGCGCCAGCCAGGGCGAAGGGTTGGGCAATCAGTTTTTGGCCAACATCCGGGAGGTGGATGCCATCGTCCACGTGGTGCGGTGCTTCGACGACGACAACGTGGTGCACGTCGACGGCTCCGTCAATCCGGTGCGCGACAAAGAGATTATCGACTTCGAACTCGCTTTCAAGGACCTGGAGACCATCGACAAACGCATCGACAAAACCGCCCGTGCCGCCAAGGCCGGCAACAAGGACGAGCTCAAGGCCCTCGATGTGCTCAACAAAGTAAAAAGCCACCTGGAAAGCGGCAAACCCGCCCGGGAATTGCTCGCCGATATGGATGAGGATGGACTCACCCTCATCACCCGCGAACTCAGCCTGCTTACCGCCAAACCGGTGCTTTACGTGTGCAACGTCGACGAAAACAACCTCAACGGCAACCACCACACCGAAACATTCAAGCAATCGGTGACGGCTGAAAACGCGCAGGTCATCCTGGTTTGCGCCGGCATAGAGGCGCAGATCGCCGACATGGAGCGGGAGGAAGAACGCACCGAGTTTTTGGAGATGATGGGCCTGGCAGAACCCGGAAAAAACCTGCTCATCCGCGCCTGTTACGCCTTGCTAAACCTGATCACCTATTTCACCGCCGGCGAAAAAGAGGTGCGTGCATGGACGGTACGCCGCGGCGCCAAGGCGCCCGAGGCGGCCGGTGTGATCCACTCCGATTTTGAGAAAGGGTTTATCCGGGCCGAGGTCATCGCCTACGAGGACTTCATCCGGTACGGTTCAGAGGCCAAAGTAAAAGAAGCCGGCAAGATGTCGGTGGAGGGGAAAGAGTACGTCGTTCAGGACGGCGACCTCATGCACTTCCGGTTTAACGTTTAGTGGTTGGCGCCTGCCCTCCCCGGCCCCGCACCTCCCCTCCCCGGATTTCATCCGGGGTTATTCATGTTTGACCGCTACGCGGTCATGTGTGCCGGGCTGAGAGATGAAATGTGAATGTTGGGTGCACGTTATTCCGCATTCGACATTCCGCATTCCGCATTCGACACTCACCTGGGTCTTTTCCCGGCATCCAGAAACTCCTGATAGGCTTTCAGGTTTTCCCACTCGCCGTTGGCTGCAAGCAGGGCTTGTGCCGACCAGGTGCCCGGGTCGTGCATGCCGTATTGCGGTCCGGCTTCGTTCAGGATGGCGCGCAGGCGCTCCACGGGTGCGGCAGCGAGCTCGTGGTAGGTACGGATTCCGTTTTTATTGAGCAGCGCTTCGATCTTGGGCCCAATGCCTTCCACGATTTTGAGGTCTTCCGGCTGTTCATTACCCGAAAGTGGCAGCAGGATGGGTTCCGGCTCCGGTAAAATCGGCGATTCAAACCTTTCGGGTACAAAGGCGCCTTTGCTGGTCTTTGTATCCGCCGTGTTGACATCTTCCGGCTCCAGGGTGTCCGGCAGGTCAAGCGCTGGTATGCCTGTTCCACGCGAGGCGGTTTCCAGTCCGCGCGATCTGGGCGCATTCAGGTGCTCATTTTCCGCTTCGGGTTCAGCCTCGGGCGTCGGCATGGTTATGCCGGGCGGTGGCGGGATGGGGGTGGCGTCGGAGCCGTCGAAATGCCGGCTTTCAGCAGCGGGCAGGTCTTCTTTGTGATAGTCGTCGAGCAGAAAATCAAAGTCGTTTACGGTGTTGTCATCGGTATCCATGCTGTTGAACAGCGGAAGGTCCAGGGCAACAGCGCCGCTATCCAGGGCCTCGTCGAGTGCCATTTCGAAAGAGGGGAAAGGCGGTGTGGCGGGGTCTTGGTGTTCGGGCGTGTCGGCGCCGGGAATCAGGGTGGCGGGTGCCTCCCATGCTATGTCGGAAGTGACGGGAACGGCTTCCGCGTTCGGGTCGGCGTGGATATGCGGAGTATCCAGTGCCAGTTCCGTTTCCAGTTGGCGGACTTTTGTTTGCGCCTGTTCAAGCGCTTTTTGGGCGGCATCCAGCTTTTGCCGGAGTTCGGTGTTTTCCCAGGTAAGGTTGCTCACCTCTGCTTTCAGGCCGGCGTTTTGGGTTTCGGCACCACTCAGCCGTGTGTTTAGCTCCTCTACCTGGGTTCGCAGGGTAATGGCGGTGGCAGCATTGCTTTCGTTCTCTACCCGGGACTTTTCGAAGCCTTTTCGGTATCGGCTCCAGAGCAGCCATCCCAGCCAGATGCCGATCAGGAATGCGCCGGCGAGCATGAAAAAAATCTCCAGGGTATGATCGATAAATGTTCCCGTGCCGGGTCCGTACTGTATCGGTTGTTGAAACATAGCGTATTTGCTTTTACTTGACGGTTATCTCCACGCGGCGATTTTGGTATCGCCCCCGGGGGTTATCGTTGGTGGACAAAGGTTTGCTTTCGCCATAGGTGCTGCATTTCAACTGGTTTTTGGGTACGCCTTTGGCCAGTAGCAGGTCCCGTATGCTGTTGGCACGACCAAGTGCCAGCCGGAGGTTCGACTTTCGGTCGCCCACCATATCCGTATGGCCGGCAATGTAGGCGGTTTGTCCGCTTTGTTTCAGGTGGCCGGCCAGCCGGTTGAGGTATTCATCGACGGCGGCATCGTCTTCTTTGCTGGTCGATCCATAGGGAAAATGAATCCGGGTGACGTCGCTCATTTCGTAAATATTCACCACGTCAATGTCGGGGTTGTTGTCCGGCCGGGCGCCGCCACCGGGCGTCAGGCCGCCGGCGGCCGGCAATTCGATGGTGGTCGTATCGTCGGGGGTGTAGACCGGCACGGAGATGGCTTCCTCGTTGTTTTCGACACGGGCGCCACACGCCTCTTTGACCTGGCAGACGTACCACCACCAGCAAAGGGCACTCCAACCGGCAAACAACATCAGCGCTAAAATTCGGGCGTTCATAGTATTGGTTACATGTGGTGTGCGGTCAGCGCGCACCAATTTGAACCAACAAATGTAGGGTAACGATCATAAAAAAAATAATTTGTTCCAAAGATTATGATTTTATGACTTGCAGACAGCGTTTTAAAGCGAAATTTGCGCCATGGAAATGGAAGAGGAAACCCGCAGGACTCCAAGCCGGGAGAGTATTCGGGAGGCATTGAGCATTTTTGCGTTTGTGCGCCCTTACCGGGTACAGTTCATTGCCGGATTGTTTTTGCTGTTTTTGTCCAGCACGGTGTTCATGGTGTTCCCATACATCATCGGGGTGATGATGGACGTGGCGCAGGGGCGTTCGCCTTTGCCCGATCTGGATTTGCCGAGCATTGCCCTGCTGCTGCTGGCGGTGCTGATTTTTCAGGGCATGGTGTCCTACCTGCGCGTCATGATGTTTGCCCGGGTGAGTGAGGGCAGCACGGCGGACATCCGCAGCGCCGTGTACGAGAAGCTGATATCGCTTCCGATGGTCTTTTTTGAAAAGAACAGGGTAGGGGAGTTGGTCAGCCGGATCACCAACGACATAGAGAAAATATACAACGCCTTTTATTTCGTTTTGGCCGAGTTTATCCGGCAGATCATCCTGCTGGTCGGCGGGGTGTTGTTCCTGGCCATACAGACACCCCGCCTGGCCGTGGTCATGCTGGCGGTCATCCCGATTATTGTGGTGGGGGCCATGTTGTTCGGCCGCCGCATTCGCAAGCTGTCCAAAGAGCGCCAGCAAATCCTGGGAGAGACCAACACCATTCTGGACGAGACGCTGCAGAGCATCCACGCCGTGAAGGCTTTTACCAACGAGTTTTTCGAGTTGGGCCGGTACCGGAATGCCAACGACCGCGTGGTCGGCATGTCGATGCGGTACGCGGTTGGCCGCGCCATTTTTGCCGTTTTTATCATCACGGTGTTGTTCGGCGCCCTGTTCTTTGTCATCTGGATGGGCATGCGCATGGTACAAACGGGCGACATCACGGCCGGCCAGCTCATCTCTTTCGTCACCTTCACGGCGGTGGTGGCCGGCGCCATCGCCGGGCTCGGCAATTTCTACACGGAGCTGGTGGGCGCCATCGGCGCCACCGAGCGCGTGCGGGAAATCCTGAAAACGCCGGGCGAGCCGGAACTGCGCAACGGCCCTGGGGTGAAGGCCGGGCAACTGCGCGGTGCGGTGGTGTTCTCCGACGTTCATTTTTCCTATCCCACCCGCGCCGACCTGCCGGTGCTCAAGGGCATAGACCTGCACATTGCCCCCGGCCAGAAAGTGGCCCTGGTGGGGCAAAGCGGCGCCGGCAAATCCACCATCATGGCCCTGCTGCTGCAATTCCACCAGCCCCGGCAAGGCCACATAACCGTAGACGGACGCGACATCGCCGACTACGACCTCTACGATTACCGGCGCAACTTCGCCATTGTTCCCCAGGAGGTCATCCTGTTCGGCGGCAGCATCCGCGAAAATATCCTGTACGGCAACCCCGAAGCTTCCGAGGCGCAGATCATCGAAGCTGCCCGAAAAGCAAACGCCTGGGAGTTCATTTCATCGTTCCCCGAAGGTTTGAACACGGTGGTCGGCGAACGCGGCATCAAGCTCTCCGGCGGGCAACGACAGCGCATCGCCATCGCGCGTGCCATCCTGCGCGACCCGGCCATCCTCCTGCTCGACGAGGCCACCTCGTCGCTGGACGCCGAGAGCGAAAAAACCGTCCAGGAAGCCCTGTACAACCTCATGGAGGGGCGCACCAGCATTGTTATTGCCCATCGACTGGCCACCATCCGGCACGTAGACTGTATTTACGTGCTGGAGGAAGGCCGCATAGCCGAAATGGGCACCCACGAAGAGCTTTCCCGAAATACCGAGGGATTGTACGGACACCTGGCGCGGCTGCAGCTTTCGAATGCGGAATGATTCGAATGTCGAGTGTCGAATGTCAAGTGTCGAATGTCATGTACGCTTGATTATTTGAAAAACTGGCGCATATGACATCTGACACACGACACGCTCCAGTCTCCATTCCTGTTATCCTTGCCCAACAAGATGATTGTGGTGCGCTAGCTTGAAAATTGCGTTGGTCGTTGTACATTTGGACATGAGAGTCGGTATAACAGGCGGTATTGGCAGCGGAAAAACGACCGTCTGCCGCATTTTCAAGGCGCTCGGTGTGCCCGTGTACGACGCGGACGCTGAGGCCCGGCGCCTTATGGAGGACGATCCGGCGCTACGTCGGGGCATAACCGAACTGCTGGGTGAAGCGGCCTACCTGCCCGACGGGCGGTACAACCGCGCATTTGTCGCCGGCGTCGTGTTTCACCAACCGGACAAACTGGCCGCGCTCAATGCCCTGGTGCACCCGGCCGTGGAAGCCCACAGCCGTGCCTGGCACGAAGGCCTCATGGCCGAGGGGCATGCCTACACCCTGAAAGAGGCCGCCTTGCTGGTAGAAAGCGGGGCGTACCGACATCTGGACAAACTGATTGTGGTCACGGCCCCGGAGGACCTGCGCGTCCGGCGGGTGATGGCGCGCGACGGGCTGGACGAACCGGCGGTTCGGGCCCGCATGCGCAACCAGATGCCGGAAAACGAAAAGGTGGCAAAGGCCGATTTTGTGGTGGTCAACGACGAATTGCACCTGCTCGTGCCGCAAGTGTGGGAAATTCACCGGTTGTTGGCCGGCCGGTAAACATCTGAACAACACTTGTCAATTTACTTAAAATTCTTTTGCCGTTTTGGAGAAAAGATTTTACCTTTGCGACCCGAATTCAATTTACGACCATTTTCTGCATCAACATACCATGAAAAAAGACATTCACCCGTCCAACTACCGTTTTGTAGTTTTCAAGGACATCGCCACCGATGAAATGTTCCTGGGTCGCTCCTGCATCAACACCAAGGACACCATTACCTGGGAAGACGGCAAGGACTATCCCCTGGTCAAGATGGAGATTTCCTCCTACAGCCACCCCTTTTTCACCGGCAAGTTGAAGTTTGTGGATACGGCCGGCCGTATTGACAAGTTCAATAAAAAGTTCGCGAAGTTCAGCAAATAGGCCTCTTTTGCGTTCATTTTAAAAGTCCCGAGTGGTATGTTTGCCGTTCGGGACTTTTTTTTTGAATTTTGCGACGTTTTAACCCATCTGGCCAACGCAAACCATGCGCAACATCATCTTGTTCGATTCGGATGCGCGGCACGACCTGCTGCCGCTAACCGCCACCCGCCCAATGGGTGAAATGCGGCTGGGCATTCTCACGTTCCGCGAAAAATGGGAACGCCGTCTCAAGGGCAAAGTCTCGTACATCACCCAGGAGTACCTGCAGGAAAAGTATCCCATACACATTGAAGACGACAACCTGATTATAAACGCAGGTTTGTTGCCCACCGCCAATCTGTGCGACCGCATCCTGGCCATGGAAACCAATGAAGCGCTGCTCTACGAGGGTGAGCTGGTGGCTGCCCGCCTCAACGAGGGCAAGTTCGAGCAGCTCATCTCCGAAGACGAGGTGCACGAGCTGCAAGGCCGGGAGTTGCCCGACCACATCGAGCTGGTGCGCATTCAAAACCTGTGGGATCTGGTTTACCTCAACGGACGGGCTTTGGACGAAGACTTTACCCTGCTGACCCACGATCGCTCCTCGCAGCCTTTGTCGGACACCAACCGGGTTCTCGGCGCCGACAATATTTTCCTGGAGCCCGGCGCCCGGGTGGAATGCGCTACCCTCAACGCCACGACCGGCCCGATCTACATCGGTAAAGACGCCGAGGTGATGGAGGGCTGCCTGTTGCGCGGCCCCCTGGCCGTATGCGAGGGCGCGGTGATCAAGATGGGCGCCAAGGTGTACGGCCCCACCACCATCGGGCCCCACTCCCGCGCCGGCGGGGAAGTCACCCGCTCCCTGATGTTCGGGTACTCCAACAAGGGGCACGACGGGTTCCTCGGCGACTCCATACTCGGCGAATGGTGCAACCTCGGCGCCGATTCCAACAACTCCAACCTGAAAAACAACTATTCGGAGGTCAAGCTCTGGAACTACACCGCCGAACGATTTGAACCCACCGGAAAACAGTTCATGGGTCTGGTGATGGGCGACCATGCCAAATGCGGCATCAACACCATGTTCAACACCGGCACGGTGGTCGGCGTCTTTTGCAACGTGTACGGCGCCGGTTATCCGCGCAACTTTATTCCCGACTTCTCCTGGGGCGGGCCCGAAAGCGGGTATAAAACCTACAACTTCAACGACGCCTGCGAGACCGCCCAGCGGGTTATGGAGCGCCGCAGCATTCCGTTCACCGAACTCGACAAGGCCATCCTGTTCCACATTTACGACCGGACCGCCAGATACCGCAGCTGGGAAAAATAACGCATGCCAAACCAACCGCTCAAATACGACCAACGAGGCGTTTCCGCCTCCAAAGACGAGGTGCATGCCGCCATCAAACACCTCGACAAAGGGCTGTACCCCAACGCTTTTTGTAAGATCCTGCCCGACCTGGCCGCAGGTGATCCCGACTGGTGCAACCTCCTGCACGCCGACACCGCCGGCACCAAAACCAGCCTCGCCTACCTGTACTGGCGCGAAACGGGCGACCTCAGCGTGTGGGCGGGCATCGCACAAGACGCCATTGTGATGAACCTCGACGACATGGGCTGTGTGGGTTGCACCGACAACATCCTGCTGTCCAGCACCATCGGCCGCAACAAAACCCGCATCCCCGGCGAGGTGGTGGCCGCAGTCATCCAGGGCGCTTCCGACTTCATCGCCCACATGCAAACGCTGGGCGTCGGCATCCACCTGGCCGGCGGCGAAACCGCCGACGTGGGCGACATCGTGCGCACCATCGACGTGGGGTACACCGCGTTTGCGCGCATGCGCCGGGTCGACGTGGTGGACATGGCCGTCCGGCCCGGCGACGTGGTGGTCGGTCTGGCTTCCTTCGGCCAGGCGACCTACGAAACGGCCTACAACGGGGGCATCGGCAGCAACGGGCTCACCGGCGCCCGCCACGATGTGCTGGCCAACAGCTACGCCGGCCAGTACCCGGAGTCTTTCGACCCCGCCCTGCCGGCCGATGTGGTGTACACCGGCCGGCATCGGCTCACCGACACCTGGACGGTGGACGGCCAGGACATACCGGTCGGCAAACTGCTCCTGTCGCCCACCAGAACCTACCTGCCCGTGCTCGCCGGGCTGCTGCGCGAGCACCGCTCCGCCATCCACGGACTCATCCACTGCAGCGGTGGCGGGCAAACCAAAGTGCTCAAATTCATCCAAAACCTGCGGGTGGTGAAAAACAACCTCTTCCCCACGCCGCCCCTTTTCAGCCACATTCAGGAAAGCAGCCAAACGCCCTGGCGCGAGATGTACCAGGTGTTCAACATGGGCCATCGTATGGAAGTGTACCTGCCTGCCGAGCTGGCCGGGGAAGTAATTCGCTTGTCCCACGCCTTCGGCATAGACGCCCGGGTGGTCGGCCACGTAGAGCAGGCTCCCGCATCTGAAGTCGTGGTGGACGGCGCACACGGGGTTTTTCAATACGGATAGCCTCGTTAAACCAGATTTTCGGATGGTTGTTAACCCTTCAACATTTGACCAAACTATGAGAAATCTCGCGGCGGCTCTTTTCGTCCTTCTTTTGTTCGCCTGTAAACCCAAGCCCGAGGCGGAGATCGCCCGGCTCGAGGCGCACCTGGCGCCCGATTACCGCGTTGGCGCCGTGGACTCCCTGCTGGCCTTCTACCGGCAGGCCGTGGACGCGCATCCCGACGACCATGCAGCCAACCTCAATACCCTGACCAAGGGCGCCGCCCTCCATTTCGATCAACGGCAGATGGGCGATGAGGCCTTGCGCTGGCTCGACGAGGCCCTGGCCAAACACGCGGCGGGCCAATCGCTCGCTCGCCCCGTTGCGCTGCTCGCCCGCCTGTGGAACGCGCACAACTACCGGTCCAACGCAACCTCCCGCATGACCGAAGCCGATGTGCAGACCCTGCGCGCGCTCCTGAACCAAAATCGCCCCTGGATCGACTCCGCACTCACCCTGCTGGAAAACGAAATGGGTTCGCCGGTCGTCAACGATGCGCGCAAGGCCACCCAGTTCATTGAGGTGTCCGAAGGATATGCCCAATTGGTCGCCGACACCGACACCAGCAAGGCCATACACCTGACCCTGATCGCTGCCGGACTGGCCAAAACCATCGACAAACCCGACAAGGCCCTGCAACTCTACTACGAGGTGGCCGAAAAACACCCGGCCCACCCCAAAGCGCCCACGGCCCTGTTCATGATGGGGCATATTTATGAAGACGACATGCAGGACCTCGAGCGCGCCAAAAGCGCTTACGAAACCTTTCTGGAGCGTTACCCGAACGATCCGGACTACGCCGACGACGCCACCAGCGCACTCAAGTACCTCGGCAAGTCGCCCGAAGAACTCATCCGGGAGTTCGAGAAAAGGAATCAATGACCTGGCAGGGTTTTCTGCAAACCATTCGATCCGACAGCCGGCTGCGACTCGCCCCGACACCGTCGGGTTACCTGCACGCCGGCAACGCCCTCAACTTTCTGCTCGTCCATCGGGCGGCCCACGCGGTGCACCCGCCCGCCCGCGTGCTGCTGCGCATTGACGACCTGGACGACGCACGCAAACGCCCCGAATACGTGCAGGATGTGTTCGACACCCTTCGCTGGCTGGGCATTTCCTGGGACGAAGGGCCAGAGGATGCGGCGGATTTTGAGACCCGCTGGTCCCAGCATGTCCGTTTGTCGCATTACCATGCCGCGCTGGACCTGCTCCGGCAAACCGGTCTCTTGTTCGCCTGCCGCAAATCGCGCAAAGACCTGGCCGCCCATGGGGAGCAGTACCCGCCGGACTTCAGGGACCAGGGGCTTGGGCTGGACGATCCCGACGTGGCCTGGCGCATCCGTACGCCCGCGGGGTTTCCGCTGCCCGATTTTGTGGTGCGCCGCCGCGACGGCGTTCCGGCCTACCAGGTGGCCAGCCTGGTCGACGACCGCCTGTTCGGGATAACCCACCTGGTGCGCGGGGCCGACCTGGAAGGGTCCACAGCCGCCCAGCGGTACCTGGCCGAATGCCTCGGCTGGCGCGATTTCCTGTCTGTGCTGGTGTACCACCATCCGTTGCTGGCCGGCGCCGACGGGCAGAAACTCTCCAAATCCGCCGGCGCACAGGGCCGTCCGCTTCGGGACAGCGGCCGGGCGCCGGCGGAATTGAACGAGCTGGCGGAGCGGTTGGTGGCGGGTGAGGACACGGCCTGCGGCTGAACCGCTGTGTCCTCTGCGGTTTATTTTAAAAAAACGGCAACAGGTCAGGACTTCGACGGGAGCTGAAAATCGTGCAGGTCGTTCCGGCGCTCAAACACCACGGCTTCCTCGTACAGCGCGCTGTTTTTCAGGTGTTGTTGCACGAATTTCTGGAAATGTTTGGGCTTGCCGAACAGCACGACATCGTCTTCCACCTTGCCGTGTTCGGTTTTCATGAAGTTGTAGGAGATACCGGTCAGCGACAGTTTACCGTCGGCAGAAAAATCGATGCGGTTGGTGGTGTAGTCCGGCTTGTCGTCGCCGGTGTTCACGCTGAGGAATTGCATTTCCTCCTTTCCGTCTTTGAGCGCGGTAAAGTAAATGGTCAGCGGCTTTTCGGTCATGGGGACAAAGCGGGCCTGTTCTTCGTTGTATTCGTAAAAAATCATGGTGGCCAACTTGCCGTCTGAAGACCGTTGGATGGAAATGCCGGACTCCGGGTCGGCTTGCCAGTAACCCAAAAGGCGATCGTCGGACAGCCTGGTGTTGTAAGACAGCGGAACGTCGGTGCCGCAGGCCAATATGGCCGCGAGGAGGAGAAGGAGCGAGAAAATCTTAAGACTTTTTAACATTTTCATAACTTTTTCTTAACTAACGTTAACTTTTTGGCAACTATTGCGTCCGCTCCCATTTTTCGATTGGAAAATTCGATCTTTGGCGCAAAAACATGAGAACAATGCTCTTTTGGGCCGGTTTGCTGTGCTTTTTCGCCTGTCAGACCGAGCAAAAGCCCGTTCCGGCGCCGGCTTCGGTACCTGCCGACGACGTTAAAACGGCGCACCCTTACCGCGCAGGCGACGTGCTGCACGCGCACGCACGCGCCGGCCTGACCCTGCGCCGGTCGGCCGGGCCGGATGCGGAGAAGGTCGGCTCCATTCCTTACGCGCAAAGTGTTACGGTGGTGGCTTTGCCGGAGGGCGGGGCGCCGTACGTGGCCGAAGCGATCGGCCCGTACGCGGTGTCGGGTTACTGGCCGAAGGTGCGCACGTCCGACGGCAAGGAGGGGTACGTCTTCGACGGGTACCTGTCGGTCTATCCCACCCTCAAGGAAGACCCGGAAGACGGGATGGATTACGGGGACGCCTTTTACGGACTGGTTTCCAAACGCCGGGGCGGCCGGCAGAAGCTGATTGAGCAGGAACCCGGGCTGATGTTCGAGCACTCGTACAGCCAGGCGTTCGAAAACGGGTCTGTGTACACATCCAAATTCTACGAAGGCGGGGCCACGTATGTGTTTGAGACACCCAAGGGGGCGCACCGCATGGCGGAATTGTTGGTGTTGTTGCGCTCGTTTTATTACCCCGAAGCGGTGAATACCAAGTGGGATGAGGCGGAAAAAGCCGTTTTGGTAACCCCGGTAGAGGAGGGGTACTCCTTTTTGAAAATCCGGGAGACGGCAGACGGCGGGCTGCGGGCGGAGTTTGCGGTGGCGGATTAGGCGGATTCGCGGGGTGTAGGGAGAGCGGGGACTTTGCGTTTTGTCGGGTGAAAAGGAAAGTGCACTTTTGGTTTCACCGGGTGAAAATGAAAGTGTACCTTTGTATTCCACGAATACGATTATGGAAATAGACAGGACATTATACGAAGCCGTCCGGATGCATTTGGCTCAAAAGGAAATTACCCTCGTTGTCGGACCGCGGCAGGCCGGAAAAACCACGCTGCTCAAGGCATTGGCAGCGGAACTGCGCGCCAAGGGGGAAATTTGCCTCTTTTTTAACCTGGATATAGACCGCGATGCGCAGTTTTTTAGTTCGCAAACGCGCCTGGTCGAGCGGGTTGAAGCTTTGTCGGAAGGCCGGCGCGCCTATGTTTTCATCGACGAGGTGCAACGGATAGAGAACGCGGGCTTGTTTTTGAAAGGTATATACGATCGTGCCTTGCCGCATAAATGGATTGCTACCGGATCGGGGAGCATTGAGTTGAAGGAGAAGATCGGCGAGTCGCTGGTCGGGCGCAAGCGCAATTTTTATCTGTATCCCGTGTCACCTGCCGAGTTCGTGGCGTACAGAACGGGTAAAAGCGTATCGCAGGGCGCTGCTGTATTGGCCACTGACCCCGTGGAGAGCGACCGACTGCTGTTTGAGTATTTGTTGTACGGCGGGTACCCCCGCGTGGTTACTGCGCCGAATGCTTCGGAGAAGGTCGCCATACTGGATGAAATTTTCCAGGGGTACATTGAACGCGACATACAGTTGCTGTTGCGCGTGGAGAAATCCCGGTCGTTCATCACCCTCTTGCAGTTGTTGGCCAACCGTGTCGGACGCCTGATCAACTGGCAGGACCTGGCGAACCAGACCAACCTGTCGGTTGCCACCGTAAAACAGTACTTTTGGTACATCGAAAAGACGTTTATTGCAGCGCCGGCCACCCCGTATTTCACCAATAAGGAGAAAGAGCTGGTCAAAACCCCACAGGTCTATTTTTGGGACACCGGCCTGCGCAACCATCTGCTGAATCTGCGGGCGCTGGATGAGCAATCGCCCGATTTCGGGTTTCTTTTCCAGCAGTTTGTGTGGCTGCTGCTGCGGCATCAATTTTCAGATGCCGTGTCATCGATTCATTATTGGAGAACGCAGCACCAGGCGGAAGTAGATTTTGTGGTAAACCGGGGCGCCGACCTGCTGCCCGTAGAGGTGAAATCCGCCCGGCTGCCGGCGCCGAGGGTGGAGCGCTCGCTGCACAGTTTCATTGAGGCGTATGCCCCGGCGGAGGCTTGGGTGGTGAACCGCACGTTGTCGGACGAGGTGTGGGTTGGGAAAACGCGGGTGCGGTTCCGGCAGTGGGCGGAGTTGGTGGGGTGAGGCGTTTGGTTACAGGCGCTATTTGTTTTGCTGTGATAAACATTTGGTTTCGTGGTCATATATGAAATTGTTTTTTCACCAATGATTAGTTTCCAAACTATTTATCCTTAAAAAGAAGCTCCCTGTCCCGCATCATCCCCTCCATGGATTTTTTCAGTTCCCCCTCCCCGAACGCCGCCGGAGGCCTGGTCAGATACACCTGCTGGTTGCGTTTGTCAATGAGCAGGCAATTTTTTGATGGGTCTTTTACCCGGATGTCCACCGGTTCCAGCGCTTTAGCGCCTAATCGGTACACCTTCATGTCGTGGGTGATGATGTGGCAGACGCCTTTGTGGTAAAATGACTTGAACGGGCCAGTCAGGGTGACATGGTAATTGGATATCCTTTTCCATCCGGAGGGGTTTGCTTCCAGTTCTTGTTTCCAGGCTATGGAGTCCCGGGGGGTGAGGGGCCTGTCCGGATTGGGTTGGGTGCGAAGGTATTTCCAGACTTCCAGCTTGGGATAGTCGTGTACATAGATCAAGTTGAGGAGCGAGTCCTGGTTGACTAATACGTCGAAGTATATTGGGCCCAAGGTTTCACCCTTTTTTATATCCATATCTTGTAAGTAAATATCTACAGGTAAAGGTTGGGTAACTAATGTATTTGATGACAGCAAATATTTAATTTTAAATTGCTGTGTATCCGACAAGATGCTAATATCATAGCGTCTGAGTTGAGAATATGCTTTATTTCCTGAGTTATCGGGATATAAATAAATACAAATTAAAAATGTGTCAATGATGTCCCAGGCCAGTGGCAAATTATTCACTTTTTGGGAAAATGAATAGTCCCGGAATGGGATGTAGGTGTAATTGAAGGAGCCATTAACTTTGTTTTCTATGCTAAAAAGTGAACTTTTAAAATTGACAAGTTGCCCTTTGTTCGAAATTACACATATATCAAGATTTGACAGGGGTTGGCTAAAAACTGTGTTTATTGCAAAATAAAATGTGAAAAAAAGCGTGATAAAAAGTAATTTAAATAAACAAAAGTGCTTTTGTTTAGTGCAGTATTTATTTTTTTGGTTATTGTATTTAGTGGCATCGTATTTTTGATACGATTGTTTCAAATCTATTTCACTTAATACAGAAGTGCCCAGAGAGCAGTTCTCTATATTAAATGTAAAATATATTCGCTTGTTCCAAACCAATACGCCTTGTGGAATATTCAAATTTTTTGTCTTCATGATTTAGCGTTTTTTAGTAACTGTTTATTGTATTTAGAAAATTATTACTAACCTTGATAAAGTCATTTGGAGCATTATCAAGGTTGTTGATTTGAATATCCAATTCTGGAGTATTAAAATACTCCTTAAAATAGACACTCATTGCATCGTCCATGTCTGAAACTATCTCGATCCCATTGAAGAATGTAGAATGTCCTCTTGTAGTACCATAAGACGGATCATACAAAAGCCCACCAGCCCCCAAAGGTCTCGCCAAATAATGAGAAATAAAATCCGATTGAGGTTGACTATTCGACTGCCCGGGTGTGAACGACGTCAGCACGACCTCCACGGAGATCCAGTTGTAATTATTATTCACATAAAACGGCGATCCTTTCACGTTCTTGTATTTATATCCTTGCGGGTCACCCGGGTACGAAGGACCGCCAGCGACTTCCCAAGTTTTTACAAAGAAGCCGGAACTTTCGTTCGCCCGAACCGCCACATAATTATTCTCATTCCGGATCCCGTTTATTTTGAATAGGTCTAGGAACAGTCTAACCCATGCGGTACATTCTCCATCCCGGTTAACGATGAGTTCCCGGGTGTTTTGGGCCAGGTTGCCGCCCGACCACTGCTTGTAGTACGCGAGTGGCTGCCCGTCGAAACGCGTCACATTCCTCCCGCTGAAATAGTTCCAGACCGCGTTAATAAGGCCGTCGGCTTCTGTTGTGTTATGGCCTTTTGTACAAGCGATGTGCAGCAATGTTCTTTGGTGGTCGTATTTGCCGATTAGCTCTCCTGTAGGCACGTCCAGCGTTACGTACACAGGTACTTCGCAGGAGCCGATCTCTTTCCAAGTGCCGTCTTTTTCATTCGACCAGTGCCATGTAATGGTGAATTTTTGGATGAAATACACCTTGTGATCAAAAGCAGCGGTCGCTTCAACACCCTTGGATTGGCTGCCATTCCCGTTATCAGGCGCGTACTCGTAGGTGTGTTGGTCTGTTTTTTTTAGTTGCAAGGGTTGAAAGGTTGCTACATATACGGAATGGCCGTCGGCATCGGTGGCAACTACCACGCCTTTCACGTACAAATCAGCAAAATCGGCGGGTCTGCCGTCATCGGGGTTGCAAAAAGCGCCACTGCCGACGTCCCTGAAACAAGCCGAAACCGCCGGTTTCACCCGGCTGGCGTAGGCCACCGGCTTCACGGCAATGGCGCCATTATCCAGCTTTTGCCAGGCGGACGTTTTCGTCACGCCGGAGATGGGCGTGGCAGACAGATCATCTTCTTTGATCTGTATCCAGGCGCTTACGCCCTCGGGCGTGTCCGTTTCCCAAAAATCTACCCTGACCAGCTCAAGGGCAGGCGCAACGGCTAAAACGCTGTGGGGGCAAGTTAATGCAAAAGAAAAATAAAAAGCGGCTAAAAAGGCTTTCATAATACGTTGTTGTGTTTGACTATAGGCGCTTTTCTATTTCTGTTCTGAGCTCCACTTCGAGGTTATCCGCTCTGCCATAGGAGACGTACAAAACCTTGCCGCTGCCGGCTTCAGCCAGTACCAGCACCGGCGCGCCTTGCAATCGGAGGGTGTTGAAGTACCCGCGGTCGGTATCCAGGAGGGTGGGGTAGGCGATTTCCCGATCCTGCACGAAGTCGGCCAGCCGAACAAGGTCTTTGTCGGCGCTGTTGATACCAAACACATGCAACCCTTTCGTACCGTAATCGAGGTGCAGCCGATTGAGTATGGGGATCACCAGATGACAGGCAGGGCAATTTTTAAACCAGAAATCGTATAAAACCAGGCCATTCTCAACTGTAGTGGAAGCTACGATGCCCCCCGATAGCAGAGGCAGTTCGAAGGGCGGCAAGGTGTCGTTCACTTGAATGGGTGGAGAGAGGGCCCTGCGCTGTTTGTAGGCCGACTCCATATCGCGCAGGATGTATCCTTCCTGGATCAGCGAATCCAGGGGGAACAGGTCGTTCAAGCCCGTTTGTTCGGGGAGGGGCTCGATGGTCGACAAGTGATAATCGGCGTACTGCACCTTGTCGCCGATAATAGCCCAAATTTCGGCCCTGCGCAGCGTCAGTTCAGGCAACTGAAACGTGTAGATCCACCGGGTTGTACCGGAATCTGGGTCTTTGGGCAGTATCTTCAAGGGATTGTGAAAGGACTCGGAGGCGGTGATGCGCAGGTTGCTGTCGAGCGTGTCCATACGTGCCAGGGAGAACCGGTCGATCGGGTATGCCGGTATGGGCGTATTGTTCAGGATTGGTTGGTAAGCGAGCGCATGTGCGCTGGATTTTTGCAGGCGATTCCGGATACCACCCGAAAACCGGACCTGCTCCGTCCATATGACTTTTTCCGCAACAAACACTTCGTAATACGTCTGCCCGTCATAAGCGTGCAAGATACCCTCCGAAGGTCGCTCGATGAAAAACAGGCAAAAGCTATCCGCAAAAGGTTCGTTCCTGAAGAAGTACATCTGCGCCGTGCGAAAGGTGGTGTCGGTCTTATTCATGGACTTCCAGTACGATTTTACCTGCAAAGCTCCTTGCGGGAAGGCAGCAAACTGCTCATTGAGCCCGGCCATGATCCGGGTGGCGGGTTGGGCGTTCAGGCAAGCCGTAGTGGTAATGAGCAGCAGGGGGAAGAGGGAATGGCGCATAGGGATAAGTTATTTTTGATTAAGTGCCGCTTGAATCTTTCTTTCAAGATAAGGTATAATGGATTTTCCACAACAAAACTACACCCCTTTCTTCGTCAAAACAATAGGTTTATTTGTTTTGATTGGCAATTTTGTCTATGCTTTCAAGCGCTCAAGCGAATTATACTAAATTTAATTCTGTGTATAATGAAAAAAACAAGTTATTAAATTTTTAGAAGCAAAAAAAGGGGGGCAGAATTATATTCTGAAAATTCATTAATATTAAATTATCATTAAGTATTAATCCCCTCACCCCAAACAAGCCCGCACAAAAGACACAAACAACGGATGCGGGTTCTCCACCGTGCTTTTCAGCTCGGGGTGAAACTGCACGCCCACAAACCAGGGGTGATCGGCCAGTTCCATGATTTCCACCAGTCCGGTATCGGGGTTGATGCCGACGGCTTTCATGCCGGCTTTTTCGAAGGCGGTCAGGTAGGCGTTGTTGAACTCCCAGCGGTGGCGGTGGCGTTCGCTGATGCGTTGGTTTTTATAGGCTTCGAAGACCCTGGATTTTTTCTGCAGTTCGCAGGCGAAGGCGCCCAGGCGCATGGTGCCGCCTTTTTGGGTGATGCCCTTTTGGTCTTCCATCATGTCGATGACCGGGTGGGGCGTCTGCGGGTCCACCTCGGTGGAGTTGGCGCCGTCGAGTTGGAGCACGTGTCGGGCGAACTCCACGCAGGCCATTTGCATGCCGAGGCAGATGCCGAAGAAGGGCACGTTTTTCTCCCTGGCGTATTTGATGGCCATGAGTTTGCCGGGGATGCCGCGTTCGCCGAACCCGGGCGCCACCAGAATGCCTTTCAGGCCCTGCAGGGCTTTTTCCACCTGTTGGTACGAGCCTTCGAGCGCTTCGGCGTGGATGGGCACCACGCGCACCTTGCACTCGTTGACTGCGCCGGCGTGCACGAACGATTCGTAGATAGACTTGTAGGCGTCGGGCAGTTCGTTGTACTTGCCCACGAGTCCGATGGTGACCTCGGCGAGCGGGTTTTTGAGCTTGCCCAGGAAGTTTTTCCAGGAGCTGAGGTTGGGCTCCTTGGTGTCGCGCAGGTGGAGCTTGGAGATGACCACCGAGTCGAGGCGCTCTTTGAGCAGGAGCAGCGGCACGTCGTAGATGGAGTCGGCGTCGAGCGCTTCGATGACCGAGGAGGTTTCCACGTTGCAGAACTGGGCCAGCTTGCGCCGGATGTCGGGGGTCAGCGGATACTCGGTGCGGCAGGCGAGGATGTCGGGTTGCACGCCCATGGACAGCAGTTCCTTGACCGAGTGCTGGGTGGGTTTGGTTTTGATCTCCTTGGCGGCGTTGAGGAAGGGCAGCAGGGTGAGGTGGATGACCAGGCAGTTGTCGCGCCCCAGCTCCCAGCGCAGCTGGCGGACGGACTCGACGTAGGGCAGCGACTCGATGTCGCCCACCGTACCGCCCAACTCGGTGATGACGATGTCGTATTGCTGTTCGGACTGGCCCAGCAACAGCATGCGTCGCTTGATCTCGTCGGTGATGTGCGGAATCACCTGCACGGTTTTGCCCAGGTAGTCGCCGGCGCGCTCCTTGTTGATGACCGTCTGGTACACGGCGCCGGTGGTCACGTTGTTGGCCTGGGACGTGGGTATGTTGAGGAAGCGCTCGTAGTGGCCGAGGTCGAGGTCGGTCTCGGCCCCGTCGTCGGTCACGTAACATTCGCCATGCTCATAGGGGTTGAGCGTGCCGGGGTCGACGTTGATGTAGGGGTCGAATTTCTGGATGGTGACGGAGAAGCCGCGGGCCTGGAGGAGTTTGGCCAGGGAGGCACACAGGATTCCTTTGCCTAAAGAGGAGGTAACCCCGCCCGTAACGAAAATATATTTGGTCATGCTGGAAAAGCGCTCGAATTGTTACGGGATGCAAAGGTACGGCGCCAAGGGCAGATTAAAAAACCAAGTGCCGGTTTGTGTGTTTTTATTCCCTATGCAAACTGTGGTTGCAGAAGATTGGGGTCGTTTGTCGTATGCGGAGGCCTGGGAACGCCAAACAGCGGCGCACCAGGCGCTGGTGGCGCACAAGCTGGCCAACCGCGACAGTCCGGCCGGTACTTTGGTGCAAAACCACCGCCTCATTCTGGTGGAGCACCCACCCGTGTACACCCTGGGTAAAAGCGGCAAACCGGAGCACCTGCTGCTCAGCGAGTCCGCATGCCGGGAAAAAGGCATCGACTACTTCCCCATCAACCGCGGGGGCGACATCACTTTTCACGGTCCCGGGCAGCTGGTCGTATACCCCATTCTCGACCTGGAGTGCTTTTTCACCGACGTGCACCGCTACGTGCGCAACCTCGAAGAAGTAATCATCCGCACCCTGGCCGATTTCGGCCTCCCCGGAGAACGGATCGCCGGATACACAGGCGTTTGGATTGCGGAATTCGGAATGCGGAATGCGGAATGCACGCCCGCAGGCCCCCCGGAGGACGCGCATTCCGCATTCCACATTCCGCATTCCGCATTCGCCAAGCTGTGCGCCATCGGCGTCCACCTGAGCCGTTGGGTGACCCTGCACGGACTGGCGTTCAATGTGAACACCGATCTCCGGTATTTTGACTATATTGTGCCCTGTGGCATCCGCGACGAGGATAAATCGGTCACGTCCCTCGCCCGGTTGCTGGGCCACGACGCAGACATGGAAACCGTCAAGCGCCACGTGGTTCGCCATTTTGCCGACGTTTTTCAATGTGATGTAACCCTTCCGGAATCAGCCGGATCACCTTTTCTGACATGATCAAAGACATTCCACTGTTAAAAGTTGAAGACCTGGCCCTGGCCGTAGCCCCCCGGGAGCCCCACGAAGAAGATGCGGAGGCGTTTTGGGATTGTTTCCTCATCAACCTGAAAGACGAGCCCATCCATTCGGTGCTGGTGAATTCGACCGGCTACGGCGAGGTCGAGGGCGAAATGCGGCGCACCAGCACGCTGCGTTATTTCTGGGAGACCATCGGACCGCTGGAAATCATCAAGGTTGAGCCGATCCAGAAAACGCTGTTGCCGTTGGCGAATGAGTACTGGGTGAGTTTTTCCTATCAGGACTATTTGTACGACAAAAAATACGTGTTCGTGCCCGGCAGCCTGGAAGAGCAATATTTCACCGAAATTCCTTTTTTAAACAAACGGGGCGTAATGATTCGATAGAACCATTCCTGTGGAACGGCGTTTATTCCCTGCACGCCGAACCGGCATAACCCATTTTTGATGTCCATTTCTATTTTCGATCGCAAAATAAACCCGATCCGGCAGGCGGGTCTGATCTTCGCCGGTTCCCTTCTGATCATGGGCATCGGCCGGCTGTTGCAGGCGGCCGGCGTTTCGGTGGAATCGCTTTTCCCCTGGTCCATCGCCACGGCCTTTACCCTGCTATTTGCCGTGTTCAACAGCATGATGAGTCTTACGGCGGACAATACCCTGCGATACTACGCTGAATCCGTATACAGTTACCTCGGTTTGGCGTTTGCCAATGGTGTCGCCGCCTGGTTGATTTCCGGGGTGTCGCTGGCCAACGCCGAATCCTACCGCTGGATCTATGTGGTGATCACCATTGGCTTTCTGGTGTTCATGAGCATGGTCAACCTGATGAAGCGCATCGTGCAATTTGCCGAACGCGAGGAGTGGACGGAGCCCCGGCGTCGAAAATGACCAGAACATCCTGTGGATACAACCGGAACCGGTGGCGCTTTCGTATATCCATTCAACTGTTCAATTCGTGAAACAACATCCCATGATTTTCCTCGCTTGCATGCTCCTGCTGGGCGCCTGCGGACAGGCCGACGCCGGCCGTGCTTCCGCCGCCGACACGGCCTCCGCACTATCGGTATCTGCCACCGACACCATCGTCCCGCCCCAATACGACGCCTCGGGAAGGCCGGTCCGTATGGAAAAAAACGATGCAGACTGGCAGCGCACGCTCTCGCCCCTGGCGTTTCAGGTGTTGCGTCAGGAGGGCACCGAACGCGCTTTCAGCGGCGCGTACTGGGACAACCACCGGAAGGGCACCTATGCCTGCGCCGGGTGCGGGCTCCCATTGTTCTCCTCGGATACCAAATTTGACTCCGGCACCGGCTGGCCCTCCTTTTACCAGCCCGTCAAGGAGTCGCACGTAACGCTCAACACAGACGCAAGCTACGGCATGCAGCGTGTGGAGGTGGAATGCGCCCGCTGCGGTGGGCATCAGGGCCACGTGTTCGACGACGGGCCCAAGCCCACCGGCTTGCGGTATTGCATCAATTCGGTTTCGCTGGTCTTTGTGCCGGAGTAGGCCGCTTTACTTGTCTACTACCACGGTCACCTGTTCCATGTCGCCGGAGGCGGTGAGCACGACGAGTCGGTAAATGCCGGCGGCAAGCTGACCGCCCAGCGGTATGTTCATCGTCAGTCCGTTCAGTTCGGTCTGTTGTTCCCACACCCGCAAGCCTTGCGCGCTGAAGAGCGTCAGGTTGGCATCCTGCCCTTCGTAGTTGTCCGTCCATACCAGCACCATGTCGCCACTGTTCGGGTTGGGGTAAACCAGCAAGCCGGCGGCAGTGCCGGTGTTCGGGTTCAGCGGCTCGGCCAGCGTACCCGTTTTTTTCACCGGGCAGTTGAAGGTGTTGAGCTTGGCTTCCACGAAGGTCGAGGGGCTCACGCGCGACACGATGTTGATGTAAGCCGGGGTGGACTGCTCGCGCAGGGTGTAGGTGAACTCTTCGGACTGGCTGCTGCTGATGCCCACGCCTTGCGGGGTGAAGCGCACCGAGTAGAACGGCGTGTAGTTGGGGTTGCGCACGGTGTAGTTGCGGCCGCTGGGCGCCGTGTAGGTGCTGCCGTTGGCCGGGGCGAGGGCGGTAGCACCGGAGGGCTGCTGGATGGAGGTGTTCAGCAGGGGGGCGGGGCAGTTGTTGGTTACCCGGAATCGGTACGTTTTGTCGCCTTCATTGTTGGCGGTGATCTCCAGCAACTCGTATTTCAGGCAACCGTTGGTTTTTACGTCGCACGGGTCACTGGGGGGCTGGGGTGGTATCGTAGCGGTTACGCGCACGACGAAGCAGCAGGCGGCGAGGTCGCCGCAGACATCGGCGGCTTCGAAGCACACGGCCGTGTTGCCCACCGGGAAATCGGCGCCGCTGGGCAGACCCAGGGTTTGGTACACGTCGATGCCCGGGCACGGGCAGTTGCTTGAGGCCGCGGGCGTATTGAAGGATACCTGTACGGTGGTTGCACCCGAGGGGACGGTCACCGAGATGTTGGGCGGGCAGCTAATGGCGGCCACGGAAATCTGTTCGTTGAGAATGGCTACCGTGAAGGTGTCGGTGAGGGAGCAACCGTCGGCAGAGGTGGCGTTCAGCGTGTAGGTGGTGGTGGCGGTCGGTTTGATGACCACGTTGCCGCAGTCGGTGCAGCTAAGGCCGGCGGCGGGGGTCCACACATAGGTGTCGAAACCCGACAGGTTCAGCACGATGGAATCGCCAAGGCAGAGGGAATCGTCCGAAAGAATCACGTCGGCGGCCAGGCTTAGGGTGGTGTTGATGGAGTCGCGCTGGGTGAACCCGCAGGCGTCCGTTGTTTCGACCCAGAACAGGCCGATGGTATCGGTGGAGAAGGTCGGGGCGGTGGAGCCGTCTTGCCACAGGTAGGTGACAAAGCCGTTGCCGGCGTTCAGCACCAGGGTGGTGTCGTCGCACAGCACGAGATCGGGGCCCAGGTCGAGCAGGGGTCCGCCGAGCAGGGTGTAGGTATTGGCGTGGAGGTTATCGTCGAAGAGCAAGTCCGGCAGGCCACCTGGCTCCAGGTCGGCCAGGTTGAAAGGGGTGGGCAGGGCGCCGGGGTCGTTGATCACAGCGTAGAGCGTCACGGTGCTGCCGATGGGGAATGCGTTGAGGAAGCTGCTGTTCGGCACGTCCAGGGTGATGTCGGATCCAGGCTGGAGGATAGGGTTTGCGGCGTTGAAGGTCAGCAGGCGGTTGGCGGGCCCGGCGGTGGGGTCGGCGTCGTAGATGCTGATCGGATAGCCGGTGTTCAGGGCGGTGTCGCCCAGGTTGGACACATTGTACCGGAGCAGGAACGCGCCGGAGTCACAGGCCAGGTCCTTGAGGAGTACGACGGCGTCGGGGAGGGCCGTTATGGCTTTACAGGCGGTGTTTTGGTTGAGCGTTAACGTATTTTGCTGTAAGACGTTGGAAGCATTTGTAAAAGTTTCTGAGGTCGCGGTCGCACTAAGGGTAATGGGCGTTTGGGTGGCGTTGGGCACCGTGGTGGCGGTAAAGTCGGTCAGGGTCTCCAAGTATGGACAATCATTGGATACCTGTCCGTTTTCGTCAAGCCGGGTTAACAATAAATCGGAAGAGCCTTGAAGATTGGCCGAAGTAGCTACCAGCCAAAGGGCGTTGTTGTTGAATAATAACTGGGATTGTGCTGCACCGGCGTATGTGCCGTTCTGCCCAACACGCATCTGGCGTGCCCACAGGGGGTTCCCATCCGTATCCATTTTTAACAGAAAGAGGGAGCGCTGGAGGTCATTATTTTTGCCCAAAATGACATAGCCGTCGTTTACCTTGACGATTTCATCCGCATTTGGATTCTGCAATCCTTGTATCTGGTATTTTTTAACCCAGATCAGGTTGCCGGCGGTGTCTGTTCTCTGGACAAAGAAGTCGGTGAGGCTCACGCTGGTGTCATCATCGTCGCCGGAAAAAGTGGAGGTGATGCCGTTTTCGTCCACCACCAGATCATAGCCGTACAGGCGTGCAAACCCGGAGCTATTGACCGGGCTGACAGCCGACCATTGCTCGTTGGCCTGCAGGTCAAAACGCGTTAGCGAATGCCGCATGTTTTCAAAGCCAGTGCCTAATGTGTATCGTCCGACAGCATACAAGTTGCCATTGTACGCTGTGATGCTGAGGAAAGCGTCTGAACTGCCGTAGTCATACAGGTTTTGCGTCAGGCGTGCACCGGTAGCACGATCCAGGAAAACAATCGAGGCATCGTCCGAACTGAGCGAAATATGCGGATTGGTATAAACCATCACCCGATCGTTTGCCCGATCTTCCCACAAACCACGGCAATAGCCTTCAAAAGCACCGACACTGGTCCAAAGCATTTGCTGGTTTTGGGGATTAAACCGAAAAGCGATGGTGACGGCGCCGGTCACGTTTGCTATTTCTCCCAGGGTGCCGCAACCCAGTAAAAAACCTTCTTCGTCTACGACGACTTCGGACAGGTAAATCGGGAAGGTGTTGTTGGGGATAAAGTCAAACGAATACGACCATAAGGCTTGGCCGTCCTGGTTTACCTTGATCAACAGGGCCTGCCCGTTTGTCGAGCCGTAAACATAATAGAACTGGCCTGTTTCATCAGGACAAATTCCCTGGCCTGTAGTGTTGCTGGAGGCGTCGCCAAACGTACGTATGAACGGCGGTGTGGACTGTGCGGACAACATGTCCAAAAATAGAAAAAAAACGAGGGTGGGGAGCAAAGAGCGCATGATGTACTTGGGTTAGGGAGCAAGGTTAAAATAAGCATAAAGATATACGCATTCAAAGGACAATCAGGGTTAGTTTGGGTTAATTTTTTTATAAGTGCAACATACCTGACATATAATACGGCAAATTACCCTTTCCAGTAACTAGTGCATTGCTTTGCAATGGGTTGTTTGCTGTGTTGGCAAGAAAAAAGCCATCCCCGCTTGCTGTGGGGATGGCCTGTATCGGACGGCGATTTTAGTCGCCGGGAAGAAATACCTGACATGCGACTGACGTCGCCGAAATTACATCATGTCCATGCCGCCGCCCATGCCCGGGTGGCCGCCGCCCATGGGGGCTTTGGGTTCGGGTTTTTCGTTGATGACGCACTCGGTGGTCAGCACGAGGCTGGCGATGGAGGCGGCATTTTCGAGGGCGATGCGGGTCACTTTGGTCGGGTCGATGATACCGGCCTTTTTCAGGTCTTCGTAGCGGTCGGCGCGGGCATTGTACCCTTCGGCGCCTTTGCTGCTCAGCACGGCGTTGAAGACCACGGAGGCGTCGACACCGGCATTTTCGGCGATGGTGCGGATGGGCGATTCCAGCGCTTTGCGGATGATGCCCATGCCGATGGTTTCGTCTTCGTTTTCGCCTTTGGCGTCTTTGATGGCGTCGATGGCGCGCACTAGGGCTACGCCGCCGCCGGCCACGATGCCTTCTTCGATGGCTGCGCGGGTGGCGTGCAAGGCGTCGTCCACGCGATCTTTTTTCTCCTTCATTTCCACCTCCG
Source organism: Saprospiraceae bacterium (assembly GCA_033764075.1). GTDB lineage: Bacteria > Bacteroidota > Bacteroidia > Chitinophagales > Saprospiraceae > M3007. Next base: position 72,907 of record JANRJH010000037.1, on the reverse strand, counting down.
TGGCTGCGCCGATGTAGAGTACGGCTACCCCGCCGGCGAGTTTGGCCAGGCGTTCCTGGAGTTTCTCCTTGTCGTAGTCGCTCGTGGTGGTTTCGATCTGCTGTTTGATCTGGTTGATGCGGGCTTTGATGCCGTCATCTTTGCCTTTGCCGCCCACCACGGTGGTGTTGTCTTTATCGACGGTGATGCGCTCGCAGGAGCCGAGGTGCTCAAGACCTGCGGTTTCGAGTTTGTAGCCTTGCTCTTCGGAGATGACGGTGCCGCCGGTGAGGATGGCGATGTCTTCGAGCATGGCTTTGCGGCGGTCGCCGAAGCCCGGGGCTTTCACGGCCACGACTTTGAGGCCTGCGCGCAGGCGGTTGACCACCAGTACGCCGAGGGCCTGGGAGTCAACGTCTTCGGCGATGATGAGCAGCGGACGTCCGGTTTGCAGCGATTTTTCGAGTACCGGCACGAGGTCCTGCATGTTGCTGATCTTCTTGTCGGTGATCAGGATGTAGGGGTTCTCGTAGTCGGCCTCCATTTTCTCGGCGTCGGTGATGAAGTAGGGGCTGAGGTAGCCGCGGTCGAACTGCATGCCGATCACCTCTTCCATGTACGTATCGGTGCCTTTGGCTTCCTCGACGGTGATGACGCCGTCTTTGGTGACGCGTTTCATGGCATCGGCGATGAGTTTGCCGATGTTGTCGTCATTGTTTGCCGAGATGGCGGCTACCTGCTGGATCTTGTTGAAGTCGTCTTCAATTTTTTCGGATTGCTGGTGCAGGTGCTCGATGACCACTTTAACGGCCTTGTCGATGCCGCGTTTGAGGTCCATCGGGTTGGAACCGGCGGCCACGCTGCGCAGGCCTGCGTTTACGATGGCCTGGGCGAGGACGGTGGCGGTGGTGGTACCGTCGCCTGCCGCGTCAGCCGTTTTGCTGGCCACTTCCTTGACCATCTGTGCGCCCATGTTGGCCACGGCGTCTTCGAGTTCGATTTCCTTGGCAACGGTCACACCGTCTTTGGTAACGGCGGGTGCGCCGAAGGATTTCTGGATGATCACGTTGCGGCCTTTGGGGCCGAGGGTCACTTTAACGGCGTTGGCCAGCGCGTCGATGCCTTCTTTCAGTTTGGCGCGGGCATCGGTATTGAAGTTGATTTGCTTGACAGACATAAGTTGGTTTTTGATTGTTTTTTGAAAGGAATTAGATGATCACGAGGATGTCGTCCTCGCGCATGATGAGATAGTCGGCGCCTTCATGGCTGATCTCCTGGCCGGAATACTTGCCGTAAAGCACGATGTCTCCCACTTGCACGGTCATCAGGTTGCCGTCTTTACCGGGTCCTACGGCAACTACCTCGCCCCGTTGCGGTTTTTCCTTGGCGGTGTCGGGAATGATGATGCCTCCTTTGGTCTTGTCATCAGCCGGTGCAGGCTTGATGATCACGCGATCTCCGATTGGTTTCATAAAAACGCTTTTATTTTGTTTTGGTGAACAAAGTGTAACATTCGTCAGGCCGAATATTATTCGGACGTGAATGCCTCATCAGACTTCATGCCAAGCGCCGATTCCTGCCATTTTTGCAGGGTGTGTGCGCCGGGTTGCCACCGGGCCGGACAAATCTGGCAGGTGTCTTTCCGAAGTTTGTCAGTAAACAAGAAAAATATAGAAACCGACCATGTAATGAATGTGGCGAATGCGTATCTTTGCTGTCTTTCCATGACCGGCTAGCATTTAATCTTTCATCTTACACCACGAAAGCCCGGGCGTTATCCGACGTTCACACCCGTAAACATGCCGAGAAGTATAGATGTACTTTGCATTGGCGAGTTGATGATGTCTTTCATCACAGCCGAATATGCGCACAATCCCGATGAATCAACCTTATACCGGCGTTTGCCGGCGGGTGAGGTAGCCTTATTCGGTACCGCCTTGCGGAAAAAAAACCTGAATGTCCATGCCGTTGCTGCGGTTGGTCAGGACGATCTGGGGCGGTTGCTGTACCGTCATTTGGAGCAACTGGGCATTGACGTCAACGGGATATCCCAGATTGATGAACCCACCACGCTTTTACTGCACAACCGGGGCTCTGCCGCGGAGAGCAAACAAGCATACCGGGGAGCCGACGCCCAGTTGGCGATCCGCCAGTTTCCGTACGCCCGTTTTGAAGACATTCACTGGTTCCACACCAGCGCATTTGCCCTGAGCAAGGATCCGGCCCGCCGGGTGATCGTGGAGGCATGTGAAAAAGCGCACCGGGCGGTTTGCCGGGTTAGCCTGCATCTGAATTATGCCGACTGCTTTTTCTGGTCGGATCGCGCGGAAGCCCAGCGCGTGCTGACCTCCTTCGCCAGCAACTCTTCGCTGGTTTGCCTGAACGGCCCCGACTGGCGCGCCCTGTATGGCGATGACACCACCCCGGAGGCCATTGGCGACCATTTTCTGAAAATCGGGGCGAACGAAGTGGTTTTTTCCCAGGACAACCACACCTGGTGGGCTTTTTCCGACAAGGAACGTTGTTCGCAGCAATGGCCGCACCCCATCGAAACGGAAACTTTCCTCGCCGGGTTTATGTCCCAGCCGGTGGAGGACCGAACGCTTCAAGAGCGCCTTGCCGGAAGCGCCGGTTAAGGGCGCCTGATTATGAAGGCGCTTCAAAATGCGCCCTGGCGGAGGCTTCCAGCGCCGGAAAAAAACGGTTGAATCCGTCTTCAAACACTTGCATATTCTCGAAGAAATATCGACCGAGTTCGGCAGCATCCGCCGGGATCGACAGCCTGCCCACGAACCCTTTTAATACCCGGTTCAGGTTTTCCGGGGTGGTGTATGCATACAGAAACCGTCCTTCAAGCATGCGTGGCCAGCGCTCCTGCAGGGTGGGCGGCATCAGATGGCGCCGCGCGTCAAGGTCGGCAAATACCCGCTCGGCGAAGTCCTCGAACGAATGTGTGCTGTACAATGACCAGTTGCGGTACAACAAGTGGTCGTTGAGGATATCGAGCACTGCCCCCGCATATCGACCCGCCCAAGGGCGCAGCAGCCGGGCATGCGCCAGGGAGACAGCGTGCGCGTCGGTGAACGCATCTATGTGGCGGTGCAACAGAATGCCGCGCTGTACAACTGGCGGAAATGCCTCCCATTGGCGCCCCTTGACAAAATCGCCCATGAAGTTGCCCACCAGCACATCGGGATCGTTGAAGGAGAGCAGACAGTGGGCGACGTGGTTCAAAATGCAGGAATTGAGCAGGCTGTAAGCAGGGAACGATTTATTTTTGCTAATTGTTTAGGTCCTGACCTTTTATATTATGGCGAACGTAAAAATTGCCTGCCCCAAGTGCGGCTGGGAACCCGACGGTGGTGCATACTGGGTGTGCACCTGTGGCCACGTGTGGAATACCTTCGACACCGCGGCCCGCTGCCCCCGTTGCAGCAAACAATGGACCCACACGGCGTGCATACCCCACCGGGGCGGATGCCCAAGCATGCCCCCGCATTTGGATTGGTACCACGACCTGGACAACTGGGTAAGGGAGGAAGTGGCCGACTCCGTTCCGGTTACCGCCAAGAAGGTAGAGGCCGGGGAATAATTTTTTATTAAATTTTGGACATTTGTAGGTGAATTGACACTTTTTTCCAAATATTGCGTCCGTTCACTAAACGATTTCCATATGAAAATTCCATTTTGGTTACTTGCACTGCTGTTCCTGCTATGGAGCGGCTGGAGCTTCAAAAACTATTACTGCGACAAATGCGGTTGCTGTGGCGGCGAGCAAGCCGCCATCTCGGCCGCAGGGCCGGCCGTACCGGTGTTCAAGTGCAACGACGGCTCGTTGGCCCAGGCCGATTACAAGGCCTTTCGGGACAGCATCCTGAAAACCGGCGGACAGGGTGACACCCTGGTCATCACCGGCCTGTACTACGCCGACGACGAGTCCGAGGCCGTCGGTCAGGCGCGCGCTCAGTCATTCCGCAGCCTGCTCGGCGCCAAACTGCCCGATAACCGGGTTCGGTTGACCACCCGAAAGCTGGACGGCAGTTGCGCCGGCGCCGCAGCAGCAGACATGTTCCGTGGGGTGGGTTTGTCCTGGAACAAGCTGGCACTCAAGCTCGAAGACAGCGCCATTATCGAGTCGGACAACGACGTGACCTTCCTCTTCCCCTTCAACTCCACTGAAAAAGACAGCGATCCAAAGGTGGAAGAATACCTGGCCAAACTGATCGAGAAACACAAGGGCACCACGGCCACTTTCGGCATAGTGGGCCACTCCGACAGCGTTGGCTCCGACGAGGCCAACCTGAAAATCGGTCAGGCGCGCGCCGAATCCATCGCCGCCATCCTCAAAAAAGGCGGCATCGACGGCGCCCGCATCAACACGTCCTCCAAGGGCAAATCGGAGCCGGTCGCCAGCAACGACACCGACGACGGGCGCCACCAGAACCGCCGCGTAGTTGTAACCATCAACCAATAATGCTCAAAACGAAAACAACACCATGATCACCGCATACATAATGCTTCAGGCAAACTGTCCATGGGATATGTTGATGGGCCTGTTGATCTCCCTCATTCCCGCGCTGCTGGCCTGGCTGGCCGCGCGCTCCTATTATAAAGTCGCGGAAAAAGACGGCGAGATCAAAGCCCTCGCAACCCTGCGCAACGAACTGGACGGCAAAGTGTCCGGCCTGAATGCCGACCTCACCCAGGTGCGCCTGGCCTTGTCCAAAACAGAAGCCGACGCCGAGGACAAAGCACACCGACTCAGCAGCCTGCGCAACGACCTCATCATCGCCGAGAGCGAACGAAACCTGTTGCGCGAGAAAATCGGCCCTGATGTGGCCGATGCCTACCTGCGGGCCAACACCACCCAGCCCGTAGAATTCGAAGGCGTGTTTTACGCCGTGAACGATTACCGGATATTCAAGGGCATCGATGGCGACCTGGCGGCCAAACTGCACGCGGCAGGGTATAAAACCTGGGCCGACCTGGCCGACGCCAACCCCGCCCAACTCGACGCCGTGCTGGCGGGCAGCGGGCTGAGCGCCGCTGACCTCATCCGCCAGGCAAAACTGGTGCTGGACAAAGACTGGAACGGCCTCAAGGCTTTCCAGCACGGGCTTATCCTGATGCCGGCTGCACGTAACACCGCATCCATCGAGTTCGCCGGTCGCCGCTGGCAAAAAGATGATCTGGAAATCGTGGAAGGCATCGGGCCCAAAATTGCTGCCCTGCTCCACAACGCCGGTATCCATACCTGGGATGACCTGTGCAAAACCTCGCCGGAGCGCCTTCGGGAGATCCTCGACGCCGCCGGACCCGACTACGCCATGCACGACCCCTCGACCTGGCCCGACCAGGCATGCCTCGCTGCCGCCGGTGACTGGGGCGCCCTGCAAACCCTCCAGGATCAACTCATCGGCGGTCGTGGCGCCGGATCGGTGGGTCGCCACCCGGAATCCATAGAGTTTGCCGGTAAAAAGTTTAAGTGGGACGACCTGAAGATCGTGGAGGGCATAGGCCCCAAGATCGAGGAGCTCTTCCACAATGCCGGCATCAAAACCTGGCGCCAGCTTTCCGAAACCGCGCCGGAACGCCTCAAGGAGATCCTTGACGCGGCAGGCCCGAACTATGCCATGCACGACCCGGGCTCCTGGCCCCAGCAGGCCGGCCTGGCCCACGAACGGCGCTGGGACGACCTGCAGCGTCTGCAGGATGAACTGACCGCCGGACGGTGATCGCAGTAGTTATCGGAGGCCGTCTCATCAGACTTGAACATTGAAAATTGGTCATTGAAAATTGAACATTGAACATTGAACATTTATAAAATTAAAAATTTTTAAATTAAAATGTTCAATGACCAATGACCAATGCCCAATGTTCAAGTCTTTTGAGACGGCCTCTTTTTTTTTGTTCCTATCCCTGCTAACGTCCGCCCTGCACGCCGAAGAGTTGCCCATGTGGTCTACCCTGGAACTGGCCATGCAGAGCACCGAAATCTGGGAGGCGGAGCCGGTGTTGCTCGATACGCACCATTCTTGGCGGGTGGTCTGGAACCGCGATGCCAAAGCGTTTTTGGTGCGCGTCACGCGGGTTTTCCGGAGCGCCACGCTGTCGGCAGGCGATACCGCCTGGGTGTCGGCAACCGGCCCGTACCATTGGCGAATCGCGCGCCTCGACTCCCTGGGCGGGCTGCAATACCTGCAGATGCAGGACACCATCACCCGACTGCTGGTGTATGGGCAGGTGTTTCAGGAGGACGACTTGAACCGGGGCGAATGGCCGGAAACCACCCGGGCGCACGGGATGGTTTGGCCGCTGTTGTCCGGCATCCGTTTGCAGGACAACCGAGGAGGCCTGTGGTGGCCGTTTCAGCCGGAAAACCCGGGCGGATACGACTTTTACCGCGACCACGACCCTGTCCGCGACCGCTGGGCGGAAACGATTGAACGCACCCGTTTTGACATCCGCCGGGTGGACACCCTGATGGCCCTGCGAAATATATGGCCCCCAGAGGACCAGAACAGGGCCCTGTTTGCCTGGATCAACGACCACCGCGCTGAACTGGGGGACAGCCGGCATCCGAACACCTGGTCTTATTACACCGATTTGCCTTTTTCCTGGATACTGTGCAACGGCATCGATGCAGATGCCTGGGCGGCGGTGCTGCTGTACGACCTGTTCTTTCCGGGGCAGCACGTGCGTTGTCCCGAAGAGCCCACCTCCCCGGAAACAGGCGAGCCCTACCGGCCCTTCGACAGCGAGTCCGGGCGGCGTTTTTTGGCGGAAAAAATTGCCGATGCGGGAACAGACGCCTATTCCCGGTTTTTAGCGTTGCAATGCCTTGCCGGGTTGCAGGGCGGTACACGCGAAGCGGACCTTGCCGGGCGAGAAGCCATGTTCGATGCTTTTCGGGCGTTTTTTCCGACGCTTCCCCAGGATCGGCGAACGGAATACGTCATTTATCAGGGGGCATACCTGGCTTTCGGATACGCAAAAGGCACGGCGCCGGTGCCTGACGCCGTCGAGTTTTTTATGGACATGTACCGACAGTCGCCCCCGGGGCAGGCCAGGCTTTATCTGGCCAGGGTGGTTGCCGGCAACGCCAGCGCAGCACAGTGGAAATCCGTTTCCGGCAACGACGCCGGCTTGCTCTTCGCCCTGTACGGTTTCGAGGCGGACAGCGCTGCCGGGCGGGTGCTGTTTTACCTGTACCAAAACAACGGATCGGACCTGTTGTATGAACTGCCCACCGTCACGTGTTATCAGCTGGACGAAGCGGGCGCCGAGCAAAACCGGTTCACCATGCCACTGCCGGTGCTGGACAGGAGCCTGCGCTGGTCCGACGGTATTGGCCGGAACCGGGGCGCGCTGCGCGTCGGGTTGCCGGTGAAGGGCTTGGCGAAGGGGACGTGGTATGTGCGGGTTTCGGGGACGGCAGGTAAAGACCGGGTGAAGCGGTGGACTTCGGAGGTGGGGGTGTTTGGGCTGTGAAAGTTGGAAAGAGGGGCGGGAACGTATGTGATTTACAAATTAAACAAATATGAAAGTGACCTGTTTGGTAACAAAGCACTTTCATCATGTCAGGCCTGCCTATATTGCTTAGAGCGTTTTTTTCCTTATGTTTATCAGCAGTTTGCTTCAACGGTATGGCGCAAGCTCCCTGGCTTCGTTTGGTCAACTGGCCTGAACCGGTGGGAGAAGATTTCAAGCAACGCATCATCAGCGCAACCGACGGCAACTTCTGGTTGATGGTTGGGGAAACCGAGAACACCGGCTCGAGTACGTTCAGCCAGATTCTCAAAGTGAGCCCCGACGGTGTGCCGGTGAGCGCCGCAATTTTGCGCACCAACCCTGGGGTTAAGCTCAATGTGCTCGACTTTGCGGAGTCCGATACCGGTGAAAAGTACATCCTTGCGTTCAAGGAGGATGCGCCGCTGCCTTCGGTTGTCGTTGGTGGTGAGCTATTCGTGATGAAGTTTAGTTCTAATTGGGCACTTCAGTGGTCGCGCAGTGTGGTATCGGATTCCGGTTTTCCGGTGAGTTCGCTGTTAGCAGATCTGCAAGTTGGGGCGGACGGCGAAATATTTTTTTTGTACTTCGATTCCCGGTATGTTTTGTGTTGCATGAGTCCTGCCGGCAGCTTGCGGTGGTCACGCACCTTGCAAACCGGTATTCAGGTGCCTGGGCCCAGCGGCAGGGTACAGGCTTCATTCATTCTTTCGGAAGAGAACCAGTCGGTGTACTTTCAAGGCTTCATTAATACGGTTGACGGGGCACAGATACTGCGTTTAGACCCGACGACCGGCAACACGTTGGCTGCTGCTGTTTTTCCGGGATTTCAGGCGAACGATATGGTTACCGTCGGCGGAGCTCGCTTGCTGGTGCTGGGCAACCCGTTTACGGTTGAGCAAGAAGCGCTGTTTGGGTTACTGAACAAGGATTTGGCGGTAGAGAAGTCGTGGCGGTTTCAGGATGCCCGTTTTTTCACCCACCGGCTACTGCGCGTGGCCGACTCGGTTTGTTATGTGTATTCCAACGGGTTTAACGGCATTTCTATATTTCGGATGCACCCAGAGGGTGTTTTTCTAAACGGTGTGCAGTATGCAGGCTTGAGGGGAGTAGGCATCAACGGCACCGGCTTGGCATTGATGGACCAGGAGCGCGTCGTCATACCGCTCTTGCCCGTACCGGAACTGCCGAACCAAACGGCACTTTTAATGCTTGATTCCAGCTTGGCGGCGTCCAATTGCAGGCCGGTGCCGTACTGCATCTCATTTTCTCCAGCTGTGCTCAACCGGCAAGGCATCAACCCGGGAACCGTTCCCGTTTCGATTGGCAGCAAAAATCCCGGTGCGTCTTGGCAAATAAGGACATTCTCGATGGCGGAATTTTGTAGCGCAGACCTGTCGATTTACGGCGTTTACCCGGATTTTAATTCAGAAGATACGATTTGTGCGGGCGCTTCGCTTCAAATATCGGGCCTACAAAACGGTGGTGCTTTGAGCTGGCGATGGGACTTCCCCGGCGGCGACCCGGCTTCTGCTGAAGTGCCGGCCCCACCTTCGATTCGGTACGATCAGCCCGGCACTTACACCCTGCGCCAGGTGGTAAGGTCAGCGTGTTTTACCGATTCCTTCACCAAAACAATTGTGGTGCTACCCCAGCCCACGGTAGTGCTGCCGCCCAATCGAACGTTTTGCAAAGACACTTTCTGGGTTGTGGAGGCAGAGATAAGCAATGCCACCACCTGGTCATGGCAAGATGGCCGCACGGACATCATCCGTTTGGTGGACAGTAGCGGAACGTATATCCTGCGTGCCAGTTATGACGGCTACTGCTCCGTTCAAGACAGTTTTGTGGTATCGTTCATTGAGCTGAACGCCGCGTTTGACACCCCGGTATTTGCGTGCGACGCAGACAGTCTGGTGGTCAGGGCGGTTGACAATCCTCCCGGATCAGCCTATTTATGGGACGTGCGCTCCGGCGATGGTGTGATTCAGGATACTGGTCCGGTGTTGGCGACGGGGCCGCTCACAGCCGGCGATTACCAAATCGCGTTGTCGGTATCCAAAGATATTTGTATGGTTAAAAGCACGCGCTTTGTAACCATTGAGCCCTCGCCTGAGGTGCATCTGGGGCCCGACAGACGCTTACAACCGGGCAGCTCCCTGCCGTTGGTGCCGGTCGTCTCGCCGCCATCTGCCGCGATTTTGTGGTCGGATGGTGTTTCCGAAATCAATCGGGAGATTTCCGAACCCGGGGTTTACACACTTGTCGCTACTTTGGCCGGCTGCCGGGATGTGGACACGCTGGTTGTCTATCCCCCCCTTCAGGTTTACCAGCCCAATGCGTTCAAGCCGGGGAGCTCGCAAAACGGCTTTTTCACCCTTTTCACAGGCGAAGGTGCTCAGTTGGAATGGTTAGAGGTATATGACCGATGGGGTGGGCTCATGTACAGGGGATCGGGCAGGCCGGGCTGGGATGGCTCCACGGCGCGGCAGCCGGAGACGGATGCCGGGGTATATACCTACAGGGCTGCGATCCGGTTGGCCGATGGCGAATGGGTTCAGGTAAGCGGGGATCTTACGCTAATTCGATGAGTGACCACCAGCTTGCGGCAGCATTTGGCTTGATCACTCCTCTACCTCGGTAAAAGCGGCCGCTTTGCCTTTGGCCAGCACCTCCTCGGCATTGGAAGTGGCGAAAAGGTGCAGGCTCCGGGCGATGATGCCGGTCCACCCGGTCTGGTGGCTGGCCCCCAGGCCGGCGCCGTTATCGCCGTGGAAATATTCGTAAAAGAGGATATGGTCTTTCCAGTGTGGGTCTTCCTGAAATTTGGTGGTTGCGCCGTAAACCGGCCGGCGCCCATTGTCGTCTTTCAAAAAGATATTCGACAGTCGTTTGGCGATGTTTTCCGCGACCTGGTACAGGTTGAGGTAGTTGTCGGATCCGGTGGGGAACGCCACCTTAAACTGGTCGCCGTAATAACTGAAATACTGCACCAGGGCGCGGATGATCAGGGCGTTCACCGGCATCCAGATGGGCCCGCGCCAGTTGGAATTGCCACCGAACATGCCGGAGTCCGATTCGCCGGGCAGGTAGCCCACGCGGTACACCTGACCGCCGACGGTGAGCTGGTAAGGGTTGTGCTCGTGGTACCGGGAGAGGGAGCGGATGCCATAGGGGCTGAGGAATTCATTTTCGTCGAGCATGTACGCCAGCACCCTGCGCAGCCGGCGCTCGTCCAGCACGGCGGCGAGCCTGCGGCCGGCGACCCCTTTCTTGCGCGGGTTATGGATGGCTTCGACCAGTTCGGGGCGGCTATCGAGGAACCGGTTGAAGGTAGCCTCGGTTTCGGGGTACTTCTCCATCAGTTCGCCGTCGAATACCGTAGCTGCGCACAGCGGTAGCAGTCCCACCATGGAGCGCACCTTGAGGCGTTGGGCGCTGCCGTCGGGCTGGCGCAGCACGTCGTAGAAAAAGCCGTCTGCCTCGTCCCACATACCCACATCATCGCCCAGGTGTATCATGGAGGAAGCGATCCAGAAAAAGTGTTCAGTGAACTTGACGCTCATATCCACATACGAAGGGTCATGCAGCGCCAGCTCGGTCGCTATTTCCATCATGTTTTGGCTGAACAGGGCCATCCAGGCCGTTCCGTCGGCCTGTTCGAGGTGTCCGCCGGTAGGCAGGGGCGCGCTGCGGTCAAAAATGCCGATGTTGTCCAGCCCCAGGAATCCGCCTTCAAACACGTTGCGGCCCGAACGGTCCTTCCGGTTTACCCACCAGGTAAAATTGAGGAGCAGTTTCTGGAAATTGGTTTTGAGCCATTGCAGGTCTTCGTCCTGGTGCACGATTTTTTCGAGCCGGTAGGTAAAAATGGTTGCCCAGGCCAGCACCGGCGGGTTCACGTCGCTGAAATTCCACTCGTACGCCGGCACCTGGCCGTTGGGGTGCATGTAGTTTCCGTGCAGCATGAGCCGCAACTGCTGTTTTCCGAACTCGGGATCGACCAGCGTGATGGCCAGCACGTGAAAGGCCAGGTCCCAGGCGGCGTACCAGGGGTACTCCCATTTGTCGGGCATGGAGATGACGTCACCGTTGTACATGTGGTGCCACTCATTGTTGCGGGCTGCCCGTTTGCTGGTGGACAGAATGGGGTTGACGCCGCGCTCTTCCAGCCAGCGGGGCAGGTCGTACAGGTAGAACTGTTTGCCCCACATCATGCCCGCCAGGGCCTGCCGCATGACGTTGGCTTCGTCGGCGCTCAGGCTCCCTGGAATGACGTTGGCGTAATAGGCGTCGGCTTCCTGCTTGCGGGCGCTGAAAACGGCGTCGAAATGCTCGCCGAACGCCGTGTCGGCGCCGTAGGCTCGCTTGCGCGCGTTCGGCGCCACCGGGCACAGGCGCAGACGCACCACGGCGGTTGCGCCGGCCGGCACATCCAGCGGGTAATGGGCGGCGGCTTTGGTGCCGACATGTTCCGGGTTCACGGCGTCGGTGCGGCCGTGCACCAGGTAATTGTTGATGCCGTCTTTCACGTAGGGCGTCCGGTTGGGGACGCCGGCCATGCGCTCGGTGTTGGTTTCGTTTTCGGTGAACAGGAGGACCGGCCGGTCTTCGCAGTATAGGAAAAACGCGCCCAGGAGCGGGTGTTCGGCCCGAATGATTGCTTCCGCGCCCGATGCTTCGTGTTTGCGCAGTTCGGGTTTGTATGTTTCGTATCCCCAGGACCACTGGTTGCGGAACCAGAGGGTAGGGAGCAGGTGGAGCGATGCGGACTCCGGGCCCCGGTTGTGGACGCTGATGTGCACCAGCAGGTCGTCCGGCGATTCCTTGGCGTAGGCCACCTCGACGTCGAAGTAGCGGTTGTCGTCGAAAACACCGGTGTCGAGCAGTTCGTATTCCGGATCGAGCCGGCCCCTGTTCCGGTTGTTCAGTACCAGTTGGTCGTACGGGAAGGCCTGTTGCGGGTACTTGTAGAGGTACTTCATGTAGGCGTGCGTGGGCGTGCTGTCCAGGTAGAAGTAGTATTCCTTCACGTCTTCACCGTGGTTGCCCTCGCTGTTGGTCAGGCCGAAGAGGCGCTCCTTGATGATGGGGTCTTTGCCGTTCCACAAGGCCAGGGCAAAGCAGAGCTGCTGGTGTTCGTCGGAGATGCCGGCGATCCCGTCTTCACCCCAGCGGTAGGCCCTGGAGCGGGCCTGGTCGTGGGTGAAATAATTCCACGCGTCGCCGTTTTCGCTGTAATCCTCGCGGACGGTGCCCCACTGGCGTTCGCTGAGGTAAGGGCCCCATTTTTTCCAGGGAACGCCCGCGTTTTCGGCGTCGGCCAGGCGCTGGCTTTCAGGGTCGGTGTGGATGGTTCTGCCGGTTGCTTTTTTTGATTTCATAGGATGGGGGAGGATATCGGTTTGTTGCGCAGATGGATCAAAGTTACGCTTGTAAATTGGTATTTTTGGGGGTGTTGTGGAGACGTTGCGTGTAACGTCTCTACGCGCAGCGGTTTGGACAGAAACCCTGGCGCCCACCGGGGCGATGGCTCGCAGCCATCGGCTCGGTGGGGTACGAAAAAGCCAGTGTTTACCGAGGCGATGGCTCGCAGCCTCGGTTGTGTGTCCCCCCCACTCACAACCGCATACTAAGCGCCACCCGTTTCCGCTTCACATCCACCTCCAGCACCCGAACCGTGACCTGCTGGTTCATCGTCTTTCCCGATTGCCGCGTGGTCGTTTGCCGTATTCCTTCACATGTTGTTGGATATACTCCTCTTCTATTCTTTCGGCTTCTTTCCTTCCGGGAATATCCCGAACCAGAATATGACCGACAAAACGCAAAAAGTTGGCGACCAAATTGAAGAGGGATAGTTGATCCCTCAGTCTTGCTGAAAGGCCATCTGCTCCAATAGCATCATCGGAAATGCCGTACTTGTACACTTCACCCTCAAAGGCATCTTTTATCTCGTAGAGGTGATGCGGATTCTCGTTTTCGTGTGAGTTCCCGTGGGGCATGGCTTATCCGGATTTTAATCTTCCCAACCTGTTTCATTGCTATACGTTTCGTACGATTTCTTAGAAATATGCACGAATTCTTTTCCTGTCTTGCGTTCATGCGCCAAATGAGCCACCGCCAGTAATCGCTCGAAAGAAAGCCCGGTCGGGAACTTTGAGGGGTCATGTAGCACCGCATCATAGAAGGCTTTGCCATTGGCTACTATGCAGCAACGGTCGTACAAAAAACCATCAACCGACAAGTAGTCGTTGTCCTTGTCGCGCGTGGATGCCGCTGCGTGTTGGCGGGTGTCCAACAGCCATAGTTTCTCCGTCAGGATGTCCTCAAATTGGTGAATGTTGGCCGTGGGCATGTCGGCCAATGCCTGCACCACCGGTTCTATCACAGCATCATCGTCCCCTTGCTTTGACCAATCCAGGCAGTCGATGAGTCTCCAGAATCCTTCTTCGGTGAGCCAGTCTTCCGGTATTTCCGGTACCCGGATTTCCAATTCCGCTGCGCCAAAGCGTTGCCTGAGTTCTTCAATGTAGGACTCGTCCAAAGCGTTAAGGTTGATGTGTAGGGTGGTACCCATAATATTCCAATTTTTCCATAAAAGTAAGGAATCTGGTTTAATAAACAATACGAAATCCATATCACAACCGCATACTAAGCGCCACCCGTTTCCGCTTCACATCCACCTCCAGCACCCGAACCGTGACCTGCTGGTTCAGTTTCACCACGTCGGCGGGGTTTTTGACAAACTTGTCGGCCATTTCGCTCACGTGCACCAGCCCGCTGTCTTTGATGCCGATGTCGACAAAGGCGCCGAAGTTGGTGATGTTGGTCACGATGCCGGGCAGGATCATGCCGACGCTCAGGTCGTCGATGCTGCGCACGTTGCCGAATTCAAAGGGCTGGGCGGCGCCCCGGGGGTCGAGACCGGGTTTTTCGAGCTCCTTCAGGATGTCCTGCAGGGTGGGCAGGCCCACGTCGCCCTGCACGTATCGCTTCAGGTCGATGGCCTTTCGGCGGGCGGGGTCGCGGATGAGGTCGGCCACCGAACAGCCGAGGTCTTTGGCCATTTGTTCCACCAGGGCGTAGCGCTCGGGGTGCACAGCGGTGTTGTCGAGCGGGTGGTCGGCCTCGCGGATGCGCAGGAACCCCGCGCACTGCTCGAAGGCTTTGTCGCCCAGGCGGGGCACTTTTTTCAGGGCCGCGCGGCTGCGAAACGGTCCGTTTTCGGCGCGGTATTGCACAATGTTCGACGCCAGCACCGGGCCGAGGCCCGACACGTAGGTGAGCAGGTGCTTGCTGGCGGTGTTGAGGTTGATGCCCACGCTGTTCACGCAGCTTTCCACGGTGCGGTCGAGGCTTTCTTTGAGCTGGTTTTGGTTGACGTCGTGCTGGTACTGGCCCACGCCGATGCTTTTGGGGTCGATCTTGACCAGCTCGGCCAGCGGGTCCATGAGCCGGCGGCCTATGCTGACGGCGCCGCGCACGGTGACGTCTTCTGCGGGAAATTCCTCCCGCGCGACCTCGGAGGCGGAGTAGATGGACGCGCCGGCTTCATTGACCTGGAAGATGTCTGCCGGGCGGCCGAGGTCGACCCCGCGCAGGAAGTCCATGGTCTCGCGTCCGGCGGTGCCGTTGCCCACGGCAATGGCGTCTATCTGGTACTGCACGGCGAGGCGTTTCAGCTCGGCGGCGCTGTCGAGGGTGCGTTTTTGGGGTTCGTGCGGGTAGATGGCGGTGTGGTGCAGCAGGTTGCCGTTGTTGTCGAGGCACACCACCTTGCAGCCCGTGCGGAAGCCCGGGTCGATGCCCATGATCCTGCGCTCGCCCAGGGGGGCGGAGAGCAGGAGCTGGCGCAGGTTGTCGGCAAACACGCGAATGGCTTCGGTGTCGGCCTTTTCCTTGCTGCTGTTGCGAAATTCGGTTTCGATCGACGGCTGGAGCAGGCGCTTGTACCCGTCGCGCAGGGCGGTGCGCACCTGCTCGGCCGCGCCGCCCGCGCCGGTGACGAAGCGGCGCTCGAGGTCGGCCACGGCCTGCTCCTCGTCGGGTGCGATGGACACCCGCAGGAAACCCTCCTCCTCGCCGCGCCGCATGGCCAGCAGCCGGTGGGAGGGGCAGGAGGCCAGCTTTTCGCTCCACTCGAAGTAGTCCTGGTATTTGGCGGCGGCCTCCTCCTTGCCCTTGACCAGCCGGGAGGCGATGACGGCGCCCTTTTCGAAGTGGCGCCGGGTGTTGTTGCGCGCCTGTACATCCTCGCTGATCCACTCGGCGATGATGTCGCGCGCGCCTTGCAGGGCATCTTCCACGGTGGGTACCTGCTCGTTGAGGTAGGCGGCGGCGAGCGCCGTCACGTCGCGGTCGCGCTGGGCGTACAGGCGTTGGGCGAGGGGCTCCAGGCCTTTTTCGATGGCTGCGGTGGCGCGGGTCTTGCGCTTGGGCCGGTAGGGCAGGTAGAGGTCTTCGAGCTCGGTGAGGGTGGACGCGTTTTCAATGGCCGTTTTCAGCGCCGGCGTGAGCTTTCCCTGCTCCTCGATGCTGTGCAGGATGGCTTCGCGGCGTTTGTCGAGCTCCTGGAGCTTTTTGTGGTGGTCGGAGATGGCGGCGATCTGCACCTCGTCGAGCGAACCGGTGGCCTCTTTTCGGTAACGGGAGATGAACGGGATGGTGGCGCCGCTGTCGAGCAGGTCGATCACGGATTGTACACGACCGGCGGAAATCTGTAAGAGGGGGGCTATGCGTTGGGCGTAAGACATAACGGCTTGGATCGATGCTGAAAAAAGGGAGGCAAAGATCAGTGATTCTTACACTTGATTCAAGAAAACATACAAATCATCGTCTGTTTGCAAATGCAGTTTTTTGCGCAGACGCGAGCGGCTCACGTTGATGCTGGACGGCAGCACCTTCATGATCTCCGAGATTTCCTTCGAATTCAGCCCGATCTTCAAATAGCCGCACAGGCGCAGGTCGTACAGCGACAGGTCGGGGTATTGCTCCCGCAGTTTTTTAAAAAATTCCTGGTGTAGTTCGTCCATTTGAATTTCGAAAGTTCGGTCGTCTGTTTCCAGGAACAGGTCGAGCAGCCGTTGCATTTCGGCCAGCCGCACCTTGCCGAGGGATGGGTCGTGCTGCACCTCGTCCATTTTTTCTTTGAGGCTGTGCAACAGCTGGTTTTTGTTCTTGTTTTCGCGCGCCTGCTTGACCAGTTCCACGCTTTTTTGGATCACCTGCCGGTTGAGTATTTTCTTTTCGTCTTCGAGCTGCTGCTGTTGCTGGAGCAACGCCTCCTGTCGGTATTTTTCGGCCTGTTTGCGCAGCGACAGTTGTTCGCGCTCCAGCAGCGCCTTTTTTTGTTGCTGCAGCCGGTAGTGCAGCCTTATCCGGATCAGGTAGACCAGCAGTGCCGACAATGCCAGATAGCCCAGCCAGGCGAGGCGGGAGCGGTACCAGGGGGGTAAAATGCGAAAGGAAGCTTCCACCGGGTCCGTTATCCGGCCTTTGATGTTGGCCCTTACCTTAAACGTGTATTTACCCTCCGCCAAATTCAGGAAATCAACCGAGGTGTCGGTGGTCCATTCGCTCCAGCTTTTGGCGTAGCCCGACAGTTGGTATTGGTACACCACCTCCTGCCTGTGGGGCGCGACAAAATGAAAACGGAGGTTGTTCATGGCGTAGGGGATCACCGTGTCCGGTGCGATCACCTGCCGTGTCTGGTTGTTGAACGCTTCCATTTTCCGCAGCAGGAGGGCGTCATCCAAGCTCCCCGGGAGCGGTTCGATTTGGGTATTGCGGAGGGCAAAGCCGTTGTACACCGGGTATAGCTGGTAGCGGGCATCCAGCTGCAACGGCATGTACACCCCGTCGAGCAACCCGGCAATGCCTTTCGGGCTTGTGGTGGCCTCGCGGACGCTGAAGGAGTCCTTTTGGGCGTCGTACAGGTACCGGTAAGCGGTGGTCAGCAGTTGTATACCCCGTTCGTCGCGCTCCAGGTGGAGGGCATTTCCGGCGAACGAGGCGGCCGGGAATATCTTTCTATCCACCGGAAAAAATTGATCGTCGAGGGCGAAGCGGATTAACCCGTAATTGGGAATGTTTACCCAAAAAACGGTATCCTGTTCCATGAGCAGCTCGTTGCAGGAGCCCAGGATCAGGTCCACTTTTTTCAAAAAATGGAAACGGTCCTGTTTTTTTTGAAAAACCGAAATCCCGTTGTAATTTCCGGTGAGGAGAAAATTATCGCGGAAAGGCGCCACCGTCCACACGCCGGGTTCGCGGTGGATTTGCCGAAAAGCGTTGCCCTCCACGGCGAACAGCCCCTTGTCGTGCCCGCACAAAATCTTGCCCTGTATGGTTTGCAGGGACCACACCTGCCCTTCGGAGCCCGGCACGAGGACAAAGGGGTTGCCGTCGGCGTGGTGGTTGAGCCGGCGCCAGTCGGCCTGGTACAGCCCCTGGTTGGTGCCCAGGTAAAACTGGTCGTTCTGCAGGAGCGCAGCATGCGGGGTGCCGAAGTTTCCCTGAAAATCGAAGAAATAGGTCAGGTTATTGAACAAATGAACGGCCGAAATCCCGTAGTCCATGCCCAGCCACAACATTCCGTTCGGCGTGTAATGCATGCTCAAAATGGTGTTGTTGGGCAGTCCTTTTTGTTTGTTGATGTGCTGTACGATGTTGCCGTCCGGATCGGTGATGTACAGCCCGTTCAGGATGGTGCCGAAAGCGAAATACGCGTCGTTGATCTTCGTGGCACAAAACACCTGATCCTTTTTCAGTCGGGTTGAAATGTCGTTTTGAACGGGGGTGAGCTTGCCGGACTGGTACAGAAACAAGCCGCTGTTTTTGGTGGCCATCAACAGACCCTTGTCCGTTTCAAAAATACCCGCTACGTGGAAAGGCTGGTTGGAGGGGTAGGCAAACAGGTGTTTCAGGGATACCCCGTTAAATTCGTACAGGCCATTTTTTTCATCGGCCACGTATATTTTTCCTTTTTCCCAAAAGCTGCCTGAAAAACGAACCGGGGCGGCAATCTTGATGAGCTGGCTTTTTTTATAAACGTAAATATTGTTGAAGGAAATAAATAAAATGTTGTCATTCAAGCGGCAAACATCCCAGAACTCCTCGTTTTCCAGGTTCACGTCTCCGCCAAAGGGGTACAGGGAGGTGTAAACAAACTGGTTGTGCCTGTTTTTGGTCCAGCAGCCGAAATCCAGGTCGGAGCCGGAGTACAGCAGGGAGTCGCTGTCGATGAACAACGAGCGGGTGGAGCCTTTGCTGCCTTTGAACGGGGTCCAGGTTTGGCCGTCGTACTCCAGCAACCCGGCGTCGCCGGCCATGTACACCATGCCGTTGGGCGCTGCGGCGATGTCCCAGATTTTTCCGTGTTTGTGGTACTGGCCGGATTGGTAGTTTTCCAGCCAGGGTATGCCTTTTTCCGGGATTTCCTGCGCCATCAGGGAAGAAAATCCGATCAATACCGAACTGCCAATCCACCGTATTTTGGTGCGGAGTGAATTTCTCAACAATGCTGAATTATTGGCTCATGTTCCCGAGTGGCTGATAGTGTCGGGGTGACTGTCAGTCACCCCGACACTATCAGCCCGGCATTCAGTAAAAGGGGAACATGGGCCGAATTACTTGCCGCGAATTACGCGAATTGGCGCTAATTCACGGCAAAACGAGTCATTTTCCGTATGTTTTTGGCGAGGACGCCAACAACGGCACAACGGCAAAAATTTTGATCAAGGCGTAACCGATAGGATGGCTTGAAGCCATCCTATCGGTTAACGTCGTCTTTCAAAATTTTAGTTGGATCAATGCCGGTTTTTTCAATTTAGGATTCACCATCGGCACAAATACCCAAACGTATTATTTCACCAACAGTTTATCCGTGTGCACAACGCCGTCGGTATCCGTAATTTTCAGGAGGTACATCCCCTTGTCAAAACCTTGCAGGCTGATGGCGGGCAGGGTGGTGGTTTTGATGAGTTGTCCGTTCATGTTGTAAACGTCCACTTTGGCGACTTCCGCCGTGATGTACACCTGGGTTCCGGTGGCTGCCGGGTTGGGGAACACGACCACTTTGCGTTGAACACTTTCCGGGCCGTCGGTATCCACGAGCTGATCGGTAGTGAAGTACATATTGTCCAGAAACAAAACACCGGGACCGAAGGGGGTGCTGGTGAGGATATACTGGTTGAGGTCGTTCAGGCTGGTGAGTCCGGCGCTGGTGAAGTCGGCCAGCGGGATGTGGAGCTGGTTCCAGGCGCTGAGGGTGGGCGTGAAGTTCAGGTTGGCCTCCGAGTCGCCGTTGGCGCCGCCGAAGCCGTCGCCGAGGAAGCTGACCAGTTTCACGTTAAGGGTGGTGATGTTGGGCGTCCACACATCCAGGTGCAGATACGTCATGCCGGAGGCATTGACGGGTGCGGTGGTGGTTTCGATCCCGTTGAAACCCAGGTTGAAGTATCTTTTCGTGGGGTTACCCGCGATGGTGTCGTCTTCAAAGCCCGACTGGCTCCAGGGGGTGTTCCAGGTGTCTACGAGCACGTTGGTGTATGTGTCGCTGAACAAGGAGATCACGTTGTTGCTGGTGGGTACCGGGGCGCCGGTAGCCGGGGAGTTGAAGAAGTACGAGACGGTATACGTGGCGGTGGTTACGCCGTCGGCGGCGGTTACCAGCACGGTGGCCTGGCCCGGAACGCCGGAGGCCTGGTTGATGGCGGTCACGGTCGCCAGGGGGTTGGTGGTGGTGGCCTGGGTGATCTGGGGGGTACTGCCGCCGCCCGGAACGCCGAAGGTGTAGTTGTAGGCGCTGGGCACAAAGCCCGGAACGGTTGCACCGTCGACCTGCAGCACACTCAGTGTGGCATCGCTGGCGGGATTCACGCCGCTCTTCCAGAAATAAATGTTATCCAGGTAGATGTCGCAGGGGGTTACACCGGCCTGTGCGTCGAATTTCAACTGGATGACCGAATTCCAGGACATGCCGGTGAACGCGCTCTTGGGCAGGTCAATGCTGCTCCATCCGTTGGGGACGAGGGGGATGTCCACCAGTACTTCCGTCGGGCCAACGCCGCTGTTGTCAATGGGCGTGAATTTGAGCACGGTGGCGTTGCTTGTCCATACATCAACGTGGATGTACTCCATGGCCGAGGCGTTCTGGGGGTTGGCTTCAAAACCTGTTCCCTGGTAGTTGAAGTTGGTGTAGGCCATGGCCAGGTTGCCGTTTCCGGGGTCGAAGGCGATGTTCACCGTGCCGGACTGTCCCCAGAACGGGTTGTAATTCACGCTCGAGATGTTGGTGTAGGCATCGCTGTAGATGGAAATCACGTCCGTAGCGTTTCGGGCGGGCGGGTTGGGTGCGCTCGAGTTGGGTTGTGCATGGGCGAAAAGCGCAGCGAAGAGCAATAAAGCAAGTGTAACGTATTTCATTGCATGAAATTTAGTGGGTAAGATACCCAAAATTAAGAAATTGCCGGCATGGCGGAGGTGTCGCCTCCCCTGCCTGGTGTTTGGAAAATGGATGTTCGGCCCCGGGGAGGTTATAACTCGCCTCTCCTGCTGACCAGTTCTTCTTTGATCTTTCGGGCTTTGTCTTCGGTCAGGTCGTAGTTCCACATCACGGCAATGGCGATGGCGGCCGTCAGCGCCGGGATCAGGATGTCTACCAACCGCAGTTGGGTGATGGTTTCTGCAGATTGAACGGCGGCGTTCTGATCGAACCCGACCAGTTTGAGCAGCAGCCCGCCCAAAACCAGCGCCAGGCCTTGCCCCAGTTTGACCATCCACCAGTAAATGGCGCCAAAGGTGCCTTCCTTCCGGGGCATACCGTTGGTCAGCTCGTCCAGGTCGCACACGTCGGCGGTCATAGACATCATCAGCGTGAACAGACCGCCAATGCCGAACGACATCAGCGGGATCGGGATAAACATGAGCCAGGGGTTGTCCGGATTAAAACCCCACCATTTTAGGCCATACCCGATGATGGACAGGATGGTCGAGATGATGAATGCTCTTCGTTTGCCCCATTTGTTGGACATCCAGGTGATGACCGGAATGATGAGTATGGCCGTAACAAAGGCGCTGATGGTCGAAAACCAGGCCGGCCAGTGCCCGGCCGCTTCGTATTTGCCGTTGAAGAGGTAAAATACGATGATGAAATAACTGAACGAGGCCACCATTTGAAACCCGTTGAACACCAGAAAGGTGGCCCCGCACAGGCGCATGAAGGGTTTGTTTTTGGTGATCAGGGCCATGTTTCGGAACAAGCCTTTCAGGTTGTTGAAAATGTTTTTCAGGCTCAGTTCATCCCGGTTTTTCAGGTTCGTCTGGTCCACCTCCTTGCAAAAAATGGCCGGCAGGATACCCAGTACCAGACAGGCCCCGCCCACCACCACGGATAGCTTGCGCACGCCTTCCGCCTGGCTGTCGAACAGATCCGGGTTGGCGATGAGCACCCAGAACCAGGGAACGATCATCCAGGCGAAGAGGCCCACGGTCTGGGAGAACCCCATCAGGCGCGTCCGTTCGTTGTAGTCGGAAGTCATTTCATAGCCCAGCCCAATGAGCGGGGTGGAAAAGATGGTGTTTCCGGTCAGGTAAATCATGGACACGATCAGGAAATACCAGAAATTATAGGTGGTGGAGTTGTCGGCGTCCAATTGCCACAGCACGGCAAACAGAATACCGCTAGAGATCGCGCCGACAAAAATATACGGTTTGCGGCGCCCCCACCTGGAGGTTGTGTTGTCGGAAATATACCCCATGATGGGGTCGGTAATGGCATCGTAAAACCTCGGCAGGCCGCCCAGCAAACCCGCCAGGAAGGGATCCATGCCAAATGCGGTGAGCAGGAAAAAGGAAAAGACACCCAGTGCGCCGGGCAACAAATTGTTCACGAGGTGACCGGCGCCAAAGGCTGCTTTTTCCAGCATGGGCACTTTGTCCTTGGGGGCGGTTTGATAATGCGACATGGCAGTTGCTTTACGGGTTGAACACGATGCTTTGAATGGCTTTTGGGCTGATGCCTACGGTAATAGCCTGTCCCTGCAAGGAAACTTCAAGGGTTTTGGCATGATCGGTCGGGTTAAACAGTACACCCACGATCGAGCCGTCGGGATTTTTGGCGGCAGTGAACAGGAGGTCTTTGTCGGGGTTGTCGAACCCAATCCGGACGGCGTCCGGGCGGATGAACTTGCTGAAGTGCGCCATGGTGTAGTACAGGGGCGTGAAGTACACTTCGTCCTTTTCCACGTCTACGATGACCGGCGCGACGCACCAGTTTTTGAACCAGTTGGGTCCGCCCTGGGTGTCGAGCACCATGTTCCAGTCGATCCACCCGTGCACATAGTGGTTGAGGCAGCCGATGATGTCGGTGGCGTACCGGAACACCGGAACGTACTTGGGGTGGAGGTGTTTCTGGTCTTCCGGCGCCCAGTCCCAGCCCCAGTCCGTGGCTTCTGCGCGCCAATACCAGGCATCGTCCTGCCATTTGGGCACTTCGGCATCCACGCAGGCTTCGGTTTGGATCAGCAGTTTGTCGGGGGCTTTTCGGTGCGCGTACAGGAGCGCATCCGGGAAGTAGTCATACGTGCTTTCGTACCAGTGGATGGCCGTTCCGGCGTAATATTTCGAGGAGTGCTCGTCTTTGAACATCACGTCCACCCATTTGGGCAGTTCGGCCCGGTTCTGGTCGTAGCCCAGGATTTTGACGTGCCCGAGGCCGTCGTTTTCGAGGCGTGGCCCCAGGTAGTCCGACACGAATTCGGTCATTTCCTCGGGCGAAAACAGCATGCTTTCCCAGTTGTTGCCGTTGCCGTGCGGCTCATTTTCCACGGTAATGCCCCAGATGTCGATGCCCTCTTTTTGGTAAGCCTGCACATATTTTGAAAAATACAGGGCCCAACTGTCCCGGTATTCCGGCAGCAAACGCCCGCCCACCCAGTGGTTGTTGTCCTTCATCCATGGCGGCGCGGTCCAGGGCGAGGCGATGATCCTGAACCCGCTGCCCGACGCCTTCTGGGCGGCCTGGATCATCGGAATCAGGTCGGGCCTGTCCTCGTCTATCGAGAAATGCGCCAGCGCGGTGTCGCCCGGCACCGACGCGTAGGCGTACTGCCTGAGGGAGAAATCGCAGGAGTTGATGTGCGTCCGGGTCAGGGAGTAGCGCGCGCCTGCGTCGCCGAAATAGGCTTGAATGATGCTGTCCCGGTTTTCGGCACTGAGCCGGTTGAGCAGGTAGGCCGAGCTTTCGGTAAAGGCGCCGCCAAAGCCGAGAATTGTTTGATATTCGTCCTGGGGCCGAATCTCCAGCCGGGTTGCCTTTTCGGCGACGGCCAGGGGCGCTATTGCTTGCAGTTTCCGGCCGTCGGCTGAGGTTTCATAAATGGCGACACGCCAGGTTGTTTTTTGTTCACAGCCCAAACCGGTCATGGCGGTAAAAATCAACAGTGATTGAACCAATTGTCTAAGATGCATCCGATCCGTTTTTCTCAGGGTGTCCATAACCGTGCGGGTTTTATCCATACGTTGATCTGCCGAATTTCGCCGCTGCGGTCAAAAATGGCGCGGGTATCCGATTCGGTCAGGCGCAGGCCCGGCGAGGGATGCGTGCTGCCGTCTGCGCGGACAAGCTCCAGGCCTTCCTCCTCGCTCAGCCGGTAGATTACCGGCACCTGGCCATAGGTAAAAAAGAGCGCACCGGCCGGCAGTGTGATTTGCTGTTCGTTACCCTGCACATCGTAGCAGGCGATGGTTTTTGGCGCGGTCAAAAATTCCTGCTTGCGCAGCATAAAGGGCTGGAAGTGCAGTGATCCGGCGCGCACAAAGACCCCCAGTTCGCCGAAGCGACACAGGATGTCCTCTTTCACCTGTCCGGTCATGCCGGGCTGCTGGGCGCCCCTGCCGAGCGGGGTGTGGGAGTACGGGTCGGTTGGGAACGCGCCGTACACATTGGGTGATTTGTGCACCCCAATGCCCTCGGTGATGGCGTAGTAATGCGCCAGCAGTCTGCCGACGAACTCCGGGTTTTCGTTTGTTTCGGTGGCCTGCACGACTGTTTCCTGCACCGCCAGGCGCAGTTTGGACACCATGTGCCAATAGATGGACCCCAGGCCTTCGTACCCGAAAAACGTTCCGCTGCGTCCGGTGAAGGCTTTGTGCTGGAACAGTTCCTCAAAAAGGGCGAGCAGTTCGGCCTTTTCTCCGGCGCTGAGGTGGGCAGTCGCGTCCAGCGCCACCTGAAGGTCGGCGGCGTTTTTAAAGTTTCCGTTAAAGTGGTAATGGCCGCGGATGTCCTTGTCCAGGATGCCGGGAACCCCCTGGTCCATGTATTTTTTTAACCGATCGTATTGCGCCATGCGCCCGGCGGAAACGGTGTTCTTCTCCAAAAAACCGGGCAACGCCTTGTTGGGGTAAAGGGTGTAACTGTGCTGATCCGCCCGGTACATAGCGCTTTTTCGGAGTGCGTCCAGCACCCCGACGGATTCCGCCGCCGTCAGATGGCAGGCGCTCAGCGCCGCCACCTGCCCTTCCAGCATTTCATACAACGGTTCTACGGAAACGGCTTTTTCGCCCGAGGTCATCAGATGGTAGCCGTGGTACAGGTGGTCTTCGCGCCGGTTGACCGCGATGGTGTGCGCCAGAAAATGGCGGACATGTTCCGCGAAACGCAGTAATTCAGCGATGGGTACCGCCTGCTTTTGTCCGGTGAACGAATGCTCGTATACCTGCCGGCGGAAGTCGCCGGCCGCCACGCCCGCCCCGTCGAGCATTTTCTTTCGGTCTTCGTCGCGGATCACAGCTTGCAGCAAGCCAAGGTTGTCGGCGTACACCTTGCGCATTTTTGCCAAAAAATCCGCCAGCTCCTGGGAGACGTCGACGCTTTCCAGGGCTGTTTTTTCCAACAGTTGCTGGAAAAACAATACGAACCGGTTCAGGTAGTACAGCGTAACCATGGACACCCCGTTGCCGACCAGTGCATTGTTGGCGTCGTTCCATTCGGGGCGCTGGGTGTTCATCCAGATGCCGCCTTCGAGGATGAAGTTGGACAACTTGGCGAGCAGGGTAGCCAGTATTTTTTCGACAAAATTGACGTGTACGATGTGCCCGTTTTTATCCGGCAACAGGGCCCCGTCGGCCCCCTCTTTTTCCCGCCTGGCCCGGATGACCTTGTCGAGCTCGAAGTCGAAATCAATCGTGTCCTTGGGGTGCCGGCAAATGTCCTCGTACGGTTTTATCTTGTACGGGATGTGGGCATACACGAAATACGCCTTGTTGAAAAAGCCGTCCAGCATCCCCGGGTAGTGATTCTCGGCAAATTCCAGGAACTTCAGCAGGTAAATGATCTGGTGATCGCCCCAGTAGCCGATGTACGACCAGGGGTCGTCGTGCTCGATGGTTTCCCAGTCGAACCCGTCCTTAGTGACCCGGTACGGATTGTACCCGTCGAAGGTGGAGGCGTTGAGAAATTTGAACAGCATGCCTTCGATAAAGGCGGGGTAGGAAACGGCCAGGGCCTCCCAATTCTGGAAGATATCGCGCCAGTTGCCTTCATAATCCAGGATTTTGGCGCCGTCGGTATCGCTTTGGGTATTGATCGAAAATTTATTCCAGGGCCGGGAAGGGTCGCCGTGTCTGCGGCTGAATTTCAGGGGCAGGTACTCGGTGGCCAGGCGAATGAAGTCCGGGTCATTGGCGTTGGCCAGGGCGCTTTTCAAGGTCGGGAGCGCAAAATGGTCGGGCAACCGGCGGCAAATGTCGGCGTTGTCTGCGTACACCTTTCGACCGGCGTTTTGCAGATAACGGATGAAATCGGCCTTGTCGATTTGATAGTTCTCGTCGAAAATGCCGCCGCGCATGATGTTGAACAGCACATTGGAAAAATGCCGTGAATCGTTCAGGGTGTCTTCCGTGCATTGCAAGCCGTCGGCTCCAGCCACCAGCCTGATCAGGTTTTCGGTACCCCGGTCGACATCCTGCCGGATGCGCTCGCCCAATCCCGCATCCGTTTTAATGGACTCGATCAGTCGAACGACGGCGGAATGGTTTTGGTTGACGTCGGCCACCATCATCCACTGTTGCTCGGTATGGGCCGCCAGTTCGACCCGCTGCTGCACATAATACGCGCCTTTCTCGCCCTTGACGTCTTCCTCCTGGCGGACGCTTCCGCCCTGTCGAAAATCCTTGAGCTGCAAGGAGGACAGGAGGTACGTCGGGTTGCGCAGGCCGACGCAGAAAGCGATGTTGGCTTTGAGTGCCTCGCTGGGCTCGGCCTTGTCCACGATGATTGCGCTGAGTGCAAAAATGCCGAGCCCGGAGGCGGGGTCAAGTTCACTGCGCTTATAGGCATCCACCAGATTGGAGACCCGGTTTTGCAGTTCGCCGCCGACCCCATAGGGTACGATATTCTGGATGCCATCGAGCAGGGTGATGTCCAGGGGTTCGTCGGAAACGTTGCGCAGGGTGCATTTTTTTACAAATCCGAAGGCATTTCCGACATTCCACTGGTACTGAAAAACGAGTCCCAGGTCGGCGTTGATCTCTTCAAAAAGGATCTTGTTGCTGTATTTGTTTTTGTACAGGTTTCGGCGGATGTCAAATGTGCCGACCTGTCGTTCGGAAAACGGCTCCCAGATGTGCATTTTGTGGCCTTTGCGCACCTGAAAAATGGTTTTACTCCCGGTGATGTCGGCCGATTCGGTGATTTTATCGTCGGTGTAATATGGAAACAGCGCGTAATCCGCGTTTTTTCTGCCGGCCGTGAGGCCCCCGTTGCTGGAGATGAACATCCAGTGGTTGGCATCGCTAACGATGCTCATAAAAAACGGGCGCATCGCATCCACGTGCGGGATCCGGTAGAAGGGTTCGCCGTCGAGGAGTACGGACTCCAGTGTTTCGGGTGTTGGGTGTTGGGTCATGCTTCCTTCCGCTTGATGGGAGAAATAATTGCCGGTTTGCACCGGCTTCCGATGAGACGATGCGATCAGTTTGCTTCCTGGTAAACCCGGACGTAGTCTATGGTCATGGTTTGCGGAAAGGGCGTCTGTGAGGAGGGAAAGCCGACATAATTGCCGCCGACCGCCACGTTGAGCAGGAGGAAGAAGGGCTGGTTGAACACCCATTCACCCGTCACGTCCTCCGGCGTAATGCGCTGGTAGAGGGTTTGGTCGACAAAAAAGTCGATGTAGTTGCCCCCCCATTCGACGGCGAAAACGTGAAAGTCGGTGTCAAAACGGGCATTGGTAAACCCATAGCCCTTGGTGATGGCGTTCCCGCCCGAGTAGCCCGGGCCGTGCACAGATCCATTGATCAGGTTGGGTTCTTGCCCCCTGAGCTCCATGATGTCGATTTCGCCGCACTGGGGCCACGGCACGGCGTCGATGTTGGCGCCCAGCATCCAAAAGGCGGGCCACAGACCGGGGCCATAAGGCGTTTTGATGCGGGCTTCGAAGCGGCCGTAGGCTTGTGCGAACAAGCCCTGTGTTTTGATGCGCGCCGAGGTGAAGGCTGAGCCGGCAAAGGTTTCCCTTTTGGCGGTGATTACCAGGTTGCCGTTGCCGTCCTGGGATACATTTTCGGGGCGGTTGGTGTACGACTGTAGTTCTGAGTTGCCCCAGCCATTGTTTCCTGTCCCGATGTCGTAGGTCCATTTGGCTGGATCGGGCGATTCGCCGGCGGCGCCGTCGAACTCGTCGCTCCACACCAGCTGCCAGTTGCGGTTGTCCAGCTCCTGTTTATCGTCGGTGTCGCATTGTGTCAGGGTCAGCATCAGGGTTGCCCACGCGGCGCTTTTTATCCAGCGACCGGTGGAGGTTTTTATTTGAAAATACGCCATGGTATGAAGTGTTTGGAAGGTTGAGAAAAGCGCGGAAGCGTTTATTTGTGGAAGTACATATTGTCTACGAACACGGTGTTGGCGCCGGTGGGCTGTCCGACGAGGATGTACTGGGCCATGTGCGCGCGGGTGGTGAGCCCGGTGAAGTTACTCAGGGGAATGTCATAGCTAATCCATTGACCTTTGGCCGGCTGATTAAAATCGACCTGGTGCTCTTTGTCGTCGCCGCCGCCAAAAGCGCCGTCGGCGCCGAAATCGACGAGTTTGATGGCAAAAAAGGTGAAGTCGGACGACCAGACATCCACGTGAAAGTGCGTCATGCCGGTTGCGTCGATCTGGTTGGCGACCGTTTCGATGCCCACGAAGTCGAGCCCCGAATATTTTTTGGTTGCATTACCGGCGACCAGCACGTCGGTCAGGGTAGCGGCCGACCAGGGGGTTCTCCAGGTGTCCACCGGCACATTGGTGTAGGCATTGCTGAACAGGGAAATGACGTTTGCCTGGGGCAGGGTAGGGGTTGGCGCCGCCACGGTGGGTTCGGCGCCGCCGCTGCTGCCTTTTTTGTAGAAGTAAATGTTGTCTACAAAAACATTGGGCAGGTTTCCGGAGAGGACGATCTGTGCCAGGTGGGCCCTGGTGGTCAGTCCGGTGAATGCGGTCAGCGGCAGGTCGATGCTCACCCAGTTTTTGCTGGACAGTTGTGTGGCGGGGATGGTTACCTCGTGCGTTTTGTCGTCGTTGCCGCCAAAAGAACCGTCGGCGCCCAAATCGACCAGCAGCACCCTGAACACGGAGCCGGGCCCTACGGGGTCGGGCGTCCAGATGTCCATGTGAAAGTCGGTCATGGCCGTGGCGTTGATGGTGGGCGCGGTGAACTGGATGCCGACGAAATTGAGCATGGTGTAGCGCTTGACGTCGTCTCCGCTAATTTTTACGTCAAAGGTTTGCGCGGTGGAGAACTGCCAATATCCGTTAAAGAAATCCACCGGCACGTTGTTGTACACGTTGCTGAAAACGGAGATGACATCGGTGGCCGGTACAGAGGGGGCGGGCGCCGGCACCGCCGGCAGCTGGGGGGTACCTGAGGAGACGATGGTCAGGGAACCTTGCCCCGGTTCTCCGGCCAGGGAGGCAGTGATGACGGCCGTACCGGCGTCCAGCACGGTGACCAGACCGGAAGCGTCGACGGTGGCGACTGCGGGATTGGAGGATTGGAACTCGAAATAAGCCGGCGCAGCGGCCACCAGTTGATCCACGCCGTTGGGCAAATTGAAATAGGTGTACCCGCGAACGGTGAAGGTGTTGCCCGTTTCAGCTTGAACAGTGGAGTCTTTACCCTGCATAATTCCGGAGCGGGCATGGGCGATGGTGCCGAGGTTTTCCCACCGCACGTCGTCGATCCAGAAGGTGTAACCCTTTTGGTCTTCCGGCCCTTCGGAGTAAAAGAACATGCCGCGTTCGGCGGTGAGTTTGGACGGGTCGGGGATGGGGATGTAGTATTTTTTCCAGCTGGTATTTACATCAAGTGCAAGAACAACCGCCTCGTATTTATTTGCGCCGAGGTCGTTGCCGATGCCCACCAGATCAATGGTGGCTGACTTGGACGCTTTGGCCCAAAAGGACAGGGTGGTGTAACCGGAGAGGTCGCGTCCGGTGCTGCTCAGGTACACACCACCGGCATACGCGCCGGCCGGGTCTTCGAAGTCGGGCACATCGAAACGCATGGAGGTTGTACCGCTGTACTTCACCTCGTTGTCGACGTCGAAAGCCCGCACGTCGGAGCCGCCAAACGCGGCATAGATCAGGTCGGGGGTAAAGCCGTCAATAAACACTTCGGCGTTGGTGGGAAAGGTGGCGGGTTCGAGCTCGTCGAGCTCTCTTTTACATCCGAAAAACGGCAGAACGATGGCTGCAAAGAGCAGGATATGTTTGTTTTTCATGGAAAGACAGTTTGTGTATGAAGCAGACTATTGAAAGATGTTGATGCGCAGGTAGGTTCTGATTTCCCATTCGTTTCCGTTGGGGTAGCCGGGTGCGGTCGGGTCGGGCACGACCTCTCCGGCCGGGTTGATCGTGGTGGTCGGGGCGTACCGCGGCGAGTACTGGTCGAGGGTTCGGAACATGCCCTGGATACCGATTTCGGTGTTGGGCAGCTGGAGCCAGCTGGGTTTTCCGAGGGTGGTGGACACGTCGAGCAGGTATTGCTGGGGAAAGGTGAGGTTAAAGTCGCGGTGGTAGTCATAGGGCCCCCAGTCGTTGATCTTGATGCCGCCGATCACTTTAATGGACTGGTAGATGAGCCGCAGGTCGGCGCCGAAGCGGTTGATGGTTCGGGTGTCGTTGCCGTTGGCCTGGGCGGTGCCGGTGTACAGGTTGCCCACGAGTCCCAGAGAGGGGTTCAGCTTGGAAACGATGCGGGCGTACGCTTCCCAGAGGTCTTCGGCGGGCGCCGAGCCGGGAAAGGCGAAGGTGGTGCGTCCGTCGGGCAGGATACCAATGGCGGCATCCTGGATGGTGGGCAGGTGGCGATAGACGAAGCCGGTGCTGACGGCCAGTCGGGCGTCTTCGGCGCGGTCATTGTCCCATTCATACATCCAGGTGGCGGGTGTGGGGTCGTAGGTGAGGAGCAATTCACCCGCCACCGTTTCGCGGTTGGCGCGCACGACGAACGGGTCGTCGAGGATGTTGCGCGGCCTGCCGGGGGCCGGCACGTCGCCGGGAATGGGGCCTTCGATGGGGCGCTGCCACAGGAAGTTGGGGGCTATCTGCCAATCGCCCATTCCGTAGGTGAAACCGCTCAGGAAGTTGTACTGGTTGCCGCTGCCGCTGTCTTTGAGGCGCCATCCGGTGAAGGTTTTGGTGTAGTCGGCGCCGCCGTTGGCCACGAGGGCCATGGCGGCGGCCTGCGCGTACCAGTTGACCCTTCCTTTGGAGAAGGTGACCTTCACCTTGCCGCCCCAGTTGTCTTCCGGCCGGATTTCATCCTGATAAACGGTGTAATCGCCGCTTTCGCCGTCTACAATCTGGAAAGTCCGGCCAACCAGCGGCTGCCCGGCCCAGATGCCGCCGAGCTCGAGCCCCAGGTTGCCCAGGTCCTTTTTGGCGTGCAGGGTCAACCGGCGCGTTTTGGGCACGGGGATGGCGAAGGAGCTTTCGGTGGTTCCGCGCTGTGCCAGGTCTTCGTGGAAGATACCGGTGAGGTCGACCCCTCCCACGGTTCGGCTGTACTTGAGGAGCACGGCTGGGTTGGCCCCCCACCACAGTTCGGGGCCCATGGCTAAGCTCAGCCCCTTGAGTTTGCGCTTGCCGTCGATTTCGACGCCCAGGGGGGCGTTACCGTTGTAAATGTCGATGGTGGGGCCATAATTGGCTTCCGGGTACAGCCCGAAGAAGTCGCCCTCATACCCCCAGTGGTAATGGCCAGTGCGGTAGAAGCCGGTGAGGTCGAAATCCCGGTGGTTCCATTCGATCTCGGCGCGGTACACCTGAATGCGGTTTACATCGTTGAGGGTAACTTGGTTGCCTGTGTTGGTGTTGTTGACCACCACTGGACGGCCCCGGTTTTCGTAGAAGATCTCGTTGATGGGGTTCAGCGCCACGTTGCCGAGCACGTTCATTTCCACCGAGGCCCGCATGTTGGGTGCGGGGTTGGCGCCGACGCCGAAGAAGAACGACTGCATGTGGTCAAATCCCAGTTGGTTGGGGTACACTTCCTTGTCCGGATCAGGTTCATCGGGTGTGCTGATGAGGTGCCCGCCGGTGTTGAAGGTAGTCAGTTCGGCACTCAGGCGGCTCATGTAGATTTTACCGTATTGTTCGCTTTTCAGGGCAGCCTGATCGCCGCGGGCCTTCAGGGCGGCATCGGTAACCCCGATTTGGCTGAAATGGGCGTTGATGGATGCCGTGGTGGTTCCGCTTTGGTAAGGGTTCAGGGTGTGGGCCTCCTTGAGGGCATAATAGGCTGCCCGCGGATACAGGCGGTAGAGTCCGCGTTCGTCGGTGGGGCCTTTGGCACAGATGCCAAACCACTCCTCGTTCATGTTGTTCTCGCCCTCTATGTAGTCGCTCAGGTATCCGCCGTTCGACCAGGACGCGTTGTTGTCGTGCACGTCCAGATTGCTGGTCTGGCCGAACTTCCACCAGCCGTCGCTGAACTGAAAAGTAAAGCCGCCGATGGAGTTGCCGGATTTACCCAGCCCGGCGGCGTTTTCGTAAATTTCCCTCCAGTTGCTCAGCATGCATTCCGCCTGGGGCTGCTGGTCTTCGCTGTTGGAAACGGCGTTAAAGGCATCTGCTCCAAATTCGGTGAACATCAGAGGTTTGCCGTATTCGTTTTTCACCCGCTCGAAGGCGTCGCCAAACGAAACACCCCGGTACATGTTGACGCCCAGGATGTCTACATCCGGGCACAGGCGGGCGATGATGTCCAGAAACAACAAATCGCCGTTACAGATGGCCATCGGGTGGGACTTGTCGATGGTTTTCATCTGCCGGACTGCTTCGTTAAAGAGTTGATACATGGACTCCGCCCGCACGGTAGATTTCCGGTTTTCGATGGGGATATCCTCCGTTTCGGCGCCGTCCCAGAAAAGTCCGTAGTTGTTTTCGTTGCCCAGCAGAAACATCAGCAGCCCTGGCGTGTCCTTGTATTCGGCGGTCATTTCCTGAACCTCCTTCAGCAGCAGGGCGCGCACCCGGGGGTCGGCGTATTCCGTGTTTGGCGCCCAGGAGCCGTCAAGCGTCAGGCCGTATCGGCCGAAGGAGTGGTTGAGCATGGTATAAATACCGTACTTTTCGTAGATGTACCGAATCCACCTGGCCGGCACCCCGGTGTATTGGCGTATGGCGTTCACGCCCATTTCCCGGAGCAGGGGCATTTCCTGGTCCAGCGCCGCCCGGATGATGTCGTCCGGTTGGTTCCACAAACTGTACGTGTAATTGGTGCCGATGGGGCAGTAGTCCCAGTTCATGCCGTTGATCATGAACGGTTGGCCGTTCACCATCAGGGTCATGCCCTGTTCCTGTTTCAGAACGGACACCTGTGTGGTTTGTGCGCCGAGTATGGTCGCCACAAAGAGGCATACCACGAAAAAGAGTAGATTTTTCATCAAATGGGCTGTGAGCTGGTTAATTATTTCGTAAAAACGGGTTGAAGCCGAACGTGTGTGGGTTTTTGAAGCCGTTAAATTTAGCGCTATTGTTTTTATTCAAGACAATATACTTTCGATATACACCATAACAATCTGGCGAAGGGTATGTCGGAACAAAGCGCGCTAATATTTGGTGATCAATTGTTTATTGAACAATTCCGCTTGTAACGGAAAGGGTGCATGTATACTGGATATTAATCCGGTCTAGGGACAAACCTTTTGTGCATCCCGGTTGTAGCCCAATTCCATCTCTGCGGCCACGAACACCACTTCTGCGCCCATCATGCTGCTGATGGCCCGGTGGGTGGCCATCCGGTGCAGGTTTTTCCGCAGTGCTGCTTGTTGCTCGAGCACTGCTTTGGCATCGGGCGGGGCGCCGGCGCACAACCCTTCGATGTCCATTGCCTGTCGGGTGGTGATGAGCACGAACAACTGATCGGCCTCTTCGTGGTACACACGGTCGAGGGGCAGGCGCACTTCGGGCAGCTCCCGGACGAATGCGGTTTTGCCCTCTACCAACAGCAGCAGCCGGTCGATGGTCGCCAGGCGTTCCTGGTCGAAGTTTCGGCTGAAAACGGCATCTGAGGACGTGTACGCATTTTCCAGCAGGGCAATGGACTCCAGGTAACCGCGGTAAGACTGCACCAGCCCGTCCTGGGCGTTGCCCTGTTCATTGCGCATACCCGGCGTCGGTTCTTTGGCCGTTTCGGTCATTTTGATGGCCTTGGCGTAGTACAAAGCGGCCGCTTCGAAAAAAGCCATCGTCTGCCAGGCCTCCTTTTTGGAAAAACTGCTTTCGGCTTTTCCCAGGGACTGGTTTCCTTCCAGCAGCAGCACATCGCCGACAGCGGTGTACACCCGCGGCGCCACCCAGTCGGTTTCGGGGGCTATTTTGTCCATGTTTTCGTCAATAACCCGCAGGTCGGCCAGCAGGCGTGTTTTTACGCCGGCGGCCTCGCTGTTCTGGTTTCCCTGTTCCATCAGCGCGCGGAATTGCATCAGGTTGATCTGGGCGCGCAGCATGCGTACGGCCAGGTCGTCGGGCGACGCTTTCAGCGCTGCGGAGGCCTTCTGCAGGGCAGCGTCGTACCGTTGCGTTTCTATGCCGCTGTAGTAGGCTTCCAGTGCGTCCTGGTAAGGGCCTTTGAGCGCTTCGGCGTTTTTGACGGAACAGCCTCCGGCAGCCAACAGCGTGATCAGGAGTGTCCATTGAAAAATTGAACGGGATTTTTTCATCATCTTGTCTTTATACACCTTTAAGCTTGGTCTTCAGTTCCTCCAGCTCTTTAATCCGCGCCTCCATACGCCGGCTCTCCTTTTGCCGGGCTTCGCGTTCGGTGGCTGTACCCGACGAAGCGGTGTCCGGATCTTCCCATTTTTCCTGCTCCTGTTTCAGGAGTTCAATTTCTTCATCAATGTGCAGCAACCGGCGGTCCACGAGGAATTCCAGGGTTTTATCCACCGAATTTTCATCTTCCTCCAGTGCGCCCCACACCAGGTCGTTGATCGCCGTATTGACGGCGCTGAGCTGCTCCTCGGAGAGTTTGT
This sequence comes from Saprospiraceae bacterium, assembly GCA_033764075.1. Taxonomy (GTDB): domain Bacteria; phylum Bacteroidota; class Bacteroidia; order Chitinophagales; family Saprospiraceae; genus M3007. Next base: position 37,894 of record JANRJH010000037.1, on the reverse strand, counting down.
TCAGGCGTGACTGGTGAAAGGCGAGCTTTTCGAGGGTGTGGGCCCGCAGGTTGTCTTTCAGTCCGTTCATGGAAAAGGACTCCTCGCCGAGAAACGGCACCAGATCGAGCACGATCTCGCGGATGTTTTTGTTGCCCGGATCGATCCACTTGCCCACCAGTTCCTGCAACAGCGGGTCGGACAGCTTCTGGTCGTCCAGGTAGTCCGGAATAACCCGATAGGCCACTTTCAGGATTTTCCAGGCTTTTTGTTTTTCTTCTTCGGTGCCTTCTGCAAAAAGGGTACGTTCGGGCTCCATCAATTGATAGGCATTGGGGTACAGCAGCTTACACCGGCCGTTGAACCAGAAATTGCGCACCAGGGTGTTGTCGAGTCCCACATGGACGGGCTCCCTGAAGATGCCCTCGGCCTTGACGGCAGCATCCAGTGCCAGCCGGTTTTTTTCGATCTCCTGCTTCATGCGGGAGCCGAGCTTGATGAATCGAAAGGCCGTTTCGATCAGGTAGTTGGCGGCCAGCGCCACCATATCCGACTGGCCTGTGAGTGCAAAGGCCGGTTTTAATGCGGTGAGCAGCTTGTTTTCCGCCAATGAAAACCGTTTTTCGGGTTCCTGCGCCATTTTTTTTTGCGTTAAAGTTAGCTATTGGCATTCGAAATACCAAAGTTAGCTATTGGCATTCGCAATACCTTCCACCAATAATTTCCGGATCAGCACCACCTGTCCCAGGTGGTAGTAGCTGTGTTCGATCAGTCCTTCGATGTTTCGCTGGTATGTTCCGTATTTTTCGTCGACAAAAACGTCGGACCACCGGTCTTCCGGGAATTGCGCCAGGCGTTCGGCAAAGCGTTCGGCATCGCGCCAGAGTCGGCTGCGCAGCGCATCCCAGTCTTCGGCCGATCGTATGGGCGGCATGTCGAAACTGTATTTGTCGCGGATGTCGAGCGAGCCCCCTTCCAACACGTTCAGTACGCCGGCAATGTAGTAATGGATGTGGAAGGCAAGCAGGGCGATGGTGTTCAGGCGCCCCACGGGTGCGTTGGCCTGCTTCCAGTCGATGGCCGTCAGTTGGTCTTTAAAATTGGTGTTCGCTATCCATGTGCCGTTCAGCAGAACTTCCCGAAAACGGCTGGCGAGTTGTGCGCTGGTGTTCATGGCGGGGTGTTTGTATTGGACAATGGTAATTTAGTTCCTTTGTTGGATCAATGCTTTGGCAGCTTTCAAAACGCTGTCTTCGCCTTTCAGTAAATCCGCCAAAGACTGGGACACCGGAACATCGGGCGGTATGCCTCCGGCGGGTTTGTCGTCTGAAAAAGAGCCGACAATCGGAATGTCAATTTCCAATTGCGAATGGGGCAGGCGCAAAAAAAACATGGTGCTTGCGTTGAGTCCTTTTTGGCTTCCTCCGGTCGTTTCACCGATGAGCGTGGCCAGCTTGTTTTCCCGGGCGATTTCAGCAAAGTAAAAGGTTGCCGAACTGTTCGAAGCGTTCACGAGCAGGTATGTTTCGCCCCCAAAGGCATTGTCAAAGGGTTTTATTTCCGTTGTGTTCTCCCCGGTCAGCAAAAAGTAATCGTCGTTAAGGGGTTGGGTTCTTCGGGACAGGTCGAAAAAGGTACTGTCCCAGGTGTACAGGTACGGTCTTAACTCCGGCGTTATGCGGCGGTACCGCACCCGGTCCTGGCGCTGCGGTATTTTGACAGGCTGTTTTCCGATGTTTTTTCCGATAAACAGCAGCACTTCATCCTGTCCGCCCTCATTCCACCGGATGTCAATGACCAGGTGGCGGGTTTTGCGTTTCCGGATTTCGGCAAAGGCGTTTTTCAGAAACTGGCTCCATTCAAAGGAGAGCTGGAATACATCGAACGTGCCAAGTTGCAGGTAGGCCGTATTGTTTTCCCAAAATTCAAGTTTCCACAACTGGTCGGCTTTGTTCAGGTGATCCGGGTTCTTTTGCATCAGGGCGCCTGTTCTTTCCGAACGGGTTACGGTATTTACCGTTATGGCTTCGGTACTTTGGCTGCCGGGTGTTTTTACGGTCAGGCGGTACTGTTGATCAACGGGCGGATACAACAACGGGAAATAACAGTCAAACGCTTCAAAATAATCGCCCACCCCAAAGGTGTTGAGGTCAGCGTAGCGTTTGGCATCGTTGGGGCCGTCGGCCTTTACCAGGCTTGCGGTTTCTTTCAGGAATGTTTTTGCAGGCACGCCGTCAATGGTCAGGATTTCTGTGCCGGTGGGCAGGTTGGCGTTTTCGGCGACGGACGCTGTTACGATCATTTTCCCGTCCAGTATCCGGAAGGTAAACGGCAATTTGTCTTTTTGATTCAGCACCACCTCGCGCACCAGAACACCCTGGTTGTAAAAACTCGGGAATGTATGCCCGCATTGAATGCTCGAGGTCAGCCGGGTGAGCTGCAAAAAGGCCTCCCGGTGAGAGAGGGGTTGGGCGAATACCTTTTGGAAATGATCAAAAATGGAGTCCATTTCGCTCCGGGTCTTGTAGCGGTACAGCCCCGGGTGAATCGCCAGCAGCGCCTTTTTGAGTACGATAAAATCCTCGCTCAGTTTTTCTGCGCTGATGTTGGGCAGGCGATTGAGGTCAAATGCATTTTGTACGTTCCACCGGTCGTCGAGCTGGACTTGCGTGCTGTCCAGCAGCAAAAACCGGTTCTGGCCTTCGAGTTCCCACACGGTATTTTTATCGCCGTAGACGTACTTGTACTCCAGGGGGGCGTCCGCATTTTTCGGGAAGGTCAGTTCGCCTTCAAACACACCGTCTTTGTCGGCATCCTGGAGCAGGTATGTTTTATCCCAGCTCAGCGGCGACAGGCTGCCCCTGACGCCAAAGTTTTTTGCGTTTTTCAGCGGAGACGCATTGACCCTGAATTTTACGGTGACGTTTTCTTGTGCCAACCCGGTCAGCGTGTTGGCTAAGAGGCAGAGCAGGACAAGTATTTTGTTCATGAACAGGATGTTATACCTCACGCCGCCTGGTTTTGTGCATGAGAAAATAGCTGAAACTTGTATGTTAACCAAGGGTTATGTTGAGTCTAAGCACTTGTTCAGGAACATTAAAACCGGGAGTCGTGTCTAACTTTGTTGTGACCAAACATCAAAGCTATGACCAAACAGTTCGAAGAACTAACCGACTCCCAATGGGCTGCAATATCAGCATTTTTCAACGTAAAACGTTAGCGTAAACTGGATTTACGCAGCATCTGTAACGCCTTGTTGTATATAGTTAGGACAGGTTGTCAATGGCGAAATCTGCCAGCATGCTATCCCCATTGGCGAGCAACAAACTATTATTTTGAGAAATGGAAACGTGATGGCACCTTTCAGCGCATGAATGACACACTGAATCAACTGGATAGAAAACGTGAAGGGAAAGAAGCCAGCGGTTATACCGTATTATCTTCGCAAACTTGGATCATTTTGGCTAACTTGACCATTGTTTTGCAAAGATTATTCCCCTCCACAAAATAAAATTCCCGAACAAGCGCTTACGCCCTGCGGTACACCAGGCGGAAATATCCCGCTTCCAGGGTGTCGTATTGGTGAACAGAGAGCACGAAAAAAAGGCCGACCAATACAAACACGGGCATTGCCGGCAGGTATACCACCAATCCCGTGGCTATCAAAGCGGCACGGATCATTTCCACGTGAAAAATCCAGCGACGCCGTTCGAGGATGGCGCCGCAGTTAATGACGGTGATCAGAATAAAACCGGCGATCAGCCATTTGACTTCGGCGCTGCATAGCGCTTCAACGCATAAAAACACAAACAGCAAGGCAAGCGTGAAAGCAATCTGGCCCATCACATAGCGATTCAAGCGGGCCGGGGCCGGTTTGGACGAATTATACATGCGATATTTACGCTCCAGTATTTCACGATAGCGCGGGTCAATCATATCCGGCGACCCGACCAAAATACGCCATTTTTGCCCGAAATCGTTCGTTTTTCGCATCGCGTAGGCCATTTCGAGTAAAAAATGAAAATGTTGCCATAAAAAACTGTAACTGTTCAGGGGTTTGGTCAGACCATAAACCGGCTCTTCCTTTTCTTCCTTGAATGTGCCGAATAACTTGTCCCAAAAAATAAAAACGTCTCCATAGTTTTTGTCCAAATACTGTTCATTCGAAGCATGGTGCACCCGGTGGTGCGAGGGCGTAACGAAAACATATTCCAGCCAGCCGAGCTTGCCCACCAGCCGGGTATGCGTGAAAAACGGGTACACGCCGTGAATAATCAGGATAGACGTGATCATGGGCGCCGGAAAACCGAGAATGGGCAAAACGGACCAAAAACAAGTGCGCACAGCCGCCTGAAACACCGTGATCCGCGTGGAAGCGGTGAAATTGAATTCGGGGCTTTGGTGGTGCACAATGTGGAGCCCCCAAAGCAAGTTGACCTCATGCCCCAGGCGGTGGTACCAGTACCACACAAAATCAGTGACCACGAGGAGCAAAATCCAGGAATACCAGCTCGGTTCGATGTGCCAAACGGCAAAATGGCGGTACAGGTAGTCATAAACGAAATAAAAACTTCCTGTCACGAAAGCATCCGACAAACGTTCGACGATGCCGACATTTAGATTGCTCACCGACTGGGCAAAACTGAAATAGTCCTTACCTTGCCTGCGGGCAATCCAAAACTCCAACAGGATGAAAACAAGAAAAAACGGCACCGACAATGCCAAAAGGTTTATATGCATGGTCCATAAAGTTTAGTGCAAAAGTACGGACATTGCAATAGTCTACCAAATTGGTCGATTAATAAATTTCAACACGGACATGCTGTCTAAGAAAGCGCAATACGCACTGAAAGCCCTCGAATACCTGGTCGAACGCCAGGGTGCTGATCCGGTGTTGATCCGGGACATCTCTGAACAGAAACGCATTCCCCTCAAATTTCTGGAGAACATCCTGCTCGAACTCCGCAACGCCGCTATCCTGACCAGTAAAAAAGGCAAGGGTGGGGGCTATTGCCTGAAAAACCCGCCGGAACAAACCACCCTGGCCCATGTTATCCGGGTCATAGACGGCCCCATTGCCATGCTGCCCTGCGTGAGTCTGTATTTTTATCAGCCTTGCGACACCTGCGATGAAAACGCCTGCCGCATCAACAAGCTGTTTATCGAGGCAAGGGACGCCGTATTGGGCGTGCTGGAGCACAAAACCTTGCGAGATCTGTTGCCGGAAACAAGCGCTTAAAACTTGGGATTTTGGTGCATGTCCCACAAGCCCCAATGCGCGCCCACGTCGCCTTCCGGGCCCACTTTCCAGGACTCATCGAAGGAGGAGAAATAAAAAATCTCGATGCCTTCTTCCCGCGCCCACCGTTGGGTGTTGATGAAGTACTTCATGGCATTTTCCCGGGAGGATTCGGCGCCCTCGATGCTTTTGCCCTGGCTTGGCCAGCCGCTTTCGGTGATGATCACTTTTTTGCCTTTGGCGGCCATCATGGCCTGCTGGTACATCTGCTTCATATAGACCAGGGAGTAGTCGATGTGGCAGCCTTCCCAGAAGGGGTAGCAATTGGCCAGGATGACGTCGCAGGCATCGGCGATGTCGGGGCATTCGGTAAATTCGTAGTAGGCGTCCACGTATCCGACCGGCACTCCGGGGATTGCCCTTTTCACCCTGCGGATGTAGTCCAGCAGTTCCGCCTCGGAGAGGTCCATCCGGTAGAGCACTTCATTGCCCACGGCGGCGATGTCTACATAACCTTCTTCGGCCAACTGGATGAGGCCCGCTATTTCCTGTTCGTTGAGGTTTTTGTCGGTGCCCAGCCAGGCGCCCACGAGGGTTTTGAGGCCGAACTCGCGGGCTATTTTGGGCACCAGTTCATTGCCTTCGATGCAGGAGAAGGAGCGAACCCATTGGGTGTAGGGGGCAATGATTTTCATGCGGCGGCGGATCTGGTCGGCCGTCAGCACATCACCGGGTTTTTGGCCCTCATCGTACGCGCTGTAACAGAGGCCATGCATGCCCTCTTCCAGCGTTTGGCGAAAGAGGGTTTGGAGTTGTTCCGGTGATTGGCCGGTGTAGTTTATCCCGGAGAGGGCCAGGTGCTTACCTGGTTTCATGGACATCGACATCGTATTTTATTGTTTTGGTGTGAATAGTGTCTGTTGGAGCAATGCCGCTTTGTTTCCGTTGTGCGTTTTGGTGACGGGATGCCCGTCTCTGGACAGCCCTTCAAAAACGCCCTGGTCTACCCAGTCCCAAACGGCAAACTTGGCCTGTCCGTCGAGGGTGAACAGCCCGAAGTGGTTTTCCGACCCGCCCGGGTTATCGGCGTCCTTCCAGATTTCGTCAAACGCCTCAAAGAAAAAGCAGGTAATGCCCTCCCGGAGGGTCCATTCCCGCATCAGGTGGTAGTACAGCCCTGCCTTGTACTCGTCGGTGGCTTTTGAGCCTTGGGCGCCGTAGTGGCCGTTGCATGCGCTGGCCCAGCCGGTTTCGCCGATGTGGATGGGTTTTTGAATGCCCAGGGATGCCATGTATCGGGCAACGCTCTGGTATTGCGACTCGGCATAGGCCAGGGCACGGTTCATGGCCGCGGCTATTTCGGTGGTATCGGACAGCGCGATGACACCCTCGGCGTTGACCCAAAAAACGGGGTTGTAATGGGTATCGTGCATGGGGTAGGTGTGTACAGACACAAAATCGACCGCCTGGAGCAACCTGGTTAAATCCTCCGCGTGGTATTCCGGGCCGCCGCCGCCCCAGGACGCGAAGTTGTCGGAGCTGGTGATCCACAGGTCTTTGGGCAGTTTGCCGGTCTGCTTGAGCGCTTGCAATTGGTTCACGTACCGGAGGATCACCCAGGGTTGCACGTAGTAGCTGGAGGCCCACTTCACCATGGCCTCGTTGCCGACGGCGATGATTTTTACGATGTCGGGGTACTGGTTGGCCATGTCCACGGCCCTTTTTATTTCGGCGGCATTGGCTTCTTCGTCTTCGTGGAGGTGATCGGGGTGGTTGGTCCACGCTTTCCGGCAATCGATCCAGGCGCCGAGCATGACATACATCTCGAAGTCGGGGTCTTCTTCTTTTAAAGCGCGGATGGCTTTTAACAGGTTGGCGGCTTCTGCCAGTTCGGTGTTGTAGGTGCGCAACACCTTGACGTTCATGGCGGCGAGGATACGCATGTCCTCTTTCAATTGCGCCACGGTGGGTTGTGATTCACGACTGTTTCCCCGATAACCGCCGTAAGAAATGGCCGGATAGTCAGGGTTGCCCAGTATGTCTTTTGCTGTCACGGCTTGTTTTGCTGGTTGATGCGTTTGGTTGATCTGCCCGGTGTGGCATGAAAGGCTGAGGGCTAAAGCCCACAGGACACCCGTTGTTTTCCATCGTGTGCGCATACGCTCTTTCCAGGCGTCTGTCGTTTATCTTCAGCCAGCCTGTGGCTACAAAACTACGAAGCACCACACATAGTCACCCTGTAAAAATCCAGCGACGCAAGATTTCCCTGGCGGCGGGGCTGAGCGGCGCACTTCGTTTGGTTTCGCTGTGCACCTGAACAATGACCGTTTCTGCCTTTGCAACACAAATGGAATGCTGGAATAACATTTGAAAAAGAACAACAGAGCTGTTGCCGATTTTCAGGACACCTGTACCGATGTCGATTTGCCCCGGCCACGCTATCTCATTCAGAAAATCCAATTTTAACGAGGCAATCACAAAGTTGCTTTCCCTGTTTTTAACCGGATATTCCGGGTTATAGAATATTTCGACCCTGCCCGTTTCCAGAAAGGTAGAAAATACGGCGTTGTTCACGTGCCCCTGGCGGTCCGTATCCGCATACCGTATTTTATCATAGGATATTAGGGGAAAATCCTCGAGTTTTGGTTGGTTGGTCATTAAATGAACTGCTTGTATGGTGATTTTATGATTTTTTATGGTATTGTTATTCCGCGTGAACGGCTGTGAAGATAAAGATATTTTTTTGCCTGCGTCAACACAATTTGTATAAAAATGTGTATCTTTGCACAAACCATCCTGGTCATGGCCTTGCAAGACAAGTACATCAACCCTTTCACCGACCGCGTGTTTGAGAAACTGTTCTCGGTGGCGGAAATCGCCAAATTCACCCCGGAAGAACGGCAGGGCTACGAACAGCGTCTGAAGTATTACCGGGATTTGAAAAATGTGATTGATACGTCGTACATGGAAGGACGGGAGGAGGGAAAAGCTGAGGGAAAAATAGAGGGAAAAATAGAGGGAAAAATAGAGGGAAAAATAGAAGGGATGCAAGCGCGAAACCTCGAAATCGCCCGGCAAATGAAGGCAGACGGCGAGCCGGCAGAAAAAATCCGGCGGTACACCGGGCTTACGGAGGAGGAGATTGCGGGGTTGTGAATGGTGGGTTTTGGCCCGGGATGGGGTGGTATGGTTAAAGGTGACTCATGCGCATGTTCAAATGCCCCTCAACCACTACCGCCGGACTTCACTTGCCCCCAAACACCATTTCCGCCCCCAGCGCATTCAGGCACCCTTCCCGCGTCAGCCCCGCCTTGCGCGCCACCAGCACGCCGTAGCGCACGTCGCGCAGGCCGTCCTTGCTGTGCGCGTCGGGGTTGATGGCGATGCGGATGCCGCGGCGGCGGGCTTCGGGGATGCGCGTGTAGTCGAGGTCGAGCCGGTAGGGATTGGCGTTGAGTTCTATGGCCACGCCGTGGCGCGCGCAGGCGTCCATGACCGCGTCCCAGTCCAGCGGGTACCCTTCGCGGCTGAGCAGGAGGCGGCCGGTGGGGTGACCGAGGATGGTGATGTGTGGATTTTCCACGGCGCGCAGGATGCGTTCGGTGGCTTTCTCCCTGTCCATGCGCAGGTTGCTGTGCACGGAGGCGATCACAAAGTCAAAGCGGGCGAGCAGGTCGTCGTCGTAGTCCAGGCGCCCGTCATTCAGGATGTCGCTTTCGATGCCTTTGAAGATGCGAAAGGGCGCCATTTCGGCGTTCAGCACGTCGATTTCGGCCATTTGTTCCAGCACACGTTCTGGCTTAAGGCCGTTGGCGTAAAAGGCGCTCTGGCTGTGGTCGGTGATGCCGATGTAGGCATAGCCCATGTCGCGGGCGGTCTCGCACATCTCGCGCAGGGTGTGCAGGCCGTCGCTATACGTGGTGTGCACGTGGAGGACACCAATAAGGTCGGTTTCGGTAATCAGTTCGGGCAGGGCGCCGGCGCGGGCCTGCTCAAGCACATCGGCCGATTCGCGCAGCTCGGGCGCCAAATAGGGTAGTCCGGCCTTTTCGAACACCTCCTGTTCGGTGCGCAGGCTTTTGAACGACTGGCCCGGGTACCTGTCGGCAAACCCCTGCACAAATGCCGCCGAGCCGGTGTGCTGAAACAGTTTGGAGCCAAATTCTTCCGCCAGGCAACGGTGAATGAGCGCCGGCGTCCGGTCATCCATGCGCACATGGTAGCGGCCTCCGGACTCCTCTTTGTCGAGTTGGAGCACCTCGCCGTCGAACGCGGTCGTCAGCTCGCCATTGTAACCCACCAGCACCTCGATGTTGCGCACGACGGGGCAACGCCGCCGCACCTCACCTACGGGCGCCACAAAAGCGCCGGGCAGCTTGCCGGTGAGCCAGGCGCAGAGGAAATCGGCTTCCTCCTCGGCGGCGTCCATGTGCAGCTGGTCGCGACTTTTGAGGAAGTACTCGAGTTTTTGGCGCAGGTCTTCCTGGGTTTTGAGGCCGAAGCCCTTGTATTCCACGAGCCGGTTTTCGTTGCAGGCGTACCACAGCTCACCGATGGTCTCTATGCCCATATCCTGCCATACGGTGCGCACCTTTTTGGGGCCGAAGCCGTTCACTTCGAGCATTTCGACCACGCCGGGCGGCGTTTTTTGTCGGTATCGGTCCAGGGTGTCCATCTGCCCTTTGGAAAGCAGTTCCCGGATTTTGGCAGTGATGGCGTTCCCGATGCCTTTGATGCCGTTGATCTCTTCGTCGCTCATGTCGGTCAGCGGGCGATCCAGCTTGCGCAGGGCCAGGTATGCGTTTCGATAGGAGCGTATGCGGAAGCCGTCCTCCTCGTGCAGTTCCATGAGGTTGGCGAGCTCATCGAATGCGTTGGCGATGGATTTGTTGCTCATGGAGCAAATGTAGCATCGCCGTGCGGATATTCTTTTTGTTCAATTTTTACAATTGCTATTTTTTCTACCAAACCATTACTATTAATCAAAGGTTTATTGCGATATTACATCGATTTTGAATTTCACACACCGCAACCCAATGTGCCATGGAAAAAAAGCTAACCCTTCGACTCATTCTGCTGTCGGCGATCTCGCTGTTGGTGGCCAATCAACGCCTGTATGCCCAGGGATGCCCCGGCCTTTCTTCGGTAAGCGTGAACGTCGTGGCCGCACCCGTGCCGAACATCAGCGGACCCGTGGGGGTATGCTCCGGGCAGAACGCCGTCCTGTCGGTCGGTGGCGGGCCGTTCACCAGCTACAACTGGAGCACAGGTGAAACAACGCCGAGCATCTCGGTCTCCACAGCGGGTACATACGCAGTTACTGTTTCCAATGCCGCCGGCTGCACCGGAACCGATGACTTTGATTTTCAGGTGAACCCATTGCCGGAGGCCGTTATCTCGATTACCGGCTCCAATGCCTGTGGCGGACAGATCACGCTCACCAGCGTGTCGAGCTTTCCCACATACGCGTGGTCGACCGGCGAAACCACGTCGTCCATCACCGTTTCTACTTCGGGAACGTACACCCTCACCGTCACCGATGCCAACGGATGCACGGACGATGTGGGTACGACCATCTTTTTTGAAACCTCGCTCAACGTATCTATTTCCGGCGACAACCAGTTTTGCGAAGGCGAGGGCGCCACGCTCACCGCTGCCCCCTCCGGACTGGGCACGTACACCTGGTCGAACGGCCAAGCCGGGGAGAGCATCACGGTGACCACACCGGGCACCTACGGGGTCACGGTTTCCGGGGCTTCCGGTTGCACGGGAGAGGCTGCCTTTGGCGTTGTGCAGCTGCCCAACCCGGCGCCGGTCATCACCGGCCCTGCGCTCATTTGCTCCAATGAAAATGCCAACCTGGCGGTCAACGGCAGTTTTTCGGCCTACCTGTGGTCTACGGGCGAGACCGGTCCGTCCATCAACACCAGCGCCCCCGGCGCCTACACGGTAACCGTCACTTCCGGCAACGGCTGCACCAACACCGGGTCGTTCACCCTGAGCGTCAACCCGGCGCCCAATCCGCAGATCACCGCAGCGCCTTACCTGTGCAACGGGCAGCTGGTGTTGAATGCCGGCAGCGGGTTCACCGCCTACACGTGGTCCACCGGCCAGACTGGCAACCCCGTGACCGTCACCAACAGCGGCAACTACCTCGTCACGGTCACCGACGCCAACGGCTGCACCAATTTTGCTTCCTTTTTTGCCGACGTGCCGCCCTTTCCCCAGGTGAGCATCACCGGCGACAACCAGTTCTGCCAGAACGATAATACCTCCCTGTTCGCCACCCCGGGCTTCAACGGCTATGTGTGGTCCAACGGCCAGAGCAGCCAGGACATCACGGTGTCGACACCGGGCACCTATTCTGTAACCGCAACCGACGCCTTTGGCTGCACCGACACCGATAACTTCACGGTGACCCAGCTGCCTGCGCCCGTGCCCACGATCGACGGCCCGGGTAGTTTCTGCGAGCTCAGTTCCGCCACCCTGACCGTGCCCGGCAGTTTTTCCGCTTACGCATGGTCGACGGGCCAAAACGGCTCCAGCATATCGGTCAACGCGCCCGGAAATTACACGGTCACCGTGACCGACAACAACGGCTGTACGGGCACAGACACAGAACCCCTGAACCAACTCCCGGCGCCCCAACCCGCCATCACGGCCGCCCCTTACCTGTGCAACGGTGTGCTGACGCTCGACGCCGGCGCCGGCTTCAGCAGTTACGCCTGGTCGACCGGCCAAAACGGCAACCCCATCACCGTGACCACCTCCGGTAACTATCTGGTGACGGTCACCGGTGCCAACGGCTGTACGGGCGCCGACGTGTTCTTCGCCGACATCCCGGCTGCGCCCGTGGTGGCCATCACCGGCGACAACCAGTTTTGCGAGGGCAGCGGCGGTGACATCCAGGCGACTCCGGGGTTCAACAGCTACGTGTGGTCTACGGGCCAAACCGGACAGGGCATCACGGTGAACAACGGCGGCACCTATGCGGTCACCGCCACCGACGGTTTTGGCTGTACGGCCACCGACGATTTCCCCGTCACGGAATTCCCCGCGCCGGCGCCGGTTGTAGCCGGGCCCGCGAGTGTTTGTCAGGGCCAAACGGCGGTGTACGCTGCACAAACAGGCTTCGGCAGCTACGTCTGGTCGACCGGCGAAACCACGCCCGCCATCACCGTGTCCGTCGCCGGCGCCTACACCGTGACCGTGACCGACCTGAACGGCTGCACCGGAACCGACGACGCTACGCTCGCCCTGCTGCCCGCCCCCCAACCGGCCATCCAGGCCAATCCGTACGCCTGCGACGGTCAGGTAACGCTGAACGCCGGCAGCGGTTTCAGCGTGTACGCCTGGTCGACCGGCCAGAACACCCCAACCATACTCACCACCGCCAGCGACGACTACGCGGTGACGGTCACCGGCGCCAACGGCTGCACCGGAACCGACGTTTTCACGGTGGACATCCCCGCTGATCCGGTGGTCGACATCACCGGATCGCCCACGTTCTGCCAGGGCGCCGGCAGCCTGCTCACCGCCTCTGCCGGACTGAATGCTTACGTTTGGTCGACCGGAGAGACGACAACATCTATTACCGTAGACCAAACGGGCAACTATGGCGTCACGGCCACCGACGGTTTCGGATGCACCGCCACCGATGTTTTTTCCGTCCAGGCGGTGAACAACCCCGCGCCGGTCATCACCGGCCCCACGAGCATCTGCGCCGGCGGATCGGCTGTATTTACGGTATCGGGCGCCTTCAACAACTACAGCTGGTCGAACGGCCAAAACGGCCCCAGCATCACCGTCAGCACCCCCGGCACCTACTCGGTGACTGTGACCGACACCAACGGTTGCGTGGGCACCGACGACCAGTCGCTCACCCTGAGTTCCACGCTTACTCCGGTGATCACCGCCCAGCCCTACGCCTGCAACGGACAGATCACCCTTGACGCCGGCGCCGGCTTTGCCACCTACGACTGGTCGGGCGGCCAAAACACCCAAACCGTTTTGGTTTCGGTCGCTGGCGATTACACCGTAACGGTGACCGACGGCACCGGATGCTCGGGCACCGACCTGATCAGCGTGACCATTCCCGCCGACCCGTCGGTATCGGTCTCCGGCGCGCCGGCCATCTGCCCGAACACCACCACGGTGCTGGACGCTACGCCGGGCTTCGGTAGCTACGCCTGGTCGAACGGCCAGGTGGGCGCTTCCATCACGGTCGGTGCAGCGGGCACCTACACCGTGACGGCCACCGACAACTTCGGCTGTACGGCCACCGGCAACTTCTCGCTGGCCGTCAACCCGCTTCCCGGGGCAGCGGTTACCGGCCCTGCCATCATCTGCGTCAACAGCAGCGGCACCCTGAGCGCACCGGCGGGCATGAGCGCATACCTGTGGTCGAATGCCGAAACCACCCCTGCCATTGTGGTCACCGGGGCGGGCACCTACACCGTGACCGTGACCGACGCCAACGGCTGCACCAACATCGGCAACGCCACGGTGACGGTCGCCAGCCAGCTGGATCCGCAGATTACCGCCCAGCCCTATGATTGCGATGGACAAATTGCCATCGACGCCGGCGCCGGATTCGCCACTTACACCTGGAGCAGCGGGCAGAACACGCAGGCCATCAGTGCGACCAGTTCGGGCGCCTACGGTGTGACCGTAACTGATGTAAACGGCTGCACGGGCGCTGCGTCCATCGCTGTAACGGTGCCCGCGCTACCCGTCGTGTCTGTTTCGGGCAATACAACCTTCTGTGCCGGCGCAGGCACCACGCTGAACGCCACCCCCGGGTTCGTCGCTTACGCCTGGAGCACAGGGGGCAACACGCCATCGGTGAGCGTTGGCGTCGGCGGACCGGTGACGGTCACCGTCACCGACGCGCAAGGCTGCACCGCCATCGGCGCCACACAACTGACCGCTCAGCCGCTGCCCACCCCGCAAATCAGTGGGCCGGCAGCCGTTTGCGCGGGCAACAGCGCGACCCTTTCTGTCATCGGCGCCTCCGGTGGCATCGCCTGGTCGACGGGCGCAAACACGCCGTCCATTAGCGTCTCTGCTCCCGGATTGTATTCGGCTACCGTGACCGATGCCAACGGCTGCACGGGCACGGCCTCCGCCAATCTGGTGGTGAACACCAACCCCGCCCCGCAAATCCAGCAGGCGCCCTACGCTTGCGACGGACAGATCGGCCTGGGCGCCGACCCGGGATTTGTCGCCTACCAATGGAACGGCGGCCAGGTCACCGCTTTCATCAGCGCCACCCAGACGGGTGATTACACCGTGACCGTGACCGATGCCAACGGTTGCACGGGCTCGGCAACGGTCACGGTGGACGTGCCGGCGCTGTCGCAGGTGAGCATTGGCGGCGACCTCCAGTTTTGCCAGGGCGCCGGCACCAGCCTGAGTGCATCGGCCGGTTTTGCCGGGTATGTTTGGTCCGGAGGCCAGACGGTGGCGAGCATCACCGTGAACCAACCGGGCACGTACAGCGTCACCGCCACCGACGCGCTGGGTTGCACGTCGGTGGCCCTGGTGGATGTGCTGGAGATCCAGTCGCCCCAGCCAGCCATCAGCGGCCCGCTGACTGTGTGTCCGGGAACCACGGCCACGCTGACCGCCCCGGCCGGATTTGTCGTCTATCAGTGGAGCACCGGCGCCCTTACGCCGGGCATCACCGTGCAGCCGCCGGTGACGGTGGCATTGACGGTGACCGACGCCAACGGTTGTACGGGCGCCGCCACGGCGAGCGTAGGGGTTTCAAATCAGTTGACCCCGGTGATCCTGTCCAGTGCGCAGGCGTGTACCGGACAGGTGACGCTCGACGCCGGCAACGGATTCCAGCAATACATCTGGAGCACCGGTGAGGTGAGCGCGCAGATCACTGTCGCGCAGCCCGGTACGTACAGCGTCACGGTGAGCGACGGTCAGGGCTGCTCGGGCGAAGCGACGATTGACGTCACCCCGCCCGCCGTGCCGGTGGTGTCGGTCACCGGCGCCGACCGCGCCTGTCCGGGTCAAACCGTGGCCCTTGAGGCCACGCCGGGTTTTGTTTCCTACCTGTGGAGCAGCGGGCAAACCGCTCCCGTTGTGGATGCCTTGCCGGGGACGTACGGCGTAACGGTCACGGATGCCGACGGCTGCACAGCCCAGGGTGCGTTTACGGTGGAGGCCCTTCCGGCTCCGGTTCCGGCGATCAGTGGGCCTGGTTTGTTGTGTGGCGGCGCATCGGTCACCCTGACGGCTACGCCAGGTTTTGCTGCCTACCAGTGGTCCAACGGCGGCGGCGGCGCCTCGGTCCTCGTGTCGCAAGCGGGGGCGTATGGTGTCACCGTGACGGATCTGAACGGATGCACGGGCGTCGCGCAAGCGCAAGTTACGGCCGGAACGGCCGACACCACATTCGTGCAGGCGACCACCTGCAACCCCCTGGGTGTGGGTACCTCTGTGCAGACATTCACCAGCGCCGGCGGCTGCGACAGCGTAGTAATCACACAAACGACACTGGCCGGCGTATTTGGCGCAGCGATTGAGATAGACAGCGACTTCAACGGTTTCGGCATATCGTGCGCCGGCGCCACCGACGGTTTTGCTACCGGTATACCCCTGGGCGGCCAGGCTCCTTTCCAGTACCAATGGAGCAACGGCGCCACCACGGCCACGGCGGCCAACATCGGCGCCGGGGCGTACACGGTGACCATCACCGACGCGGTGGGGTGCAGCGGCACGGCCTCGGCCACCCTTGCCCAACCCGAGCCGGTGCTGCCGGTGGTACAGGCCCTGGGGCCCACCTGCTCCACACCCGGCGCCATCACGGTACAAAGCGTCGGCGGCGGCGGCGGCCCCTACACCGTGCGCCTGTTTCAGGACGTGGGCGTGACCAACGGCAGCCAGGTGCTGAGTTTTGAAGACCTGGAAGAGGGCACGTTCACCGTAGAGGTGACCGACGCCAACGGCTGCACCGCCGAAGAACTCGTGGTGCTGGCGCCGGTGGAAGTGATCAACGAGTTTGTGGGCGACACGATCGAGATATTCCCGGGTGATACCGTTACGCTCAACGCAGCCATCACCATCACGCCGGTGGACATTTCGTGGACGGTCCCGCCGAGCGTGGACCTGTCGTGCGACAACTGCCTCAACCCAACCCTGGCGCCCGTGCTGACCACCACCCTGCAGTTGTACGTGCAGGGTTACGGCGACTGCTCGGCCGAGGGTCGGTTTGTCATTCTGGTCAAAACCGGCAAACAGGTGTTCATCCCGAATGTGATCGCTCCGGACAGCGGCAATGAGAATGCCCGCTTCACCCTTTATGGCGATGAGAGTGTGGTGAACATCCGCAGTTTGCAGATATACGACCGCTGGGGCGGCAAAATGGCCGTTTTCCAGAACATTCTGCCCAACAGGCCCGAGCTGGGCTGGGACGGCACCTTCCAGGGAGATATGATGATGCCGGGTGTGTATGTGTACTGGGCCGAGGTTGCGTATGCGGACGGGACGGTGGAGGTGTTCAGCGGAGATTTGACGCTGGTGCGGTAGAGCGATGCGGGATACAGCGTGCCGTGGGGGAGGAGGATATCTTGCATTTAAAAAAACCGGTAACGGCTACTGCCTGCGTGGCTTTAAGTCTGACGAGGGCTTGCGGCTACAGGATAGTCCTATGCTACTACAGGTAGCATTCTGGTTTGTGCGCCGTTGGGCGGGTTTTGGGTGGCGGCGACGACATTGGTGAACGGATTTTTTGTAACAATCAGTAAAACAAACTATTATATGTTTAATAATGCCATATTTCGAACGGTTGTCGGTTTATATCGTTTGGCCGGTCCTAACAGGTTGCTTATTGGACTACATTGTTTTTTTTCCATGTTGTTCACAGACCGGGTTGATGCGCAGAGCATCCTGCATACCATTGGGTCTCCGCCCAACGAAATTGGCAGACTTGATCTGGTGAACTGCACCTACACGCCCTTGGTCACCGGCCTTTCGGTGGGCAACTTTGTCGACTTTGTGCTCATGCCTGACGGTTTTTTTTACCTGCTCGGTTTTAGTGGCAACCCGCCTTCCCCGGCCATCCTGAGGCTTGATCCGGTTACCGGAAATACGACAGTGTTGGGAAATTTTCCACCGCCTGCTCAGGCCAGCGCTTTGTTTCCCTTAAATGACAGTACCCTTTTAGTGCATACACCGGGCAATTTCTACACGTTCAACCTGATAACCAACACGTCCACCTTTGTCGGCGCACAACCAGGGTTCAACGGATTTGGGGAGATCATTGAATACAATGGCCAACTGCTGGTCAGCGAAAACCCCTCGGGCGACCTGTATGCCATCGATCTTGGCCCTCCATTTTCCCTGACTTTTTTCCTGGATGTTCCGGTAGCGCCTTTGGTAAGCGTCTGCAACAACGTGTTCGGCCCGTCATTGGGCTCGGACACCCCTGCCGAAATTAATATGGCCAACGGCACGACCAACACGCTTTGTCCGGATTATTTTCTGAGTTCTTCGGGTGGCTTTTTGAGCCTTGCCTCTGATCCGTTCAACGATACCGGACCGCTGTGCAACTGTGTTTCCGAATCGGGAACCTTTCAGCCGACCCCAACGATCAATGTATGTGATGGCGTCCCTATTGCGCTTCCGCATAATGGGGACGAGACCCTGGACGGCGATGATAACCTGATATTTGCTTTGGTGGACGGAAATATTTTCACCAATTACCCCGGCAATGTTATTTATCAATACACTACGCCTTTTGCTACTTTTATTCCGGGTGTTACCGAATATGATGTGACCTACCGTGTATATGCTGTCGCCGCCAATGCCCTGGGTTCAGGGGTCGACTTTCTGGATCCCTGCCGTGAAATTTCTACACCCATCGCTATCCGCTGGCGGCCATCTCCTACAGTTGCACTGAGCAGCAGCAACAACTGCACCTCGGATTGCGTCATGATCGACGCGGCGTTTACCGGCACGCCCCCTTTTTCCCTCACCTACCAGGTGTCGGTTGGGGGAACGACGGAATCATTCACCCAAACATTTTCGACGCAAACGGGCAGTTTTGAGGTTTGTCCGCCTCCGGGCTTTACGGGGCAGTTGGATGTGGCTGCTACCGCCCTCGATGATGCATTTTGCAATTGCCAATAAAATGTCCAAAGTACACCCGACCGCAAACCTTTGTTCCTCTGTTGACGTCATCGCCGGCAATCAATTTTAAACTGATCTTTTAATGAAAGTTCGTATTAAAATTTTGTTATACACCCTGATGCTCATCGCAGCATTTGGCTTTCATGTCGGCCAGGCACGTGCTAATGGAGCTGTTACAGGCCCTATTTTGTATGGTATCACACCGAACGGCGCCTTGTACAAGATAGATTTGATGAATTGTACGGCTTGTTTGATAGCGAACTTCGGCGGGATAGCAACCGATGTGTTGGTGTTGCCAGATGGTGATATATTGGTGAACAATATTAACCTGAGAAGATATACACTACCCGGCACTACTCCGATATGGAGCCAAAGCGGCGCCTATATAGGGTCCATACTGGCGCCCAGCGGCCTTGTTTATTTGGCTGGAACATCTTCCGAGGTCGGATTAAGTATCTATAATCCAGCCAACAATAGCATCACTTATGTGGGTGACTGGCCCACAGGCGTGCTTGTTTCAGAATTTTTTTATCAGAACGGCGTGCTGTATGCATTTGCAGCACAAGCTGTTGGATCCGGTTCAATACAAATTCTTCTTGAAGTCAATACGACTAATCCGGAACAATCAACCATTATCTATACCGGATTGCCTTTAGGTGTTGCCGGTGGAGTGACTAACGATGGATACACCTCGGCTTTTCAAACAATAAATTCAGACAAAATTTATCAATACAATGCAACAACAAATACATTTAATTTTATTTGTGATCTCGACGCCTTTCTTCCGGGAAGTACAGGGTTTTCCGGTCTGAGCGATCTCCCTCCCAATGTGCCGGAAGAACCCTGCCAGTGTAACACCTTCGCCGGCACGGTAAACAATCAAAGCTTTGACATTTGCATCCCGGGCAGTGTAACGGTGCCGTACAATAACAATGCCGTGCTGGGGACCGGCGACATCCTGCGCTACATTTTATTTTCTGACCAGAGTGACACACTCGGCAGCATCATCGTGCAAAGTAGCAGTGCGACTATACCGTTCAATCCTGTGACAATGCAAACGGGCGTAACTTACTACCTGGCCACCATAGCCGGCGATGAACTGGGCGGCAACGTGGATTTGAGCGATTCGTGTCTGGATATCTCCAACATTGCAGCGCGGGTTGTCTGGCGCCCGCTGCCGACGGTGGCCTTTTCGGTTGCCAACCCGGACGTCTGCCCCGGGGGCTGCACGAACATAACGGCAGCTTTCACCGGCACTTCCCCGTTCACCCTCACGTACACGGCTCCCGGCCTTGGCCCGGTTACGCAAACTTTCCCGGGCAATACGGGCACTTTTCAGGTGTGCGTGCCGGCCAATGGGCCTTTGGGCGGGTTTTTGGTCGCGGCGACGAGCTTGACGGATGGGTTTTGTAGTTGTCAGTAAAATAATGGTCTAATACTCTGGATTGACCGACACATTTTGCACCTCTAACTAAACAAAAAACTGTATTTTGGTTATGCATAAATGGATACAACAAATCGGTTTAATGGCGATGCTGGTTTTGGGATACAACTCATTGCAGGCACAAAACCTGTATATTTCAGGTTATTACTTTCCAAGTAACGGGAACCCATCCTATATACTTGGGGTGTATGACATAGAAACCTGCACTTTTTGTCCGGAATTCACCATCCCAATAGCCACTTTTCCCGGAGTGATGGAGGACGTTGTTCCTCTGCCAAACGGGCAGGTGGTCGTGATCGGATCCAATACAGCAGCCGTTTACGACCCTCCAGGAAATTCCCCTTTAGCGAGCCTGGATTTTCCCGGGATAACAGGTTTGTCCGGAGGTGTGTTGGCGCCAAACGGAAATGTGTACATTACTGCATTGATTCAAGATGCTAATGGCATCTGGGATTCCAAGGTTTATGAATACAACCCGGTTAACAATACGGCAACAGTCGTTGGCACTTTGCCTGCGCCATCCAATCAACAACTTTTTCAGCCCTTTTATTGGAATGGTTTATTGCATGCCTTCATGCGTGATGTTACCAATGACGCTAACTATCTCGTCACTATCGACCTGGGTAATCCCATGGTTTTCAATATAGTCAGTAGTTTTGGCAGCGGTTCGTTTTGTGGTGCGCCGGCTGCCTCGATCACCAGTGGTCCTTTTGCCGGAATTTACGGGGGCATATTGGATCCGAATTGTTCCGGAAGTGATCTTTATGAATTGGAATTACCCTCCAACACCCTTACGTTCGTCTGTGACATACCACCAGGTTACGCACATGGGTTGGGCGAGACGCCGCCCGGCTACCCGTCTTATGATTGTTTGTGCTTTACCGATGCCGGAACAGTACCGACACCCAACCAGAGCCTTTGTGCCGACGATGTGCTTGTTTTTTCAAACAGTGGAGGGTATCTCGAAGCGGGTGATGTCAAGCAATTCATTTTATTCACCAATCCCGCCGATACCGCCGGCAGCATCGTGGCCACCAGCAACACCCCGTCTTTTGACTTTGAAGCGCCCCTGCAAACGGGGGTAACCTATTACTTTGCGGCGATGGCGGGTGATGAATTGAACGGTTCGGTGGACCTGAACGATCCTTGTCTGGATTTTTCCAATGCCAATACGGTGATCTGGAATCCGCTGCCGACGGTCGCTTTGAGCGTCGGCAACGGTGATGTGTGTCCGGGTAACTGCATTGACGTGACCGCCACTTTCACCGGCACGCCCCCTTTCACCCTCACGTACAGCGTCCCCGGCCTTGGCCTGGTTACGCAAACTTTCCCGGGCAGTGCGGACACTTTTCAGGTTTGTGTGCCGACAAGTGCGCCGTTGGGCGGGTTTTCGATAGCGGCTACGGCCCTCACCGACGCACTTTGCAATTGCCAATAAAATGTCCAAAACTCACCCGACAGCCAACGTTTGAAAATATTTAAATAAAAAATTATGCGTTCACTCCTCACCTGTCTTGTTCTGAGCTTCGCATTGGCTGGTGTTTTTGCCCAGCCCATTCAAACGTTCAAAAAGCGCTATGGCACTTCCGGTAATGATGAGGCGCGTTTCGTCGTGGTGTTGCCCGACAACAGTTTCATCATTGCCGGCGCCAGCACCGGCGGCGGCCTGGGCGGCAGCGATGCCCTGTTGGTCAAGTTCAGCGCCGACGGGACAGTGGAGTGGAGCAAGGTGTTTGGGGGCGGCGCTGCCGATGCGTTTTCCAGCCTGCTGCTGTGCTCCGACGGCAACCTCATCGCCCTGGGAGAAACCAGCAGTTTCGGCGCGGGCAGCACCGATATTTACGTGGTGAAGTGCGACCCGTCGGGCAATATAATCTGGCAACAAACCTGCGGCGGGGCGAGCCTGGAGACCGCGCGTGGCGTGTGCGAGGTGTCCGACGGCTACGTGGTCACCGGTGCAACCCAGAGCTTCGGGTATGGTTTTTGGGATGTATTCGTCGAAAAACTCGACCTGAGCGGCGGCAGCCTGTGGAGCAAATCGTGGGGCAACGGCGGCGGCGACGTCGCCGGCGAGCCGTTTCCGGCCGGTGGCAGCGACGTGTGGATTTCCGGCTTTTTCTTCGTCAATAGCGGCAACCACGACGGCTTTCTGATGAAGTTGGACGCGGATGGGGACGTGGTGCAGGGCCGGCGGGTGACGGCCCCGGACAACGACGGCTTTTGGTCCCTGACCACAGGTGGCGCCGGGCTCATCGCCTCCGGCGGCACCTGGAGCTATGGCGGCAACCAGTCGCTCCCCTGGCTGGTCAGTTTCAACGCATCGGGTGGGGTGGCCTGGAGCCGATACTTTGCGTTTGGTAGCGGAAACTGGGAAATTGGCGTTGGGCCCTGCCCCGACGGCGGCGTGATCTTCACCCCTTTTAGCACCGGCGGCGACTCCGGCACCGGAACCCTGGTGCGCACCAACAACGGCGGTGACGTCCAGTGGGCCAAAACTTTCCCCTTTGGCGCCGGCAACGGGCGCATGTTCCGGGCTGTCGCGTGCCCCGACGGGGGCTACCTCGGCGTCGGCTATTGCCAGGGCAACGGGCGCGAGGTGTTCATCATCAAAACGGACGCCGACGGAAACGTGCCCGAGTGCTGCCCGGAAGACATGTTTGTGCCCGCTTTTGTGGCGTCGCCGGGGTCTGTTGTCATCTCGCCGGTAGCGGCAACCGGCCCGGGATCGGTGGCGGGTACGGGCAGCGACCTCGCCCCCGGGGTAAATATGACCGACCTGTGCAACGGGCCGCTGTGCTGCCTCACCGACGCCGGAACACTGCTGGGCCAGGTGCTGCTGGTGTGCCCAAACGAGACAGCGACCTTCACCCACCTCGGCGACGAGGTGCTGGACGCCAACGACCTGCTTCAGTTCATCCTGTTCAGCAACCCTGCCGATACGCTGGGCAGCATCGTGGCCACCATCAACACACCTGCCTTCACCTACATCCCGGCAACCATGCAGACGGGCGTCACCTACTACGTCGCCGCCATTGCGGGCAACAGCGAAGGCGGCAACGTGGATCTGGATGACCCTTGCCTGGATATCTCCGGCGCCGCACAGCTGACCTGGAGGCCCCTGCCCGCCGTACAGCTCAGCCTGAGCGAGCCGGATCTGTGCCCCGGCGAATGCACCCTTGTGAACGCCGTGCTCACCGGTACCCCGCCTTACGTGCTGACGGTATCCATCCCCGGCCTGGGAGACCAGGTGTACAACTTCACCGGCAACACTGGCGGATTTGTGGTGTGCGTGCCCGCCGGCGCCTCTCCGGGTGCGTGGGCGGTGGAGGCGATTGCCCTGCAGGACCTTTTTTGCAGTTGCCCTTGACAGTCGTCTTTTCAATTTTGTAAAAATTCATCTAATGAAGAGTCGATTTTGGTGTGTATGGATCGCATTGTTTTTCAGCAACGGGTTGTCTGCTCAGGGTGTTGTTCTGTATGGCATTACGGCGTTTGGAAAAATTTACAAACTGAATACGGAGACCTGCGAGATTTGTCTGATCCTGGATGTCGGGCCGTCAACGCCCGATTACTTGCTGAATGATCTCGTTGTGCTGCCGGATGGCGACATTCTGGTATTGACCGAGGACGGCGTGTTTCGGTTCAACCCACCGTCGTCTGCGCCGGTCTGGTCCAGCACGGATGAGTATATCGGCGCTTACCTGGCCCCGGACGGGCTGGTTTACCTCAGTACGACCGGTGTAAACGGGTATGATGCGGGCTTGAGCGTTTTCGATCCGGCTACCAACACCATTACGTTTGTCGGGTACTGGCCCACAGCGATGATCGTGCAGGAGTTTTTTTTGCAGAACGGCATTTTGTACGCGCACGCGGCGCAAGGGCCGGGCAACTGGGTCAACAAGGTGGTGCAGGTAGACCTGGTTAATCCCGGCAATACCGTCATCGTGCAAAATACACCGCCTTTTAATTTGGCCGGGGGAACGAACGGGGGATTTGCCAATGGTGGTTTTAGTACGCAGATTTTTGCAAACCCCGGCTTGTATCAATATTTTGTGAGTACAAATAGTTATACGCTCAAATGCAATTTTGCACCTAACCTCGGCCTTTTTGGCCTTACGGATCTGCCGCCGGGATTGGCTGAAGATCCCTGCGTGTGCAGTACCGACGCCGGGAGCGTTGTCCCCCTCCAGTTTAACCCATGCGGCACCAACAGTGTGACCGTTCCCTACAATAACGATGCACAACTGGAAAGTGGTGATCTTTTGCAGTACGTGCTGTTCACCAATCCCGCCGACACCCTGGGCAGCATCCTTGTGCAGTCGAACAGCCCGTTCATTCCCTTCAATCCGGCCCTCATGCAGCCGGGGGTTACCTATTACATAGCCACCATTGCCGGCAACAACCTGAATGGCAATGTGGACCTGAATGATCCTTGTGTTGACTTTTCCAATGCGGTTCAGGTAATCTGGCGGCCCCGGCCAACGGTAGTGCTTACGGTGCTCAATCCGAACGCCTGTCCCGGTGCGTGCTTAACCGTGTCCGCCACCTTTACCGGCTCGCCGGCCTTTATCCTGACCTATACGGCTCCTGGCCTCGGCCCAACCATTCAGACCTTTACGAGCAATTCCGGTACTTTCCAGGTGTGCCTGCCGCCGAATGCGCCGGTTGGGAGTGGCACGATAACGGCTACTGCGCTTGCCGACGCTTTTTGCAATTGCCAGTAAGTCAGCTTTGGGGATATGTACATCACATGCCCGGGAGACCGGATGTGCAACTTCGCCGGCAAATATTTTTATACTGCACTTCGCCCTCAGGTCACCAGCCCCACCGGCGCCAGTTCGACCTCCAGCCCCTCCAGTTCGGGCGCAATTTTGATCTGGCAGCCCAGGCGGCTGTTGTCCTGAACAAAAAATGCGGAGTCGAGCATGTTCAACTCGTCGTCGCTCGGGGCGGGCAGTTCATGGTCGCTGTGCACGTACAGGTGGCAAGAGGCGCAGAGGGCCATGCCGCCGCAGGTGCCCTCCACAGGCAGCTCGTAGCTTTTGCACAGCTCCATCATGTTCATGTTCATATCGGTGGGCGCCTGCAGGGCGTGCCGGACGCCCTTGCGGTCCAAAACGGTGACTGTAATGTCCATCAGACGGAGATTCCTTCGATACCGGTTACGGTGGTGTATTTAAACGAGCGTTTTTGCCCGGGGAAAACAAACTCGAAAGCCGACTGGCAGGCCAGGGTAGCCTCGTGGAAGCCGCAGAGGATGAGTTTGAGTTTGCCGGGATACGTGTTGATGTCGCCGACAGCAAAGATGCCCGGTACGTTGGTGCTGTAATCGAAGGTATTGACCTCGATGGCGCCCTTGTCGATTTGCAATCCCCAATCAGCGATGGGACCCAGTTTGGGCGTTAGCCCGAAGAGGGGCACAAAGTGGTCGATGTCGAGGTCGAGGGTTCCGGCGTTGTCCTGCTCGATTTGCACGCCCTGGAGCACCCCGTTGCCGCGCAAGCCCACCACCTGGGCGTTGGTAACGAGTTTAATGCGGCCGGTGTTGGCGAGTTCGAGGACTTTTTCGACGGAGTCGGGCGCCCCGCGGAACTCGCTGCGGCGGTGCACGAGGGTCAGTTCACCGGCTACGTCAGCGAGAAAAATGGACCAGTCGAGCGCCGAGTCGCCACCGCCGGCGATGACCACGCGTTTGTTGCGGTACAATTCGGGGTTGCGCACAAAGTACTCCACGCCCCGGTCTTCAAATTGCTCGATGTTGGCGAGCGGTGGTTTGCGGGGTTCGAAGCAGCCGAGTCCGCCGGCGATGAACACAACCGGTGCGCGGAGCACAGCACCCCGCTCGGTGGTGAGCTGCCAGCGACCGTCGTCGAGCCGCTCAAGTTTTTCGGCGCGTTCACCCAGGGTAAAACCCGGGTGGAACGGTTCGATCTGCTTCATCAGGTTTTGCACCAGATCGCCGGCCAGCACACTGGGGTAGCCAGGGATGTCGTAGATGGGCTTTTTTGGATAAATCTCCGAAAGTTGGCCACCCACCTGCGGGAGTACGTCTACCAGATGACAGCGCATTTTTAAAAGCCCGGCCTCGAAAACGGCGAACAGACCGACCGGGCCGGCGCCAATGATGAGGATATCGGTGTCAATATGCCCTGCATCGGGTGTATCCGACGGCGGATGGGTAGCCGTGGGCAGGAGGACATTATTGTCGTGGGTTGAAGATGACATTTGATGTACAAATAGCTACTGAAAACAACATTTTAATGCATGCGGTTCATGAAGCGGCGGCGGCGTGTACAGGGGTAGAGCTTTTCCGTGCCGGCAAAGGTCGCTTGAGGAGATAAGATTTTAGGTAATTATTCTTTGGTAAGCACATGATATTGGTCATTATTTCTGTCTAACAACAGCAAACAATATTTTTACAACGTGCTATTTGTCTGTTATTCACTAATATTACCTAAAAAATCCGAAAATATGAAAACATTATTAATTTTCCTATTCTTATTTGGCGCCAGCCTCCAAACCTACGGCATGCACATCGTCGGCGGTTATTTTCAATACGCTTTGGTAGAGGAGGTCAGTCCCGGGGTGAATCGATATCAATGTACGCTCACGATATACCGGGACTGTGCCGGTGGCGGAGCTGCGTTTGACAAACCGGCCTTTCTTGCTGTTTTTGTTGGAACGCAACAGGCCGCCGACCTGTATGCGGAGCTTTGCATTGCCGGAACCAGCTCTAATTGCAACCAAGGAACAATTGGGGTAAATGTCATTAAGCCCGCCGCCATTGCCTGCGAAGCTGTGCTGCCCGGCGTATGCCTGGAAAGAGCGGTGTACACTTTTTTCCAGGATTTGCCGGTTCGGTCGGATGCGCATTATTTTATTGTCTATCAGCGCTGTTGTCGAACAACGGGCATCACCAATATTCCTTTTTCCGGCGACTTCGGCAGCACCTTTTTTATTGATATTCCACCTGTCGCGCAGGTGTCCGGCAATGCCTCTCCGGTCTTGCAGGAATTGCCGCCGGTTTACCTGGCGGTGAATCGGCCGGTGGATTACCCATTTCGGTTTGTGGATGCCGACGGGGACTCCCTGGCTTATCGCTTTTGCCACCCGCTGGCAGGGGGAGGGCCACTGCTTAATCCGCAGGCCATCCTTTTTTCGTGTGAAGGCGCTGCGCCCAGACCACCTTGTCCGCCACCGTTCGATACCGTTCCTTTCGCCACACCGGGGTTTACCGCACAAGCGCCATTGGGCGTCGACATGCCGGTTACTTTGAACGCCGCCGGCAGATTGCAGGGGACGCCATCCAGCATTGGGCGTTTTGCTGCGGCTGTGTGTGTAGACGAATATCGGAATGGCCAACTGATCGCTACAAACCGGCTGGAATGGCAATTTAACGTGGTTGACTGTACGACGGTCGATGTGGTATCCCCGGGGAATTGGCAAAATGGGTTCAAGGTTACCCCTAATCCGGCGTCCGACCGATTATGGATAACATCCGCAACTGAATGGTTATCTGCGGAGCCAATTCGTTTTGAACTGTTCAACTCACAGGGGAGATGCGTGCTCTCCCAAAGCATTGCACCCGAAACCGATGGCGCATCCATGCATCTGCCTAATTTGCCGGGAGGAATGTACCACTGGGCAATCCGTTCTGGGTTTTCCGAATCGCGTGGTTCCGTTTTTATCGACCGCTAAACGGCGTCGGTCACTCGCGCACGAACTCCAATTCCAGGTGTTTGTCCAACCGTGCGATGGGGGAGTGTTCCTGGGGCACTTTTTCATCCTGGCGGTACTTGACCACATAGTCTACCCCACCCAGGATCGTGCTGCTGATGGCGCCGAAGGTCGGCGGCCAGGGTTCTCCCTGCACGCAGGCGGCGGTGGCCAGCAGGGGGCGTCCCAGCAATTTGAGCAGCAGTCGGGTGAACTCGTCCTGGGCGATGCGCAGGGCGGCCGTCCTGTCTGGGCCGTACACCTCGGGCGCCAGGCCCTTCACGTTTTCGTACAGTACGGTGAGCGGTCGGGTGTGGAAGGAGAGCAGGGTCTCGAGTCGTGGGTGGATGGAGGCGTGGAGCGACCGGAGCATGTCCATGTCGGACACGAGGCAGACCATGCCCGATCCCGCCTTGAGTTGCCGAAGTGCGGCCACACGGGCGACGGCGGCCGGGTTGGTGGCGTCGCAGCCGATGCCCCAGATGGTGTCGGTAGGGTAGCAGATCACCCCGCCTTCCCGAAGGATACGGGCTATTTCGTTGATGTCGTCTCGCAAAAGAAACATGCCGGTTTGGGTTTAGGATGTCGGTTATTTCGTTGGGCAAAAATGCCGTCTCAACGGCGTCCAAACTGCCAGTAATGGCTAAGTGGGGAAATTTTTTACACAAAGGTGGGCAACTTCTTGTTTACCTTTACTATCATTAACCGTTATAGTGCGACCAGTTTCTTTTAAATCGTTTAGAGGGTATGGCTCATTCCGTTTCCAAACACGTTTTTCTTATTCTTTTTGCCTGGCTGTTGGTTTTGCCGGCAGGGTTACAGGGCATGCACATCATCGGTGGCGAAATCACCTATGTATGTGAGGGCGAAATCAGCCCGGGTGTGAACCGTTACCGGTTCACGATGAAAGTGTACCGCGACTGTTTTGGGGGCGGAGCCGATTTTGACAAACCAGCCTATCTGGCCATCTACCGGGGGTCGTACACGGTCAACTCCCTGTTCGCCGAGTTTTGCGTTGCCGGCACCTCCTCAATGTGCAACCAGGGTCAGTACACCCAATTCCAGGTTATCCCGGACACGCCCGATTGTGTGGCGCGGGTACCCCGGGTGTGCGTGGAGCAGGCGGAGTATGTGTTCACCCGCGACTTGCCGATCAGCCAGACCCAGAGCTATTACGTTGTTTACCAGCGTTGTTGTCGAAATGTAACGATCAACAACATCATTGACCCGGGCGACATCGGGGCTACCTACTTTGTCGAACTGACGCCTGCGGCCCAGCAAGCCTGCAACAACAGCCCGACGTTCAACGAGTTTCCGCCGGTGTTTGTCTGCAACAATTTCCCTTTGAAGTTTGACCACAGTGCGACCGATGTCGATGGTGATCAGTTGGTCTACAGCTTTTGCAGCCCCCTCACGGGCGGGGGGCCACTGCTTTCTCCGCAAGCGGTGCTGTTCTCCTGCGACGGGGCAGCCCCGCGCCCTCCCTGCGGCCCGCCTTTTGACAATGTTCCGTTTGCCGTGCCGGCGTTCACGCCGGGCAACCCTATGGGCGGCAACCCCGTGGTCAGCATTAACTCCGTGAACGGCCTCATCAGCGGAACGCCCAATATCCTTGGGCAGTTTGTGGTAGGCGTGTGTGTGCAGGAGTTTCGCAACGGCGTACTCCTCTCGACGATACGCCGCGATTTTCAGTTCAACGTCACGGATTGCAGCCCTTCGGTTGTCGCCGGCATCTCCACCGATTCCTTTCAACTGGTGGGCGCCCAGCGTTACCGGGTGAAGGCGTGCGGCGACCGGACGGTCACGTTTCTGAATCAGAGCGGGCAGATGCAGTTCATCGACGATTTCCGCTGGGAATTCACGTTCAACAACGGCGACGTGTACGTGGATTCGGTCAACTGGAATGCCACCGTGACCTTTCCGGATACCGGATTCTACCGGGGCGTGCTGGTGCTCAACCCCGGAAAGGTGTGCAACGACACGGCATTTATCGAGGTGGACGTCTTTCCGCCGGTAAACGCCGATTTTAGCTTCACCTACGACACTTGCATTGCGGGCCCCGTGAACTTCACCGATTTATCGTCCGGAATAGCCGGAATACGTGACTGGGCCTGGGATTTCGGCGTGCCGGGCGGCGTTTCCGTCGAGCAAAACCCCGCCTACCGGTACGCCATACCCGGCAATCACCCGGTTCGTCTGCGGGTAACCGACAACAACATCTGCAGCGACGTGTCGACCCAGACCATCAACTGGTTTCCGGTGCCACCATTGATCATCTTGAAGCCAAGTTCGTTCATCGGGTGCATCCCTACGGAAATTTTCTTCGACAACCTGTCCACGCCCATCGACAGCACGTACCAGATCATCTGGGATTTTGGGGACGGCACAGTGCAGAACGGCCCCATCAGTCCTACGCACACGTACACCGTTCCGGGCGTGTACACGGTTCGGGTGGAGATTACGTCGCCCATTGGCTGTTTTACTTCCGACGACTTTTCCAACCTTATTCGGGCAGAGCCTTCTCCTACCGCCGGTTTTACGTATGTTCCGGATACCCTGCTTAGTAATTTTAACCGAACGCTTCAATTCATCGACAAATCGCTCGACGCCAATCGCTGGTTCTGGGACTTTGGCGGGTACGACACCAGTGTGGAGCAGAATCCCTCCTTTACTTTTCCGGATACCGGGGCAGTTTGTGTCACCCAGATCGTCACCCATCCGCAGGGCTGCAAGGATTCACTGACCCGTTGCTTCGACATCCGGCCCGAAGTGCGCTGGCACATGCCCAACGCCTTCACGCCCAACGGCGACGGCACGAACGACACCTTTTTCGGGAAGGGTTTCATGGAAGGCGCCACCGGCTTTGTGATGACCATCTGGAACCGCTGGGGCGAGCTGGTGTTTGAGACCAACAACCCCGACGAGGGCTGGAACGGGCGCTACATGAACACCGGGGGGATGTCGCCCCAGGGCGTTTACGTGTATCTGGTGACCTTTAAGGGGCCACGTCAGGAACCGTTTGAGTTCAAAGGATTTGTGACTTTGCTGAATTGAATGCCATCACCGCAGCAGGGTAATGTTGCCTTTGCGTTCGCTGAGCAGGTCGCCCACACAGCGCACGCGCAGGTAATATCCGTAGGTTTCGGCCGGCAGGGGTTCGCCCCGGTAGGTGCCGTCCCAGGCGTCTTCCAGGTTGTCGGCTTCAAAAATCTGCTCACCCCACCGGTTGTAGATCACCCAGTAGGCTTCTTCTACAAATAGTCCTTCCAGTTTGAGCAAGTCGTTCTCTCCGTCTCCGTTGGGCGAAAATGCATTGGGAAAAAAGATGTAAGGGTCTTCGCAGGAGGCGGCGCGTACGGTCACGGTGACTGTACCCAGCGCATCACAGTCCCCGGGCAGTTCAACACGCACCGTATAAGTGGTGGTCTCTTCCGGGAAGGCCAGCGTGGTGGCGCCGGTGGGGTCGGACAGCCCGTCCGGCGGGAACCACTGGTACCCCTGGGCGCCGGGGAAAAAGACACTCAGTTCGGTGCTTACACCCGGAACCACGAGACTCGGGTTGGCCGTGGTCACTGCGGTGTCGGTGCTGTTGACCAGTTGAACAGCAACCATACCGGTGCGCACGCAGGGTCCGTTCCCGGAAATGGTGACGCTGTACATCTGGTTGCTGTCCGGCGACGCCAGGGGGTTGGGGGCAGTGGGGTCGTTCAGGTGATCCGGCGGCGACCAGGCGTACTGGAAAGCGGGATCGGCGTCCGGAAACAGTCCCACCGTATCCCCCTCGCACAGGATCACCAATTGTTCGAGGTCATTGATCGGGGGGATGGGGGCATCCAGGGGCATGCGCAGCGTGTCGGCGCATCCGTTTCCGCCGGTAGAAACCAGTTGGAGAACGTATTCGGCGGCGTCGGGCAAGAGGAAGTCGGGCGCCGTTTCCGTGCTGGAAGCAATCGGAACATTATTTTTGAACAGGGTCCACTGCACACCCGACAGACCGGAGAGGGTGTCTGCACTCAGGTCCTGTGCATTGACCACCAGCCCGGCGCTGTTGCAGGGGCCGAGGGTGTAGCCAAAATCGGCATCCACGAACCGGTTGGTCAGCGAGATGGTTTGGTAGGAAGTGTCGGCACAGGGGTCGTTCGGCTGAACGATGAGGGCCACGGTGTAGCTGCCGGTGTCCGGATACACCCAGAAAGGGGATTCGCTGGAGGCGGAGTGGGCGGTGTTCGGCCAGTCGAAGTACCATAAATACTCGTCGCCGTTCGGGCTGTTGTTGACAAAATCAACGCGCAGGGTGTCGCAACTGACGGCCGGGGCAAAAAACGAAGAGTACGTTTTTCCGCAATCGGACACGTTGTACTGGAAGTCGCGGCGGGTAGTGGAGATGATCAGCCCGTCGCGGTACTCATCCACGCAAACCCCCACCACGAAGTTGCCGATGGTGTTGGGGATGCCGGTCATGAAGCCGGTATACACGTCAATGGTGAGGGGCACGCCACCGAGCATGTTGGATTCGTTGTAAGGCGGGTCTACCCAGATGATTTCCTCGTAGGGGCCCGGGAAGGGGGTGAGTGGGCGCGGGTTGAGCGAGTCGGGTCCGTTGAGCGGGGTGCAGAGCCGGTAGACCAGCGAGTCGCCGTCGGGGTCGGTGGCGGCGTGGTCGAAGTCAATGGGTTCGTTGATGCAGATGGCTACGGGGGGCCATGAGTTGAAGGTGGCGCCGCCGTTGCACTGCAGGAGTGCGTCGTCGCGGATTTCGGCAACGATGGAGATGCCGGTGTTCAGGGGGTCGGGGGTGTTGCGGATCAGGTTGTTTCGGCAGCAACGCTGGTACACCAGCGTGTACCCTCCGGGCGAGTATTCGAGGGTAATGGTGCGTTTGTAAATGGTGCGGTGCACACACACGTCGGGTGGGACGGTGAGGCATGGGTTGTCCAGTGAAATGGACAAGGTGTCGTTGGAGGCGGCGTTGAGGGCGAACTGATAGGTGGGGCCCACCTTGTTCCATTCAGCATTGTACACCGCCACGTATGCCGGATTGTCGAACCACGGCACACCAGTGTAACAGTCGCGGTAAACCGTCAGGGTGATTTCGTACTGATTGTTGCCCAGGCACCGGTACGTCATCTCCCCGCCGACAATGTGCGTGGCAAAGACCCCGGCCGGTGCGAACAAGCCGATGAAGAGCAGGAATGGAAGGATAAATCGGTTCATGCCTCAAAAACGTGAATATCCAGCAAAAATAAGCCGTCCAGCCGGTAAACTTTCGCCAAAAGCAGCGGTTTTCCCATTATGCGAACTTTTTATACCGGCAAAACCATCTTTATGCATTGTAGTGGCCTGTTTTGGGGCCTGGTGCTGACCTGCACGGCTTGTTCCGATGCGGAGTCCGGGTTGTACCCGGCGCCCGCGCCACCGGCGCCCGCGCCGGCCGTGCACTTGCTGGCCCTGGGCGACTCGTACACCAAAGGGCAGGGGGTGTCCGTTGCCCAAAGCTTTCCGTACCAGTTGGCCGACGTCCTCCGGGCCAGGGGAAAGGAGGTTAAGGGCGTGCGGGTGATCGCCCAGACCGGCTGGCGGACGGATCAGTTGGAGGGGGCGATCCTGGCCGCCACCGATATTCAGGACAGTGTATTCGGCCTGGTTACGCTGTGCATCGGCGTGAATAACCAGTACCAGAAACGGGATACAGCGGTGTATCGCGCTGAGTTCGAGCGTCTGCTGCAAAAGGCCCTGGCGTTTGCCGGCGGCAGCACCGACCGGGTGATCGTGCTCTCCATTCCCGACTGGGCCTACACACCCTACGGACAGCAGTACAGCAACCCGGCCAAAACATCCGCCGAAATCGACGCCTACAACGCCATCAACCGGGAGATCGCGCAGCGCTACCGCGCGGTTTACCTGGATGTTACCGGCATCTCCCGGCAGGGACTGGCACGGCCCGGATTGGTAGCGTCCGATCAGTTGCATCCATCCGGGCAGCAGTATGCCCTTTGGGTAGAGGCCATGATGCCGCTGCTGCCGTTTTAGCGCATGTCCGGTTTTTCATACAAGTATCGCCAGAGGGCTGCCTGGTGAATGGCTTGCGACACCCCGCCATGCTCCAGGGTCCGGCGCATGTCGGCCGGTGACAGGATGTGCACACTGATGTCCTCTGTGGCGTCCAGCGCCGGTTCGGCGATCCGGGCAACGCCGGTGGCCAGGAACACGTGGGCCCTGTTGTTGTGGGTTCCCGGATTGGCAGAGGCCACTATCCAGGGCCTCCAGACGCCGCCCCCGTAGCCGGTTTCTTCGAGCAGTTCCCGGCGCGCGCAGTCCAGCAACGGCTCTCCGGGATCAGCCACGCCGGCCGGCAACTCGAAGTGCACATCGCCGATGCCGTGGCGGTACTGCCGGATGCACACGAAATGCCCGTCTTCGGTGAGCGCGAGCGAAACCACCCAGTCCGGGTACTCCAGCACAAAATAGTCGTCGATGCGGGCGCCATTGGGCAACACGACCGTGTCCTTGCGGACGGTCAGATAGGGGGGGCGTTGGAAGAGGTAAACGCTTTGTTCGGTGAACCAGGGTAGCGGCATGTCGAATGGGGAATGGTCATCTGGACAAAACAAACGTCCTAAATTCTTCGAATTCCTTGCGCTCCTGTTCTACAAAGCGTTGAAAAATTTTTTCGCCCACCTGATGGTGCAGGGCAGAGATGCCAACATCGATCAGTCGAAAGCCGGTGGGTGTCAGGAATACGTTGTCGAACCGCTCCCCCGGCATGTCCGATGGTCTTTTGAGGTCGCGGTGTGCAAATCCTGCCTGGTGGAGCTGATCCAGTTCGGCTTCCAATACATCGAGCCAAAGTTCGCGTTTTTCGTATTCGTACGCCCTGAAGTCCATGGGATATAAACGTTCCATGACGAGCATTTCTGTGTCTTCGTTCAACTGGTCGAGCCGAATGAACCGTACCACCAGGCCATTGACGGCGTTTGCAAACTTCATCTTTTCGGCTTCCGACCCGATATCTGATCGCGTATCGCCGGTAAACAGTTTCCCGGCTTCGGCCTCCGACAAGGCGATCACCGTATTGTTTGCGCCGGAAGAAAGGGTTCGGGGGGAGCGTTTTTTCATGAAGGGCCGTACATTTGGGCAAAAGTACCCACATTCGTCCTACGAGTATACTCGTAGGACGAATTTTAAAGCCGTGCTTATGGCCCGAAAACACATTTTTTCCGGTTCTGCTTTTGAGGAGCAGATTGGTTATGCCCGCGCGGTGGTCGACGGCGACTGGATATTTGTCTCCGGCACTACGGGGTTCGACTACGCCACCATGACCATCTCAAACGATTTGGTGGAACAAACAGAACAGTGTCTGCGCAATATTCAACATGCGCTGGCGGAGGCTGGCGCCGACCTGCGTGATGTCGTGCGGGTGTTGTACATCTTGCCCAATGCCGCCGATTTTCACGTCTGCTGGCCGGTGTTGCGCGAGCACTTTGGCGATATTCGTCCGGCGGCCACCATGATTGCTGCCGGGCTGGCCGACGAACGCATGCGCATCGAAATAGAAGTGACCGCGCGCCGTCGGCAACCGGAGGGGTAAGCATCTCCGGTTAAAACACCCAAGAAGTTCTATCTTGCGCCCTTCCTTACCCTGTCGACATCATGAAACTGCAAAAATCGCTGACCTTTGCCCTCATCAGCATCGCTATTGTGGCGGGTATCCACCTGCTGCAGCATTATCTGCCCTTTACCATTGACCCAACCATACTCATCGCCTTGCGCTGGTGGGCCATCGGCGCATTGTGTTATTTCGGGTGGCAGAACAACAGCCTGACGACGTGGATACTGCTGAGCATGATCATCGGGAT
Source organism: Saprospiraceae bacterium (assembly GCA_033764075.1). Taxonomy (GTDB): domain Bacteria; phylum Bacteroidota; class Bacteroidia; order Chitinophagales; family Saprospiraceae; genus M3007. The sequence goes on along the minus strand of JANRJH010000037.1, from coordinate 2,514 downwards.
GGAGTTTGGCGTCGATTTTCCGAAGGTTGGCGCGCAACTCGAATTTCTGAGCAAAATATTTATCCAGCTCATCAAAACGGTGATCGCCCCCCTGCTCTTCGGCACCCTGGTGGTGGGCATCGCAGCGCAGAAAGATTCCGCCCAGGTGGGTCGCATCAGTGCCAAGGCCTTTACTTACTTCATCCTGGCAACCTCCATCGCGCTGGTGGTGGGCCTGGTGGCCATCAACTGGACCCGGGCAGGGGAGGGCATCCATGTCGCCGCTGTCCCGTCCGATCCGGTTGTGGTTTCCGGCGAAGCACTTACCGTGAAGGTGGACTCGTTAAAGGGCACTTACCAATTGATGTACGGCGAAAAGGTATTGGCTCCGCCGGCCACCAAGGTCAAGCAGGATTGGAAGTACGTTGTCTTGCACATTTTCCCGGAGAACGTCGCCAAAATGATCTACGAGGGTGCCGTACTGCAGATCGTGGTGTTTAGCCTGCTGTTCGGCTTTGCACTTCGGCAGGTCGACGAGCCCTACCGGCAGACAATGCTCATGTGGACCGAATCGCTCACCGAGGTCATGTTCAAATTTGTCCACCTCATCATGTATGCGGCGCCCCTGGCGGTCGGTGGGGCCATGGCATATACCATCGGCAGCATGGGTTTCGATGTGGTGTGGAACCTGCTGAAACTGCTCCTGACCCTGTACGTAGCCCTCTTCGTTTTTGTGTTGATGGTGTTCATTCCGGTCCTTTGGATCATCCGGGTGCCGGTGGGTAAATTTTTCAAGGTGGTGCGCGAGCCGGCGTCGCTGGCCTTCGCCACAGCCAGTTCGGAGGCGGCCCTGCCGTTGGCATTGGAGTCGATGGAGAAATTTGGTGTCCCGCGCAACATCGTTTCCTTCGTGCTGCCCACCGGATACAGCTTCAACCTGGACGGCTCCACACTTTACCTGTCTCTTGCCGCTGTTTTTTGCGCACAGGCGGCCGGCATTGAGCTGTCCTGGGGCACCCAGCTGGCCATGATGGGCACGTTGCTCCTGACATCGAAGGGCGTAGCCGGTGTCCCGCGCGCCTCCCTGGTTATTCTGGCCGCCACCGTCAACCAGTTCGACATCCCCGAATGGCCCATCGCCGTCATCCTCGGCATTGATGCGCTCATGGACATGGGGCGTACGGCTATCAACCTCACCGGCAACTGCCTGGCCTCCGTGGTGGTCGCGCGGTGGGAAGGGGAGTTGGACGACGAAGCTGTTAAAAACTTCTGACCCATGCGGAATTCGGCGTTCGGAATTCGCAATGCAGTCATCGTTGCGGCCCTGGGATATTTCGTAGACATCTACGACCTGCTGCTGTTCGGATTTGTGCGGGTGCGCAGCCTTCAGGACCTGGGTTACAGTGGGCAGGCGCTCACCGACACGGGAATTTCTCTCCTGAACTGGCAGATGGGGGGTATGCTGGTCGGCGGAATACTATGGGGCGTGATGGCCGACAAACGGGGCCGGGTTTCGGTTCTGTACCTTTCCATCGCGCTGTACTCCATCGCCAATTTGCTCAATGGTTTTGCCATCTCGGGTGCGGATTACGCATTGTACCGGTTCATAGCCGGGGTCGGACTGGCGGGCGAGCTGGGCGCCGGCATCACGCTGGTCGCCGAGGTGTTGCCCAAAGAAAAACGCGGCATCGGCACCATGATTGTGGCCGCGGTGGGGCTGTGCGGCGCCTTGCTGGCCTGGCTGGTCAATCAGTTGTTCGACTGGCGGGTTTGTTACTTCATCGGGGGCGGGCTGGGCATTGCCCTGCTCCTGCTTCGACTGAGCGTCGCGGAGTCGGGTATGTTTCACAACGTTCGACAGGCAGCGGGGGTGAGCAGGGGCAATTTTTGGGCTTTGTTCACCAGCAGGGATCGCCTGGTCCGTTTTCTGCGCTGTATTTTTATCGGCACACCCACCTGGTTCGTCGTAGGTGTGCTGGTCACCCTGGCGCCGGAGTTCGGCCAGGCAAAGGGGCTCTCCGGGATCACCGGCGGAAACGCCATCGCCGCCTGCTACACCGGCATTATCCTGGGCGACCTGCTGGCCGGCGGGCTCAGCCAGTACCTGCGCAGTCGGGTCAAGGTCATGTTCCTTTTCCTGGTGGCCGACGCACTGGCCACCGCCTATTACCTGTACGCCGGATTTGGCAGCCCGTTGGCCTTTTATTTGGCGCATTTTATCCTGGGACTGTCTGTCGGCTTTTGGGTCATCTTCGTCACCATCGGCGCCGAGCAGTTCGGCACCAACCTGCGCGCAACGGTGGCCACCGCTGTGCCCAATTTTGCCCGTGGAATGCTCGTCCCCATCGGCGAATCATTCAAATACCTGAAAAACAGCGCTGCCCTCGGCGGCGTGCTGCCCGCCGCATGGATTGTCGGGGCGGTATGCCTGGCCCTCGCCTTTGTGGCTTTGTGGGGTATGCGTGAGACGTTTGATCAGGATTTGGATTATACGGAAACGTTGTAGGATATCGGCTATCGGCTATCGGCTGTCGG
>JANRJH010000036.1:0-23618 GCA_033764075.1 Saprospiraceae bacterium | reverse complement strand
CCAGGAAAGGCAGTTCCAGCTGCACCCATCCGGAGGCCGGATTGGGGTAAACACGCACCTCCAGGGCCGGAACCGCATACGCCGGCTCCGGCGCAGCGCTCACCACGGGGGCACACCACAGATCGTCCACGCAACCGTCGGCGGTGATTTTGACGAGCCAGGGGTAAACACCCTCATTGTCTCCGGCATACCCGCCGGCGATCATATTGCCGGACGACAAGCGGCCTACACCACCCAAGAAATGCCCACTGGCTGGCCCATTGGCTATCGGCGCATGCATCTTCACCTCCCAAAGGCTGTCGGCGGAAGTAGAAAAAGCCCACAGCCAACCGTAGAAGCCGACTTCGACATTTGGATTTTGGGATGAGATATGGCCAACCCTGATGTAGGAACTATCATTTATCGGCTCGCTATCCCAAAAGTACAAATCGGTGTTGGGTTTGGCATTTGAATAATTTATCTTGGTGGATTGAAAAGTACTGTCAAGAATACCATACCAATAAATGCCGCCCCGTCTTGGATCAATGATGGTGACCCTTACTCCCTGTACCAAATATGTGTTGCTTTCTTGCAGATAATCGATAAAATGGATTGGACCTATTGCCGATTCAGTTGGTTTCCATTCTTGAATAATCGCCTGTTCCTGTATGTTGTACGTTAATATCCATGGTGAAGAGCCTGGAATTTGATTCACATTATGGATGGTGCCCCCAGCTAATACCAATATGGAATCGGAAACCAGATCAAAGTTAACAAAATTATCATCCTTATTCTCGTCTCCAAAGGTAGTATGCCACAGTGTGTTTCCGAGTAAATCGGTTTTTCGTATAAATGGCTGTAAGTCATAGTTCTTTTGTTGTACATAGTCGATCCTTAAAAACCTAACTCACCTACAGGTATCCAACAGAAAAGCCGGATTACCATGTCCAGAAAGGGTTCCAAAGGCTTGTGATTGTCGTGTGAGCTGCACCAGAAATTGCCACATCGTTCGAAAGAAGTGGAAAGAAAAAGCTTTGGAAAGCTTTTTCATGAATTTTTTCATGTTCCAGGCGGCGCTGGCCAGCAGCACGTTGATCTGATCCCCTTTAAACCCTTTGTAAAAACTGCGTTGCATTCGATGATCGGATTTTAGATGGCCGATGAGCGGTTCGATAGCTGCTCGGCGCCGGAATAATTTTCGCAGTTTTCTGCGTTGATATTCCGACTGAATTTTGACGCCTGAATTGGGTGTAAGGATTTTTGTGTCACCGATTGTTTGCACGCCGCGGTATCCTCTGTCAACAATGATTTCTTTGGCCTGATGATCCAACAGGCGCTGGGTCTGCTCCAGCACTGTGGGGAGGGTATGGCCGTCGTAATCATTTTCATTGAGACAGAAAGCGCTGACAATGATTCCGGTGTGTAATGTTGATCCGATGCTTACTTTGGTGCCGAATTCGTAAGGTTTATGTTCTTTTCCTTTGGCAATGCAGTAGCTGTGGGGAGCGTGAAAGGAATAAATTTTGCCCGTATCCTTTTTTTTCTGTGCAAGTTGTTGTTCAAAAAGGCGAAGCAAAGAGGCATATTTCAGCTTCTTATCTTCGGATAATTTTCGGTTTAATTCCCGAACCAGGCGCCCGGCAATGGTTTTGATGTGGCGTTTGGCCGAGTTGGCTTTCCGACGTCGTCTGGGATGCCTGCTAAAGCGAAGGTGAAGCAATAACTCCTTCACTTTCCTCGGGTAGCGCTGTCTGAGCTTCACGCCGGACTTGTCGGCAATCTTTACACAGGAACGAATTATTTTTACCTGCAACTTCGTGTCCGTAGGAAAAGTGATATTCGTTTCTTGCACCGTTGTATCCACCATAATTTGATCCTGGCGGGCTTCATCACCGTGCATTTTTACCGAGTATTGAAATATTTTTTCTACGCCTTCCGAACCTATTCGTTTGCGGAAATGAACCAGGTCAGAAGGATCACACGGCGCTTTCCACTGGAAAGTATTCATTCCACTAAAGTATTGAAAATAAGGGTTTTGAACCCATGCCACCATTACCGTTTCGTCTCCCAAATCGTACATGTGCTTCAACAAAAGCAAGGATACCATCACCCGAACGGGTACAGACGGTTTGCCTGTATGGGAATAATGAGATGAAAACTCACGGTCAAAATATTCCCACTCTATTTTTTCAGCCAATAAAACCAATTCATGCGCCGGATTCACAATTTGGTGCAAATTGGGTTCAAATAAACTGGTCTGCTTCTGGTCGGGTAATTTTCCTTTCATAATTTGCAAGGTTTTCGGGGGCAATTTACGACTTCTTGCAAATATATACACACTGTTTGGGAGTCAAGGTTGTGAAAATAAGGGCGTTAGGGGTTTTTCAGGATCGACTACATAGCCAATTAGTATGTAGCCATCTGATTGTTCGATAATATATCGGTAAAACTCCACAAGGTTTGATGTGTCAAAAAACACTGTACTGAACTCTATCGACAAATCATAGCGGAGCTTGACGAGCATACCATCATTTGCTTCAAAGCTACCCGCCGTTAGGGCGAATCCCCCATCCGAGGTAGAAATGATAGAGGACCAGTTTATTCCCGCAGTGTAGGTGCCGCCATTCGGGTCACAAATCAATTTATGGTCAACTGGTTGGCCAATCGAATCAAAACGAGCCAAAAAAAGGCATTGCTGGAAGGGAGAGGTATCCTGACGGGCTAATCCATACATTACTATTGTATCGTTTTTTACAACCAGTTTGTATGTTTCATGTACCGGATAGCCGAAATCATAAGTGCGATTAAACCCCGGCTGCCCCCAACTACCCGCAGGAAGAAGAAGTCCTGCGAGCAGTGCGAAAAAATATAAGTTGCGCATAGCTATCGGGCGATAACTAATTTCTCTGTAAAAGTCGTTCCATCCATGAGCGTCAGTCTGCACCAATATAAACCGGGTGGAAGGTGCGCGACCTGGATTTCATTCTGACGCTGATTGGGCAGGTCTCGAAGCAACAGGCGTCCGTCGAGCGTAAACAGTTCTACTATAATTTCCGGTATAGCAACCTGAAATGCTGCAGTTGCCGGATTCGGAAATATCAAACTATTTTTAACCGTGGAACCGCCTGCATTTTCCAGCACACCCCTTTCCTGCCCCGGAAAGGAACATTCGGATTCCAGAAAAATCTGGTTGCGACGAAGAACGGACAAGGCTGTCCACCCGGCTTCGTTGCAAGCGTACCGAAACTGGGCGAGGCTGTCTAAAACGGTTGGCGGCAAGCGGTGCAACTGATCCGTTTCGACAAAAGGTGCCAGCAGTTCAAACAACTCCTGAAGGGAAGCCAGTTCGGCCGCTTGGACAGAATCGAGGATATGTCGTTGAGGGATAAGTGATACCCAATGGCCGTATGAGGCGCTGTCTGCGCTAAAAAACGCACGCCGCATCAACTTCAGGTCTGCCTCGTACCGGTACATGCGCTCCATCCACCACAGTACAGAATCAGTATTGGCATGGGCCGAGTCTGACACAAAAAACCGGATGACCTTGCCTCCGTTGATGTCCATAGCCGACCGGTGTTGGTTTATTTCGTTTTGCAGGCTGTCAACAACTGAGGAATTTGTTGCGTTTTGTATCTGTTGCTTTTTCGATACCCACAAATCAGATTGTTGATTAAAAAAGTCAACTGTTGTCGGATACTCTTCCTCGCACAGGATCATCTCACATGGACCCTCTTCCTCCGAGCAGTTTGTGTTAGGCAGGGTGGTCATGTTAACAATTACATTGCTGTAGGATTGAGGAAGCGGGGTTTGTTCGGGCACATTTTCAAGGTAATAGTATCTGTAAGGGCCAATACCATCATTATATAAACTGCTAATAATAAATCCTGTGAAACCGGTAAATTCATTGCCGGCAGCAATACCCTGGTTAACATCAAAGTCATAATCCCCCTGCACACTCCGAATCGAACTCCCAAAATCCTGATAAAAATCAGCCACCAAATTATTGCTGTTGCTATTGCATTCGTAGCGCATGCCGGTGAATCCACCATTATTCCCTCTGGCCACGTTGCCAAACTCCAGGTTCGTAAAGTCATTTTTGCGGATGAAGTTTTCCTGGGCGCCGGTTGCGGCGATCTCGAAACCGATCAGGTACTGGTTGTCGTTCGGGTCAACCGTGCCGACGCCGGCAAATGCATTGCCGTCCGTCAGAAAACCGGTGGCTTGTGCATAGCCCCGAATGGAAATACCGGAAAAAATATGCGGATCCGACCCCGAGGCGGACCAAAGGGCCGGAATGCCGACATGAAAGGTGTTCCCGCTGATCGTGAAAAAGTCGGGCAGGTAAGTGCCGACGCCAGTTCGGCAGTCGAGAAAGTAGTTCAGGTCGGCGGTGAAAGCCCCGTTGCCGCCACTTTGAAGGGTGGATGAAAAAATGCCCTCGTCGAGATCTCTGAAAATACACGAAACTGCCTGGAAGGATGCGTCGTTGGCAATGATGCCCAGTGCCGGTTTTCCGCCGATGGCTGCCGTGCGGTTGTCGGCAAAAAAGCAATCGGTGACGGGCAGTTGGTTGATGTCGTTGAGCACCGCCAGCCGGACGCGTAGGGTGGGGTCGCCCCGGTAGTCGTCGTTCACGTACAACAGGCATGTATTCAAGGCGCCTGCGTTGGGTATCCCCGGGTTGCGGTACCGGTTCCATTGCACGCCGGTGGTGCTGTTCACGATCCGCCCGCGCAAATCCACGATTCCGCCGGTGTGATCCGGGAATGCCTCCCTTTGTCCAAAACCATGCACACCGACAGCCTTCACAGCGTGCTCGATTCGCCCGGTAGTGTTCAGCAACAGGTAGCCCTGGTCGCTGATCAGGGATTGGGACTTGTTGGCGTCGCCCTCCACCACTACGCCGCCCCACATGCCGCAGGAAGCAGTGAGTGTTCCGTTGACCACCAGGGAGCCGCCTTTGCGGACTACGATGAACGTGCCCGGGGCCATCTCCACGGTGGTGTTTATGATCAGTTCGCTGCCTGCGGGCACTTCTATGGTGGTTGCTTGTTGAACGGGGGTGTCCCAGTTCGTCTGACCGGCGGGCATTACCTCGGTTGGCATCAGCACATTGTTCAATACGGAGGACACACTCAGGTACGCCTTCATGCGGGCAACCTGCTCCGCAGTAAACCGGTCCCGACAGCGGGTGGGGTAGCTGTAAGACATATAATTGCGCAAAAGGTTGATGTCCTGTGTTATCGGCGGAGGCGAGCTTTCAATACAATCGCAGGATGTGCACAGTTCTGGAAATTCCTCAAGGTTCCGATTGAGCGGAGTGTCGTCGCAGAAGTCGCCGCAACAATGGTTGGGGTTGTCGTCGGTAGAACTGCTGCAGGCGCCGGCGCTGTTGCAAACGCTACCTTGTGGCTCATAGGTTCCATTTGATAACGTATACGCGAACGTATGCGCCAGGCCCAGGCAGTGGCCCAGTTCGTGGATAACCACGGGAAGTCTGGTGGCGGGTACGCCTTCTTCAGTTCCTTTGATCCAAAACAAATTGTAAGGCAGGGTGGCAGTGGTTGATACGTGCCCGGTTGCATATGGTGTGGTAGGGTCATCTTTACGGACAGTAATGCTGATGCCGTCAGTTATGTTTGGCCAGGAGGAACTTTCCAATGTTGGCGTAAACACAATATGGCACCCGGACGGGTTGGCGTATTCCGGCAAAGGGTCAAGAGCGCCGGATGCGTTGACAAAAAAAATGCCGTAGGGGTTGTACACGCTGTTGATGTACTGGAAACAGTCACTCGCCCGTTTGGCCCGTTCGGCAGCGCCCAGATTAGTGGCCCAGGGATTGGTAGTCGTTTCCTCAAACACGAGATAGGTTCGGATGGTATACGTATTGTTGTTGCTGAAGTTGTAAGGCCCGGTCAGCATCGGGTCAAAGTCGCCTTGTGCGCCGGCCGACAAGGCAATAAAAATCAGGGCGATCAGAATAATGTTTCGAGGGGGGGGGCAAAATATTTGCTTTCATTTTAAACGGTTTGTTTTTTTTATACAAAGTTAATTTACGGACAATGCTCTGAATGTAAAATTTGTGCAAAAAGCGTAAAAAATGCCAAACGACAAAAAACATTCATTCCAGCGAGCAAAGCACACAGATTTTTAGACCTTCGGTTTCCATAAATCGACTCCATATTTTGAAGCCGTTCACCCCGACTTCTTTCAACGCCTCCTGGCGCAGTATCCCCTTCTTTCGGCCCACGATTTACGGTATTGCGCTTACTTGCGACTAAACCTCTCTTCAAAGGAGATCTATGCAAGGTGCTAAGCCTCCTGTAATTTCACCGCATTATCCGCGACCAGCAGCGCCTCAATGAGTCCGCCGAGGTCGCCCTCAATCACCTTGTCGAGGTTGTAGTTTTTGTTGTCGCCTTCCAGGCGGTGGTCGGTCACGCGGTTCTGGGGCCAGTTGTAGGTGCGTATTTTTTCGGAGCGGTCGCCGCTGCCCACCAGGCTGCGGCGCTGAGAGGCCATAGTAGAGGCTTGCTGTTGGTGTTGCATCTCCTGGATCTGCTGCACGAGGCGCCCCATGGCGATCTCGCGGTTTTTGTGCTGAGAGCGGCTTTCGGTGCTCTCGGCCACCACGCCGGTGGGCAGGTGGGTGAAGCGCACGCCCGACTCGGTCTTGTTCACGTGCTGACCGCCCGCGCCGCTGGCGCGAAACACGTCGGTGCGGATGTCCTCCTTGCGGATGTCGATGTCCTCGGCCTCCATCTTGGGCAGCACGGCCACCGTGGCGGCCGAGGTGTGCACGCGGCCTTTTGTTTCGGTGTCGGGGATGCGCTGCACACGGTGGGCGCCCGACTCGAACTTGAGCTTGCCGTACACGTTTTCGCCCGACACGTCGAGCACGATCTTGGAGAAGCCGCCCACGGCGCCGGGACTCTCGTCGAGCACCTCCACCTGCCAGCCCTGCTCCTGAAAGTACTTCAGGTACATGCGGTACAGGTCGCCGGCAAAGAGCGCCGCCTCGTCGCCCCCGGTGCCGGAGCGGATCTCGAAGATGACGTCCTTCTCGTCTTCGGGGTCTTTGGGCGCCAGCAGGGTTTTGAGCGCCTCGTCGAGCCGCTCCAGTTCAGGCTCGAGGGACAGCATTTCCTCGCGGGCCATGGCGCGCATTTCGGGGTCGTTTTCCGCCTCCAGCATGTTTCGGGCTTCGATCAGGTTGCTGTTCACCTTTTCGTACTGCTCGAACGTTTCGATGATGGGCTGGAGGTTTTTGTACTCCTTATTGACTTTTTTCCACCGATCCATGTCGGCCACCATGGCCGGATCGGCCAGTTGCTCTTCAATTCGCTGGTATTTCTCGCGCAGGGCGATGAGTTTATCGCGCATGATCTGTTTATCAATGGGGGCGCAAAGATACGGAAAAAGCCGGTTCCGAAAAAGGGCGGTTATGGGCGACCCGACCCAATCAGGTAAAGCACTGCCAACCGGTACCCTGTGAGCCCGAGTCCGCTGATCACGCCCCGACAATGGGGTGCGGTGTACGAGTGCCGGCGGAACGCCTCGCGGGCGTGCACGTTGCTGATGTGCACCTCGACAACGGGTGCGGGTATGGCGGCCACGGCGTCGGCCAGCGCCACCGACGTGTGGGTGTAGCCGCCCGGGTTGAGCACAATGCCATCGGCGCCGAAGCCTGCCTCGTGCAGCTTGTCGATGAGCGCCCCTTCGCTGTTGCTTTGAAAATAGTCGATGTGCACAGCAGGGAATTCGGCCCGCAGGCGCTCCAGAAAGGGTTCGAAGGCTTCCTCGCCGTACACGTGCGGCTCGCGACGACCGAGCAGGTTCAGGTTCGGGCCGTTCAGGATCAGGATGTGCATGCGCAATTTTTTTGTAAAGGAATGGCTTAGCGGCTATATTTGGAACACCGTTCGCCGGAAAGCGGCGTTTTAAATAAAAAATGATTGTTTATGCGCAAATTGTCGGGCATTTTATGTCGGTACCGGGGTGTGAACGCAATGACGTGCGTTCTGTTTTTTGTTTTTTCGACGCAAATCCTGCCGGGACAAACGGTTTTGGTGTCGGACCCGATCTCCATCCGCAACGATTACGGGTACGATCTCATCGGGCGCCTGCGCGACCGCATCCTGCTGTTCCGCGACAAGTTCGATGCGTTTGAAGTGCAGGCGTTCGACAACCAGCTGCGCATGTCGTGGAGCAAAACGCTGGATGACCTTCGGAAGCGCGATATGCAGGTGCTCGCGGTGGCGGCCGGGAAAAACGACTTCTCCGTCATTTTCCGCAACATCGTGCGGGGCGAAACGTCTTTGAGGGTGCATAAGTACGACCCCGGAGCCAACCTGATCGACTCGGCGGTGATGAAAAACTACACCAACAGCGTTTTTACCCAGCCCGTGCTCAACTACGTGCGGAGCGATGATCGCAACTGCTTCGTGGTGTTCAACCGTGCGGATGTCGCCACGGTGCAGGCCACCTGTTTCCAACTGGACAAGATGACGGTGCTGTGGGACGAGACCTTCGGCGCCGGCGAGGAGCTGGAAGCGCTCAACATAAAAGGCATTGTGGTCGGCAACCAGGGCGAGTTCCTCATTGTATCGGAAACGCACAACCGCAAATCCAAAGCGACCGAACACGCCTTTTTGATATCCGAGCTGGGCCGAGGGGCAAAAAACCGCCAGGCGGCCCTTGACCTGCCGGAGAGCTTCACCCGCGATGTGCGTTTTGCCTTCGACAACAGCGCCGGCTGCCTGGTCGGCGCCGGCCTGTATGGCGAAAAGAACAAGGATCGGGTGCACGGCGCCTTCTTTCTCCGGCACAGTTTTACGACCGACACCTTATCGTTCGTCCGGTATGAGCCCTTCGACGAGCAGTTTTTTTCCATCATGCGCAAGCGCGACGGCGACGACGGCGGCAAGGGCATATCCGACGCGCACATCCAGCACCTGGTGCTGCGCCAGGATGGCGGGGCGGTGATGATCGCCGAACGCCACCACGAGATTCAACGGGGGGGCAGCACCACCCGCGGAACCTGGCGCGACGGGGCGCGCACCATTGTGGATTTTTACTTCGACGACCTGTTCATCATCACTTTTTACCCCGACGGACAGGTGCACTGGAAAACGGTGCTGCACAAAAAACAGTATTCGCAGGACGATGAGGGCATCTACTCCTCCTACTACCTGTTTCAGCAAACCGACCGGCTCCATTTTTTATTCAACGACGAAATACGCTATGAAAACACGTGCAGCGAATACGTCGTTGACCCCCTGGGCGGCTTCGACCGGAACAACGTGCTCAACACCGTTGGGCAAAGCATGCGCCTGCGCTTCCGGGATTCCATCCAGCTCAACGCCCGCGAATGCCTGATCCCTTCAGAGTTCAGGAACAAACTGCGGCTGTTGTTGCTGCGGTACGGGGGGTGACCGGCCTATCCGACGATCCGCTCCAAATTCCGGCACAGGTCGGCCGCCGGCAGCAGCGATTTTCCGGTATAGTGTTTTCGCGGGTCAAGCAGGCGGTCGAGGTGGGTCTGCACCCGGGGTTCCTTGTCGATGAACGTTTGCAGGGTGCGCATCACCTTGTTGTACCGGGGCAGGTCATTTTGCCGGGGCAGGTCACGCGCGTTGAGGAAGGCCATGGTGCGCTGAAAGGCGTCGAAATCGTAGGGGGCATACGCTTCCGGATACCGAAGGGCGAGGTAGAGACCGATCATGCGGTAGTCGCCGTGGTAGTGGTTGTTTTCTATTTGGGTGGGATGCGCGCGCCGGTAGTCGGCCAGCAGGGTGTCGCAGCCGAACAGGAAGCGACCGATGCGGGCTTCGGGGTCTTTGGTTTCGTTGAAGAGGTCGTCGAACATCCAGCGCACCGTCTGGGGATCGGTGTGCCAGAACAGGCGCATCATGCGTTTGGGGTACCAGTGTTCGGTTTGCCAGGGGCGGCGGGTGACACTGTTGTCTATGGCCCGGTCAAACATGTCGGCCTGGTCGGCGGCTTCCGGGTTCCAATGGTGCTGAAAGGTTTGCACGGTTTCCCACCAGTAAGCCTCCGGGTGGTCTTTCAGATGGCCCAGCCAGGCGGTATAGGCTTGAACAGCTTCCTGAATTTTGCTGAGTTGCATAACGGCTAGTCGCGGTGCAGCCGGTCCACCAGGGGGTTCATGAGGCGGAACCAGACGGGCGGAAGCGCTGCGATCATCATGCACGTCGGGTACCCGAAGGGCAGCTGCGGGCTTTCGTCCATGTGCCGGAGCACCTGGTATTTTCGGTTTGCCTTGTAGTGGTGGTCGCTGTGGCGGGTGAGTTCGTACAGAAAAATGCGGCCCAGCTCGTGGTCGCTGTTCCAGGAGTGGGTGGGATTTACCGGTTCGTAGCGCCCGCCGGGCATTTGGCGGCGCAGGAGTCCGTAGTGTTCGATGTAGTTAATGGTTTCGAGCAGGAGGAAGGAAACCACGGCAATGGACGCGGCGCCGAGCAAACCTGCAGGGCCAAAGGCCCAGGCTACCGCGGCGAGGTAGGCGGCCTGCGCCAGCTGAAAGCGCAGCATTTCGTTGTGCAGGCTCCACACGGGCTTGTTCAGTTGCTCAAGGCGGCGGCGCTCCAGCTTCCACGCGCCCAGCCAGCCCAGGGTCACCGACCGCAGCCAGAACGCGTACACGGATTCATTGCGGCGGGAGGTAGCGGGGTCGTCGGGCGTGCCCACGTACTTGTGGTGTCCGCGGTTGTGCTCAATGAAAAAATGCTGGTACAGGGTAGGCAGGAGGAGTACCTTGGCGAGCAACTGCTCGGCGCGGTGGTCGCGGTGCCCGAGTTCATGGGCCACGTTGATGCCGTTGGCGCCCAGCACAATGCCCACGCTCAGGGTGAGCCCCGTCATTTCGGGGGCGGTCAGGTGTACGGTGGTGATTACCATCAGATAAGCGCCCACCGCAGCGTACACGAGCGGCAGGTTCAGGTACAAGGCCAGGTCGAAAAACCGGATACGGAGCCGTTTTTCTTCCTCTGCTGGGGCATAATTTTCGGCGGAAGCGGTGGTGAACAGCTCAATGAACGGGAGGATCCCGAAAGCCAGGATCACGGTCGACCAGCGCCACAGCCCGGGCTGGGTGAGCGCCAAAGCGGCACTCAGGGGTAACAGGTAAGCAGAGAGGTACTTCAAGTCTTTCATACAAAAGTGTTGTGTGCAGGAAAAACCAAAACAGGGCAGCATTGTTATCCGCTGTACTTTTGCGCCGCATTTTTTTAACGACATACATGGAATTCTACCCCCTCAAAGTTACGCAAATTACGGAAGAAACACCGGATACAAAAACGTTTACACTGGAGGTGCCCGACGACCTGCGTGCGTTGTTCTCCTACACGCAGGGGCAATACATCACCCTCAAGCTGGCGTTCGACGGCCATGAGGTGCGCCGTTCGTACTCCATGTCGTCCAGCCCACTCGACCATGTTCTTGCGTTTACCGTCAAAAAAGTGAAGGGGGGGCTGGTGTCCGGCTTTCTGCACGACCGCATTAAAACGGGCGCGTTATTGTCGGTATCGCCGCCAGAGGGCCGTTTTTTTACCCCGCTGGACCCTGAAAAACGGCGTACATATTACCTTTTCGGCGCGGGCAGCGGCATCACGCCGCTGATGTCTATCCTGCGCACCACGCTGGAGGCCGAACCCATGAGCACGGTTTTTTTGCTCTATGGCAGTCGAAATGAGGACGCCATCATCTTTCGCGACGAGCTCGACCGCCTCAGCAGCCGTTACCAGGGCCAGCTGTTCGTGGAGCACGTGCTCAGCCGCCCCAAGGCCGAGTCCCAAAACGGCAGCCTGTTGGGGCTGTTCAAGAAAAAAACCATCAACTGGCAAGGCAAAACCGGGCGAATTGCCGGGCGCGGGGTGGTGGAATTTCTGGACGAAAACCCGCCGCACACCCCTGAAACAGACTGCTTTTATTTCATTTGCGGCCCGGACAATATGCCGGATGTGGTTAAAGTAGCCCTGTTGGCCCGGGGTATCCCGCCTGGCCTCATCCACACCGAACACTTTCTGAACAGCCACCAATTGCCCGGCGAAAACATCAGCGACGAGCACGGCGCCGAAGGTGCCCGCCTGATCGCGACTCTGAAAGGGCGGCGTATCGAAACACGTGTGCCCGATGGCGCCACCATTCTCGACGTGCTGGTGAAGGAGAAATACGACCCGCCCTACTCCTGCACCGCCGGCGCCTGTTCGACCTGCATGGCCAAGGTGCTGAGCGGGACGGTGCACATGGAGGCCTGCTACGCCCTCGACCCCGAGGAGGTGAAGGCGGGTTATTGCCTCACCTGCCAGGCCAAGCCGACCAGCCCGGTAGTGGAGGTGTCGTACGACGAGTGAAGGGAGCGTCGGGGGGGCGACAAGTTGCACAGCAAAATGCGCAACCGGCTTATTTCGGCAAGCGCGAAACGCGTAGCTTCGCGCATTGAACCGTTTTTTTTAAGATGAAAAAAAATCTGCTGCCCCTGGTCGTATGCTCCCTGACGACGTCGTTTCTATTCGCGCAAGTCGACCTGAAAGTTTCTGTAAACGAGTACAAGACCGGCATGCCCGTTTCCGGACAGGTCGTCCGGCTGGAAAACAGCGCCATCGGCTACCTGATGACCGGCGCCACCAACGCGCTCGGTCAGGTGGTGTTCAAAGGCCTGCCCGTCAGCGGTACGTACCTGGTGGAGTCGCCGGCAACCGACCGCTACGACCTCAGCCGGCGGGAGGGCATTGAGATGCGCGCCAATACGGACCTCGATGTGCAGCTCGTGCTCATCCCGCGCGACGCCGTGCCGCTGGAGGAGGTGACCGTCTCCGGCGCCACACCCATCAACACCATAAATGCCGAGGTAAGCTCCGAGCTTCGCCGAAAAGAGGTGGAAGAACTGCCGCTGGAAGGACGCGATATCACGCGCATCCTGTACCGTATGCCGAATGTTACCCAGGCGACCGGTTTTTACCCTGAAGCGCCCAATGTCAGTATCAATGGCGCCAACTCCCTGTTTACCAATTATTTGGTAGATGGCATGGACAACAACGAGCGTTTCCTCGGCGGCATGAAGTTCAATATCCCGGTGGGCTTTACACAGAACATCAACGTGCTCACCAATAATTTCTCCAGCGAGTACGGACTCACCGCGAACGGCGTGGTCAACGTCACCTCCCGCAGCGGCAACAACACGTACACCGGCGAAGCATACGTCATCACCCGCCCCGGTACGCCGCCCGACGCCGCTTCCCCCTATGCCCAGCGCGACCTGTCGGGCAACCAGGTGAAAGACGGGTTTCAGCGATACCAGGCAGGCTTCGCCGTCGGCGGCCCCCTTCAAAAGGATAAAACCTTTTACTTCCTGAACGCCGAATACACCCGGGACATCAAAGACAACCTGCTCGTTTCTCCGGCGCTCGGCGTGAGCGAAACGGTGCGCGGCGAGAATAACTTTACCTACCTGAGCGCGCGCGTCGACCATCTGTGGAGCAACCGCTTTCGAACGGCCCTGCGTGCCAACCTCGGTGTGATCAACATCGCCCGCCAGGGCGGTGGGCTCGACGGCGGTGCGACCTTTCCGTCGGCGGCCAATTATCAGGACCGGAACTCGGCGCTGGTCGCCTTGCAAAACACGTACCTGGGCGACGCCTTCAAGTCGGAAACAAACCTGCAATACGGTCGATTCCGCTGGAACTACGCCCGGCCGGAGGAGGAAGGCAACCCCCAAACCACGGTGCTCGACCCCCAGGAATTCACCGTCGCCATCGTCGGCAGCCCCGATTACGTGTTTGATGAGACCGAAAATACCTTCCAGTTTCAGGAAAAACTCAGCTTTTACCTCAACCGCCACACCCTGAAGGCCGGATTTGAAGTGATTTCTGCCGACCACCGTCTGTTGGGCGGCGGTAATGTGAACGGCAACTACACCGTTAAGCTCGACTCCGCCCAGCTGGCCGCCTTACGCGCCCAAAACCTTGGCGCCGATCTTGATTACGACGACATCCCCGCCGATGCCCAGGTGCTCCAGTACAACGTGGAACTGCGGCCCCAGTCGCTCGGCGCCCGGCAGAACATCTTTTCGGTCTACCTGGAAGACGATTGGAGCGTGAACAACCGCCTGAACCTGACCGCCGGCTTGCGCTACGACTACGATAACCTGTCGAAAGGGGGTGGCGACCGGGGGGATTTCAACAACATCGGCCCGCGGTTGAGCGCCAATTACAAACTTGACGCCCGCTCCAGCCTGCGCACCGGCTACGGCATTTTCTACGACCGCATCCTTTACGCCGTGTACAGCGACGCCTTGCAGCAAAATACCACCGGCGCCGACTACCGCAAGCAGCTGCAGGCGCTCATCGACCAGGGCATACTACCCGCCGACACCGATCTGGACAAGATCACGTTCGACGGCAACCTCAGCGCCACCGTTTCGGGCGTGGACTACCTGCAAGGGCCTACGTCCGGGGAATTACAGGATCAACGTGAAAAAGCCTTTAGCAATGATCGCCGTATTCTGAACCCGGAGGGCTACCAGAATCCCTACGCGCACCAGTTTATGTTGGGCTTTCAGCACCAGCTCGACAACAAGCGGCTATTTTACGTCGACGCCGTATTCAACCGCTCTGAAAACCTGTTTCGCCTGCGCGACCTGAACGCACCATCAGCCTATGTGCAAAACGATGCGAACAACATCACTGTGCGCACACAGGCCGAGGCCGATCTGACCCGGCCGGTGCCCATTCAGAACAGCAGCGCCACCATCAACGGGGAGGTGCTCACCGGCGTGGCCCGCAACGTGGTGGTGAGCGAAACCGGCGGCTCGTCCGAATACGCCGCCCTGTCGTTCAACCTGCAGAAGTCCCGAGCCGACGACCGCTACGAATGGCGCCTGATTTACACCTTGTCGCGACTGAACAACGACACCGAAGACATCAATTTTCGCGCCGAAGACAGCAATAATTTCGACCGCGAATGGGGGCCCGGCATCAATGACCGCACCCACGTGATCAACGGCTGGTATACCTACTACCCGTGGCGAAACATGCGCTTCACCATCGCCGGTCTGCTCCAGAGCGGACAGCCCATCAACCGCATACCCGACGCTACCGTGTACGGAACCACCGACCTGAACGGCGATGGCCGCGCCTTCGGTGAGGCCTACGTGGGCAACAGCGACCGCCACCCCGGAGAGCCGCGCAACAGCGACCGGCTGCCCTGGTCCAATGTGTTCGACCTGACGGCGGAGTACTTCATCCCGCTTTCGCATGGCAGGCTGGCCTTGCGCGCCGACGTATTCAACCTGCTCAATACCGAAAACCTGAGTGGCTACGCCAACAACGCCACCCAAAGCAACCAGATCCAGGCGGGCGCCGCTTCTTCGGGTGTGCTGGTGCGGCGGAATGCGGGTGCGCCGCGGCAATTTCAGTTTGGGTTGCGGTACCTGTTTGGCACTCGTCCTACGAGTTAACTCGTAGGACGAGTGAAAATATCTGACAATGAAGTTTTTATATTTCTTTTTAGCCGCTACCCTGCTGACGTCCTGCGCCCCGGAAAAAACACCCCGGCAACCCCCGGCCGCCTGGCCGGAGATGGAGTCCCAGGCCCGGAACACCACGGTGCACATGATGATGTGGCAGGGTGACCCGCTCATCAACTGCTACATGAACGAGTATGTGGCGCCGGAGTTGCAAACCCGCTATGGCATCAACCTTCAGATCGCGCCGGGTCAGGGTACCGAGATCGTCAAGGTATTGCTCGCCGAGAAAGAGGCCGGGCAAAAAACAGGCAAACTCGACCTGTGCTGGATCAACGGCGAGACCTTTTTTCAGTTGCGCCAGATTGAAGCCCTTCATGGCCCGTTTGTGGAGCAGCTGCCCAACGCCCGGTACATCGATTTTGACAATCCGTTTATTGGCATCGATTTTCAACAACCCGTCAACGGCTTCGAGTGCCCCTGGGGCAATGTGCAACTGGCGCTGATCTATGACACGGCGCGCACCCCTGTTCCGCCGCGCACCCTGGAAGCGCTGGAGGCTTACGTGCGCACCCACCCCGGCCGATTCACCATTCCCTACGAATTCACCGGCATGACCTTGCTGAAAAGCTGGCTGGCAGCCCTGGCCGGTGGCAGGGAGGCGCTCAACGGCCCGTTTGATGAAAAAAAATACGAGGTGTGGAGCGCCCGGCTTTGGGCATTCATTAACCGAAACAAACCCTATTTCTGGCGGGAGGGCCGAACCTTCCCGGAGAGCCTGGCCGCCATGCACCAGATGTTCGCCAACGGGGAGTTGGACTTCACCATGAGCAACAACGACGGTGAAGTGGACAACAAAATCCTGCAGGGCGTTTTCCCGGAAACCGCGCGTGCATTTGTGCTGGAAACCGGCACCATCCAGAATTCCCATTTCCTGGGCATTCCGGCCAATGCCGCCAACAAGGCCGGTGCGATGGTGGTCGTCAACTTTCTGGTGTCCCCCGAAGCACAATGGCGAAAGATGAACCCCGGGGTATGGGGCGACGGAACGGTGCTGGATGTGGGCCGGTTGCCGGCAGCGTGGCAGGAAAAGTTCGCGTCCATCCCGGAGCGGCGTTTTTCACCCCGGCGGAGCGAGATCGGTGACAAGGCCATTCAGGAGCCCGACCCGGAATACATGATCCGGTTGTATCGGGATTTCAGGGAAAAGGTAATTGAATAGGGTTTGGGTTGGTGTTCTTTAAATAAATCTCAGGGGAATCTCAGGGAATGCCTCTGCGCCCCTCTGTGTTACCACTGCGTCCTCTGCGGTTCATTCACGGATAGGGCGCGAAAAAAAAATAAACCGCAGAGGACGCTGTGGGGTCGCAGAGGATCTCAGAGGATGCCTCTCCTCTGTGTTACCACTGCGTCCTCTGCGGTTCATTTTATGAATATATTTGTGCATGCACAACCGAATCGCACTCGTCGCCTATCTGTTGTTGGCCATCCTCCCGCTGGCGGCCGGCCTTTCGTATGCATTTTTGTACAGCGTCGGTTTGGCCGGTGCGTTGGCCGGCGGGTTTACCTGGTCGCACTGGCAGGCGGTGCTCACCGATGGGGCTTTTTGGGGCTCGTTGTTGTTGAGTGCGGGAATAGCGGTAGCGGTCATGGCGGTTTCAGCGGTGCTGGCTTTTTCGGCGGCATTGTTGTTGCGCGAACCGCTGGAAGGGCGTTGGTCTTTTTTGCCCTACCTGCCGCTAACGATACCGCCGCTGATCGCTGCCTTTTGGGTGTTCCAGTTGCTGGGTCGCGGCGGGTGGTTGTCACGTTTGTCGGGAGCTGCAGCGCCGGACCGGTTCCCGGAGCTGGTCAATGATTCGGCGCATACGGGCGTTTTTGTTGCCTTGGTCATGCTCACGTTCCCTTTTCTCACCTTGCTTTTTCTGGCGCAAGCGCGGGCGGCCGGACTGACGGGGCTGATGGGGGCTGCGCGGGCGCTGGGCGCCACCGCCCGGCAGGTGGTGTGGCGGGTGGCGGCGCCGGTGTTGTGGCATCGCACGCGGCCGGTTTTGTGGTTGTATGGGTTGTTGCTGATGGGCACATACGAGGTGCCGCTGCTGCTGGGGCGACAGTCGCCGCGGATGCTTTCGGTGCTCATTGCGCAGAAGTTTCGGCGCTTCGATCTGTTGGAACTGCCGGAGGCGTACGTGCTGACCTGTTTGTATGCCTTGGTGGTGGTGTGGGTGGTGCGGAGGGTGGGGTAGGATAGATCAGGCGGTTGCGAACCCTGTGTAAGGTCTGGCATAGGGCGGGCGGAAGCCAAGCACAATGTCCTCCTTAGGGATACCCTTTTCCATTAGAACATCCACCACCTCCAATTCTGTGGTGTTTCGTTGGAACCAGACCTTTCCGTTTTTAATTTCAAAATGAAATACCACGGCAAATACGTATTGTGGCCCCTGCCACCCAATACGCAGGAGTTGAAAATGATGGTGCTCGCGGTCGGCGATAACATAATTAGACACTTCGGGCTGGTTTGCCGGTTTGACCTTGGCGTATTCTTCCAGAAATTCAAGAATTATGCCTTGGTATTTTTCTAATTTATCCATAGTTTTATTGTCTTTTCTGTTGGGCTGTAAACAATTACCCTGGCGCCAATGCGCTCGACAGCACGTTGAATAGCTCTTTCCTGAAAAAAGCCGATCCAAATTTCTTCCGGGATGGCCAAAAACAACACCCTGTCTGGCTCCAACTCCTCCAAAACTACAAAGTAGTCGTTAAACTGCCCCCATCGCTCTGTGGAATTCGTTGATGTCGGATGGTCCGGTAAAACTTTTCACCTCTACGGCGATTTTCTGATGGTTTTTTTCAGCAGCAATCAATCTCTCTGCCCCCAAATCAACCTCATAACCAATGTTGCCAATGTTCAAAGGGAAAGGGTCATGAGTAACTTTCCAACCGTCGCGCTCCAAGGCGTTTCGGACAACATCGTGGTAAAAGTCTCTTGCTATTACTTTACAAAG
The DNA here is from genome assembly GCA_033764075.1 of Saprospiraceae bacterium. Lineage (GTDB taxonomy): Bacteria > Bacteroidota > Bacteroidia > Chitinophagales > Saprospiraceae > M3007. Next base: position 5,150 of record JANRJH010000036.1, on the reverse strand, counting down.
ATATGCCAAATTGCCAAACCGAACTGCGACGTTCATGAATATTTTCATAAGCCTACTACCAACGCAACCTTTACCTTTGCAAGGCGTAACCGTTACAGCCCATGCCCGTTGAACCCCGCCTCAGACGCCTTCTGCTGGTGATTCTCCTGCTTGTTTTTGCCCTCCCTTTCCTTTACCTCCCCCTGCTTTCCGTTTCCGATCGCTGGGTTTTTCCCGACGCCTGGCCGAAACGCCTTACCCTGCAGCACTGGGTCTCGGCCGGCCAACTGTTTGGCAGCCTGGTTTACGGATTATCGTTGTCGTTGGCGGTTTCCGTCAGTGCCACCGCCCTGGGTTTTTGGGTGTCGCGGATGCTGGCTAAGCATGACAGGCGGCGGATGCTGCTGCGCCTGGCTTACCTTCCTTATGCCTTTTCGCCGGTGGTGTACGCTTTTTGTTTGCAGTATTTCTTTTACAAGACGGCGTTGGTGGGCACTTTTGCGGGGGTGTGGCTGGCGCAGTTGTTCATCACCTTTCCGTTTTGTGTGCTGGTGCTCACCCCCTGGTGGTCGGCCCGGGTATTCGACATGGAAAACCTGGTGTACACCTTTGGCGGTAGTGCGCAGGATGCCTGGCGTCGTGTGCTGTTGCCCATGGCGCGGCCGGTGTTGCTGTTGTGCTGGTTTCAGGCATTTCTGATCTCCTGGTTCGACTACGGTCTCACCTCGGTGTTGGGGCTGGGTCGTGTGCCTACGCTCACCGTGCGCGTATTTCAGTACATCGGGGAGGCCAACCCTTATGTGGCGGCGGCGAGCAGTTGCCTGTTGGTGCTGCCTCCGCTCTTGTTGTTGTGGTTGAACAAACGCGCCTTGTTTCGGGTTGAATCCGTTTCATTCACATGAGCTATTTTGTTGGTCAGGGGTTGACGGCCGGCTACGGCGACACGGAAATTTATGCCGCGCTCTCTTTTTCACTGGAAAAGGGCGAGACGCTGGCCATCCTCGGTCGGTCGGGCTGCGGAAAAACCACCCTGCTCAAGACGTTGGCCGGTTTGCACCCGGCATCTGCCGGCGAGGTGATCCTGAACGGCGAGGTCCTGACAGGCCGGGAACCCGGGCGCCGTGGCATCCTGTACCTCTACCAGGAACCCCTGCTGTTCCCGCACCTGAATGTGTTTGAGAATGTGGCCTTCGGGCTGCGGCTGCGGCGCATTGTTGAAGCGGAAGTCCGCACGCGGACGAATGCATTGCTCGAAAAGCTCGAACTTGGCCCCCCTGCCCGGCAAATGCCGGAACAACTGTCCGGCGGACAAAAACAGCGGGTTGCTTTCGGCCGCGCGCTCAACGTGCAGCCTCCCGTGTTGTTGCTGGACGAACCCTTCGGAAACCTCGACGTGGAAACCCGCGCCAACATGCAACAACTGTTCAAAACCATCGCCCGGGAGCAACACATCAGCGCCATCTTTGTGACCCACGACCTGAAGGAGGCCGTGCTCATGGGCGACCGCCTGGCCTACATGGAGTCCGGCCAACTGAGTACCTATGCCGATCTCGACGCGTTTGTGGCCGACCCGCGCACCGGTATGTCCCGCGAAATGGACTTTTGGCAAACCATACACCTGAAAAATGCGCCAACCGACCGACTATAACCACTGCGAAAGCCTGTACTGGGTGTTCACCCAGTTGTGCAACGACCAGTGCGACCACTGCTACAACTACTCCGGCCCCCAGGGCGAACGCATCAGCGAGGCCGAGTGCATGGCCATTGTCGACAACCTGCCCGACCGGATCGACCGCATCATCCTCTCCGGTGGCGAGCCGCTGGCCGACAAAAAACTGCTCTACGCCATCCTCGACCGCCTGCGCGACCGCTACGCCGACCGCACCCGGATCATGCTGCAAACCAATGGCGATCTGCTCAACGGCGAGACCCTCGACACACTCATCGAAAAGGGCGTCTCGCGATTCGACATCGCCAGCATAGACCGCTACCATAAACACGCCGGAAACCGCCTGATGGCCCTGGCCGAACTGTTCGACACGCGCGGCGTAAACGGCGAAGACAAAGACCCGCTCATCGAAAAAGACAACTACCTGGTGTCGGATAAAAATCTGTCGTGGGGCTACTGGGGTGCGACCGAAGACATGTGGCTGGGTGGCAACTGGGCCCGTGGCCGGGCGCTGGAAAAAAACATTTGGAAAAAAGACCCCACGCATAATTTCTGCAAAATTTTATCCGGCGGCATCGGCTTCCTCACCGGCGCCGAAGGTATACCCCAGGAAATTTCCATACAACTCTGGAAAATCAACCCCTGCTGTCCGGGCACCTACAAGGCCCTGGGCGACGCCCGCGTGGAAAAGGTGGCCGACGTGCTGGCGCGCGTGGCGCAATCGCCCGTCTTTCAGAAAATCAACGAGGGCGACCCGCTGGGTATGGGAGAGAGCGTAGGCATTTCGCGGGATTTTGCCGAGGCGCGGGCTGCCGACTTGCAGAACGTCTGCTTGTGGTGCGACGCGTTTTTTAAAGAGTTCTATGACATCGAAACGTTGCAGGCGCGCTGGGAAAACTCGTCCTACGAGTAAACTCGTAGGACGAATTTTTAAGCCATGCTGCTTTTTGTATACAACGCCGATACCGGATTTTTCAACCTTGCTGCCGACATCGCGCACAAGGTGTTCTCCCCGTCGACCTACCCCTGCCGCCTGTGCGACCTCACCCACGGCGTGTGGCGCATCCGGCCGGATTGGGAAGCCTTTGTGCGCACTTCGCCGGTGCCCATGACGTTTTTGCACCGCGACGAGTTTCAGGCCCAATATCCGCAATGGAAATCGACGGCCCTGCCCGCCGTGTTTCTCGCCAGCCCGGATGGGGTTCTAACCCTGCATTTGACGGCCGACCAACTCAATGCCATCCATAATTTGACCGCTTTGACGGACATTCTTGCCGACTCGGTTCATCTTTACAAATAAAATCGCGTACTTTGTTTCCGCTAAAAAAAAGAGGAACGCCTGTATGCCTTCGGTTTGGAATTTGGAACACGCATCGGGCTTTAACACGGCAATCGGCGATAACGCTCCGTTGTTGCAAACGGCGCATCTGTCTTTCGCGCATCCGGGTAACGATCCGGTGGTGCGGGATGTGGATCTGCTTGTTCCCCGGGGCAGTTTGTACGGCTTGCTGGGCCCGAACGGCGCGGGCAAGTCCACCCTGCTCAAGCTCATCGCCGGACTTTGGCGGCCTACGAAGGGCGACATCCGCATTTTCGGGCATCCGCTCGCGCAGCAGCAGCCGGGTCTGTACGAGCGCATCGGCTTGCAGATTGAAGGGCCACAATTGTACCACCACCTGAGTGGCCGGGAGAACCTGCGCGTATTCGCCACCTGCCGGGGCCTGCCGGAAAAGCGCATCGACGAGCTGCTGGCGATCACCGGCATGACCGACCATGCCCACCGCAGGGTCGGCGCCTGCTCCACCGGCATGAAACAGCGCCTCGGCATTGCCCTGGCCCTGCTGCCCGACCCCGAGCTGCTGATCCTCGACGAGCCCACCAACGGACTTGACCCCACCGGCATCGCCGATGTGCGCGCGCTGCTGCACCACCTGCAGCAGGCCGGAAAAACGCTGGTGGTGTCCAGCCACCTGCTGGCCGAAATGGAACAGATATGCACGCATGTGGGCCTGTTGCACCAGGGACGCCTCATAGCCCAAGGCTCCATCGGGGATTTGATGCCCGGGAACGGGCAGACGCCCCTGCGCATCGAGTGCGCTGCGCCCGAACAAGCGCTGTCCCTGCTGCCTGGGGCCGTGCGGGGCGCCGACGGGCTGCTCCACCTCGACGTTCCGGGCAAGGAGCACATCCCGCCCCTGCTGGAGCGGCTTCAGCAGGCCGGCATTTCGGTGTATCAGGTGCGCATAACGCCGGTGCGGCTGGAAGAACGGTATTTATCCCTGATCAAGGAACAACCATGACGTCTTTTTTGAACGCCCTGCGCGCCGAGCACATCAAAAGCCGCCGCTCGTTCGCCGCCTGGCTCGCCGGCGCCGGCACGGGGGCCAACCTGCTCATGTTTTGGGTGTTGCACCTGGCCGACACCCGGTGGGTGCACGCGCAAGACAACCCCTGGCGGGGCTGGGTAACGGGCCATTACCAGGGCATCGCCTTTATGATGCTTCCCCTGTTTGTAATCATCCTGACCAGCCTGGTGGCCTTTCAGGAACACCGGCGCGACATGTGGATGCAGTTGCTGGCCCTGCCGACCGCACGCAGTGCCCTGTTTTTCAGCAAATTTCTCTGGATGTACGGCCTGTTTGTGGCGGCCCACCTCGCGTTTATAGTGGGTATGCTGCTGACGGGGGCGCTCACCGGGCTGTTGCTGCCGGCAACCGGCCTGTTGGGCCATTGGCCGGCGCCGGGCCAGGTGGTCCTGCTGGCGTCCTACACGATGCTTTCGGTGTTGGGACTTGCAGCCTTGCATTTCTGGCTAAGCCTGGTGTTTCGCCATTTCATCGTACCACTCACCATCGGTATCCTGGGTTTTGTGCTGGTGCAACTGCTGGGACCGGCGAGCTCCCTGGCGCGCTGGCTGCCTTATGGCCCTCCGGTGCAGTTTATGCCTGCTTACGAGAGCGGGATCGTGTGGCAATGGCAACCCGTGGTGTGCAGCCTGGCCTATGCGTTGGTGTTCGGAGTGGTGGGCCGGTGGGCTTTTTTGCGGATGAGGCCGTAACATGAAAAAATCGGGATGACTCATGTTTTAACTATATTAATTTCGACGAACGATAGCAATCGCCCTCCTTACCCGTGCGGTATACCACGTCTTTTCGGGTATATTTGCAGTGCCGGTTTAATCCACTCCAAAAGCACTTTTCACCATCTCAAATACATTCGATTATGAAAACAATTTTTTCTTTCCTCCGCGGGGGGGGGGGCAATGGGTAAGTTATGCCACCGCCGTATCCCTCTTGGCGGTTTCCTTTTTTGGGTAGCCATACTGCCGTTGGGCGCCCAAACGCCGGGGGCGCCTCCTACCCTTTCACTGCAAAGTTGTAGTGATCTTACCTACGAGATCACGCCCGGAATTTGGCCGGGAGGTTGCTCGGGTTGTTGTATTTCGCCATCATGCAGAAAAGCGGTGTATGAAGTGCGATTAAAGTCGCCCACAACACTGAAC